>NZ_UQBH01000011.1 GCF_900539295.1 uncultured Megasphaera sp.
GATAGGCCCTTATAGGGCCTGAGCAAACCACCAGTTAAACTGGTGGTTTTGATTGACAATCTCCTGAATGCACGATAAAATTAATACGTTAGACATAACTATTCTTCATGCTCCACATGATTTTGCAGGAGGTGCTTCTGTGAATTTAAAATATGTCAAAGGCAGCTACATGGATGAAATCATGGTTGAAGGCCGCCCCGTTTTGTTTACCCTCGACGGACTCCCTGAAGGCCAAGAGGAACAGGCACAGCAGTATGGCGAGGAAATCTGGAACTGGGTTTTGGAACACCAATCCCAAGTCGTCTCCCATGCGCCGCTCATCGCCGGCTTCAAGAATAAGAAATGGCGCTCTGACGGCGAGCCGGAAGTGACAGCTGAGGACATTATCGGGTGCTTACAGCGCATTACCTCGATCTATGCCACCTATCAAGAAGGCTTTGACGTTTTCTTTGACACGAATGACGTATTTGAAGAACGATCCCTGGTCATCAGCATCGGGAAGAACTTCTTCTTTGAAGGTTTTAAACTCTTATAGTTTTGACTTCTGTTGTAGAATCGTCTGTAATGTGGTAAAATAAAGCATAATCTTTGATAGCGAGGTGAAGATCATGGCAAAACACATCATTACGATTAATACGGAATCTATCCAGAAGACGGCACAGCACGCTGGCTGCAGCGAATGTCAGACGTCCTGCCAGTCCGCCTGCAAGACTTCTTGCACCGTTGGCAATCAGATCTGCACAAAATAAGTTATTCAAGGAAAAGGGGCGTCGCTCACGCGGCACCCCCTTCTTTTTGCATGGAGGAAAGATTATTCATGGCTGAAATTAAACCAATGATTCATAAATACTGTCAAAATGGTACCTACATGCTCCTCGACGTCAACAGCGGCATCATCAACGTCATCGACAAGATGACCTACGATGTCCTCGACGTCTACGACGGCACCAATAAAGAAGCCGTCTACGAAGCCTTTGCCGGTACTTACGATAAACAAGACCTCGACGACATCCTCGGCGAGCTCGATGAACTGATCAAGAAGGAACTCCTCTTCGCGCCCATGACGGAAAACTTCAAAGTCGTCGCCGAAGAAGAACCGGTCATCAAGTCCCTGTGCCTGAACATCGCTCACGACTGCAATCTGCGCTGTCAGTACTGTTTTGCCTCCCAAGGCGACTACGACACGCACAAGCGGGAATTGATGAGCTTTGACGTAGCGAAGAATGCCGTCGACCTCTTGATCCGCAGCACCGAAGGCAAGCGCCAGCACTGCGAAATCGACTTCTTCGGCGGTGAACCGCTCATGAACTTCGGCGTCGTCAAGCAGACCATCGAATACATCCGTGAGCAGGAAAAGATCCATGACAAGGTCTTTAAACTGTCCCTGACGACGAACGGCATGCTCCTCGACCCGGCTAAGGTCAAGTACCTGACGGACAATCACATCAGCCTCATCCTCAGCCTCGACGGCCGTCCCGAAGTCCACGACCGCATGCGTCCCGACGCCGGCGGCCGCAGCTCCTATAAGACCTGTGCCGACAATCAGGTCTATGCGGCCAAGCATCGCAATGGGGAAGAGTACTATGTCCGCGGTACGTATACAACGTACAACCTGGACTTTACGAAAGACGTCGAACACATGGCCGACCTCGGCTTTGAAGGCCTGTCCATGGAACCCGTCGTCGGCGACGACCTGTCCTATGCCATTACCGAAAAGGACCTGCCCCGCATCTTCGATGAATACGACAACTTAGCCGAATTCTACTTGAAGCGCCTCGACGAAGGCCGTCCCTTCATCTATTATCACTTCATCATGGACCTCTACCGCGGCCCCTGCATCGCCAAGCGCCTCCGCGGCTGCGGTGCCGGCCACGAATACATGTGCGTCGTCCCCAACGGCGATATCTATCCCTGCCATCAGTTCGTCGGCCAGGATGAATACGTCATCGGCAACGTCTATGACGGCGTGACCAATACGACCCTGCCGCCCTTGTTCCGGGACATGCACGTCCTCAACAAGCCCATCTGCTGCGAATGCTGGGCTAAATTCTTCTGCAGCGGCGGCTGCCATGCCAACAACATCAAATACGGCGGCGACATCAAGACGCCTTATGACCTCAGCTGTCAGATCCAAAAGAAACGTATCGAATGCGCCATGTACATCCAGGCGACACTTGCCATGCGCGGCCAGAAGGCCCGTCTCTTCGGTGCCCCTGAAGAAGGGGACTGCAAAGGATGCGATGCCTGTGGCTAAGTGGTCAAAACTGATGCGGCTCAAGCTCTTTCTGTGGGTCGTCGTCTATGCTTTTTTGATCTATGCCGTGATCGTAGACGGTCCGTCGACAGGGATTTTGGTCCTGTCGGCGGCAGCCGTCCTGGTCTGTGCCATGCAGCTTTGGATGCACAGTGAACGACGGGCCCGTTGGATGAAGGACAAAGTAGATAAAAAATAGTCAAAAACGCGACTAAATAGGTTGACTTTGTGGCGTTTATGGAGTACATTAAGAACAGTAAAGTAAGTGTATCTAATTGGTATACTTTATCAATATAGGCAACCATTACGTTTCTGCATCGCCGTGCAGATGCTTAGTAAAACGTAGAACTTATGTAGGAGTGATAATGATGAGTGAATTATTAAGAGTAGAAGGCTTGCACATCGCCGTCGAAGGCAAAGAAATCCTCAAAGGCCTCGATTTGACGATCAATACAGGCGAAACGCATGTCATCATGGGTTCCAACGGCGCCGGCAAATCGACGCTGTTCAATGCCATCATGGGCAATCCGAAATACGTCGTCACGGCCGGGAAGATTTTCTTCGAAGGTCAGGACATTACGGAAGCTGCCGTCAACGAACGTGCCAAAGCCGGCATCTTCATGGCCTTCCAGCAGCCTATCGCTGTTCAGGGTATTTCCGTTGAAAACTTCGTCCGCAACGCCAAGAGCACCATTTCCGGCCAGCAGCGCATCATGCCTTTCCGCAAGAAGCTCCACGCCCAAATGGATCAGCTCAAGATGGACAAGTCTTACGCCGAACGCTACGTCAATGACGGCTTCTCCGGCGGGGAACGGAAAAAGACGGAAATCCTTCAGATGTGCATGCTCGAACCGAAACTGACCATGCTCGATGAAATCGACTCGGGCCTCGACGTCGATGCTGTCCGTATCGTATCGGAAACGGTCGCTCAGTACCACAACGAAAACAATTCCATCATGGTCATTACTCACCACAGCGAGATCCTGCAGCAGCTCAAACCGGATTTCGTTCACATCCTTATCGACGGTAAGATCGTCAAGACCGGCGACGCATCCCTCATCCAGGCGATTGAAGCCAACGGTTACGACGCATACAAAGGTTAGTGGGAGGTACAGCTATGGCTGACAACAAGGAAAAATTTGCCTCACAGCAGAGCAAGATGGCTGACGAACGCAAGACCATCGATACCTTTGCTGATTTCGGCAATATGTATAACTTTAAAAAAGATTTTACCTATTCCTATAAGACCGATGCCGGTCTGACGGAAGACATCGTTCGGGAAATCTCGGAAAAGAAGCACGAACCGCAGTGGATGCTCGATTTCCGCCTCAAGTCCCTGGACCTGTTCAACCGCATGGAATATCCGAACTGGGGTCCTGACATCAGCGAACTCGACATGGACAACATCGTCACCTACGTCCGACCCAATTCCCAGATGAAAGGCAATTGGGACGAAGTACCTGACGATATCAAGGATACCTTTGACCGCCTGGGCATTCCCGAAGCGGAAAAGACGTCTTTGGCCGGTGTCGGCGCACAGTACGACTCGGAAGTCGTCTATCACAGCATTCAGGACGAACTCGTCCAGCAGGGCGTCGTCTACACCGACTTCGATACGGCCCTCGATCAGTACGAAGACATCGTCAAGGCTCACTTCATGAAGCTCGTTCCGCCGACAGACCACAAGTTTGCCGCCCTTCACGGCGCCGTTTGGTCCGGTGGCTCCTTCGTCTACGTGCCGGCCGGCGTCGACGTATCGATTCCGCTCCAGAGTTATTTCCGCCTCAATGCACCGGGGGCAGGCCAGTTCGAACACACCATGATCATCGTTGAAAAAGGGGCCAAGGTCCACTTCATCGAAGGCTGTTCGGCTCCGAAGTACAACGTGGCCAACCTTCACGCCGGCTGCGTCGAACTGTTCATCGGCGACGATGCAGAGCTGACCTATTCGACCATTGAAAACTGGTCCAAGAATATGTACAACCTCAATACCAAGCGGGCCATCGTCGGCAAAAACGGCCGGATCAACTGGGTCACGGGCTCCTTCGGTTCCCATACGTCGTGCCTCTATCCCATGAGTATCCTCAATGGGGAAGGCGCTCACTGCGAGTTTACAGGCGTCACCTTTGCCGGTGCCGGCCAGTTCCTCGACACGGGCTCGAAGGTCGTCCACAACGCGCCCAACACGACGAGCAACATCAACTCCAAGTCCCTCAGCAAGAGCGGCGGCGTCAGCATTTACCGCGGCAGCGTCGTCATCAACCCGCCTGCCGACGGCGCCAAAGCCAACGTCAGCTGCGAATCGCTGATGCTCGATGAAGAATCGCAGTCCGATACGATTCCGGCTATCATCGTCAAGAACGACAACATCGACCTCGGTCATGAAGCTTCCATCGGCCGTATTTCCGATGAAGCCATCTTCTACCTCATGAGCCGCGGCCTCAGTGAAGATGACGCCCGGGCCATGCTCGTCCGCGGCTTCGTCGAACCCGTATCCAAGGCCTTGCCCCTTGAATACGCCGTAGAAATGAATAACCTGATTAACCTCGAACTCAAGGGTTCGTTGAAATAGGGAGGAGGAATATTATGGCAGCTAATACAGATAAAATCCAGTATAACCAACTCCCGCGCCCGACTTTTCGCTGGATGAAAGTTAATTACCTCGAATTGGACCGCCTGCCTGAACAGAAAGGCTCGGCATACCGCCCGGAAGAACGCCACGACGGCGACGTTTCCGTCAATTTCTATGACGGCAACGGCATTCCCGACCTCGGTGATTTTCAGGGTTCCAATGAGGAAGCCCTTGAAAGTGCACTGAACAAGGCCAATTCCGGCGTCGCCGTCACCATCGGCGAACACCAGAAGGGCACGGTTCATTTGAAATACAGCGTCAGCTCTGATTTGCCCCAGCTTTCGGCACAGCTTAAAATCGAAGCCGCACCGTACAGCGATGTAACGGTCTTCCTCGAATTTGACGGCGACGCCGAAGACGGCATGGTCAACTTCCTGACCTACGTCAAGACCGGCGAACATGCCCGCGTCAAGATCAGCAAGGTCCAGCTCAACGGCCGCGGCGTGCGCCACGTCGAACACCGCTACGGCGATGCCGGCAAGGAAAGCACCATCGACTACGTCAGTGCCGAATTAGGCGGCAAGACGGCCATCGTCTACTATAAGACCGACCTCATGACCGACGAAAGCAATTTCAACAGTCAGGCCATGTACCTCGGCGACGACGACCAGATCGTCGACTTCTCCTATTGGGTACCTACCAAGGGCGTCAAGACCAATACGGATATCTTGACGACAGGCGCCCTCCTCGACACGTCGAAGAAGTACTTCCGCGGCACCATCGATTTCCTGCGGGGCAGCAAGAAGGCCGTCGGCTCTGAATCGGATATCTGCATCCTCCTCAGCCCTCAGGTCCACTCCATTTCCGTACCGCTCCTGCTCTGCAAGGAAGACGACGTCGTCGGCAACCATGCCGCCAGTGCCGGTCAGATCGACCAGGACAAGCTGTTCTACCTCATGAGCCGCGGCTTTAACGAAATCGGCGCCCAGCTGATTATCGTCGAATCGAACATCCGCCCGGTCATCGATGCCCTGGGCGATAAGGATTTAGAAAATAAAGCGCTCCAAGCTGTACGTGAAAAAATGCAGTTCTGCCGCAAGAAAGGTGATTGCCATGCTAAATGTACGCAAAGATTTCCCCATCTTGACTAAGGTCCATAACGGACATCCCATCGTTTATTTCGATAACGCCGCTACGACGCAGAAACCGCGTCAGGTCATTGACGCCATCGTAGATCTCCTCGAACATCACAATGGCAATCCTCATCGCGGCGCTCACATCCTCAGCATCGAAGCCGGCGAACTGTACGATGAAGCTCGTGAATCGGTCCGCCGCTTCATCAATGCCCCGTCGACGGAAGAAATCGTTTTCGTCCGCAATACGACGGAAGCCTTGAACCTCATTGCCCGCAGCTACGCCGAACCGAAGCTGAAAAAGGGCGACAAGATTGTCATCCCCATTTCCGAACACCATTCCAACCTGGTAACCTGGCAGCGGGTCTGTGAAAAGACCGGTGCCGTCCTGGAATTCATGTACCTCGATAAAGAAGGTCACTTCACGGACGAAGACTTAGCTAAGATCGATGACAAGACCAAGATCGTTTCCTTCGCTGCCGTCAGCAACGTCTTCGGCATGAAGCGTCCCGTCAAGGACATCGTCGCCAAGGCTCATTCCGTCGGTGCCATTGCCATCGTCGACGGCGCTCAGTCCGTACCGCATATGAAGACCGACGTCCAGGATATGGACTGCGACTTCTTCGTCTTCTCGGGCCACAAGATGTGCGGCTCGGCCAGCACGGGCGTCCTATACGGGAAAAAGGCCATCCTCGAAGGGATGGAACCCTTCCTCCTCGGCGGCGACATGATCGAATACGTTAAGGAACAGTCGACGACCTTCAATGAACTGCCCTTCAAATTTGAAGCCGGTTCGCAGAACGTCGAAGGCGCCGTCGCCCTCCATGCTGCCATCGACTATTTGGAAAAACTGGGCATGGACAAGGTCGAAGCCCACGAAGAAGCCTTGACCAAACGCTGCCTGGAAGGGATGGAAAAGATTCCTCACATCCACATCATCGGCAGCACCGATCCGTCGGAAAAGACCGGTGTCATTACCTTCACCATCGACGGCGTCCATCCTCATGACGCAGCGACCATCCTCGACAGCTTCGGCATCGCCATCCGTTCGGGCCATCACTGCGCCCAGCCTCTCGGCGCTCACTTAGGCGTAGAAGCGTCGAACCGGGCCAGCTTCTATATCTACAATACGGAAGAAGAAGTCGACTACTTCCTGGAAAAACTGCCTCTCGTCCGCAAGCAGATGGGTTTTAAAGACTAAGGAGTGTTCAACGAGTTATGGAAAATATGAACGAATTGTATTCCGACATCATCCTGGAACACAATCAATCGCAAGCGAATAAACGCCTCTTGGACGTTGCCAACATCAGTGAACACGGCCATAATCCGAGCTGCGGCGACGATATCACCCTCCAGGCCGACATTCAGGACGGCGTCGTCAAAGACGCTGCCTATACGGGCCACGGCTGTGCCATCAGCCAGGCCTCGGCCGATATCATGATCGACCTCATCAAAGGCAAGAGCGTCGAAGAAGCCCTGCGCCTGGTCGATCTCTTCCTGGATATGATCAAGCGGGAAATTACCGACGACGATCAGCTGGAAGAATTGGAAGACGCCATTGCCCTGAAGAACATTTCCAACATGCCGGCCCGTGTTAAATGCGCCGTCCTGGCATGGCATACCTTAAAGGCTGCCTTGGAAAAGGGCAACTAAGGAAGGCATTACAACACAGCGGTGCCCTGCATCGCACGATAAAAGGACAGCCCCATCGTTTTGATGGAGCTGTCCTTTTTGTATCGAAACGTATTTTTTTAGGCTTGGGCCTTGTCGTCCCTATCCTGCGTACCTTTGAATTGGAGGTAGACGAAGACGACGAGGGCGATGACGAAGGCGATGACGCTGGTCATCTGAGCCGATTTCAGGCCCATGGTCAGGTCGACGTAGTCGCCGCGGAGAAATTCCAGGAAGAAGCGTTCAATGGCGTAGAGCATGACGTAGAGGCTGAATACCTGGCCCTTCTTGTGGGGGAAGGAGCTGTAGAAGAGGAGGACGACGAAGACCAGGACGTCGATCTGTCCTTCCCAGACTTCAGCCGGCCATAAAGGCTGACTGCTGTAGGTCTGATAGGCCAGGGTCGATTCGGGATAGACGATGCCGAAGTTTCCGCCCGTCGGATGGCCGAAGGCGTCGCCGTTCATGAGGTTGGCCATGCGGCCGATGGACTGGCCCAGGATGATGGCCGGTGCCAGAAGGTCGCCGAAGGCCCAGGTATCGATGTGGTAGTGCTTCGTATAGAGGTAGCCTGCAATGGCGCCGAACAAGAGACCGCCCTGGATGGCCATGCCGCCTTGCCAGACGTAGGGGATTTCTGTCAGGTGATGCTGATAATAGGCCCAGTCGAAGAAGAAGACGTCCCACAGGCGGCCGCCGACGATGCCGGCCAGGCCGCAGTACATGGTGAAGTCGAAGATGTGGACGTGCCAGCCGCGGCCGTCGCGCTTCATGATGTAGTACGCCGTGAGGCCCGACGAGATGATGCCCAGCATAAATAACAGTCCGTAAGCCCGGACGGGGAAGGAGCCGATGAAAAATAGATACTGATGCAATATAAAACCTCCTTTAGGTGTGGTATAATGAGAAAATATGGACGGGATTTGAAAATTGTTCGCGTTCACCATAGAATTATACAGGATTGAACTTTTTTTTCCAATCCTCACGAGGAGGAAAGAACGATGAAATATAATCGTGCGATGAAACTTTCTTGCCTGACGGGACTGATCACCTTGTCCCTGACGGCTTTTTCCTTTGCTGCCGCCTCTGACGATAATGCGAAAGCCACGGACCCGGCTTTTAACGTGCCGACCGTGGCCAACCCCATTCCCGCTGAAGTCGTCAAAGACCTTGAAATCGTCGAAGATCAGGGACGCTGGCTGGTATCGGACAAGGCCCTCAGCCAGTACGGCATCAAAGAGGCCGACAAGAGCAAGGGAACCTATTGGTTCCGCCTGCCTAAGGCTGAAAACGGCTCGACGGCCTGGCAGGGCGAACCGGTCCAGCTGACCCTTCCCGGACGGGCTGTCAGCGGCGGCCGGACCATCAATATCAAAAACGTCCGCCGTCCCCTGGGCATCAGCTACGTCCTGGCTGAAAATCCGACCGAGAAAAACAGCCTCCTGCCGCCGGAACAGCCCGTAAACGCCGCTCCCGAACTGCGTCAGGAACAGGACCGTAAGGATCCCGTCGGGAAAGAAGGGAAGATGGGCCTGGTCCTCTTTTGGGATCCCCTCATGAAGGAAGACGCCGATCTGCCGGAACTTCGGACGCAGCAGCCGATCATGTCGCCGACGGCCTTCAGAATGACCGCCAAGGGCATCGAACTGCGCAACCCCGACTTCGACATGCTGGCCGAAACCTACGCCGCCAAGGGCTACGCCATGTGGCCTCTGGTCGACAATAACTTTGACCCCAAGCTGACCCATCAGATCCTAAGTGACAGCCGCCTTCAGGATACGATGATCCGCCAGCTCATAGGCTACGCCATCCTCTACGATTTTAAAGGCTACAACATCGACTTTGAAAACATCAATTACAGCGACAAAGACAAGCTGACGGCCTTCGTCCGCAAGATTTCCGACGCCGCCCATGCCTATGGCCTGAAACTGTCCATGGACGTCACGCCGCCGTCGGACAGCCCCAATTGGTCCATGGTCTACGACCGGGCTGCCTTGGCGCCTCATCTCGACTACCTGATGATCATGGCCTACGACCAGGTCGGCCGGACCAGTCCCGTTGCCGGCCCCGTTGCCACCTACCCCTGGGTAGAACGGGCCGTTCAGAATACCTTGAAATTGGCGCCGGCCGATAAAATCGTCCTGGGCATGCCCCTCTACATGCGCCTGTGGTACGAATCGAAAGACGGCCGCGACCTGCCGCAGAACCTGGCCGACTGGCCGGCCGTCGTCGGTGCGCCGCCGGTAAAAGCTGCCAAGGCCGACGTCCGTAAAGACGAAGATCAGGCCAAGGTGAATGAACCGATGCGGGTCGAAGTCAAAACGGCAGCCGAAGAAGCGGCTCTCGTGGCTGACGAAAACAGAAAGGGCGTCGTCGTTCCCATCGACTTCGACGGCGATCTGTATCAACGGGCTTCCGGCCGGCTGGTGAAACCTGTCGTCAAAGCCGAAACGGCGCCTCAGGCAGTGCCTTCCGGCAAGGCCAGGCTCTTCGTCCGTACCCTGACCATGGCCGACAGCGAAGCCGTCCTCAAGGCTTATAAGAACTACGTCGTCTGGAAGCCGGACCTGGGCCTCTACTACTTGGAACTGCCCCTAAAAACGGGTACCGTTAAAATTTGGATAGAAGATGAAAAATCTTTAAAAGCTAAGGCTGACCTCATTCAAACTTATGGATTGAAGGGCGCAGCTTTTTGGCGAAAAGGATTTGAACCGGCTCATTTTTGGCAGGGATTTGCAAAACATGAATTGACTTGACGCCATGAGGCCACTATAATATTACTCAAGACCCTGTAAGACAGGCCGTCTGTATTTTGAATGGGGCAGGATAGGAGGCTCTTATATTGGAAAAGTATATTCCACAGGAAATCGAAAAGAAATGGCAGCACGTATGGGAAGAACACCACTGTGACTGCTGCAGCGAAGACAACGGCAAGCCGCCGTATTACGTATTGGAAATGTTCCCGTATCCGTCGGGAAATCTTCATATGGGCCACGTCCGCAACTACACCATCGGCGACGTCATCGCCCGCTACCGCCGCATGAACGGCTTCAACGTTCTCCATCCTATGGGTTACGATGCCTTCGGCATGCCTGCTGAAAATGCAGCGATTAAACACAATATCCCGCCGGCAGACTGGACCTACAGCAATATTGAAAACATGACCCGCCAGCAGAAGGCCCTGGGCCTGTCCTATGACTGGGACCGCGAAGTCGCTACGTGTCATGAAAAGTACTATAAATGGACGCAGTGGATCTTTGAACTGTTCTACAAACGGGGCCTGGCTTACCGGAAAGAAGCCAAGGTCAACTGGTGCGATACGTGCAACACCGTTTTGGCCAACGAACAGGTCATTGAAGGCAAGTGCTGGCGCTGCGACAATCCCGTCGTCAAAAAGGACCTGAAACAGTGGTTCTTCAAGATTACGGACTATGCCGACCGCCTCTTGGACGACCTTCAGGAACTGCCGGGCTGGCCGGAACGCGTCAAGACCATGCAGAAGAACTGGATTGGCCGCAGCGAAGGGGCTGAATTCTCCTTCGACATCCCGGAAATCGGCAAAAAGGTTCCCATGTTCTCGACCCGTGTCGATACGATCTTCGGCGTCACCTACATCGTCTTGGCACCGGAACACGAATACGTCGCCAGCCTCATCAAGGGCAAGGAAAATGAAGCCGAACTTCAGGCCTTCATTACCCGCATGAAGAACATGAGCGACATCGACCGCACGGCAACGGATGCCAAAAAAGAAGGCATGTTTACCGGCGCTTATGCCGTAAACCCGGTCAACAACGAAAAGGTCCCCATTTGGATCGCCAACTACGTCTTAGCCGACTACGGCACCGGTGCCGTCATGGGCGTACCGGCTCACGACCAGCGCGACTGGGAATTTGCCAAAGCCTTTGACCTGCCTTTGCGCCTGGTCGTTCAGAATAAAGAAAAGAATCTCGATTTAGCCACTATGGAAGGGGCTTACCACGAACCGGGGACCTTGGTCAATTCCGGCGAATTCGACGGCCTCACCGACGAAGAAGGCCGCAAAGCCATCACCCAGTGGCTGGCTGACAAAGGTCTCGGCAAGAAGACCGTCAACTATAAGCTCCGCGACTGGCTCATTTCCCGTCAGCGCTATTGGGGCGCTCCCATTCCTATCATCTACTGCCCGAAATGCGGCGAACAGCTCGTCCCTGAAGACCAGCTGCCGATCAAGCTGCCGGAAGACGTCGAATTCACGGCCGGTGCCGTATCGCCCTTGGCGACGAGCGAAAACTTCGTCAACTGCACCTGCCCGAAATGCGGCGGTCCGGCCAAGCGGGAAACAGACACGATGGATACCTTTATCTGCTCGTCGTGGTACTTCCTGCGCTATACCGATGCCCGCAACGACCAGCAGGCCTGGGATCCCAAGAAGGCCAATCACTGGATGAACGTCGACCAGTACATCGGCGGCATCGAACACGCCATTTTGCACCTCATGTACTCCCGGTTCTTCATGAAGGTCTTCCATGACGCCGGCCTCGTCGATAAGAAAGAACCCTTTGAACGCCTCTTGACCCAGGGGATGGTACTCCTCGACGGCAGCAAGATGAGTAAGTCCAAGGGCAACATCGTATCGCCGGAAGACATCATTGCCAAATACGGTGCCGATACGGCCCGCTTGTTCATCCTCTTTGCCGCTCCGCCGGAACGCGATCTGGCTTGGTCCGATCAGGGCGTCGAAGGCTCATACCGCTTCCTCAACCGCGTATGGCGCATCGTCCACCAGTTCCAGGAAATGGAAAAAATCGGTGCGGCCGATAAGAAGTATACCGATGGGGAAAAAGAACTGCGCTTTGAAGAATTCAAGGCCATCGCCAAGGTTACGGAAGACGTTCTCGGCAAAGACGGAGACTACGGCCTCAATACGGCTGTCAGCTCGATCATGGAATACGTCAACGCCATGCACGCCTATGCCGGCGCCAATACGACGATCCACGAAGACGTCGCCGTCGAAGCCAATAAGAACCTGCTGAAGATCTTGGCACCGTTCACGCCGCACATTACGGAAGAACTGTGGCAGATCTGCGGTTTTGAAGGCAGCGTCCACCAGGAATCCTGGCCGCAAGTCGATAAGACGGCCCTCGTCGTCGACGAAATCGAACTGCCGATCCAGGTCAACGGCAAAGTCCGCGACCGCCTGACCGTTTCCGTCGATGCCGACAAAGACGCCCTCGAAGCAGAAGTCTTGGCCCTGCCGCACATCAAAGAATTCATCGGCGATAAAAAGGTCGTCAAATTCATCGTCGTACCGAAGAAAATCATCAATATCGTCGTCAAATAAAAATGCACTCAAAAAGAAGGAGGGGACTGTCTGTCAGGCAGTCTCCTTTTCTTTAGATTGTACTTATTGTAACGTAATATATGACTTATATGACTGAAAGGAGATTGACATGAAGCCTTTTACGCCTTGGCCTGAACGCATTGTCCGCCAAAACCCCTGCCTCAATACCGTTCCCTGTGCCGTCTTGGTTCCGGTCATTCACAAAGACGGGGAAGAGCACCTGGTCTTTGAAGTCCGCAGCAGCAAACTCGATTGGCAGCCCGGCGAAATCTGCTTTCCCGGCGGCCGCATCGATCCGGCCGACAAGAGTCCCTTAGACGCAGCCCTGCGGGAAACGAGGGAAGAACTGGGCGTCACGGCCGACCACCTCCACCTCTGGGGCCCCCTGGACTACCTGGAATCGCCCGTCGGCGTCACTGTCTGGCCCTTTGCCGCCTATATGGATACGACGGACTTTACCCTGAGCGCCGGCGAAGTGGACCATACCTTTACGGTTCCCTTGAAATGGTTCGACGACCATAAGCCTGAAATCGGCCGCATCGAGCTGGCAACCCGGCCGGCGACGGACTTTCCCCAGGATGTGGCCATGCCCATGCGAGGCCAGTGGCGGCAGCGCCGGACCTACAATGTAAAGATTTATACGTACGGCGATTATAAAATTTGGGGAATTACGGCACATATCCTTGACAACTTCCGGGGTATCCGTGCTATAATACAACCGTAAGCTTTCCTTAATATTTGCAACAGGTATAGTTAGGGATAAGAAATAAATCCGCGGCGAAAAATGAGACGTACCGTGTCAAGGCTATTTTTTGCTTTTTGCCTCACTAGTACAAAAAAGTCTTGTTAATGCTTTAGGATGAGAAAATGGAATGGTTATATTGTGATTTATAGCACTTTTGCTATTGATTTAACTTGTGAAAAGTTGTACAATGCACTTGTAAGCACTGAGACCGTGTGAATATATATCCAGGCTGATTTGAATTGACCGGACAATGTATTGTCTCAGATTCCAGGTTTTTATCTTAAGGCTTTACTGTAAATTAACTATACACTAAGGAGAGTGGACACATCATGGATTTTAACTTAACAGAAGTACAACAGGATTTTATGAACCTCGCTAGAGATTTCGGTGAAAAGAGACTGGCTCCTACGATTATGGAACGCGACCATCAGGGCATTTATGATGACGCACTTATCGCTGAACTGCTCAGCTTGGGCATCACGGGCGCTTACTTTGAAGAAAAGTACGGCGGTGCCGGCGATGACGGCGGCGACGTTTTGAGCTACATCCTGGCTGTTGAAGAATTGGCTAAGTATGATGCCGGCGTTTCCATCACCCTGTCTGCAACGGTTTCCCTCTGCGCTAACCCGATTTGGCAGTTTGGTACGGAAGAACAGAAAGAAAAATTCTTGGTTCCCTTGGTTGAAGGCACGAAACTCGGCGCTTTCGGCTTGACTGAACCGAATGCCGGTACCGACGCTTCCGGCCAGCAGACTGTTGCTGTTAAAAACGACGACGGCACGTACACCCTGAACGGCTCCAAGATTTTCATCACCAACGGCGGCCACGCTGATATCTACATTGTCTTCGCTATGACCGACAAGAGCAAAGGCAACCACGGCATCACGGCCTTCATCCTCGAAGACGGCATGCCTGGCTTCACTTATGGCAAAAAAGAAGACAAGATGGGTATCCACACGTCCGTCACGATGGAACTCGTATTCCAGGACGTCAAAGTTCCGGCTGAAAACATGCTCGGCGAAGAAGGCAAAGGCTTCAAGATCGCTATGATGACCCTCGACGGCGGCCGTATCGGCGTCGGCGCTCAGGCTCTCGGTATCGCAGAAGCTGCTTTGGCAGATGCTGTTGAATACTCCAAACAGCGTGTACAGTTCGGCAAACCGCTCTGCAAATTCCAGTCCGTTTCCTTCAAATTGGCTGACATGAAGATGCAGATCGAAGCTGCTCGTAACCTCGTTTACAAAGCTGCCTGCTTGAAACAGGAAGGCAAACCGTTCACGGTTGAAGCTGCTATCGCAAAACGCGTTGCTTCCGACGTAGCTATGCGCGTTTCCACTGAAGCTGTCCAGATCTTCGGCGGCTATGGCTACAGCGAAGAATATCCGGCTGCTCGTCATATGCGCGATGCTAAGATCACTCAGATCTACGAAGGCACGAACGAAGTTCAGCTCATGGTTACCGCAGGTGCTCTGTTAAGATAATTGAAATTTATGATGCAGGCTTGGCATCAGCCAAGCCTGTTGCATAAAAAAAGACTTTAGGAGGCAAACGTAAATGGAAATATTGGTATGTGTCAAACAGGTTCCGGACACAGCAGAAGTTAAGATTGACCCCGTAAAAAATACCATCATTCGTG
The DNA here is from genome assembly GCF_900539295.1 of uncultured Megasphaera sp. Taxonomy (GTDB): domain Bacteria; phylum Bacillota; class Negativicutes; order Veillonellales; family Megasphaeraceae; genus Megasphaera. The sequence continues at coordinate 15,332 of NZ_UQBH01000011.1, forward strand.
CTGGTGTTCCTAACATTTTCAACCCCTTCGACCAGAACGCACTGGAAGGTGCTCTGCAGTTGAAAGATGCTGATAAGGATAACGTCAAAGTCACGTTACTCTCCATGGGTCCTGAACAGGCTAAAGATGTCCTTCGTGAAGGTCTCGCTATGGGTGCTGACGATGCTTATCTCGTATCTGACCGTAAACTCGGCGGCTCCGATACGTTAGCCACGGGCTATGCTTTGGCACAGGCTGTTAAAAAAGTTGCTGAACTCAAAGGCATCGAAAAATTTGATTTGGTTCTTTGCGGCAAACAGGCTATCGACGGCGATACCGCTCAGGTTGGCCCGCAGATTGCTTGCGAACTCGGTATTCCGCAGATTACGTATGCTCGCGACATCAAAGTTGAAGGCGACAAAGTCACTGTCCAGCAGGAAAATGAAGAAGGCTACATCGTAACTGAAGCTAATTTCCCTGTCCTCATCACCGCAGTAAAAGACTTGAATGAACCGCGTTTCCCGACCATTCGCGGCACGATGAAAGCAAAACGCCGTGAAATCCCGACCTTAGACGCCGCTGCTATTGGCGTTGACGAAACGCTTATCGGTTTGAGTGGTTCTCCGACAAAAGTTCGTAAAACTTTCACTCCGCCTCAGAGATCCGGCGGTCTCGTTCTCAAAGTTGAAGACGACAACGAACAGGCAATCGTCGACCAGCTCATGGAAAAACTGACTGCCCAGAAAATCATTTAATTCAAGGAGGAACAGTGAAAATGGATTTAGCAGAATGCAAAGGCATTTATGTAATTGCTGAACAGTTCGAAGGCAAATTACGTGATGTATCTTTTGAATTGTTGGGTCAGGCCCGCATCTTGGCTGACACCATTGGCGACGAAGTCGGCGCTATTTTGATTGGTAAGGATGTAAAACCGTTGGCACAGGAATTGATCGCTCACGGTGCTCATAAAGTTTTCGTCTATGACGATCCGAAACTCGAACATTACAATACGACGGCATATGCAAAAGTTCTTTGCGACTTCTTCGAAGAAGAAAAAGCTAACGTATTCCTCGTCGGTGCTACCAACATCGGCCGTGACCTCGGCCCTCGCGTTGCCAACACCTTGAAAACCGGCCTTACGGCTGACTGCACGCAGCTCAGCGTTGACGACGACGGCAAGACCATCGTCTGGACTCGTCCGGCTCTCGGCGGCAACATCATGGCTGAAATCATTTGTAAAGACAACCGCCCGCAGATGGGTACGGTTCGTCCTCACGTTTTCAAAAAACCGGAAGCTGACCCCAATGCAACGGGCGAAGTTATCGAAAAAGAAGTTAAAGTTTCCGATGCTGACATGATGACTCGTTTCGTCGAACTCATTAAAATGGGCGGCGAAGGCGTTAAGATCGAAGACGCTGACATCATCGTTTCCGGCGGCCGCGGCATGAATGGTGAAGAACCGTTCGCAACGGGCATCCTGAAAGAATGTGCAGACGTTCTCGGCGGCGCTGTCGGCGCTTCCCGTGCTGCTGTTGACGCTGGCTGGATCAGCGCTCTCCATCAGGTCGGCCAGACGGGTAAAACCGTTGCTCCGAAGATCTACATTGCCTGCGCTATCTCCGGTGCTATTCAGCACTTGGCTGGTATGTCCGGCTCTGACTGCGTCATCGCTATCAACAAAGACGAAGACGCTCCGATCTTCAAAGTTTGCGACTACGGTATCGTAGGCGACGTCTACAAAGTTCTCCCGATGCTCACGGCAGCTATCAAGAAACAGAAAGGCCTCGCATAAGCTACTTGATCGTGCATGATAAAAGCACTGTCTCTCTGAGACAGTGCTTTTTTTTGAAGACATATTCCTGATGGAAAGATGCTTTCCGTGACTTGACAAGGTCCGGAACCTGCCGTATAATTTACGCATACCTTAGATATAAGATAAAAGCTTTGAAAAGGACAACACTTTACAGCTCCTTTATTGCAGAGAGAGGTACGTTGCTGAGAGTACCTTATAAAGACTGATAGAGTTACCGCCTTAGAGCTGAGTTTCCGAACTGAGTAGGGAGCTCCGGACGCCCCGTTACGGCGCTTGAGTACACTGGGATTTTTCTCGGTGAACTAGGGTGGAACCACGTGAGTAATGCTCTCGTCCCTTGGGGACGGGGGCTTTTTTTATTAAGGAGGATGTTTCGTATGGCAGAATTACTGTTGAAAGATGGAAGCAAAAAACAATTTTCCGATGGCATTTCTCTTGCCCAGGCCGTTAAAGAACTGAGCAACAGTCTTGCAAAGAAGGTATTAGTCGCAAGGGTAAACGGCGAAGTCACGGACCTTCGTGAAACGATCGTCGACGGCTCGACAGTCGAATTCTTTACCTTTGAAGACCAGGAAGGGAAGGATACCCTTCGCCATACTGCCTCTCATATCATGGCCCAGGCGATTCAGCACCTCTATCCGGGCGTTAAGTTCGCCATCGGCCCGTCCATTGAAAACGGCTTCTACTATGACCTCGATACCGAACACCGTTTCACACAGGACGACTTCGGCGCCATTGAAGCTGAAATGGCTAAAATCGTAAAAGAAAACCTTCCCATTACCAAGGAAGTCCTGTCCCGTGCCGATGCTTTGAAGCTCTTCAAAGATGCCGGCCAGGACTATAAAGTAGAACTCATCGAAGACCTTCCGGAAGACGCCGTCATCTCCCTCTATCGCCAGGGCGACTTTTACGACCTCTGTGCCGGTCCGCACTGCGAATCGACAGGCCGGGTCAAAGCCTTCAAAATCCAGACCGTTGCCGGTGCTTACTGGCGGGGCGATGAAAAGAACAAGATGCTCCAGCGTATCTACGGCACGGCTTTTGAAAAGAAATCCGAACTCGATGCCTATTTGAAGATGATGGAAGAAGCCGAAAAGCGCGACCATCGTAAATTGGGCAAACAGCTGGGCCTGTTCATGCTCAGCGAATACGGCCCGGGCTTCCCGTTCTTCCTGCCGAAGGGCATGATCGTCCGCAATCTCCTCATCGATTACTGGCGCGAAGTTCATCGCCGCTACGGCTACCAGCAGGTCATGACCCCGATGATCATGAACCGCGAACTCTGGGAAACTTCCGGCCACTGGGATCATTACAAAGAAAACATGTACTTCACCAAGATCGACGATGAAGACTATGCCATCAAACCGATGAACTGCCCGGGCGGCATGTTGGTCTACGCCAACGAACCTCATTCCTATAAGGAACTGCCCCTGCGCATCGGCGAACTGGGACTCGTTCACCGTCATGAATTGTCCGGCGCCCTCCACGGCCTGTTCCGCGTCCGCTGCTTCACTCAGGACGATGCCCACATCTTCATGATGCCCAGCCAAATCGAAGACGTCATCCAGGAAACGATCCGCCTCTTCGACGAAGTCTATGCAACCTTCGGCCTGACCTACCACGCTGAACTGTCGACTCGTCCGGACAACTCCATGGGCGACGACGCAACCTGGGAAATGACGACCGACGCCCTTCGCAAGGCCATGGACGACTTCGGCCTCGACTACACCATCAACGAAGGCGACGGCGCTTTCTACGGTCCGAAGATCGACTTCCACCTGAAGGACTCCATCGGTCGTACCTGGCAGTGCGGCACGATCCAGCTCGATATGCTCCTGCCGGAAAAATTCAACCTTACCTACACCGGGGAAGACGGCCAGAAACACCGTCCGGTCATGATTCACCGCGTCGTCTACGGTTCGATCGAACGCTTCATCGGCATCTTGACCGAAAACTATGCCGGTGCCTTCCCGACCTGGCTGGCTCCGGTTCAGATCAAGATCCTGCCGATCTCTGAAAAACACCTGGCTTACTGCCAGGACGTCGCCAAGAAGATGGAAGCTCAAGGCATCCGCGTCGAAGTCGACGAAAGCAATGAAAAACTGGGTTACAAGATCCGCAAGGCTCAGATGGAAAAAGTTCCTTACATGGCCGTCGTCGGCGATAAGGAAATGGAAGCCGGAGCCTTCGGCCTGCGCGACCGTTCGAAAGGCGATTTAGGCGACAAGCCGATCGACGAAGTCATCGCCCACATCCAGCATTTGAGCGCAACCAGAGAAGGTTAATCTCGTTTATCGAAAGCATGCCCTGTGGTAAGCCAACGAAGGACGAAATCGGTTATACTGTAAAAGGCTGTCTGCGGACAGCGAAAAGGGGCTGTTTTTATGACAGCCCCCTTTCTTTTTTTCTATAAAGGAGTTCCCATGATAATCAACTGGTATCCCGGCCATATGGCCAAAGCCAAGCGCCTGATTCAGGAAAATCTCAAGATCATCGATGTCGTCATCGAACTCGTCGATGCCCGCATCCCCCTGAGCAGCACCAATCCCATGATAAAATCCCTCATCGGCGACAAGCCCTCCATCGTCGTCCTCAATAAGGCCGACCTGGCCGATCCTGCCGTCGTCGACGAATGGGTCGCCTATTATAAACAGCAGGGCCGCAAGGTCATGGCCCTCAACAGCAAGGGCGGCAAGGGCGTCAAGCAGCTCGTGTCCCTCATCCGCTCCTTAGCTGCGCCGAAGCTCGAACGCTGGAAGGCCCGAGGCCTCAAGAACCGCGCTGTTCGGACCATGATCCTGGGCATCCCCAACGTCGGCAAGTCGACGCTGATCAATAAGTTATCCCACAGAAGCGCCGCCAAGACGGCCGATAAGCCCGGGGAAACGAAGGGCAAGCAGTGGGTCCACATCGGCGACCAGCTCGACCTCCTCGATACGCCGGGCGTCTTGTGGCCGAAACTGGAAAACCAGACCAGCGCCTACCGATTGGCGGCGACGGGGGCCATTTCCGACACCGTCTTCGATATGGAAACGGTCATCGCCCAGCTCATCGAACAGCTGTCGGCCCAGTATCCCGACGCATTGAAGGGCCGCTATAAATTGGACGACCTCTGCGAAAAGCCCTTGGATACGATCGAAGCCATCGGCCGCAAGCGGGGCTGCATCGTCTCCGGCGGCGTCGTCGATTTAGAAAAGACGTATAAGCTCATCTTGAAGGAATTTCGCGAAGGTACGATCGGCGCCATTTCCCTCGACCGCCTCGGTGAATTTGAAGGGAATGAATGACATGGACATTGCCAAATTAAAGGTGGCTGACCTGAAAAATCTGTTGGCCCAAGGCCGGGACATCGAAGGCCTGCTCTCGGCCATGAAGGACGACGGCCGGGTGTCGGTCCGAAAGCTGGCCGATGCCTACATGAAGCGGAAAATCAAGGAAGAAGAGGAACGGGAACGGGTCCTGCACCTCTATGATCCGGAAGGGCAGTATTACCGCCAGGGCCTGTACCATGTGGCCGGTATCGACGAAGCCGGCCGTGGCCCTGCGGCGGGTCCGGTCATGGTGGCAGCCGTCATCCTGCCCCCTTATTGGGACTGTCCGGGCCTCAATGACAGCAAAAAAGTACAGCCCGCCAAAAGGGAAGAGCTGTACGATAAAATCATGGCCGAAGCCGTCGCCGTGTCCTGCATTTCAAAGTCGGAAAAGGACATCGACCGCCTCGACATCTACCATGCGACGATGCAGGCCATGTATGAGACTGTAGAACATCTTTCGGTTCCGGCTGAAGCCGTCCTGGTCGACGCCATGCCCCTCAGGGACCTGTCCCTGCCGCATCGGTCCTTAGTTCACGGCGACGCCTTAAGCGCGTCCATCGCCGCAGCGTCGATCATCGCCAAGGTCACGCGAGACCGGTTGATGGTCGAATACGATAAAAAATATCCCCAGTACGGCTTTGCCGTCCACAAGGGATATTTGACGAAAATGCATATGGAAGCGCTTCGGGAATATGGACCCTGTCCGATTCACCGGCGGTCTTTTGAACCGATCAAGACCATGGTTGCCGGACGAGGCGTATTTTAGAATAAATCCTTTCGCCACAGCAAAATTGCGGCGGTAATGGTACAGACTAAGGCGATTCCGGACACATAAAAGAAGCCGTTCGCCGTATCTTGGAAGGGGACCTGTACGTTGATGCCCCATAAACTGAAGATAATCGTCGGAACAGCCAGCATGATCGTGACCGATGCCAAGAATTTCATGACTAAGTTCAGGTTGTTGGAAATGATCGAAGCGAAGGTATCGGACATACTCATGAGGATGTTGGAATACATTTCAACCATTTCGATAGCCTGTTTGTTTTCGATGATGACGTCTTCCAGGAGGTCTTCGTCTTCTTCATACATCTTGATGAGATGGTGAAGGGCCGTATTGCGGCGCAGGCGCATGAGGCGCTCCATGACGATGCCGTTGCCCCGCAGAGCCGAGGTGAAGTACGTCAAGGATTTCTGTAATTCTAAGAGCAGGAAGAATTCCTTGTTGCGCATGGAATGGCGCAGGATTTCTTCGATATCATCGGTTCGGTGGTTGATTTGCATTAAGTAGCGAAGGAACAAGGTAGCCGAACGATGGAGAATCTGAAATAAGAAGCGCGTCTTTTTAAAGGTATAGAATAAGGGATAGGTGTTTTTGGTGAATGCGCGCATGACTTCCGTCTCTTCGATACAGAGGGTGACGATGAAGTCCGATGTGATGAAAATGCCCAGCGGCAAGGTGTCATAACTGTCCGTTTCCCGGATGATCGGGATGTTGATGACGACGAAGATGTACTCGTCTTCGATTTCGACGTGAGAACGTTCTTCCGTGTCCAAGGCGGTTTTCAAAACATCTGTGGGGATTTCCGTGACCATGGATACGAGCTGCAAATCGTCGGAATCCGGATTTACGACGTTGATCCACGAGCCTTTTTCAGCCGATGCCAAGGAAATATTTCCGTCCAAATGGCCGTTGCTGTGCTTATATACTTGAATCATGTACGGTACTCTCCCTTTCTGCAGAATCAGGGCCTCTAACCCCAAATTCTAATATAATCATTAATTTACCGTTCGTCAACCCTTTTGAATATATTTTACACAATCTTTGGGTGGCCGCGGCAGCGAGATGTGCGGCTGGCGACGGGCGGCTAATTATGGTATGATAACTATACGAAAAAATAAGGGGAGGCCTGCGTATGACAAGAGAATTCGTACCCATGCCGAATGAAGTGAGTAAAACATCATGCAGTTATTGAAAATGGAGCTGCGAGGCTTCAAATCCTTTGCAGATAAGACAGTCTTAACCTTCGATGAGGGCATTACGGCCATCGTCGGCCCGAACGGCAGCGGCAAGAGCAACATTTCCGATGCCGTCCGCTGGGTCATGGGGGAACAGAACATCCGCCAACTGCGGGGCCAGCGTGCCGAAGACGTCATCTTTGCCGGTACGGAAAGCAGGAGTCCGCAGGGCGCGGCCGAAGTATCGCTCTATTTTGATAACAGCGACCATGCCTTAGATACGGAATTTACGGAAGTCGTCGTAACCCGGCGTCTGTTCCGCTCCGGCGACAGCGAATACTATATCAACCGCCGGTCGTGCCGCTTAAAGGATATCCACACCCTCTTTGCCGACACCGGTATCGGTCAGGATTCTATGGCCGTCATCGGTCAGAACCGCGTCGACCGCATCTTGAACAGCAAGCCTGAAGAACGGCGGGTCATCTTTGAAGAAGTGGCCGGCATCAGCCGCTTTAAGGGCCGGAAAGCCGAAGGCCTGCGAAAAATTGCCGAAACGGAACGCAATTTGGAACGCATCGGCGACCTCACGGGCGTCCTTGAAGAGCAGCTGGGGCCTTTGCAGCAGCAAGCTGAAACACTGCAGCAGTTCCGGGTCTTAGACGGCGAACGGCTGGCCTATGAAGGCACAGTGACCCTTCAGGAACTGCGCAACAGCGAACGCCTCCTGGCCAAAGCCGAAAACAGCCGCCAGGCGGCGTCGGCGGAAGAACAGGAAGCCTCCAAAGAATTGGCCGAGGCCGAACAGCGGCGCAAAGCCCTGATGGCAGCGATGGCTTCAGAAGAAGAACAATTGCGCCGCCTCGATGAGGCCGCCATGGCCGCCCACAACGAATTGGACAGCCTCATTCATCGTCAGGAAGCCTGCGTCCAGCATCAGGAAGAACTGGCTGAGCGCCAGGCCGATGATGATCGGGAAGAGGCCCAGCTCAAAGAACGGCGGGATTCTTGGCAGGATCGGCAGAAAGCACTGCAGGGCCAGAAGGAGCAAAAGGAAGCCGAACTGGCAGCCGCTCAAAAGGCCCTGGCCCTGACCGAGACCTTGGTGGAACAAGCCGAAGCCAAGGCGAAACAGGCAGCTTGTGACCTGCAGCAGCATGTCGATGCCAATTCCAACCGCAGCCGTGACGCCTTCATGCTGCGCCGCGACCGCGATGATCTGCGGCGCCGCCTCGATGAAAACGCCGACGCCGGTGAAGAAGCCGTGACGGCTTTTGAAGAAAAGAAGAAGGCTCTGGCAGACGCCAAAGAGCGGCGTCAGGACGTCGAAGAGAAGCGCAGCCATTGGCAGGACGAAGTGAAGGCCTGCCAAGACGCCCTTTCTTCCCGGAAGGAAGCTGCTGCTGAGCAGCAGGCCCTTTTGGAAGGCGTCGAAAAGGACTATCGCCGCCTGCGCAGCGATGTCGACGGCGCCTTGCAGCGCATCCGCGTCCTAGAGAGTATGGAACAGGAACACGAAGGGCTGGGCCGGGCCGTCAAGGTCGTCCTTACGGCGCAGCAGCCCTGGCGGAGTCGGCTCTGCGGCGCCGTCGGCGAATTGTGCCGCATTCCCGGTAAATTTGCCGTCGCCGTCGATGTGGCCCTGGGGGCCGCGGCCCGCCACGTCGTGGCCGAAGACGAAGAGGCGGCCAAACAGGCCATTTCTTATTTGAAAGAAAAGAAAGCCGGCCGGACGACCTTCCTTCCTCTGGATACCCTGAGAAACCGGACGCGGACAGCCGACGAAGAACGGGCCGTTTCCGAAAAGGGCATCTTGGGCTTTGCCTCTGATGTCATTACCTATGAAGAAAAATATAAGACGGTCTTTACGTCTTTATTGGGAAAGACCCTCTTGGCCGATACGATGGACACGGGGTCGGCCGTCGCTAAGAAATACGGCCACCGTCTGCGCATCGTCTGTCTCGACGGGACGCAGTTCAACGCCGGCGGCTCCCTGACCGGCGGCAGTACGCGGAATCAGGAAGGATCCCTCATCAGCCGCCGGGCTTTAATGGAAGACTTGCAGCAGAAAATCGATGAGGGTCAAAAAGAGCTTAAGGCCCTGACGGTGAAGGGCAAGGACCTGCGCCAAGCTGCGGAAGAAGGGAAAAAGGCCTTGGAAGGGGCCGAAGAAGCCCTGAAAAAGGCTGAGCAGGAAGCGGGCCAGGCTGACTGGCAGGTACAGCAGCTCGACAAGGAACTGACGGACCTTGAAAAAGCCGTGACCGATACGGACCGGCGCGTCGAAGCCCTCGATATGGCCCGCTCCGATATCCAAGCCGACCTCGTTTCCAAAGAAGAGGCCCTTTCGGCCATGGAAAAAGAACCGCAGGCCGACGTCCACCGCTGGCAGGCTGCTGCCGATGCGGCCAAGGCCGAAGCTGACCGCTGCCGTAAGAATCTGACGGAATGCCAGATTACGGCGGCGACCTTGAAAGAACAGGTCCGCCACTGTGACGACCAGCTGTCCCAGCACGCGTCGTGGCAGGACGAACTGACAAATCAGCAGCAGGCGCTGGAGAAGCGGCAGCAGGAACTTCGTGAGCGCCGACGGAATACGGAACAGCTCTTACAGGACCTGGCCCGGAATATAGAAGTGAAAAAGGCTGAGACCGACCGTTCCGACCAGGAGAAAGAAGCCTTTTATGAGAGCCGCAGCGAACGGCTCCGGCAGAGCCATGACCTGGACGAACTCGTCGATGACCTGCGCCGGCGCAGTCAGTCCTGGCAGCAGCGCCTCAACGCCGCCGACATCCAGATGGAAAAATATAAAAGCGATATCGGCCATCATGAAGAAAAACTGGCCATGCAGGGCCTGAGCCGGCAGGAAGCCATGGACCGGCGCCGTGAAGGATCCCTGAAAGAGCTTCACGACAAGGTCAGTCAATTAAAGGAACAGATTGCTGCCTTAGGCACCGTCAATCCGTCGGCGGAAGACGACTACCGGGCTGCCCTTGATAAACAGCAGTTTTATCAGAAGCAGTGCCGCGACTTGGAAGAGTCGCGAGAAAAGCTGCGGGCCGTCGTCGCCGACATCGATAAGGCCATGGCCGACCAGTTCGCCCAAGCCTTTCAGGAAATCGGTGTCCATTTCCAGCAGATTTTCAGCTGCCTCTTTGAGGGAGGCACGGCCCACTTGGCCCTGACCGATAAGGAACACATCTTAGAGTCCGGCGTAGAAATCTACATCCGGCCGCCGGGAAAGAAACAGCAGTCCCTGACCCTCCTCTCCGGGGGCGAACGGGCCCTTACGGTCATCGCCCTGCTCCTGGCCTTTCTGGCCTTTCACCCGGCGCCGTTCTGCCTGGTCGACGAAGTCGATGCAGCCCTGGACGAAGCCAACGTAGAGCGCATGGCCCGCTATCTCCAGAATTACAGCGGCTCGACGCAGTTCATCGTCATCACCCACCGCCGCAAGACCATGGAAGCGGCCAATACCCTTCTCGGCGTTACTATGGAAGAAAAGGGCGTATCGCGGCTGTTGTCGGTCAAAGTAGATGAATTATTAAAGGAAGGAACATGATTATGGGATTTTTTTCAAAACTTCGAAAAGGCTTAGAAAAGACAAAAAACTCACTCATTCAAAATATAGAGACCGTCGTCCGTGGCTATGCCAAGATCGACGACGACATGTATGACGACTTGGAAGCGGTCATGCTGACCGGTGACATCGGCGTCGAAACGACGGAATACCTCCTCGACCAAATCCGTACCGGCGTCAAAGACCGGGACATCAAAGACGGAAACGACGTCGTCCCTTATCTCGAACGGTGCATCGTCAACTTACTCAATGAAAACGACGAACCCGTACCGGAAACGGACGGTACACGGGTCATCTTCATCGTCGGCGTCAACGGCGTCGGCAAGACGACGACCATCGGCAAGTTAGCCAAATACTACAGCGAGCAGGGGAAATCGGTCATGCTGGCTGCCGGCGATACCTTCCGGGCCGCCGCTTCGGAACAGCTGACCATTTGGGCTGAACGGGTCGGCGTCCCCATCGTCAAGCACCAGGAAGGGGCCGATGCGGCCGCCGTCGTCTTCGATGCTACGGCGTCGGCCAAGGCGCGGAATGCCGATATCCTCCTGGTCGATACGGCAGGCCGTCTGCAGACCAAGTCCAACCTCATGGAAGAACTGCGGAAAATGGCCCGCATTGCCGGCCGCAACATCGACGGGGCTCCGCAGGAAACGCTCTTGGTCCTCGATGCCACGACGGGGCAGAATGCCGTCAGCCAGGCCAAGCTCTTCGGCGACGTCGTTCCCTTGACCGGTGTCGTCCTGACCAAGCTCGACGGCACGGCCAAAGGCGGCGTCATCCTGTCGATTAAACGAGAATTGGGCGTTCCCGTCCGCTGGGTCGGCGTCGGCGAAGGCGTCGACGATCTTCGCCCCTTCGATGCCGCCCAGTTTGCCGATGCCCTCTTCGATAAGAACGCCGCTGCCTATGAAGGCGACGACGAAGCGTAAGGAGAGGCAGCCTATGTTACATCCGGTATTTATTGTAAAAAGTTATAGATAAAGGGGGAGGGGGCGATGACGCTTCTCGAAGAAGCCGGCTCGAACCTGGCCGTACTGCGCCGGGAACGGCCGCTCATTCATCACATTACGAATTTTGTCACCATGGACGACTGCGCCAATGCGACCCTGGCCATCGGCGCTTCGCCGACGATGACCAATTCTGTCGAAGAAGTGGCCGAAATGGCAGGGGCTGCCAAGGCCCTGGTCCTCAACTTGGGAACCCTTCAGCAGTGGACTCTCGAGGCCATGATCCTGGCCGGAAAGGCTGCAGCGGATAAGGGCGTCCCCATCATCTTCGATCCTGTCGGCGCCGGCGGGACGACCTTTCGCACGGCAGCGGCCCTGCGCCTGGTCCGGGAACTGCCGATGGCCGTCATCCGCGGCAATGCGGCAGAAATCACCTGCCTGGCTGACCATCAGAGCGGCCGCAACCTCGGCGTCGACAGCCTGGTCCGTCCCGTCGACGCTACCTTAGCGGCCGACCTCGCCGAGAAACTGGGAACGACCATCGCCATTACCGGCGCCGTCGACTTCATTTCCGACGGCAAACGGACGGCTGCCGTCCATAACGGCTGCCCCATGCTGACCTATGTGTCCGGCACGGGGTGCATGACGTCGTCCCTCATCGGCTCCTTTGCCGCTGTCAGCGATGCCTTTACGGCAGCCGTCGCCGGCGTCACGGCCATGGGCATCGGCGGGGAACTGGCCTTTGAAAATGGGGGCAGTGCCGGCCCCGGTTCCTTCCACGCCCGTCTCTTCGACGCCTTTTACAGCTTGAATACAGATCTGTTGCAACAGTATGGAAAGGTTATGATTGCCAATGAACAATGTTGAACTCAAGAAAATGACGGTGACGGCTATCTTCATCGCCATCGGGGTCTTACTGGCTCCCTTCGTTTCATTTCCCTTCGGCGGGGCCCGGGTCTTTCCCCTGCAGCATCTCATCAACGTCCTCTTAGCCGTCCTCGTCGGCTGGCGTTACTCGACGGCCGGTGCCTTCTGCATCTCGTCCATTCGCATGGCCATGGGCGTCGGGACGGTCCTGGCTTATCCCGGCAGCATGATCGGCGCTGCCCTGGCCGGTATCCTCTATAAAAGGACCGGTTCCATCTGGGGTGCCGTTGCCGGTGAAATCATCGGGACCGGTATTTTAGGCGGCCTCATCGCCTATCCCGTGGCGGCCTTCGTCTTAGATTCCAAAGCCGTGGCCCTGTGGTTTTTTATCGTTGCTTTTTTACCCAATACCTGCCTCGGCGCCGCCTGCGGAGCTTTGTTATACCGGTTTTTGCCCATCCGGAAATTGGCCGGCGAACTGGAAAAGTAATAATTGCAACTTGTTTACAGCCGTATATTGACTTATATGGTACGGTATATTAAACTATAAATTGGTACTGAGTTTTATGTTTGAGTTTCAGAGACAGCATGTTATATTTTTTTGTGAGTAGGATGTGTTTGAATGACAGAAGATATCCGCGCCAAGATTCTGGCGGAAGCCTTGCGTGAAATCGACCGGCATGGTTCTGAGTTTCACATGGATGATTTAGCCCGCAAGCTGCGCATCAGTAAGCGAACCTTGTACGAATATTTTTCGTCAAAACAGGAAATCGTGGAAGAAGCTATCAGTTCGTTTCTTGAAAGGGTCTACCAATACCATCGGGAGCTCGTCGACGACGATCGTCTGACCTGTGAAGAGAAACTGATTGCCTATTTCGACGTGCCCAATGAAAACTGGCAGGTCTTGTCGGTCCGGAAGGTCTGCGATCTTTTAGTGAAGATGCCCGACGTCTGGGAACGCCTGCAGTCCCGCTACAAAAAGGATTGGAGTCTCTTGGAACAGCTCCTCGATGAAGCTCAGCAGACGGGAGAATTCAAGCCCTTTGACAAGCTCCTGTTATTGCGCATGCTGCACAGCGCAGCCGATGATATCATCGATTATTTCAATGATGTCAATCAAGATTCCAGTTTTAGTGACTATATGAAGCGTTGTATAAAGGTCTTATTATACGGCATTAAAAATCAGGAATCGAAAGAAATAGGAGGAAAAAAAAGATGATACAAAAACGCAAACTTGCGACGATGAGCGTTGCCGTCCTGACGGCTGCGGCGCTCTTGGCCGGCTGTGGTGCTGATAAAGACGCAACTAAAGCGCCCGTTGCTGTCAATACGTATAAAGTCGTCGCGTCAGACACGCCCGTTCGAGCCGAATACAGCGGTACCGTATCGGCTATGGATAAGGTTCCTGTTCAGCCGAAGATTTCCGGCCGCGTCGTAGAAAAGTACGTCCAAGGCGGTCAGGATGTCACGGCCGGTCAGGCCTTGTTCCGCATCGACAGCCGTACCTATGATGCCGCCTTAGCTCAGGCCAAGGCAACCCAAGCTCAATCCGAAGCCAATTTAGCCAATCAGCAGCTCAATCTCCGCCGTTACCAGGCTCTGGCCAGTCAGGATGCCGTTCCCCAGCAGACCGTAACCGACCAGGAAGCGGCTACGCGCCAGCAGGCAGCCGTCGTCGCGGCTAACGCGGCCCAGGTCGATGCCGCCCAGGATAACGTCGATGATACCATCGTCTATGCACCTTTCAGCGGCAAGCTGAACGTCGACGACGTGCCTATCGGCACCTTTGCGACGGCCGGTTCCACGGCATTGGTTACCATTTCGTCGAGCAATCCGGTCTACGTCGAATTTTCCATCAGTGAAGCCGAATACCTTCAGATGACCAAACAGGGGGCAGACGGCAGTAATTGGGGCGACCATCTCCTGCTTCGCCTGAGCGACGGTACGATGTATCCTTATGAAGGCCGCATTGCCCAGATCAACCACGGCATGGACGGCAATTCCGGCTCGATCATCGTCAAAGCCGTCTTTGACAACCCGGAAAACCTGCTCATCCCCGGCCTGTATGCTACGGTCGTTTCCGATACTCGCATTCAGCGCAATGCCTTGTCCGTACCGCAGCGGGCTGTTCAGCAGACCCTCGGTAAATACTACGTTTCCGTCATCGACGGCAACGGACAGGCTCAGACTCGTGAAGTCACGCCGGGCCAGAAGGTCGGTAAATTCTGGATCATCACCAGCGGACTTCAGAGCGGCGATATCATTATTGTCGACGGCTATCAGAAAGCAAAGGGAGCTACCCTCGATCAGCACTTGCTGACCAAGGCGGATATCGACAACGATAACTCCAATACGGCCGCTGACTCGTCGTCAAACAAGTAGGGAGGCGAGACCGTGATATCAAAGTTTTTTATTGACAGGCCTATTTTCGCCGTCGTCATTTCCCTGATCATTTCCATCCTCGGTCTGCTTTCCATCGCAACCCTGCCGGTGGCGAAGTACCCGAACGTTACGCCGCCGCAGGTCCGCGTTTCAGCATCTTACCCCGGGGCAAACGCCGAAGTCATCGGCACGACCGTCGCCAGCGTCATCGAACGCCAAATGGTCGGTGTCGACGACCTGGTCAGCTTGGAAAGCTCCAGTAATGATAACGGGACCTATTCGCTGACGGCCCAGTTTGAAACGGGCAGTGACGGCGACATGGATACGGTCAATACCCAGAACCGCGTCAGCCAGGTTTCTTCGACCCTGCCGTCGGAAGTTACGGCGACGGGCGTTACGGTCCAGAAGTCGACCAGCTCCATGGCCATGGTATTCGCCCTCGTTTCGCCAAATGGCTCGTACGACGCTACGTTCATGAAGAACTATGCGACCCAGTACTTCATGGATGCCTTGAAATCCGTTCCCGGCGTCGGCAGTGTCCAAGAATTCGGTTCGGACTACGCCATGCGTATTTGGCTCAATCCGATGAAGATGAGTATCCTGAACGTCACGCCGACAGACGTCATCTCGGCCATTTCGACCCAGAATACCCAGGCTGCCGTCGGTACCATCGGCGCTCAGCCGTCGGCCAACAACCAGACCTATCAGTACACCATGCGTACCGACGGTCGTCTGCAAACGGCCGAACAGTTTAACAACGTCATCATCCGTACCAACTCCGATGGGACCATGGTCCGCGTCGGCGACGTAGCGGAAGTCAACTTAGGTTCGAAAGACTACAGCGTCACGTCCAAACTCAATGACAGTAATGCTGCCGGCTTCATGGTCAGCCTGACGTCTGACGCCAACGCCATGCAGTCTGTCAGCGGTGCGAAAGCCGTCCTTGAAAAGGCCAAGGAATCCTTCCCGTCCGATATGGACTATGAAGTCGTCTACGACAGCACCAAGTTCGTCCGGGCCTCCATTGAAGAAGTTATCCAGACCTTCATCGAAGCCCTGCTCCTGGTTGCCCTCATCGTATACCTCTTCCTCCAGAGCGGCCGGTCGACACTCATTCCGTTGATCGCCGTCCCCGTATCTCTTCTCGGGACCTTTGCCCTCTTTTCCGTCCTCGACTTTTCTATCAACACCCTGACCTTGTTCGCCATGGTCTTGGCCATCGGCCTCCTCGTCGACGATGCTATCGTCGTCATCGAAGCCGTCGAATATGAAATTAAATATAACGCCCGAAGTCCGCGAGAGGCGACGATCATCGCCATGGAAAACGTACAGAACCCGGTTATCGGCGTCGCCTGCGTCTTGGCTTCGGTCTTCATCCCTGTCGCCTTCCTAAGCGGCATGAGCGGTATCCTCTACCGCCAGTTCGCCTTGACCATTGCCGTTTCGGTCCTCATTTCGGCCTTCGTCGCCCTGACCCTGACGCCGGCCATGTGTGCGACCATCTTGAATATCCATAAGCCGGAAGAAAACCCCAAGGAAATTTACAAATTCTTCAATAAGTTCAATGAATGGTTTGACCGCCTCATCGCAGGCTACGGCAAGATCCTGGCTCACCTGCAGCTCCACCTGCGCTGGTGCGTCGTCTTCCTGATCGTCATCAGTGCGGCCACCCTCGGCGTCTTCCGGGTCATGCCGACGGGCTTCGTACCGGCTGAAGACAGTGCTTTCGTCATGATGGATATCACCCTTCCGGAAGGTATTTCTCAGACGGAAACGAAGAAAATCAGTGAAGAAATGGGCAACTGGCTCAAAGAACAGCCCGGCGTATCGACGGCCATGAATATCGTCGGCTACGGCCTTCTGGCAGGCGGCCAGAAGCCGAATGCAGCCGCTGCCTTCATCGGCCTCGACGACTGGGATAAACGAACGACGAAGGATCTCTCTGTTGACGCTTTGATGGGTAAGATCATGGCCCGCGGCGCCCAGATTCCCCAGGCCTCGATCATCGCCTTAAACCCGCCGCCAATCGACGGCATGGGTACGTCGTCGGGCTTCACCATGCAGCTTGAAGACCGGGGCGGCCATACGACGGCAGAACTGTCAGAAACGGCACAGAAAGTCATCGCCGCTGCCCGTCAGCGTCCGGAAATCGGTTCGGTCTATACGGCTTTTGCTGCGGACACGCCGGGCTATGAGCTCGAAATCGACCGCGACAAAGTCGCCCGTGAAGGCGTCTCCCTGAGCGACCTCTATTCGACGCTCCAGTCCTTCTACGGTTCCTATCAGGTCAATGACTTCACCATCTTTGGCCGTAACTTCAAGGTTATCGTCCAGGCTTCTCCGGAATTCCGTGAAACCGTCGATGCCAACAACCATATCTATGTCCGCAACTCGAGCAACCAGCTCGTTCCGGTATCGAACTTCGTTCGTCCGAAACCGATGGGATCGGCATCGATCATCACTCGTTTCAATGACTATCCGGCGATTACCATCCAAGGGGCTCCGGCCAATGGCTACAGCTCCGGTGATGCCATTAAAGCCTTGGAAGAAATCGCTGCGGATACCCTCGGCGAAGGTTATGCCTACGAATGGAGCGGCATGAGCCGTGAAGAAATCGAAGCCGGCAACAAGACGGTCTACGTCTTTGCCTTGGCCATCCTCTTCGTCTTCCTCGTCTTGGCAGCCCTTTATGAAAGCTGGAAGGTTCCCTTTGCCGTACTGTTCAGTCTGCCGGCCGGTGTCTTTGGGGCAGCTCTCTTTGCTTACCTCCTGAGCCAGCAGAACAACATTTACTTCCAAATCGGTATCCTGGCCGTCATCGGCCTGGCTGCGAAGAACGCCATCCTGATCATCGAATACGCCAAAGTCCGTGTCGATGAGCGC
Source organism: uncultured Megasphaera sp. (assembly GCF_900539295.1). GTDB lineage: Bacteria > Bacillota > Negativicutes > Veillonellales > Megasphaeraceae > Megasphaera. Next base: position 33,050 of record NZ_UQBH01000011.1, read on the forward strand.
GGCATGGATCCCGTGTCGGCTGCCATTGAAGCCGCTAAGATCCGTCTGCGCCCGATCATCATGACGTCCCTGGCCTTCGTCGTCGGCTCCATTCCGCTGGCCATGGCCTCCGGTGCCGGTGCCGCCTCGCGTGTCAACATGGGTATCACTGTCGTCTTCGGTACGTCCGTTGCGACCATCGTCGGCGTCTTCCTCATTCCTATGATGTTCATCATCGTCGAAAACTTTGGTCATAAACGGGTAAGACCGAAGAGTGAAGTCGGACGGCTGAAAGACATGTAGTCTCCGTCTCGCATCTTAGTTACACCATCAGCACGCTCTGTCCTTTTGGGCAGGGCGTGTTTTTTGTTGCTTCCATCCGTCTTTTTGAGCTGCTGAAAGCGTTGAAAAGGGAAGACAGAGGCCGTACATCTATCGGTTTTGACACACTTTGTATTGACAGAATCCGGCTTTCTATGTTATATAGTAATGAGATAAATGAGAAATTCGTCTTTTACTATGGCTAACATCGGAGGGACTCCACAGCGAGTCCCGGGGATCCGATCATGGCAGCTGTTTTCCTTTCACAGGCATGAATCACTGTCGGCACGATTTAAATAGTGTAAGCCTTTTCCCTATAGGGGAAGAGTCCTTATAGCGTTTTATGGTGGTAAAAAAGGAGGCAACCATATGAATGTATTCTCACGATTTATGAAACTGGCCGTCGTCGTGGCCGTCACCGTCTTGGCCATGGCCGTCCTCAGCGGCTGCGGCAGCTCCGACAAATTTGCCGGCGAGTGGACCGGTTCCGGTCGCTACAAACAGACCGACTTTGACTGCTTTTATGATTTGAAAATCGAAAAAGACGGCAATGGCAACGGCTACACCATCGACCAGACCCGCTCTTATTGGAATGCCAAGGAAAGCATAAGCGGCAGCAGCGCCTCTTACAGTTGGCAGAATGAAACGGAAAAATTGACGGCGAATCTCCAGAACAATACCTTGGAAATTTCCGGCAGCGACAAGGCATCCCTGACCTATAACGAAGAAAAAGAAGAACTCCAATATAAGACCGGCGATTCCATCATCACCCTGCAGAAGAGTAACGATGCGACGGGTGACTTGGATTCCTTCAAGAACCGCCAAAAAGAAGAACTGATCGATAAGTTGAATAAATTGGGGAGAAACTTTTCCTTCACCGATTAAGGGAATCATGTTACAACCTAAGGAGGTAATCGAATGCGTTCACTGTCAAAATTCATGAAATTGGCTGTCCTGGCAGCTGTCAGCATCTTTGTGGTCGCCCTTATCAGCGGCTGCTTCAATTCGAAGAGTATTGACTATTCCGGCCAATGGGTCGGCTACGGGAAGACGGGTTTTCCGAAAGAAATGGACTGCGTCTACGATGTTAATATCGAAAAGACCGACGATGGTTATACGGTCAGCTTGGAACGGAGCAACTGGGAATTAAAAGATATTCCCGACCCGGGCTTGATCGACAGCCTGGTCAACCAAGACAACCAGCAGTATGAGTGGACGACGATGAAAGAAATGAACCTCAAGGCGACGGAAAAAGACAACACCTTGACGACGACGACGGAAAATCCCCTGACCTTTACCTATGCAGAGAAAGACGGGACCTTGGAACTGTCCTTCAAAGACTACTCTCATCAGGATGAACAGGTAACGGTACAGCTCCATAAGGCTGTAAAGGGTGAAATTGAAGACTTCAAGAACCGCTCGAAAGAAGACCTTATAAAGAACATGACGCCGGAAAACCGTCATTCTTTTAAGGACTAAGGATTGGATAAGACTGAAAATTTTATGAAATAACAAGAAAAGGACTGCCGATTCAGATGATGAATCAGCAGTCCTTTTGTGGTATGTAAGGGGTGGTCCGTCAGGCTTCTTCTGACAGAATCCGTTCTTTTAATTCTAAGTAGCGCGTCGTGTAGTACGGTGCCAGCTGAGCTTCGCGCAGGTCGTTGCCGAAGGGGCGGCGGCTGATGGAAAGGATAGGCGGGCTCTGGATCCGCTTGGCGACGGCAAAGCCGGCGATGAGACGCCACCAGCGTTCCAGGTCATCGATGAATTCCTTGGCCGTCGGGAACAGTTTATGGACGTCGACAGAGCAGCCGATGTTCTTTTCCAGGGTGCCGTCGAGGTACCACGTGAGGATCGATTCCGGCGTAGCCCGCTGCCAGCGTTCGACGAAGGCGGCGAAGAGGTAGTCGTGATAGGGGTACACTAAAGGATCGCCCTGGCCCTTGGTGACGTCCTGCTTATTCGACAGTTCGGCACTGGGAACGATGTCGATGCTGCCCTGAGGGACGACTTCCCGGCCGAAGACCTTGTCGTTGAGGTAGTGAGCCAGTTCGTAGACCTGATGCTTCCAGAGATCAGCCGTAGCTGCCAGGTAACCGGCGCTGTCGCCGTAGAGGGTGGCGTAGCCGACGGACGTTTCGGCCTTATTGGCGTTGCAGGTGAAGACGCCGCCGAAGGCGGCTGCCGCTGCCGACAAGATGCGGCTCGAGCGGTCGCGGGCCTGGATGTTTTCTTCGATGAAGCTGGTTAAGGCCAGGTGGCCCTTATTGTCTCCGCCTTGCTGCAATTCGGCCGTACTGAACTGCTGCCGCGTCAGTTCGAGGCTGTCCTGGACGGGGATGACCGTGTACAGACAGCCGATGTTGTCGGCCAGTTCCTTAGCCAGGCTCTTGGTCATATCCGAATTGTAGCAGCTGGGCATGTTGACCAAGAGGATGTTTTCCGGCGGCAGGACCGATGCATAGAGGGCGGCGTTGACGGCCGAGTCGATACCGCCCGATACGCCGATGACGACTTTATGGACGCCGATGGCATCCATGAAGTGCTGCAGGCCGTAGTGGAGGCTGTCGTAAATATCTTCGATCTGGGACTTTTCAGGCGGCACTTCGGACGGAGACGTAAAGGACTGGGTCGTTTCGTCGAAGTCGACCATGAGGAGTTCTTCCGTAAAAGGCCGGCAGGCCCGGTGATGGCTGCCGTCTTTTTGGTAGGTGCTGCTGGCGCCGTCAAAGGTATAGATGTTCTTGCCGTTGTTTTGGATGCCCGTGCAGTTGACGTAAATGGCCGGGCAGTGGATGTCGTTGATGGCCTGGCCGAAGAGGCGGTGGCGGCGCTGGGTCTTGCCCAGGGTGAAGGGCGAGTTTGAAATGTTGACGAACAAGTCGATGTCGTACATCTTTCCTAAATAGCGCATGGGCTTGAAGGGGTAGTTTTCATCCCAACTGTCTTCGCAGATGAGGGGCCCGATGCGGAACTTGCGGCCGTCGTCGAAGGGAATCTGGACGGGCGATAAGAAGTCTTCCGGGAAGGCGCGGCGTTCCTGGGCGACTTCGATGAGGGACGTGAAGTAGCGGATGTCGCTGAATTCCCGGTAATTAGGCAGGAGGGTCTTGATGTAGAAGGGGTAGGGCGAGCGGGCCGGAGACAGCCAGCGGCCGTTGTAGGCGATGAACATGGCATTGTATTTGCGCGTCCGGCCGTCGAGGTTGACACGGTCCGTTTCCTTGGCTACATTGCCGAAGATGATGGCTATGCCGTGAGAGAGGGCCTTGATTTCTTCGCCGAAGCGGACGCATTCATCGATGTAATCCGGCTGGTCCCAGATATCGCCGATGAAGTAGCCGGGAATGGCCAGCTCCGGAAAGACGACGATATCGCAGTGAGCTGCCTTGGCCTTGGCGATAAAGTCTTTCATGACCGCCGCGTTCTGCCGAGGATTGCCGGGATGGACCTGGGTCTGGGCGAGTGCTATTTTAAACAAGGAAAAGCCTCCTTTTCGTAGGTAAGAATCTATATACTACCTCATCTTATCATAAAACGACAGCGGCGAAAAGGCTGGCCCGCCGGGGGCAGCGAAAAAAACATGACAGAACGGCGTCCTTGCGGTATACTTAATATATTATCAAGATTGAAGGAAGGTTTTTGATGAAAACGCTGCTCACCATTTTGAATGCGAAATTTATTCAGTCATCCCTGGCCCTGCGTTGTCTGACGACGGCCTGTGCCCACCGGGGCGTCGCCGTCGATCGGGCTGAATATACGATCAATCAAAATCCCTATGACATCCTGCGTCACATAGCAGCCTTTAAAGCCGACGTCATCGGCTTTTCCTGTTATATCTGGAACATTGAAATGACCTGCCATATCATTACCTTAGTGAAAGATGTCTTCCCGAATACCAAGGTCTTCGTCGGCGGTCCGGAAGTCTCCTATACGGCCCGTCAGGTCCTGATGGATTGTCCGGATATCGACTACGTCCTTCAAGGCGAAGGGGAAGTCATGGTGCCGGACTTCTTGACGGCCCTGGAAAAGGGGGAAGACGGTACGGCCGTTCCCGGCGTCCTCGGCCGCGTCGACGGGGAAATCAAGGGCGACGAAACGTTTCAGGAGATCGACGACCTCGACAGCCTGCCCTTTCCTTATGAAAACCAGGACTTTCGCGAGCTCGACCACCGCATCATGTACTATGAAAGTTCCCGGGGCTGCCCCTTTCACTGCCAGTACTGCCTGTCCGGCATGAACGACCGGGTCCGCTTCCGTTCGGTACCTTTGGTCTTACAGGAACTTCAAACCTTCGTCGACGCCGGCGTGTCCCAGGTAAAATTCGTCGACCGGACCTTTAACTGCAGCCCGAGCCACCATCGCCCTTTGGTGGAATACATGATAGGTGTCGAAAGAAAGGTCAATTTTCATTTGGAAATTGAACCGGCCGTCTTGACCGACGACGACATCGACTTATTGGCCAAGGCCCCGAAGGGACGCATTCAATTGGAAATGGGGATACAGACGACGTATGAGCCGACCTTGAAAGCCATCCGCCGTCACAACGACTGGCCGCGGATCACGCACATCATGGAGCGCCTCGTCGCCCTCGATACGATGCACCTTCACCTCGACCTCATCGTCGGCCTGCCTTATGAAGACTATGCCCATCTTCGCCAATCCTTCAACGACATCTATGCCCTAAAGCCCCATAAACTGCAGATCGGCTTTTTAAAGCTCCTCAAGGGGTCGGGCATTCGCCGGGACTATCCCGATGATTACCGCTACGACCCGAAAGGCCCTTACGAAGTCCTGGCCACGACCTGGCTGCCGTATGAAAAAGTGGCCTATTTAAAGGTCTTTGAAGACGTCTTTGAACGGACCTATAATTCGGGGAAATTCACCCGCCTTCTGTCCTGGCTGGGGCGGCAGTACGGGCCGGATTACATGAAACTCTATGAAGTCTTGACAGATGAGTGGCTTGTCCTTCATAATGACCAAAAGGCCTTGTCTGACGATACCCTGTGCCGTTTCCTCGGCCACTGCATTGACGACGTCCTGTCCCTTACGGACGAAGAGCGGGCTCTGGCAAAAGAACTCTTGGCCTTTGACATGCTGACCTTTTTCCGCTTCCGCCTCCATCCGGACTTCCTCGGCTGGCAGCCGGCAGAACGCAGTGAGACCGACCATATCTTCCGCCGTGAGTCCTGGCTTCAGCAGTATATCCCGGGCTATCACTTTACCAACTGGCGCGACATCAAGATGCGATACTATATCTGGCCTGTCAGTCAGGCCATGAAGGCCGAACTGGGCCGCCTGGGGAACGTTCCCGACGGACCGGCCTACGTCATTGCCGAGAAGAAGAAAGAACGGGCTGACTGGTTCGTCATCCCGGCTAAAGGAGAGAATTCGTGAACGAACGCTACCGTGTCTATTCGACCTATTTAAAAGAAACATACGGAGAAAAAGTATATAAGCTGCCCATCAGCATACCCGATACCTGTCCCAATCGAGACGGTACCCTCGGCGTCCGGGGCTGCGCCTTCTGCGGCTCCATCGGCGCCGGCTATGAAAACCTGCCGGCCTCAGTCACCATTGAACAGCAGATCGAGCAGAACATGGCTCACATCAAGCCGAAATACAAGGCCAATAAATTCATCGCTTACTTTCAGAATTTTACCAATACCTACTTACCGCCCGACCGATTCCGGGAATTCCTGACGGCAGCCTGCCGGCCCGACATCGTAGGCCTTGCCATTGCCACCCGGCCGGACTGCCTTAACGAAACCTACCTCGACATCATGGCCGACGTCAAAGAACGGTACGGCGTCGACATCCTCGTCGAGCTGGGCCTGCAGACGGCGAACTACAAGACCCTGACCAAAATCAACCGCGGCCACACGACGGCAGAATACGTCGACGCCATGATGATGCTGCGGGATTACCCCTTCCGGGTCTGCACCCACGTCATCCTGGATCTCCCTTGGGATACGATGGAAGATACGGTCGAAACGGCCAAGCTCGTGTCGGCTGCCGGTACGGATGAAGTCAAGCTCCACGCCCTGTACATCATAAAGAACACGGCCATGGCCGAATGGTACGCCAAGGGCGAAATCAGCCTGGTGACCTGCGAAGAATACGTCCGCCGCGTCGTGGCCTTCCTCGAATACAGCCGGCCGGACATCGTCTTCCAGCGCCTCATCGGCAGGGCCCCGAAAGAAGCGACGGATTTTGCCAATTGGGGCATGGGCTGGTGGCGCATCCGCGATATGATCGACGAAGAACTGGAACGCCGTGACACCCGTCAAGGGGCCTTATGCGATTATTTGCACGGCAAAGCTGTCCGTAAGTTCATGAAATAAAGGAGAAGCATATTTTGGTAGAAAAGAAACTGCAATTTTCCGATTTGCGTGAAGCCCGGGCCGTCCTGGGCATGAAAGATGAATTCCTCAAGACGCTGCAGCGTGAATTTCCGGACTGCCGCATTGCCGTCCGCGGCGATACGGCCATGATCGTCGGCAGTGAGCAAGAGGTCAATCAGGTACTGGAAGTCTTCGGCGCCCTGCGCTACCTGTTCCGGGAAAACACGTACCTTACGACGCAGCACGTCCGCTACTCGGCAGGCCTCATCAAAGCCGGCCGGGGCGAAGAGCTGCACGGCCTCTATGAAGATACGGTCGGCATATCGGCCCGCCACCGCCTCATCAAACCCAAGACCTTGGGCCAAAAACGCTACGTCGACTCTATCCGAAAGAACCTCGTCACCTTCGGCATCGGCCCGGCGGGAACGGGGAAAACCTATCTGGCCGTGGCTTTGGCAGCTTTTTACTTAAAGAATCGTGAAGTCGAACGCATTATCCTGACCCGCCCGGCCGTCGAAGCCGGTGAAAAACTGGGCTTTCTCCCCGGGGACCTGCAGGAAAAAATCGATCCCTACCTGCGCCCGCTGTACGATGCCCTGGCCGATATGTTCGGCTATGACCAGTTCCAAAAGCTGATCGACCGCAACATCATCGAAGTGGCGCCGCTGGCCTATATGCGCGGCCGGACTTTGGAAGAATCGTTCATCATCCTCGACGAAGCCCAAAATACGACGCGGGAACAGATGAAGATGTTCCTCACCCGTATGGGCAACCATTCGCGGGTCGTCGTCAACGGCGATGCCACCCAGATCGACCTCGTCGACCGCCGCATGTCGGGCCTTACGGAAGCCGAAAAAATCCTCGACGGCGTCAAAGGCGTCGGCATGGTCCACTTCAGCGACGAAGACGTCGTCCGTCATGACATGGTAGGCCGCATTATCAGAGCGTATGAAAATTATTATAAAGATAAATGATCTGCCCGTAAGGACAGGGGGACACTGTATCAAAGGGGGTACCAATCGTGCATATCAACATCAACTATGAAGATCCTTCATTCGAACAGGAAGACTATGAAAAAGTCATCGAACGGGTCTGTGAAGAAGCGGCCTTAGTCTACGGCCTCGGACCGAACGCCGAAATCAGCATTCTCTTATGTCATAACGACTACATCCACGCCTTGAATAAACAGTACCGCAATATCGACCGGCCGACGGACGTCCTGTCCTTTGCCTTAAACGAAGGCGAAGACGACGGCTACGAAGGTCCGGACACGGCCCTTTTGGGAGACATCATCATTTCTCTCGAAAAAGTACAGGAACAGGCCGACGAATACGGCCATTCCTTTGAACGGGAACTGGCCTATCTCACCATCCACGGCATGCTGCACATCTTAGGCTACGACCACATGGAACCGGAAGACAAGGCCGAAATGCGCAAAGAAGAAGAATTCATCTTACAGCGTCTCGATTATGTCCGTCAAGGCGAAGAATTATAAGGAGGAAATTCTATCGTTATGGAATCGTTTAAATCAGGATTCGTCGCCGTCGTCGGCCGCCCCAACGTCGGCAAGTCGACCCTAATTAACCGTATTATCAAGCATAAAGTATCCATCGTCTCCGACAAGGCCCAGACGACGCGCAACCGCATCCTCTGCATCCATACGGACGATGCCTGCCAGATCGTCTTCCTCGATACGCCGGGGATCCATAAGCCCAAGCATAAACTGGGGGAATTCATGGATGAAGCGGCGTACCAGTCCCTGCGCGATATCGATGCCGTCCTGTTCCTCATTTCGGGCAATGAAAAGAAGGGGCCCGGCGACTTATTCGTCCTGGAAAAGATAAAGGATACGGGCGTTCCCGTCTTCCTCATCATCAATAAAGTCGACCTCATGAGCAAAGAAGAGATTTTAGGCAAGATTGCCGAATATGCTGAACTCTATCCCTTTGCCCAGGTCATTCCCATTTCGGCTCTCAACGGGGACAACGTCGACGCCGTCGTCGAAGAACTGCGCAAGATTTTGCCGGAAGGACCGAAATACTTCCCCGATGACATGATTACCGACCAGCCCGAACGGCTGCTGGTTGCGGAAATCGTCCGGGAAAAACTGTTCCGCTGCACCCGCGACGAAGTACCTCACGCCATCGCCGTCTTTACGGAAGAAATGAAGGACCGGGGCAACCATAAGGTCTACATCCGGGTCACGGTATACGTCGAACGGGATTCGCAAAAGCGCATCGTCATCGGCAAGAACGGGGCTGTCCTGAAAGAAATCGGCAACCTGGCCCGTCAGGAAATCGAAAACCTCCTCGGTTCTTCGGTCTACCTCGACGTCTGGGTCAAGGTCAAGCGGGACTGGCGCAACAAAGCGGCAGCCCTCAGTGAATTCGGCTATAAAAACGAGTAGGGGGCCGGTCAGATGGAAGCACAACTAATCGTCCAATGTTTTCTTGTTTTTCTTATCTGCCTGATCATCAGTGCCGTCTGCGTTACGGGGAAATTCGCCTTTGCCCAGCTGCGGCGGGAATACCTGGAAGAACTCATCCGCGACGGCGACGTGTCCTTAAAACCGCTGCTGTCGCTGTACGATAAGCCCATCATCTTTCTGGGCACGGCTCAGCTCGGCATGGCCTTGTCGGGCCTCATTGCCGGCGCTGCCGGGTTCTGCATCCTCTACAGCCTCTACGGTCTCCTCGAGCCCTATATTAGCCATACCTGGCTGTTGTGGCTCATCGACATCGTCGTGGCCGTCATCCTCTGCTTCATCCTCTGGGTCTTCGGCGAACTGATTCCGAAATCCATCGGCCTTCAGTGTCCGGAAAAGAGCCTCCGTGCCGTCCACCGTCTCATCCATCCCTGGAGTCATCCCCTGATGCCCTTCATCATTCTCGGCAACGGGCTGGGACGGTTGATCCTGGCCGACCGCGACCTGGACGTCACCAATGAAATCGACATGGCTCATTCGGAAGATGAAATCCGCATGCTCATTACGGCCAGCCATAAAGAAGGGAAGATCGACCAGGTCGAAAGCGAACTCATCGGCAACGTCTTTGACTTCGCCGACCTCTTGGCCAAAGAAATCATGGTTCCCCGTCAGGATATCGTCTGCCTTTATACGGAAGAGACGATGCACCAGCATCTGCAGACCATCCGTCAGTCGCGGCACACGCGCTATCCCTTGTGTGAAGACGACAAGGACCATATCCTGGGCCTGGTCCACATCAAGGACATCATGGATCTCTACATCCATAAGCGCAGCAATCTCAATCTCATCAAGCGGCCTATCCTGACCATTCCGGAAATCATGCCGGCCTCGAAGCTGCTCCAGCTCATGCGCATGCGCCGGACCTATTTGGCTATGGTCGTCGATGAATACGGCAGTACCGTCGGCCTCATCGGCTTAGAAGACATCTTAGAAGAATTGGTCGGTGCCATTCAGAATGAGCACACCCATGAAAAAGAAGAAATCCAGCCCCTGCCCGATGGAGCTTATGAATTTGCCGGGACGGTCCTCCTCGACGACGTCGAAGAGCTGCTGCATATTCCCGTCGAAGAGGACGTCGATACCGATACGATCGGCGGCTACATCTTCAACGCCTTAGGCCATACGCCGCTCATCCACGATGAGGTCACTATCGGCAACTACCGCTTTGAAGTCCTTGAAATGCAGCGTTTCCGCATCGTCCGCCTCAAGGCCGTGCCCCTCGTCGTGCCGCCTGAAGAAGAGGCTGACCAGGGAGACGCCGACGGTGAAAGCCATGGGGAATAGCCGTTCCTATGGCCAAAAGCCGTCGCGGTCCTATGAAGGCCTCATCCTGGCTGTAAAAAAGACCAGTGCCAAGCAGCTGGTCCTGACCGTTTTGACGCGCCAGGAAGGACTGCTTCACGTCCTGGCCCGGCGCAGCACCCAGGGCAAGATGGGCTACGGTTCCTTGTCGCCCTTAGCAGAGATTTCCTTCGACGTCTTTGAAAAGGACGGCGTATACACCTTGAGCGAATACGACTGCCGTGCCAATCGGCGCCTTCGTGACCTCACTTGGGACGGCTACGTCTATTCCCAGATCTTCGTCGAAATGGTCCTCTTCCTCACGGCGAGCGGTGAAAAGGATGACGAATTGTACCGCCTGGTCCTGCTTTACGGGCGGGCCATCGAAGTAAAAGACGTCCGCATCGTCACGGTCATCGCCGGCTGGCAGCTCCTGGCCCTGACGGGTTTTCTTCCCGAAACGGGCGAGGCCCGCATCTTTTACCGCGGCCGGGGCTACTGTGACCAGCCCGTCTACTACATCGACTACCAAGACAGGGACGATATGGCCGAACTGGCCTTGACGCCGGCTGTGCGCCAAACGTGGCAGACTCTCATCGGCTACCCTTGGGGAACCGACGAAAAGATAAACCTGCGCAGCGGCGACCTGCACTTTTTAGAAGCCCTGCTCTATAACTACGTCAACCAGTGCAGCGAGCGGCAAATGAAGACGCCGGAGCTGTTAAAAACAGGCCTGCCGCCACAACCGTAAAGAGCCCGAAAGAACGTCTTTCGGACTCTTTTTTTGCATCTGCAGTAACGGTTCGAGGTGTCGTATACGTCCGGATCCTTTCTTCGACGTATGACAGCCGAGTATAAAAACGTATCATTTCCGTAAACAGGATCGAAGAAAAGATCAGGGTCATTCAGCGCAGACGCTCGGGGGCGGCCTTTCGCCGGAGTTTTATGCTTTGGCTGCTTTTTCATCGGCCTCGTCATTATATCTCCAGTGTTCGAGCTCATCGTGCAGGCTTTCTATGACGGCCTGCCGGGCCATATCGGCATAGACTAATTGGGTGTGCGTTTCTTTTTTCCAAATGGACGATGAGGGGCTCTCTCCGCCCGTGATGTGCGTGGCCAGGAATTTCTTTAAGCGGTCGATGAACCACGCGGGCAGCCGTTTGTGGTACTTTCGGTAGCGAATGAAGATTTGGATGCGGTCGGGCATGATGCGGAAGCCTTCGACGACGGCGATTTTATTAGATTCCTTCATCAAGTCGATGGCCTTGATTACGGCTACGCCCGATTGGGACGGCTGCCAGACGAGGTGATCCCGGTCGTTCAGGATTTTTCCGAAAGGGGCTTCTGTATCGCTGCTGTATAAGGTAATCAGCTGTCCCCGGGGCACTGTCGAAAAGGGCGGCAGCCAGGAGGGAATCGGTGAGAATGCTTTTAGGGTCATAGAGATACCTCCCTGCATAGAGTGGTGATGGGCTGTCATGCTTCCATTGTACGCGTCCATTCTGAGGAGACGGTAAGTGCAGGCGGGACTGTGATTAAAAATGAATTAAATCTTGTTTTTTGCAGGCAAGATGGTATAATAAGTAGTATTTCACCTTTGGTTCTGTGTACTGAAAAGAGAGGATGATTTGATGGTTCGCAGTATGACTTCCGGCAATCCAATTGGCCTGATCTTAGCCTTTACGGTGCCCTTGCTGATCGGCAACGTCTTCCAGCAATTTTATAATATTGCCGACATCATCATCGTCGGCCGGACGATTGGTGTCAATGCCTTAGCGGCTGTCGGTGCCGTCGCGCCTGTATATATGTCTGTCTTTGGGGTGACCATCGGCCTGTCTGCCGGTTTTTCGGTCATCGTCGGCCAGCGCTTCGGCGCCAAGGATATGGACGGCCTGCGCCGGTCGGTAGCGACGTCGACCATGCTGGCCTTTGCCATTACCCTCATGGTTACGGCCGGCGTAAGTCTGGCCATGCCCTTGATCCTGAGGGTCATGAACATTTCCGGTGTCCTCTATGACGATGCCTACCATTATATGATTATCATCGTCCTGGGCTTAGCGGCCATGATGGCTTACAACCTCCTGTCCAGTATCTGCCGGGCCTTGGGGGACAGTCGGACGCCCCTTTATTTCCTCATCGTATCGTCCCTTTTGAACATCGCCCTGGCCCTGTTGTTCATCGTCGTCTTCGGCTGGGGTGTGCCGGGATCGGCCATCGCCCTGGTCATCGCTCAAGGCGTATCGGCCGTCATGTGCTTTGCCTTTATGAGAAAGCGCTTTCCCATGCTGCGCCTGACCCGTGACGACTGGAAGTTTGACTGGGCCTTTGCCTGGCAGCACCTGCGCCTGGGCCTTCCCATGGCGGTCCAGTTCCTCATCATTTCCATGGGGATCTTGATCCTCCAGTCGGTCTGCAATACCTTCGGGCCGGAAACGATTGCCGGCTTCGTCTCGGCGACGAAGATCGAACAGCTGGCCCTCCAGCCCATGATTTCTTTCGGCATCGCCATGGCCGTCTATTCGGCGCAGAACTACGGTGCCGGAAAGTACGGGCGCATCCGACAGGGCGTTCGCCAATGCTCCCTGGTCTCCTTAGCCTTCTGTGCGGCCGCAGCCGTTGCCATGTATTTCTTCGGCCGCAACGTCATCGCCTTGTTCACGACCGTTCACGATGAACTCCTCATGGAACAGGCCCTGTTGTACTTAAAGATGTCCGTTCCTTTCTACATCTTTTTAGGCCAAATCTTTGTCTATCGCAATGCCCTGCAGGGGATGGGCATTTCCAGCGTTCCCCTCATCAGCAGCTTGCTGGAACTCGGCGGCCGCAGCGTATCGGCCTTAGTCCTGGCTGCCATGTGGGGCTATTTCGGCATCTGCTGCGCCAGCCCGATCTGCTGGGTCATGGCGGCCTTGTTTACGGGCGGTTCCTACTATTGGGTCATGCACTCCATGAAGAATAAGGAGCGCTGCGTCATGGGCTAGCCGAATCATTCCTTAGGCAAAAAAAAATCCCGTTTCCTAAAGAGGAGGCGGGATTCTTTTTGTATCAGAGATGTTTTTCACCCCAGTGCTTCAATTCCAGCAGGATGGGAATCATGGAGTGAGCCTTTTCGGTCAGGGAGTATTCGACGCGGACCGGCATTTCGCGGTACTGTTTGCGCTCGATGAGGCCGTCTTCCTCCATTTCTTTTAAGGATTGGGCCAGCATCGTATTGGTAATGCCGTAGACGGCGCGGCGCAGTTCGCCGTAGCGCATGACCCCCTTGTCGTCGATGACGCAGAGCAAGAGGATTTTCCACTTGCCGCCGATGATATTTAAGACCTTTTTCAGTCCGCAGCCTTGACCGGCAATATTTTCACAGATCGATTCGTGATTCATGGTATTCATTCCTTCCGTAGTCCGTTTTTTCGTACTACCTCCAAAAAAACTTCGTACTTGATAAGTTTTACATACCATGTATAATATACGTATCAAAAGAAAAAATCAAGTCATTACAGAAAGGTGGTCTTCCTCATGGAATACAAATTCACAGCTGCTAATTTTCAGCAAGAAGTCTTAGAAAGCAAAGAACCGGTCATGATCGACTTTTATGCCGACTGGTGCGGCCCGTGCCAGATGATGGGTCCTGTCGTCGCTAACTTTGCCGAAGAATATGCCGGTAAAGTAAAGATCGGCAAGGTCAACACCGATGCAGAACCGCAGTTGGCTAAAGATTACCAGGTCATGAGCATTCCGAACTTCGTCTTCATCAAAGACGGCAAGGTCGTCGACCAGGCCATCGGTGCCGTATCGGCTGACGCCTTGAAGGAAAAGCTCGACGCACTGCTTTAATTTCCGATGAAAGAAGGGAACGCCATGATATATGATGTAGTAATCCTCGGCGCCGGCCCGGCCGGTCTTTCGGCAGCCATCTATGCCGGCCGAAACAATCAGTCGGTCCTGCTCATCGAAAAGGGACAGGACGGCGGACAGATTTCGCTGACGGCGGATATCGAAAACTATCCCGGTCAGATGCTGGAAGGGGAGAGCGGTATGTCCCTTTCCATGCGCATGGCTCAGCAGGCCAAGAACTTCGGCGTAACGCGAGTCCTCGATTCGATCGTCGAAGCTAAACTGTCCGGCGACGTCAAGGAACTGGTCGGAACGTCCGATACTTACCGCGGCCGCACGGTCATCATCGCCTCCGGTGCTAACCATCGTCCCCTGGGAATCCCCAGTGAGGCAGCGATGGTCGGTCATGGCATTTCCTATTGTGCTACCTGTGACGCCGGATTTTTCCGCGGCCTCGACGTCTACGTCGCCGGCGGCGGTGACAGTGCCGTTCAGGAAGCCATCTTCCTGACCCGCTTTGCCCGTAAGGTCACCGTCGTCCATCGCCGCGATACGCTTCGCGCCGTACCGGCCTTGCAGGAACAGGCCTTTTCCAATGAGAAGCTGTCCTTCATCTGGGATTCCGTCATCGACGATGTCGGCGGCGACGGTAAACTGCAGTGGATTTCGGTCCGCAATGTAAAGACCGGTGAGACGACGAAAATAGAAGCAACCGCAGAAGACGGCTTCATGGGCCTCTTTGTCTTCCTCGGCATCGTACCCTCGACGGACATGTTTGCCGATGTCCTGACCTTGAAAGACGGCTACATCGTGACCGATGAAGAGATGCACACCAACATTCCCGGCGTCTTTGCCGCCGGTGATATTCGCTATAAATCGCTGCGTCAAGTCGTTACGGCGGCTGCCGACGGCGCCATCGCTGCCATGGCAGCTTACCATTACTTGAATCACTAAGATACGACAGGCACGTTGACTAAATACGGTCGGCGTGCCTTTTTTGCGCTTTGCAGCAAAAAAAAACGCCCTGCAGTCATAAGAGATGCAGGGCGTTTCAGGTGAAGGAACTCTTTCCGGGAGCCTTCTTTATTCGAAGGAGTTGATCAAAGCCAGAAGTTCTTCTTGATGGGCAGGATACCATTCATCATAAGGCTGGTCAGCTTTGAGGAGGGTTTCGTTTAAGGCCAGGAAGAAAGCCGGAAGGTTTTTCGAGGTGATCGTACCGACTTGTTCGCCGACGACGCCTTTTCCGAGTGCATAACTGCCGCCGACATAGATGTTGAAGGCCGGTTCCATGGCGTCGTTTACTTTTTTGGCAGCACCGCGCAGTCCGAGGGCAGCCGTTTGTTGGACGGCACAGTTCGACGGACAGCCCGAGAAGTGGCATTTCGGCAGGAAATGGCTGTCGACGCCGCGGTCCTTCAAGGTCTTGACGATTTCGGCGAGCATGCCGTGGGAGTCGCGCAGGCCTTGCTGGCAGACGGTGGCGCCGATGCAGCTGACCGAGTGTTCAAAGGCCGTCGTCGCCGTGTCGTCTGCCGTGAGGGCGGCAACTTTCCGGGCTTCGTCAGCCGTAAGGTTGATGATATACGCCGTTTCATCGGCATTGAGGCGGATTTCGGCGCCTTCCATGGTCAACAGCAGGCCTAAGAGGTCTTTGAAGACCGATAACTTCGGCGTGCCGCCTAAGGGCTTGTATTCGACGTGGTACAGGCCTTCCTGCTTCTGCTTGCGGATGCGGGGATCGGCGAGGATCGTATCGTCGGCGCCGCTCTTGGCAAGAGGCTGTTCTTCTTCGATGGAGAAGTCGGGGATGCCTTCTTCACGGGCTTTGGCGACGGCGTCGCGGACGGCCTTGCGGAAGGCGTCTTCGCCGAGCTGTTCGAGGATGAACCGCGACCGGTTCTTGGCCCGGTGTTCATAGTCGCCGTACTTCATGTAGACGTCGCGGCCGTAGCCTAAGATGTAGTAGGGGATGTCCATGGGATCGATGCCTTCGTCGATGAGGATGCCGAAGCGCGAGCCGTTGACGCCGAATCCGCCGCCGGCATAGACGTCAAAGGTGTGGTCCGGACGAGCGACGAAGCCCAGGTCCTTGAAGGTGGCATGGCCTTCGTTGTCGCGGCCGCTGGAGAAGCTGATTTTATACTTCCGCGGCAGTTTAAAGACGGGAATGAGGTTGATGACGAAGTTGGCGGCGGCCTTAATGTACGGCGTCATGTTGAAGTATTCGCCGGGAGCGATACCGTGGAGCGGGCTGGCCGTGATGTTGCGCGGGTTGTCGCCGCCGGCGCCGATGCAGTAGATGCCGTGGTCGAAACAGTCCTGATAGAGGCTGAGGACGGCTTCCTGGCCGAGGTGATGGATCTGCAGGGCTTCACCGGTCGTGAAGTGGACGAGGTCCGTGTCGTATTTGTCGAGGGCGTCCTTCAGAAAGGCGATGTGCTTTTGGTCGATGGCACCGCCGGAAAAGCGAAGGCGCAGCATGCTGCTGTCAGCGCCTCGTTCGCCGTAGCTGCCGAATTTGCCGGAAATGCCTTTATATTTTCCGGGCGGCAGTTCCTTGGCATAAAAAGCCTTGGTCGCTTCGACGAATTGGGGGAAGCGGCTGCGTATTTCTTCCTTGGTTTCTGCTGTAATCTGAGTCATGTTAGTACCACCCCTTATAAAACAATAGATTTTTGTCTTATTATAACAGACTTTACAGGTCGGGGCAAAAATATATTTGTCAGAAAAATTGCATTTTCTTTCAAATTTGTTTAACCTATACGTATAAGATAAGCATGAAAGAATCTTGAGTGAAATCAGGTGAGGGATATGCAGTTACGCGATTGGCCGCTGCGCAAACGGCTTTTATTTTCTAACTTTATCATGATATTTATTCCCGTCTTATTTACGGGACTGGTCAGCATCGTCATCCTCTTGGGCCTTCAATTCGGCAACATCAACCGGACCGGCATCATTTCCTTTATTTGGCCTGAAAGCGGGCAAAACATGTCGATCCAGTTTGAACTGAGCCGCCTTCGCGTCCGCGCTGACCGCTACGACGGCAATGTGGCGCCGTTGCTGCTGGTAGCCGATCACTTGGAGAATCAGGGCCTCAATGTGTCTATTTGGAAGGACGGACAAGATCTCTACGATACGGCCGGCATCGACAAGGCTTACCTTCGCCGGCAGGTGACGGATGGGGAAGCCCGTGGGCACGCCAGTTTTTCCTGGACCGGCCAGGGCTTGCGCTTTTACTACGTCTCACCCCATACGGACGTCCATTTGGCCGTTTCCGGTGCCGTGCCCTTGTACCCCGAGTCGGAATTCATCGATTTATCTTCCAAAGAAATCTTGAAACTGGCCTTCTACGTCCTGGCCGTCTTGGCTATTTTGTTGACCGTTGCCGTCGGCATCGCTTTATCGCGTTGGATGGCCCGCCAGATTGTCGAGCCCGTCGAACGGCTGCGGGACATGGCCGATGCTATCAGTCAGGGTGATTTGGACCATCCCGTGCCGATCGTATCCCGCGATGAAATCGGTGATACCTGTCGGTCTTTTGAACAGATGCGGCTCCAGCTCCGCTCAGCTCGGGACACGCGGGAAAAATACGATCAGAACCGCAAGGAACTCTTGGCCGGCATTTCTCACGACTTGTCGACGCCTCTGACCAAAATTGAAGGCTACGCCAGCGGTATCTTGGACGGCATTGCCAATACGCCGGAAAAGCGGCACCATTACTTGACTATGATCCAGGATACGTCGCGCCATATGGCGGAATTGGTACAGACCCTGTTCCTCTTTTCAAAGCTCGATTTGGGACAGATTCCCTTCCACTGGGAACAAGTCGACGTCAAGGCTTATGTGGCCGATTATGTCGGTGAACAGGGGCCCCTTTATGAACAGCAGGGCCTTGCCGTCCGTTTTACCTCATCTCTCGATGAGGCCGTCGTCCGCTTGGATCGAATCCAGTTCCAGCGGGTTCTTGAAAACATCCTCGGCAACAGCTTGAAATATAAGGATCCGGATAGGGGAGAGGTCGCCGTGTCCCTCGAGGCTGACGGTGATACGGACTATCTCCTGACCTTTGCCGACAACGGCCGCGGCGTCGATGACGGCGATTTGACCAATATCTTTGAAAGTTTTTATCGTACCGATAAGGCCCGCAGCAACGTCGCTAAGGGCAGCGGCCTGGGCCTGTCTGTGGTGCAGCAGATCGTCCTTGCCATGGGCGGCGCCATTTGGGCCCGTCGTACCGAGCCCAAGGGACTGACCATCTGCATTCGATTACCGAAAGGGGAGGCATAAGATGAAACGTATTTTAATCATTGAAGACGACAAGGGTATTGCCGAATTGGAGCGGGACTACCTGGAAGCCAACGGTTTTGCCGTCGACATGGCGTTTGACGGCGATACGGGGGAGAAGAAGGCCCTTCAGGAAGCCTATGACTTCATCATCCTCGACATCATGCTGCCCGGCCGCGACGGCTTTCAGATCTGCCGCACCATCCGCGAAGCCAAGGATATTCCCATCATCCTCGTATCGGCCCGGCAGGAAGACATCGACAAGATTCGCGGTCTCGGCCTCGGTGCCGACGATTACATCGTAAAGCCCTTCAGCCCCAACGAACTCGTGGCCCGCGTCAAGGCCCACCTGGCCCGGTATGAGCAATTGACGTCCCGCGAAGTCCATCACCATGCCCTCTGTTTTGACGGCCTTGAAATCGACGAAAGCGGTCACCGCGTCTTTGTCAAAGGCCAGGAAGTGAGCCTGCCCAATAAGGAATTTGAACTCTTGTTGTTCTTTGCCAAGAATCCGGGCATCGTCTTTAGCAAGGAGACCCTTTTTGACCGCGTCTGGGGCAGTGAAGCCCTGGGGGAAACGGCGACGGTCTCGGTCCACGTCAACCGCATTCGCGAAAAGATCGAAGAAGACACGGCCAAACCCCGCTATATCGAAACGGTCTGGGGGGCCGGCTACCGCTTCCACGGATAAGCCGCTTTTTTTTATACATCATTCCTGATTTATTGTCAGTCTGTTAAATCTTTGTTTAACTTTCCACCCTATACTGTAGCCATCATCACAGAGGTATAGAAAGGAAAGGATATCATGGAGACTTATCAGACGAAACATGAAACGCCGGGGATGATTCGCTTCGTCCAACGGCTTTGGCAAAGAGCCTTGTCACAACCGGCCGTCGTCCTGGCTGTCATGACGACCATCCTTTGTTTTGCAGCCAATTACTTGCTGGTCATTACCGACCCTGTCGAATCGAATTACGCTTTGACGGCCAAGGAAATGCTGGCTTCTGGCGACTATTTTTCGCCCCGCATTTTTGGCAATTATTGGTATGATAAACCGATTTTCTTCTATTGGGAGCTCATCGCTGCCTTTAAATTATTTGGCATCAGCAACTTTGCCGCCCGTTTCTTCCCAGCCCTCTTCGGCGTTGCCGGCATCCTCTTGGCCTATGCCTTTGCAGCCCGGCTCTATGACAAGAAAACGGGATTTTTCACGGGCCTCATCTTGCTGACGACGGTCGAATATTTCTACCTGTCCAAGGCGGTCATCACCGATATGACCCTGTTCGTCTTTTATTCGGCCTGCCTCATGGCCTTTTATATTGCCTACAGTGAAAAACGGCCGGCCTTCTATTATGCAGCCTACGCCTTTGCCGGCCTGGCCGTCCTGACCAAAGGCCCCATCGGCCTCTTGCAGCCGGGACTCATTATCCTGGTGTTCCTCTTATGGCGCCGCGACCTAAAAGCCTTGCTGCACATTAAAATGATTTCCGGCCTGCTTCTCTTTTTGGCCATCACAGCCATTTGGTATGTCCCCATGTACCTCATGCACGGCAGCAATTTTATCAGCCAGTTCATCGGCGTCCACAACGTCCTGCGGGCGACTGTATCGGAACATCCGCGATACGACGTTTGGTACTACTACAGTGCCATCTTCTTAGTCGGCTTCATCCCCTGGGTATTCACGCTGCCCCTGGCTTGGCGCGACTACGGCCTGACCCGGAAAATGGCAGCCCTTTGGAAGGAAAAGAAAGTGCATCTTCCAGCCCTTTCCATGAAGACCCAGTTCCTCATCGTCTGGGCGGTCACGATCTTCGTTACTTATCAGCTCATGGCGACGAAGTACATGACCTATACCTTCCCGTATATGATTCCCATTGCCATCGGCTTTGCTTCGTATTTAAAGAAGTATGACCGCTTGGTCGTCAATATGGCCGGCATCGTCCTGGCCCTTTACGTGGCCGTGACCTACTTGGTCATCATCCCTCAGTGCCAGCAGGCTTCGGCCTACGGCGTCTCCCAAGTCGTCCGTACCATGGCCGACGATCAGACGACGGTCGTCATGTACGGCGGCCGCTATTCCGTATCCCAGACCTATTATTCCGGCCACCCGGCCTATCGCCTGGTCCAAGGTGATCGAATCAGTCAGCTCCTGCCCGGAGATATCAGCTGGAATGCGAAAAATGTCATGCCTTTCATGGCTATCGAAGACCTGCCCGATCACGACAAGGTCCTGGCCCTGGTCAATGACCGCGATGAAGCCCACTTCCTGCAGGAAGTTCCCGGCAAGTGGAAATGGGTCACGCAAAAGGGGATTTGGACTGTTTACCAAAAAGAAAGCGATTTGTAGTCCCCCTGGAATGGCCTTGTGACTGAATTGTAACGGCCGGCGCGTATACTATAGTCAATCTTAAATGAAGGGGTTGATTATTATGAAAAAGTTTCAGAATATAATGCGCATGGCCTTAGTCCTGGTGATTACGGTGGCAACCTTCAGCGGCGCTGCCCTGACGGCCCAGGCTGCAGAACCGAGACCGTATAATCAGCAGTGGGAACATCAGGATAATGATCGTCATCGTGACAACCACAACGACAAGAAAGATAAGAACGATAAGAACCACAAGAAATATAAGAACGACTGGAAAGAAAAAGAAAAACCCAGCAAATCGAATCCTAAAAAAGATGTCGACCAGGCTAACCGTAAAGCCAATATCGCCATCGGCGTCGCTGCCATTGCAACGATCGTCGCCTTGTCGAAATAAGCTTGATTCTAAGACTGTCCCTTTGGGGCAGTCTTTTTTGTGCCCGGAACCTTTGGGGGCCGTCCTTGTCAAGGGACGGTCCGATGGGTATAATAAAATAGTATATAACGATAAAGGATGTGTTTGTTATGCAATTGACGCCGCGCCTCGAGGCTGCCGTGTCTCTGATTCCCAAGGGGACAGTCATCGCCGACATCGGGACCGACCATGCCTATATTCCGGTCCATACCTGTGAAACGGGGTGGTGCCCGTCGGCCATTGCCGCCGATATCGTACCGGGACCGTTGGCAGCGGCCAAGGCCCACGTCGCAGGAGCGGGCCTTGCGGACCGCATCGACTGCCGTCTCGGCGACGGCTTGACCTGCGTTGCCGCCGGTGAAGCCGACGGGGCCGTCATCTGCGGCATGGGGGGATCCCTGATGATCAAGATCCTTCAACAGTCCTATGACGTCTGGCAGTCCTTGAAGTTTGTCGTCGTCCAGCCCCAAAGCGATGCCGGAGTGCTGCGCCGTTATCTCTACGACCAGGGCTGGCACATCGAGGACGAGCGGTTGGTCATCGACGACGGCCGCCTCTACGAAATGCTGCGGGCGGTGCCGGGAAGGGCGGAAGCCTTGCCGGACTGGCAGTATGAAGTGGGGCCCGTCAATTGGCAGCGCCGCGACGGGCTCCTCGTCCGCAAAATCGAGATCCTCATGGAGACTAAAGGTCGGATTTTAGCGGGCCTCCGGAAGAGCCGCCGCGACCTGCACGTTCAAATTGAAGAACTAGAAAAGGAATTGTCCTTTTGGAGGGAAATGAAGTGTCAGTTACAGTAGGAGAAATTGTAAAGGTATTGAATACATGGGCGCCTTTGGAGCTGAAAGAATCGTGGGATAATCCGGGACTGCTCATTGGAAATCCGGCTGAAAAAGTCGACAAAGTGCTGGTGACCCTGGATGTCATGATGGAGACCGTCGACTACGCCATTGAACAAGGCGTCACCATGATCGTCAGCCACCATCCGGTCATCTTCGACGGCCTTAAATCGCTGCGCACCGATACCTATGACGGGGCCATGTACCAAAAGCTCCTGGCCCACCACATCGCCGTCTACAGTGGCCATACCAACCTCGACAGTGCCGACGGCGGCGTCAATGATGTCCTGGCCAATTTACTGGGCCTTACGGATATCGAAGGCTTTGTTCCCGTTTCGGAAGACAAGCTCTATAAAATCGCCGTCTACGTCCCGGAAAGCCACAGCGAGGCCCTTCGCAAGGCCTTAGCCGACAGCGGCGCCGGCTATATCGGAAATTACAGCGACTGTTCCTTTACGACGAAGGGAGAAGGGCGGTTCAAAGCTCATGAAGGGGCGGATCCTTTCATCGGCAGTGTCGGAAAAGTTGAAACCGTCGCTGAAGAACGGATCGAAACCATCGTTCCTGAAAGCGGTTTGAATCAGGTCCTGCAGGCTATGATTGCGGCTCATCCCTATGAAGAACCGGCCTATGACATCTATCCCTTGAAAAATGCCGGCCATCCCTTCACCATGGGCCGTGTCGGCAATTGGCCGACGCCGGAACCGGCAGGGGAAGTCCTGAAGAAGATAAAAAATCTTCTTCATCGCGACGCCTTGTCCTATGCCGGCGATACGGACGTGACCGTTCGCCGCGTCGCCCTCCTCGGCGGCGGCGGAGCCGGCTTCATCAAGGCCGCTAAAGCTGCCGGTGCCGACCTCTATCTCACAGGGGACGTCAAATACCACGACGCTCAGGAAGCCCGGAAACAAGGCATCGTCGTCGTCGACGGCGGCCACTTCGGAACGGAATCGCCTGTCGTTGACGACCTCTGCCGGAGACTTCAGGCTGCATCGGCGGAACGGCAGTGGGGTATCGACTGCCGGCGCGATCCGACGTCGCAGGATATGATTCAGTATTTAATCTAACGGTTCCGTTAAGAGCCGATGACGATAAGGAAGGCAGATGTATTATGACTAAAGAAGAACATGTAAAACATTTATTAGAAGACCCTGTTTATGCCATCATGGGCAATGAAGAACTTTGCCTGGGCCGGAGCAATGTCGACGTCGCCAAGGGGCTGATCGCCGCCGGCGTTACCATCATCCAGTACCGGGAAAAACATAAGAAATGGCGTGCTAAATATGAAGAAGCCAAAATCATTGCCGAGCTCTGCCATGAACAGGGCGTAACCTTCATCATGAACGATTCGACGGATTTGGCCGTCGCCTGCGGTGCCGACGGCATTCACGTCGGCCAGGACGATGCCCCGGTCGAAGTCGTTCGCCAATTGGCAGGGCCGGATGTCTTTATCGGCGTTTCGACGAATACCATCGACGAAATGAAACAGGCTCAGGCCGACGGCGCCGATTACGTCGGCTTTGGTCCTATGTTCCCGACCCAATCGAAGGCCGATGCCGATGAAGTCGTCAGCGACGAAGCCAAGGCCTTTGCCTTGAAGTTCAGCCTGCCCGTCGTCACCATCGGCGGCATCAGCCTGGACAACATCCGCAGCATCTACGATGAGGGCTTCCGTTCCTTTGCCATGATTTCGGCCATCGTCGGAAAAGAAGACATGAATAAGGCCGTTGCCGACATCCGCCGTATCTTGCAGTAAAAGCAAGGACAGATCGGTCATCGTCATTGACGGCGATAGGAAAATATGATATTCTATAAGGCGTTGAGTATGAAAGGCAATCGCTAGTGCTTTGCATTAGAGGAAAGTCCGAGCTCCGCAGGGCAGGATGCCGGCTAACGGCCGGCGAAGGTGACTTTAGGGACAGTGCCACAGAAATGTGTACCGCCACGCAAGTGGTAAGGGTGGAACGGTGCGGTAAGAGCGCACCAGCGGTACAGTAATGTACCGGCTAGGTAAACCCCATCTGGAGCAAGACCGAATAGGGAAGGGATGAAGCGGCCCGCTGATCTTCCGGGTTGTGTCGCTTGAACATGCTGGCAACAGTATGTCTAGATAGATGATTGCTGCTGCGCAAGCAGTACAAAACTCGGCTTATTGATTACTCATCACTGTAGAAATACAGGGGACTGTTGCGTGATATGACAGCATGCGGCAGTCCCTTTACATTTATGGCCTTCCATGATATTATTGCAATAAGTGGATTCTCTTGGCCTTTACCATAAGAATGAATTACCACGGCAAGGAATACTTAAACAAACAAAAGCGAGGGATTTAAGTTGGCATTAATCGTTAAGAAGTTTGGCGGTAGCTCCGTGGCTACGCCGGACAAAATGCGTGCTATTGTGCAACGGGTCTTGAAGGGGAAAAAGCCTGAAGACAAAATCGTCATCGTCGTTTCTGCAATGGGGGACACGACGGATGATTTAGTAGCCTTAGCAAAGCAGATTACCTCTAAGGCTTACGGCCGTGAAATGGATATGCTCCTGACGACGGGCGAACAGGTTTCAATCGCTCTCATGGCCATGGCTTTCCAAGAAGCCGGTCAGAAAGCCGTCTCCTTTACAGGGGCTCAGGCAGGCATCAAGACCAGCGATGCTTTCAACAAGGGCCGTATCTTGGCATTGAAGCCGGCCCGCATCATGAAAGCGCTGGAACAGGATAATATCGTCGTCGTTGCCGGTTTCCAAGGCATTACCGGTCATGGCGATATCACCACCCTCGGCCGCGGCGGTTCCGATACGACAGCCGTTGCCATTGCCGGTGCTATCCACGCTGATGTTTGTGAAATTTATACCGACGTTGACGGCGTATACACGTCTGATCCCCGTGTCGTTCCCAATGCTAGAAAAATCGAACAGATCACATACGGCGAGATGCTGGAAATGGCAAAGCTCGGCGCCGGTGTCATGCAGCCCCGGGCCGTCGAAATGGGCAGCCGCTTCGGCGTTCCCATTTACGTGCGCTCGACTTTTTCGGAAGATGAAGGAACTATGATACAGGAGGATTGCTCTATGGAAGTCAAACAATATCTCATCCGCGGCGTCGCTTCGGATAAAAATGTTGCTAAAATTACCGTTCTCGGTATCCCTAATAAACCGGGGTTTGCTTACCGCGTCTTTTCTGAATTGGCAGAAAAGAACGTCGACGTCGACATGATCGTTCAGAGCGTTCGCTATGCCAACGAAGGCGTAACGGACATTACCTTTACCATTGCCCGTACGGATTTGGAAGAAGCCGAATCGGTCTTCCATGCCCTGCGCACGGAAATGCCTGTCGAAGACATCATCATCGACGATAAGATGGCCAAGGTTTCCGTCGTCGGCGCCGGTATGGCCGGTCACCCGGGCATTGCAGCCGGTATGTTCGGTGTCCTCAGCGACAACAACGTCAATATCGAAATCATTTCCACGTCGGAAATCAGTATTACCTGCCTCATTGCGGAAGACGTCGTCGATATGGCTGTCAAAGCCATTCACCAGCACTTCTTCGACGAAGAAGACTAGGGGGATTCATGTCTGTATTGGATAGCTTTATAGAAGAAATGCTGCAGTCTGAACTGCCGAAGCGGGTGACGCTGGAACGGCTCATTCACGGCCTGGAAGTCGAGAAGCCGCCGAAGTTTGCCATTCCGGCACCGAAATATACCTTTGAAACGAATCTACACGGCTTTCGGTACGATTACCAGCATCAAACTGTTACGATTTCCTATAAAGTAGCTCACGGCCTTCACGATGATATGACCGTGCCCTTTACCACCTTCCGGGTCCTGCTGGAAGGGCTGGGTGTCTGTATCCGAATGCAGAAGTGGTAGTTAAATTTGCCGCAGTTCCTGAGGGGATTGCGGCTTTTTTTTGGAGGAAATTATGCGCTGTGGGACCGATATTGTGCAAATCAGCCGCATGGACGTACTGGTGCGGCGCCGCGGCACGTCGCTGAACCGCTTTTTTACGGAGCGGGAACTGGACTACTGCCACCGTGGCGAGTTGTGGCGGACCGAGTCCCTGGCCGGGATCTTTGCGGCCAAAGAGGCCCTGTTCAAGGCCTTGGGGACGGGCTTTCGCCAGGGAAAATGGACCGACGTCGAAGTCGTTCACGATGAATTGGGGGCGCCGCAGTACCGGTTTTACGGCTACTATGCCAAGGCCGTGCGCGAAATGAGCTGCCAGCCTCCGTCCCTGTCCATCGCCCATGACGGGGACTATGCCGTGGCTTTTGTCGTCATGTAAGATTACAACTACTTAAGGATTTACGAAGGGAGCCGGGTCATGAAAAAGATAAATACAGCCGCTCAGATGCGGCAAATGGATTATGAGGCCATGCACGGCAATTACGCCATCGCACCGGCCGTGCTGATGGAAAATGCCGGCCGGGCCGTAGCCGAACGGGCAGAAAAATGGATTGAAGGTTGGGACGGAAGGGACGTCGTTCTCTTTTGCGGCAAGGGCAACAACGGCGGCGATGGTTTCGTCATCGCCCGCTATATCTTAGCCGCCGGGGCCAGGGCCTACGTCTACATCTTGGGCGAGGAGGGCGACTACAGTGACGAAGCCCGTCAGCACCTCCATACTTTGAAGGAATTGGCCGACGATGAAACGTGCCTTCTCCTGCCGCCGCCGGTCAGCGAAGAAGATTGGTATCTCCTGCGAAAAAGACTTCATGCCTCGTCCATCGTCATCGATGCCATGGTCGGCACGGGATTTCACGGCAGCCTGCGCCAGCCCGTGGCAGCCATCGTCGCGGAAGTCAACGCCGCTGCCGCTGCCGGAGCAGTGACGGTCATTGCCGTCGACATGCCGACCGGCGTCAACAGCGATACGGGCGTCGTCAGCCATGGTGACGATGAAGAAGACGGGCCCCTCTTTGCCGACATGACCGTCACCTTCGGCGTCTTGAAGCGCGGTCTGGCCCTCTATCCGGGACGGGCCTGCGCCGGCCATATCGAAGTCGATTCCATCGGCATGCCCGGGCCGCTCCTCCACGGCGTCGATAACGATGCCGTCTATTTACTGCAGCAGTCGGACATCGCCGAAATCGTCGTGCCCCGCAGTCCCGACAGCCACAAGGGGAGTCACGGGACGATTGCCGTCGTCACCGGCAGCAGCCAAATGGCCGGTGCCGCCCTCATGGCTGCCCACGGCGCCGTCCGCAGCGGTGCCGGCAAGGTCTTTCTCCGCGTACCCGGCAAAGTAGGGCCGTACTGCATCGGCGTCCAGCCGGAAGTCATGGTCAAAAGCGTCGGCACCGGCGACTGCTTTACGGCAGACGATGCCGACGCCATCATCGAAGAAAGCGGCAGCTGGTCGGTCCTGGCCATGGGGCCCGGTATGGGCAAGGATGACCGGACGCGGGAATTCTTGAAGCGCGTCTTAGCCGGAACGACGTGCCCCGTCGTCCTCGATGCCGACGCCCTGAACCTCTTGGCCGGTGAAAAAGACTTCGTGGCCGCCATGGGATATCGAATCATCGTGACGCCCCACTTGGCAGAATTTTCCCGCCTCAGCGGATTTCCCATGGCCGAGATCAAAGAAGACCTCATCGGAAGGGCAAGGGCCTTTGCCGCCGACTGGAAGGTGAACCTGGTCCTCAAAGGGGCGCCGACCCTCATCGTGTCGGCCAAGACGGGCAACGTCTACGTCAATCCGACGGGCAATGCCGGCATGGCCTGCGGCGGTATGGGCGATATCCTGACCGGCATGATCGCCTCTATGACGGCCCACCAGGGCATGAGCGACCTTTGCAGTGCCGCCTGTGCCGGCGTCTATCTCCACGGCGCGGCCGGCGACGCCTGCCGAAAAGACCGGGGCCCCTATGGCTTTACGCCCATGGAAACGGCCGATGCCCTGCCGGGCGTCCTGGCCGATCTCGAAGGAAATCTGGCGCTGCCCATTTTGCAGCAGCCCTTAATTGGAGGCAAGTAAGTTGAAGAAACGAAGAATTTTATTATTTCCCTTAACCCTGTTGTTGACCTTTATGCTCATCCTGGCCGGCTGCGCCAACAGCGTCACGTCCATGGCCTCGTCCGGCGCCAGTGCCGTTCAGTCCCTGACCGACTCCGATAAAGACCTGCGCGTGTCGATCTTGAACGTCGGCCAGGCCGATGCGGCCCTCATCCAGTATAAGGGCAAGAACATGCTCATCGACACGGGCGACGTCGACAGCCGCGATTCGCTGGTTCAGCAGCTTAAGGCCCGCAGCGTCAAGGACATCGACGCCATCATCATCACCCATCCCCACGGCGACCACATGGGCGGTATGGCAGCCCTGTTCAAAGCCTTTAACATCAAACAGATCTACGATAACGGCCAGATTGCCAACACGGCCATGTACCGCAATTATTTAAAGAACATCAAGGCTAAGAAGATCCCTTACAAGGTATTGAAGAAAGGGGACACCCTGACCCTCGGCGATGACGTCACCTTTACGGTCCTCTCGCCGGGCACGATTTTTACCAAGGAGAATACGACCGGCGTGTCAGAAAGCGGCTTGACCAACGATAACTCCATCGTCGGCAAGCTGACCTACGGCAAGTTCTCCATGCTGTTCACCGGCGATGCCCAGAAAGAAGTGGAACAGCAGCTTCTCAAAGAGGACATCAAGGCCGACATCCTAAAAGTCGGCCACCACGGCAGCAAGACGTCGTCGTCCGATGCCTTCGTGAAGGCCGTAGCCCCCAAGGCGGCGACCATTTCCTGCGGCGTCAATAACTCCTATAAATTTCCGCATGAACCGACCTTGAAGACCCTTCAGAAATACCATGTCGACGTCTATCGGACGGACCGCAACGGCGTCATTACCATCAAGACCGACGGTTCGTCGTACAGCATTGAAAAGGAGCATGAATGATGAAAAAAGAACTCATCGGAAGCATCGACCGCATTACGGAACAGACAGCTTACATCATCTTGAATGACGATGAACATGAACTCCAGTTTCCCGTCGAACTCCTGCCCGAAGGGGCCGATGAAGGCATGGCCTTTACCCTGACCATCGAGCGCAATGAAGCGGAAGAACAGAAGTTAGCCGAAGACATCGCCGCCCTTCGCAAGAGCCTGGAAGAAGGCTGATGAAGACGAAGTACCCTTTGATAAGCGAGACAGCCTATCAAAGGGTACTCTTTTTTTATGGGGTTGATTTTCTGAAAAGACGGATAATTCAGCCTTTGAAGACCGGGTATTCTCTTTGCTTAAAACTAAATGAAATCACAGAAATGAAATGTATTCCCAAAACGAAAGGAGGTTTGATGAATATTGCATAGAATGTATAAATAAACACTTTATGAAATAATATGTAAAATGATTCGGTTGTAAATCGTAAAATGGTCGTAAATTAACAAATAAAAATGGCTTAATAAAGCCAATGTTTAAAAATAAGGAAATTTTTCACGAGGGACTTTGCTTTGACAGGGTAAAAACTAAAATGTATAATAATTACAGTGAGTGTGGTGTGAATGCAGGCAGCACTCGCCAGACAGAGCAGACAAACGATATGATTCAAGGCAGTAAAAGAGAGGAAACTAGGACAACTCGCCAATGAACCCTTGAAGAATAACGTTTCGACACTCGCCCGTAACGGTGTAAGTCTTACAGAAACTTATTTTATCGAAAAGGGGTTATTACTCATGAAAACCAAAGTATTAGCAGCTCTCGTAGCAACTATGGCCGTTGGCGCAACTTGTGCTTT
>NZ_UQBH01000012.1 GCF_900539295.1 uncultured Megasphaera sp.
GCCGAAAGTACTTGGGGGGAGGCCCCCTGGGAGGATAGGAAGCCGCTGATTAAGCGAAGAAGCACTAGCAAATGCTAGTGCTTCTTTTATTTTTCATATAATAAAAGAATGACGGATGTCGAAGACGACCGGATTGCCCGTATCAGAACCATGGGTCAGCTTTTACGACGGATGCTGCAAGCGACTAGACAGAAGTAATCTTACCCATGTAGCATCCCTTTAGAGGGAAGCCGAAGGCGACAAGTCTGAATCATTCTGACCAATCTGGTTTTTCCTGACGGGAGGCTACAGGCGACTAGATATAACCAATCTTGTTCATGCAGCATCTCGAAACGACGGATGTTGAAGACGACCAGACTGCCGCTGTCAGAACTATGTGGCAGCCCTTAATCAGGAATACGCAGGCAACTAGTCCCAATTATTCTTACCTATGAGGCTTCTTTAGAGATGGAAGCCTCAGGCGACCGGACTGCCGCTATCAGATCCTATAGCTTCTAAAAACTCCCCGCACTCCTTTGGACTCTCTACGGAAAATTCTTTCTTAAACATAAAAACTGCCATCAGCCTAGCATCTGATGGCAGTACGTCTTTCTTAATAAAGTTGTTCTCTCTCCTTAAGGCCGCTTTCGTGTCGCTGTTTCACTGTCACTGCCAATTTCTTCATTGCCAGCCTTCAACGGGAAGATGACTGAAACTGTCGTGCCTACATTTACCTTACTTTCCAGGGTGATTTCAGCTTTATTGGCTTTCGCGATGTACTGAGCAATGGACAGTCCCAGTCCCGACCCTCCGGTGTCCTTCGTCCGCGATGAATCGACGCGATAAAATCGTTCAAATACGCGATTTAAATCCTTTTCCGGAATGCCGATGCCCGTATCGATGATGCGATAAGTTACTTGTTTATCATCAGCTGTACAGGACAAGGTAATTTGCTTGCCTGAAGGCGTATACTTTATGGCATTATCGATAAAGATACGGAGCATTTGCTTGACGCTCCCCGGTTCGGCAATGATGACGGCCTCATCATTACCGGTAAGACGGATGTCATGTTCCTTGTCGATGAGGGAGACTTCGCTGTAAACCTCTTGCAGCAGGTGGGCCGTATTGATTTCTGAAAAGTGTTTGATAAGGGTTCCGCTGTTGGAACGGGCAAAGAAGAGCAGTCGTTCCGTGAGCTGCTTCATGTAATCCGTTTCTGATTTTATGGCCGTAAGGCCTTCGTTGAGGACTGCCGGATCATTTTTTCCCCAGCGGTCGAGCAGATCGGCATACCCGGCGATGACTGTAATCGGAGTCCGAAGCTCATGGGAGGCATCGCTGATAAATTGCTGCTGCTTCTTGTAACCGTATTCGATACGGTCTAAGGCCTGGTTGATGGTGACGGCTAAATCGTGGAGCTCATTTTTATTGTCTGACAGGGCAATTCGATTGTCGAGTCGATTGACTTCGATGGTTTTTACCGTATCATTGATCACTTTTAAAGGCGCCAGTGATTTTTTCATGAGATACGTGCCGGTGACGATGGTCAGAACCAGACTGATAAGGATCGAGGCCAACAGTTGCTTGGATAATAAGGAGATGAAGTCTGTTTCCTTATCCGGCCGCTGTGAAAAGCGGAGGTAATAATTCATGCCCTCCTTGTTTGTCCAAAGGCGGTAATAGGAGAATTCGGAAGCTTCGTTGCCCTGGACCTGCGTCGGAAGGGGATTTTCCTCAGGCGTACTGATCGCATCGTCGATATAGCGGTCGCTGAGTTTTCGGACGACGTGGGTCGGGCCATTGTCGATGATGAGGTGGCCGGCGCCGTCATAAATCTGCAGATTCATCTGTGGCGGTATGTTGGCTTGGACGAAGATGGTAGTATCGACTTTGCCGTACGTATCTAAATAATGAACGGCGGCGGCTGCATTATCCATCAGTTGATCGCGCAAGGCGTTGTTCATGATATAATGAATGCTGGTAAGTGTAGCGACGGATACTGTCAGCAGGATGAAGAACACGATTGCCGAATAGAGGAGGACCATCTTGGCAAAAATTGGCAGCGGTGCAATGAGAACCTGCCGTATAAGCCAGCGATTAATCTTCTGCCACATAGCCGACTCCCCGAACCGTGCGGATATAGTTGCGGTAGTCAGGACCCAGTTTGCCGCGAAGATAACGGATATAGACGTCGACGATGTTGGTATCGCCGGCAAAATCATATCCCCACACCTCTTCAAGAATACGTGACCGTGTCAAGACGATATTTTTATTGATGATCAGATAGACGAGGAGCTGAAATTCTGTCTTTGAAAATCTGATTTTTCGGGGACCGATGACAGCTTCATGGCGGTCGACGAATACGGTCATTTCACGAAGATGGAGATATTTTTCCTGCTTTTCAAGCTGACGGCGTTCTCGGAGGAGGGCACGGATACGGGCAAAGAGCTCTTTGCTGTTAAACGGCTTGGTCAGGTAGTCGTTGGCTCCGCTGTCCAAGCTGTAGACCTTGGTTTCGATATCATCCCTTGCAGACAACATCATGATCGGAACGTTCGACAACTCTCTCGTCCGTTTACAGATGCTCAGCCCGTCGATGTCGGGGAGCATGATATCGAGGAGTATGAGATCGAAGCGTTCCTGGCAGATGCGATCTAAGGCGGCAGCGCCGTTGTATTCAATCCCGCAGTCGTAGCCTTCGTGTTCCAGTTCCATCTGTATGAACCGAGCGATTGGTTTTTCGTCTTCAACGATTAAAATGCTTGTGTTTCCAGGCATATAAAAACCTCCGATCAAAAGTAGTTTTACACCCCGTTTACTTATATACTTTCTATTATAACGTATATCCTCTCGCTTTTGTACCATCACCTTATGTCTTTTTTGTATCGCTCACCTGGACATTATCACAAAAAAGTCACAACGATTTAATCTCTTTTTAATGTTTAGGCATTTACTTTTTCCGAGAACCTGTTATGATAGTAAGTGTAGAAGAGATCATCTACGAGACGTTGGAGATTTAAGTTTGTTCATTACACCCCTCGAACACCCCTATCTTATTTCTTCAACTGCTGAGATATTGTCTTCCCCCGATGATATCTTGCAATAAGAAAAAGCCGGCCCCCCTCGCCGGCTTTTTTCTATAGATGCAATGATGATGGAGGACTATGATTTTGAATAAATTTTGAGAAAAATATTTTGTGTTATGTCAAAAACCTAGGAAATACCTATATCTTCACCCTTTCGGTATTCATTGACAAGTTTTGGTATTCGTGCAATAATGAAACAGACGACGGGGGTTACCCCCGAACATTGATGTTGGGAGGTGAAAAATATGCATGTTATTTCCGATGAATGCGTAAAATGCGGCGCTTGCGCTAGCACCTGTCCTACGGGCGCTATCGAAGAAGGCGAAACGAAATACGTTGTAACTGATTCCTGCATCGATTGCGGCGCTTGTGAATCCGCTTGTCCTACCGGCGCAATTTCTGCTGAATAATTGCCAGGGCAATTCAATAAGAAAAGAGACATGTATTGGCATGTCTCTTTTTTTATTGAATTTTATCGGCGTCGTATGATAGAATAAAGTGATTGTAAGTTACATAGTAGGAGGAATTTACCTTGTATGTGTTAGGCATTGCCTTGGCCGTAGCCGTTGTCGACCAGCTCACGAAGTTTGTTGTACAGCAGGAAATGGTGCTTCATGAATCCATTCCGGTTATTCCGGGATTTTTTCATATTACCTATATTTTGAATAAAGGCGCTGCTTTTGGTATTTTAGAACATCAACAGTGGCTTTTTTTAATTATCGCCCTTATTTTATTCCTTTTATACGGTGTTTTTCGAAAAAAAATGCCGACAACGCCTCTGGTCAGCGGGGGAGCCGGCTTGCTTTTGGGAGGCGCTTTGGGTAATGCCATTGACCGGACCTTTGTCGGTGCGGTGACGGATTTCTTTGATTTTAGAATCTGGCCGGTGTTTAATGTCGCCGATATCGGCATCGTCGTCGGCGTCGCATTGCTATTGTGGTATAGTTGGACCCATCTTTCGGATAAATGAGGTTGAAGATATGGAAAATAAGGTATTGGTTGTTACAGAAGAAGAAAAGGGGAAACGCCTTGACGTCTATTTGACGGCGGCCTTGGACGTTTCACGAAGTTATGCTCAGCAGCTCATTCAGGGATCGGATGTTGTTGTAAATGATAAGCCGGCAAAGGCTAATTATCGGGTGAATACGGACGATGTCGTTCAGGTCCGGTTAGAGGTGCAGGAAGAGTATAATGTTGAGCCGGAAAATATCCCTCTCGATGTCGTCTATGAAGATAAGGACATCATCGTCGTCAATAAGGCACGAGGCATGGTCGTTCATCCGGCAGCCGGAAATTTTGACGGGACGTTGGTCAATGCGCTGCTCTATCATTGTCAGGGAGAGCTGTCGGGGATCAACGGCGTTATCCGGCCGGGTATCGTTCACCGCTTGGATAAGGATACGTCCGGCGTCATGGTCGCCGCGAAGACCGATGAGGCACATAAATGCCTGGCAGAACAGATCAAGGCCCATTCGGCTCATCGAACCTACTGGGCCCTGGTACACGGCAATATCTCGGAAGAAAAGGGCGTCATCGATGCGCCTATCGGAAGACATCCGAAAGATCGGATTCGAATGGCCGTAACCTTTAAAGGCGGCCGCGATGCCGTTACTCATTTCCGGGTCCTTAAGCGGTATGGTGAGTATACTTGGGTTGAATGTAAACTGGAGACGGGCCGGACGCATCAAATTCGTGTCCACATGGCCTATATTCATCATCCCGTCGTAAACGACCCCTTATACGGCTATAAGAAAGATGATTTTCCCATTGACGGTCAGGCACTCCATTCCCATTCACTTGACTTGGTCCATCCCATTACCAAGCAGTTGATGCACTTTGAAGCGCCGGCACCGGCAGATTTTCTCGACTGCCTGAAGCGGGCGGAACAGAAGGAGTGACAGTTGATGAGTCGTACGTGGAAAGAAAAGACACTGCTCATGGACGAAAAAGCGATGGGGCGGGCTATTCGCCGCATTGCCCATGAAATTATTGAACATAATAAGGGGCTTGACCGAACGATATTGGTCGGCATCCATACCCGCGGCGTTCCCTTAGCGAAGCGGCTGGGGCAGGAGCTGGAAGCCATAGAAGGGCGAAAAGTTCCGGTCTATGACTTGGACATTTCGGCTTACCGCGATGATGACCGCAAGAATCCCATTGCTATTACGGACGCCGGCAAGTTCGATGCTGACGGCAAGACCGTCGTCCTCGTCGATGACGTCTTGTTTACCGGCCGAACGGTCCGGTCGGCACTGAATGCGATTATGGAATTGGGGCGTCCGCAGTTCATTGAACTGGCCGTACTCGTCGACAGAGGCCATCGGGAACTGCCGATTCGGGCCGATTACGTCGGTAAAAATGTACCGACGTCGCGGAAAGAAGACGTTGCCGTCCAGCTGAAAGAAACGGACCGGCAGGATCGCGTTATCCTGAGGGAAGTGACAGTGCAATAACCCGACTGCTGCTTTGTGCGGCAGTCTTTTTCATTGATTTCACTTTTGTTTATTGCTATACTTAAAGAAAAACATACGTTTTGCTATAGATTCAGGAAGAAGGGGTTGTGATGAAAAAGATTTTAAATGATGCCAATAACGTTGAAGATGAAATGATTCGGGGCCTGGTCGAGTCGGCCCCGAAAATGCTTCGTAAGAATCCAGCTGTGATAGGAAGTTGTAATTAGCCACGATGAAACGATTTTTTAAACGACTGTTCCTCAGTCTTATGTGTCTGGCCGTCATTGCTGTCGGTGCCGGGCTGTATATCGGCAACATGGCCTATGAAGAGTTTTATGACGCCCCCTGGGATCAGATTTTGGGGATTGAAAATCACAGCCGTGACGTATCGACGATTCGTCAGTGGGAACGGGACCGGGACTGGGAACCGGTCCGGGTTAACGCCACGGATGGAAAGATTCTGCGAGGGACCTATATTGAAAACCGCCGCGATTCCCACAAAACGGTTATCCTCCTCCACGGTTTGTACCAAAATAGAACGATGTGTCTTCCTTACATGGACGAATACCGCCGCTTGGGCTATAACATCCTGCTCATCGACTTGCGGGGACACGGCGAAAGTGAAGGCGACCATACGGAATGGGGGATAAGTGAAGTCGATGACTTACTGATGTGGTGTCAGTGGCTGCAAAACCGCGACCCGCAGATGACCATCGGCCTTCACGGTATTTCTCTCGGCGCGTCGATGGCTTTATTGTATGCCGGCAGTGAGTACGGTAAGGATTTGTCCTTTGTCGTCGCTGACAGTGCCTATGGCAACATCATTTCTCTCGGTCGGGAAAAATTATGGCAGGCCGTCGGTGACAAGCGGGCCATTTGGGGTTATGACCTCTTAGATCCCTTCTTCCAAGCAGCCATGTTCTACCATACTCATAAAATGGTGTCATCCTTGGAACCGGCTCAGGCTGTAAAGCGGATGAAAGTTCCGGTGCTTTTCCTTCACGGCAGTGACGACGCCTTAGTTCCGGTCAAGACGGCGGAAAGTTTGTATGATAATTGTACAAGCCCTAAAAAAGAAATCCATATTTTTGAAGGGTCGGCCCATGCCGTCGGCATTGAGACGAACCGAAACGAATACATGCGAGTCTTGGGCCAATTCTTAGAAGAAGATGCTGGTTCAGTATAAAAAAAGTCTAGTCCTATGCATTTCCGATACTTGACTATTCTTTCATACCCGACTATTATTAGTATAGTACATTTCCGCCATCTACTAGATATTGTAGATGGCGGTTGCACGTCTACATACATTGTTGAGGAGGAAATGGAATGAACGAACAAGAATGGCTCGGCAGTGACAATCAGCTGGGACTCGATATTTGGAAGAATAAATATTGTAACGACGGCGAAACTTTCGACCACTGGATTGAACGCATCAGCGGCGGCGACAGCGAAGTTGCTGATTTAATCAAAGAAAAGAAGTTTCTCTTTGGCGGTCGAATCTTGGCAAACCGCGGATTGGAATGTGAAGGGAAGAAGATCACCCTGTCCAACTGCTACGTTATGACTCCGCCGGAAGACAGTATCGAAAGCATCTTCGACCGGGCCGGGAAATTGGCTCGTACCTATAGTTACGGCGGCGGATGCGGCATCGATATTTCTCAGCTCAGTCCAAAGGGGGCCCGCATCAACAATGCGGCTAAAGAAACGAGCGGCTCCATTTCCTTTATGACCCTCTACTCCTTAGTCACCGAACTGATTGGTCAGAACGGCCGCCGCGGCGCCTTGATGATTTCCATCGACTGTGCCCACCCGGACGTGCTCGAGTTTATTAAACTCAAGACTGACCTCGATAAAGTTACTAAGGCCAATAT
Organism: uncultured Megasphaera sp.; assembly: GCF_900539295.1. GTDB lineage: Bacteria > Bacillota > Negativicutes > Veillonellales > Megasphaeraceae > Megasphaera. The sequence goes on from NZ_UQBH01000012.1 coordinate 7,390, forward strand.
TTCTATTCGCCTGAGCGATGAATTTATGGAAGCCGTCAAGGAACATAAACAGTTCCGTCTGCACTTTACCCGGAAAGAAACGGGGCAGGTCATCGAAAGCCTGGTCAATGCAGCTGACGTATTCCGCCTCGTTGCCGAAACGAACTGGGATTACGCTGAACCGGGCGCTCTCTTTTGGGATCGGATCAAATCGTGGAACCTCTTGGCCAACACGCCGGAATTTTCCTTTGCAGGGGTCAATCCCTGTGCGGAAGAACCTTTGCCGGCCGGTGGTTCGTGTCTCCTCGGCAGTGTCAATTTGGCAAACTTCGTCAAGTCTCCCTTTACGCCGAATGCCTCCTTTGACTTCGACGAATTCAAGCGCTGCGTCGTCATTGCCGTCCGGGCTTTAAACGATGTCCTCGAAGAAGGCCTGCCCCTCCATCCCTTGGAAGAACAGCGGGAAAGCGTTACGGCTTGGCGCCAAATCGGCTTGGGCATCATGGGCCTGGGCGATATGCTCATCCAGATGGGACTGACCTATGGCAGTAAAGATGCTGTTGATTTCTGTCACGATATCGGCTTTGCCATGGCTGACACGGCCATTGCCGCTTCGGCTGATTTGGCTCGCGAACGCGGTGCCTTTGCCAAATGCCATATCGATGAAATCATGAGCACCCCTTATTTTAAAGCCAATACGACAGATGCGACGGCTGAAAAGGTAAAGGAATACGGCCTTCGCAATTCCCAGCTGCTCACCATCGCTCCGACGGGGACCTTGTCGACCATGCTCGGCATTTCCGGCGGCATTGAACCGATTTATGCTAACTTCTACGAAAGAAAGACCGAATCCCTCCACGGGACGGACGTCTACTATAAAGTTTATACGCCTATCGTCGAACGGTATATGAAGGCTCGTAAACTGAAGGATGACGGTGAACTGCCGGATTACTTCGTTACGGCCCTGACCCTCGATTACCGCGAACGCGTCGCCATGCAGGCAGCTTGGCAGCGTCACATCGATGCGTCCATCAGTTCGACAGTCAATGTACCCAACAGCTTTACTGTCGAAGATACGGAAAACCTCTACCTCCTGGCCTATGAAAACGGCTGCAAAGGCCTGACCTTATTCCGTGACGGCTGCAAACGTGCCGGTATCCTGACGACTCATGAAGAAGAAAAACCGGTACCGACGGCCGGCGAAGGTCTTGAACGAGGCGAAATCGTCAGTATCGACGACAACGTCATCGGCAAGAAGCGCAAGCTCATTACGGGCTGCGGCAGCCTGCACTGCATGGCCTTCTTTGATCCCCAGACCGGGGCTCTGCTTGAAACGTATTTGAGTAAAGGATCTACCGGCGGCTGCAATAACTTCATGATCGGCCTGTCACGTATGATTTCTATCAGCGCCCGTGCCGGCATCGATATTTATACTATCGTCGATCAGCTCAATTCGACGGGGAACTGCCCGTCCTATTCAGTCCGCCGGGTAACGCGAGGCGATACCAGCCGCGGGTCGTGCTGCCCCATGGCCGTCGGCAATGCCCTCCTCGACATGTTCGATGAAGTGCAGCAGGAACTGCAGCAGACGGAATCCGTTGCCAGCGGCCATACGCCGCCGGTCAAAAAAGCACCGGTCCGTCCGAGAGCCGAAAAGAAAGTTACGGCGGAAAGCATCCTTTGCCCCCAGTGCGGCGAGCCTCTGACCTTTGAAGGCGGCTGCAATACCTGCAAGAACTGCGGCTGGAGTAAATGCAGTTAAGTTAAGGTAAGCGGGACGGCTCAGCGTTCTTTTCTATCCCGTGGGTAGATGATTTCTTTGTCTGTCTATTTTATGTTATAATAGATGCGGATTATTACTGAAAATTTTCGTATTTATTACGTAAAATTTACAGACAGAGGAGCGTCGATTATGCAGATGTTTTTGTATTTACAGCAACACAGGAAATGTCTTTATCAAGGTATTTCCTGTGTTTTTCTTTTTGTTTTCTTTGGTCTGCTGATTCAAATGTTAACATTGCCAGTATCTTCTTTTGTATTTAAGTCACGGTTACTTTTTGGTGGGATCACGGCGGCATTGAGTATGACCCTTTGGAACTACACAAAAGGATACATTATTGCCTTCATCTTTTATACAGGAATTTTTCTATCTTCGGCATTCGTACCGATGCTTGTCGGACAGCATGTTGAGAGAGCTGAAATTATAGCTGCTTATTTGTTAGGGTCTATGGTCTTTCTTTTTTTGACCGATTTACTATATCTCAGTCGGCATATAGCCTTGAAGGTGATGCGACGTCTTAGCAATGGAATACTTTATTTTTGTTTAGCATTAGCGTTGTTGATGCCCCTTGTCATTTGGGGATACTATGCCGTCAGCGGTCGTGTATTGTCCGCGACGATTGTATTGACGTTATTTCAAACGAACGGCAGCGAATCTCTGGCGTATTTAAAAAGTCAAAACTTGGTCAGCTGGGTGGGGACCCTGGTAATTCTTGTTTTTGTTCTCGGTGGGACGACATATTTTTTACATCGCTTAGCCGTTCCTATCCTTTCTTTTCCCAAGAAGACGGCTGTTTTATTGTCACTTTTTATCTTGGGAGTCAGCAGCCATACCGTTGTCAAAGGGACGGATTATTTACCGGTTCGCATTGCCAGGGAGACAACGGATTCTCTACAGCAGTATAAAGCGTACGGCAAGGCAAAAGCGCAGCGAGAATCCCGGCTGCAACAATTAAAGGGGCTGCATATTGAATCGGCGGGTGGTGTATTTGTTCTGGTTATCGGTGAGTCTGAAACGCGGGATCATATGCAGGCATATGGCTATAATCGTGATACGACGCCATGGCTGATGGAAGAATCTCAGAAACCGGGAGCTATCCTTTTCCGGAATGCCTATTCCAATCACACGCATACAGTTCCCGTTCTGACTTATGCCCTGAGTGAAAAGAATCAATATAATGATATTTCGTTGGAAAAATCCTATTCACTAATAGAAATCGCTAAAGCGGCAGGGTATGATACGTATTGGATCAGTAATCAGCGGAAATATGGTGCCTGGGATACGCCTGTTGCTGAAATGGCCAGTACGGCAACTCATCAGATCTGGATGAATGAACGGGCCGGGACCCATGATTTACGGTCCGACCGCTACGATGAAGATTTGGTAGAGGCGATCCCTGACAGCCGTGATGTGAAGAATGCCTTAATCGTTATTCATCTCATGGGGAATCATGGTTCATATGCTGATCGCTATCCTGCAGCATGGAAACATTACAGCGGCAGATCAACATCGATTGATGCCTATGATGATGCGGTCCGATACAATGATTATGTTTTACAGACACTTTATGACAAGCTGAAGGATAATCCGAACTTCAAAGGCTTTGTCTATTTTTCGGACCATGGGGAAGATGTAGAGAAAAACTATGGTCATGAAGCCAGCAAATTCACTGCGACGATGAGCCATATTCCGTTGTTCATGATCCTAAGTCCGTCTTTTCAGACAGAACGGCCGCGAACGGTGCAGAGTTTACAAAACCATCGTGAAAGCTATTGGACCAATGACTTGATTTATAACCTTATGACCGACCTCATGGGAATTGAAGGTGTCCCGGGCAGTGATCCTGATTGGGACTTGGCATCGCCTGAATACAGCATGAGTAAAGGTAATCTCAGGACTTTGCATAACAAAAACCGCTTGCCTGAATGAGGATGCAGTCTGTAAAGGCCGTAAATGTTTTTTTACTAAAGCCAGTATTGACAGACTGAGACATTATGTTTATAATATACATAATTTTACAGAAAGCGATGAAAGAGAAGCAAATTACGAGTCTTTTCAGAGAGCTGCCGGTCGGTGCGAGGCAGCAGGGCTGTAAGGCGTTCCGCTCCGGAGCTGCAAATGATGAATTTGACGGGTACGCCCGATACAGCGGTACAAGTTGGCCGAAAGGCAAGTTGGGTGGCAACGCGGGAATACAACTCTCGTCCCTTTGATGGGACGGGAGTTTTTTTTATAGCAGAAGACTTTCCCTGCGGTCTTCGCTGCATAAGAGGGGGAGAAACATGAAAAGAGTGTACAATTTCAATGCCGGTCCATCGGCAATGCCTTTGGAAGTACTGAAAGAAGTACAAGCCGAATTTCTCGATTTCAATGGAACCGGTATGAGCATCGTTGAAATCAGTCATCGCAGTGCCGCCTATCAAGCTATGCAGGACGATACGGTGACTATGTTGAAAAAGCTCTTGGCCGTTCCTGACGATTATCACATCGTCTTTATCCAGGGCGGCGGCAGTATGCAGTTTACCATGCATGCGGCAAACTTCCTGAAACAGCGCGGCGGTTATTTGAATACCGGCGTCTGGTCCAATAAGGCCATGGAAGCGGCGTCCTTTTTCGGCGAAACTTATGAAGTCGCCTCGAGTAAAGCCGATGGTTTTTCTTATATTCCAAAAGCTGACAGCTTTGCCGTAAAAGAAGGTACGGATTACGTCTATATGACTTCCAACAACACGATTCACGGGACGCAGTGGAAGGATTTTCCTTCCTTCGACGTTCCCTTGTTCTGTGACATGTCCAGCGACTTCCTCAGCCGGCCCGTCGATATCAAGCAGTTTGACTTCATCTATGCCGGCGTCCAGAAAAATGTCGGTCCTGCCGGCGTCGTCGCAGCGATCATTAAAGATGATCTCTTGAAAAAGGTTTGCCGCGACCTGCCGGTCATGATGCAGTATAAGACCTATGTCGATCACGATTCGACGTATAATACGCCGCCGGTATTCAATATTTACTTCGTCAATAAAGTCGCTCACTGGCTTGATTGTAACGGCGGTCTCTCCGCTATGGCTAAGCGCAATCAAGAAAAAGCAGCCATCGTTTATGACGTCATCGATGAAAGCAACGGTTTTTACCGCGGCCATGCCGCAAAAGATTCGCGCAGTTTGATGAACGTCACCTTCAACCTGCCGACACCGGAATTGGAAGCTCAGTTCGTTTCGGCCGCTGCCGAACGAGATATCATCGGTATCAAAGGCCATCGTTCCATCGGCGGCTGCCGGGCCTCGCTGTATAATGCCGTTACCGAAGAAGGATGTCAGGCTTTGGCGGATTTCATGAAAGATTTCCATAAAAAGCATTAATATTGTATATAAGGAATAGGATCTATAGGGGGATACGAAAATGAAAATTTTAGTCAGCGATGACGTATCGATGAAGGGCGTAGAGCTCCTTCGTGAAAACGGCTACGAAGTCGACGTTAAGAAAAATCTCGATGAAGACGGTCTCATCGCCTGCATTGGCGAATACGACGGCCTCATTACCCGCTCGATGACCCACGTTACGGAAAAGGTCATTGCCGCCGCGACAAAATTGAAAGTCGTCGGCCGTGCCGGTGTCGGTGTCGACAGCATCGACTTGAAGAGCGCTACGGCTCGCGGCATCGTCGTCGTCAATACGCCGACGTCGAATACCTTGGCGGCGACGGAACACACCTGTGCTATGATCATGGCTATTACCCGCCACATTCCGCAGGCCCATAATTCACTCATGGCCGGCAACTGGGACCGCAAGACCTTTACGGGCATTCAGCTCCAGAATAAGACCCTCGGCATCATCGGTGTCGGCCGTATCGGCTCGCGGATTGCGAAACGGATGCAGGCCATGGAAATGAAGACCATCGGCTATGACCCGTATATTCCGGAAGAACGGTTTAAACAGCTCGGCGTCGAACCCGTCGACTTGGATACCCTCCTCGAACGGTCGGACTACATTACGATGCACACGCCGCTGACCAAGGAAACGACAGGCCTTATCGGTAAGGATGAAATTGCCAAGATGAAAGACGGCGTGCGGGTCATCAACGTCTCGCGCGGTGCCGTCCTCGACATCGATGCCCTGGCCGATGCCTTAAAGAGCGGCCACGTAGCCGGTGCTGCCATCGACGTATTTCCGACGGAACCGCTTACGAAGGATATCAATCCCTTCGTTGGCATGGACAATGTCGTCATCACGCCGCACCTCGGCGCTTCGACGGTTGAAGCTCAGATCGGTGTTTCCGTCGACGTTGCTGAAGGAGTCATGGAAGCTCTGAAGGGCGAACCGGTTGCTACGGCTGTCAATATGGCTCCCGTTCCGCCTCATGTCTACAACGTCATCCATCCTTATTTCGACCTCATGGAACGGATGGGGAACTTAGGCGTATATTTGGCCGATGCCCCCATGAAGGAAATCGAAGTCGAATATACGGGCGAACTGGCCGATACGGAAACGCGCCTTTTGACGACGGCTGTCCTCAAGGGGGCTCTCAATCCCATCCTGCAGGAATCGGTCAATTACGTCAACGCTTCTGAAGTAGCTAAGACGCGCCACATTGCCGTCAAGGAAATCAACAGCCAGTCCAATAACTACTTCGTCAATTCGGTCACCGTCCGCGTTCGGACCAATAAGGGTGAACACGCCATCGTCGGCGTCCTGTTCAACGGCACGGAAGCCAAGATCGTCCAGATCGATGAATACCGTGTCGACTTTAAGCCCGAAGGCTATTTGCTCCTCGTACCCCACGTCGACCAGCCGAACATGATCGGTCAGATTTCGACCATCCTCGGCCAGGCTCATATCAACATCATGGGCATGCAGGTCGGCCGCATGACGACGACGGGCAACAACATCATGGCCATTGCCGTCCAGGATGATATTCCCAATGACATCATGGTTAAGCTCCGCTCGATCAACGGCATTCTCGACATCAAACTCATTCACTGTGACACACACTAAAAGGGGAAGATTATGGTACGCATCATACTTATTCGCCACGGCGAAACACAATGGAACATTGAAGGCCGCTACCAGGGGCAAGAAGATACCCATCTCAGCGAACGGGGTCTTCTCCAGGGGCGCATGGTTGCTGACGGGTTAAAGAATACACCCATCGATGTCGCCATCTCGAGTCCCCTCGAACGCTCCTATATGACCTGCTCTTTCTGTGCGTCTCTTCACGGACTTACGGTCTTAAAAGACGACCGCCTGCTGGAAATCAATCACGGCGATTGGGAAGGGCAGCTGGCCGATGAAATCAAAGCCCGGTATCCTGAAGAATTTCAGCGCTGGCATACGGCGCCCCATACGGTTACGATGCCGGGCAAGGGCGGCGAATCCTTGGAAGACGTCCGCAGCCGCGTCCGGGCCGCCTTTGATGATTACGTACAGCAGTATGAAGGCAAGACAGTCTTAGTAGCAGCTCACGATGCGGTCAACAAGGCCATCATCTGTGACGTGTTGGGCCTCGATTTAAGTCATTTTTGGCAGATCAAGCAGGACAACACCTGCATCAACGTCCTCGAATGGCAGGATGGTATTTGGCGCTTAGTTCTGCTCAATTCGACCAATCATATGGGGTACTTATTCAGCGGTATTGAACAAAAAGGGTTATAAGGCTATCGGAGTGGGGTAGTCAAGCATATATTTACGGAGGAAGGAAGCAGTTATCATGTTAGATACGAAATTTATCCGCGACCACGTGGAAGAAGTAAAGGAAAATATTAAGAATCGCCACGCCCATGCCGACGTCGATGCCTTCGTCGCCTTAGACGATAAACGGCGTGAAATCCTTCAAAAAGTAGAAGCCATGAAGAATGAACGCAATACGGTTACCAAGGAAATCAGCCAGCTCAAGCGCAACAAGGAAAATGCCGATGCTCAGATTGCAGCCATGAAAAAACTCGGTGACGACATCGACGTCCTCGATAAGGAAGTCAAGGCTGTAGAAGCAGATATGCACGCCATCCAGCTCATGATCCCCAATATGTGCCATCCGTCGGTACCGGTCGGCAACGACGACAGCGACAATCCGGAAGTCCGCAAATGGGGCGAACCGAAACAGTTCGACTTTGAACCCTTGAATCATTGGGATGTCGGCGAACGCTTGGGCCTTCTCGATTCCGAACGGGCCGCAAAAGTTACGGGCGCTCGTTTCTATTACTATGTCGGTGCCGGCGCCCGCCTCGAACGAGCCGTGTACAACTTCATGCTCGACCAACACACGGAAAAGGACGGCTACACGGAAGTCATTCCGCCGTACATCGTCAACCGCGACTCCATGACCGGTACGGGTCAGCTGCCGAAATTTGCTGAAGACATGTACAAGCTCAACGTCGAAGGCGAAGAAATGTATATGATCCCGACGGCCGAAGTACCGCTTACCAACTACTACCGCGGTGAAATCATCGACGGCGATAAACTGCCGATTTACTTCACGTCCCTGACGCCGTGCTTCCGCGCGGAAGCAGGTTCTGCCGGCCGCGATACGCGAGGTCTTATTCGCCAGCATCAGTTCCACAAGGTCGAAATGGTAAAATATTCGGCTCCGGAAACGAGCTACGATGAACTCGATAAATTGACTCAGAATGCCGAAGATATCCTGAAAGCGTTGGGCCTCCCTTATCACGTCGTCTGCCTCTGCACCGGCGACATCGGTTTCTCTGCAGCCAAGACCTTCGACGTCGAAGTCTGGTTCCCGGCTCAAGGGAAATACCGCGAAATTTCTTCGTGCTCCAATACAGAAGATTTCCAGGCACGGCGGGCTAATATCCGCTTCCGCCGGTCGCCGAAGTCGAAACCGGAATTCGTCCATACCCTGAACGGTTCGGGCCTGGCTGTAGGCCGTACGGTTGCAGCTATTCTCGAAAACTACCAGCAGGCTGACGGTTCGGTCATCGTACCGGAAGCCCTTCGTCCCTATATGCACTGCGACGTCATTACGAAAGAAAAATAAGAGTCTCGTCCACGAGATGCTGTTAAAAAACTCCTGCCTAAAAGCAGGAGTTTTTTGCTTTGCCTAGAAATAATACTATATATGTGTTTTCGTTATTTTTAGACAAGGAGGTTCATTATGAATCGCGTATTGACCTTGGAGTTTGTCCGCGTTACGGAAGCGGCGGCTGTGAAAGCCGGACGCCTCATGGGTAAAGGCGATAAGATCGGTGCCGATCAATTGGCCGTCGACGGCATGCACTCGATCTTGGCGACCGTTCCTATCGACGGCACCGTCGTCATTGGCGAAGGGGAAATGGATGAGGCCCCTATGTTATATATCGGTGAAAAAGTCGGTGCCGGCGGCGCCGAAGTCGACATTGCCGTCGATCCCTTGGAAGGGACGAATCTGACGGCGAAAGGGCAGGACGGGTCGATCTCCGTCATGGCCATTGCCGGGAAAGGTGATTTGCTCCACGCGCCGGACATGTACATGGAAAAGCTCTGTGTCGGGCCGCGGGCGAAAGGGCGCATCGACTTGACGAAGTCCGTGACGGAAAATCTGCGCCGTATTGCTGAAGGCTTAGAACGAGGCATCGATGACACGACTGTCGTCATCCTCGACCGGCCGCGCCATAAAGACCTCATCGACGAATGCCGCAGTGCCGGCGCCCGCATCAAACTCATTACCGACGGTGACGTCTCGCCGGCTGTCGATGCCGGTATCGAAGGCTCCGGCGTCCACGTCGTCATGGGTATCGGCGGCGCTCCGGAAGGCGTCCTAGCAGCTGCGGCTTTAAAGTGCCTCGGCGGCGACATGCAGGCCCGCCTCATTCCTTATACTGATGAAGAACGGCAGCGCTGCCTGGATATGGGCATCAAAGATGTCAACAAGGTCCTGACCCTCGATGATTTGGTCAAGGGCGATGACTGCATTTTCTCGGCAACGGCCATTACCGATACGCCCATGATGCGCGGCGTTCAGTACTTTGGCGGCGGTGCCCGTACTATGTCGGTCGTCATGCGTTACCGCAGCGGAACGATACGTTTTATCGATACCTTCCACCGCTTCAACAAAGAGGCTAAATGGAGTATTCACCTATAACTTTTCTTTTATAAGGTATTCCTAAAAAAGGGCTTGTTGCCTAGGCGACAAGCCTTTTTTTTTCTGTCCTTTTATGGTAGAATGATTTGATAGTAATTATATGCTCAATAAAATGGCATCTTCAGGCGCTGCGTCTTCAGGGCCATTTAGATAAAACTACTCGAATACTATTAGGAGGCACCAGAATTGGAGAAACTTGTTATTCATGGTGGAAAGCCCTTACAGGGCACTGTTCGCGTCAGTGGGGCTAAAAATGCCGTACTGCCCATTATCGTCGCATCTATGTTGGGAACGACGAAAAGCACATTAACCGAAATTCCGAAGCTCGCCGACGTTCATACCGTCTGCGACGTCATCGAATCCCTCGGCGTCCATATAGAACATCCTGAAAGAGACACCCTTATCATTGATGCCCATGAGTTGACATCGACGACGGCACCCTATGATTTGGTCCGCCGCATGCGTGCGTCCTTCTTAGTTATGGGACCGCTCTTGGCCCGCAAAGGCCGGGCACAGATTTCCTTGCCCGGCGGCTGCTCCATCGGAGCCCGTCCGATCGACCTGCACCTCAAGGCCTTTGAAGCCATGGGCGCCGTCATCAATCTTGAAAACGGCGACATCGAAGCCGTGGCTCCTAACGGCTTACAGGGCGCTCAGATCTACCTCGATTTCCCCAGTGTCGGCGCGACGGAAAACATCATCATGGCCGCTTCTATGGCCAATGGCAAGACGGTCCTCGAAAATGCCGCTGAAGAGCCGGAAATCGTCGACTTGGCTACCTACCTGAACAGCATGGGGGCTAATATTCGCGGCGCCGGTACCAACGTCATCCGCATCGAAGGCGTCAAAGAACTTCACGGTGCCAGCCACGCCGTCATTCCCGACCGCATCGAAGCCGGTACCTTCATGATCGGGGCCGCCATGACCAAGGGGAACATCTTCGTTGAAAATGCCATTTCAGAACATTTGAAGCCTCTTATTTCTAAATTAAAAGAAGTCGGTGCCGAAGTAGAGGAAGAAATCGACGGCATCCGCGTCATCGGCCATGAGCCCCTGCGGCCGGCCGATATAAAGACCTTGCCGTATCCCGGCTTCCCGACAGATATGCAGGCTCAGTTCATGGCCTTGACGACCCTCTGCCAAGGGACGAGCGTCGTCACTGAAACGGTCTTTGAAAACCGCTTCATGCATGTCGATGAATTTAAACGGATGGGTGCTAAAATCCGGATTGAAGGACGAAGCGCCATCGTAGAAGGCATAGAACAGCTCAAAGGCGCCTCGGTCAATGCCACCGACCTGCGTGCCGGAGCGGCCCTGGTCCTGGCGGGCTTGGTCGCTGAAGGAGAAACGGAAGTCGGTTATCTCTATCACATCGACCGTGGTTACGATAATTTTGTATTGAAATTACAAAGGCTAGGTGCAGATATTGTTCGCGTCAATATTGAGGAAGAAGAAAACTAAAAAAAAGGTACAGCCCAGGCATTCCCGCTCGTTCTTTTTATCGAACTGGTTCGGCAGCGACATTGCTATCGACCTGGGAACTGCCAATATCATCGTATTCGTTAAAAACAAGGGCATCGTCGTCAACGAGCCGGCGGTCATCGCCGTCGATACGATGGAAAACAAGGTCGTTGCCATCGGCCGCGAAGCCCAGGCCATGATAGGGCGGACACCTCGCAACATCCACGCCTACCATCCGCTTCGCAGCGGCGTCATCGCCGACTACGATGCTACCGAATATATGCTGCGGTACTTCATTCGCCGGGCCATCGGCAAATCCCTGTTCTTTAAGCCCCGCGTCGTCATCTGCGTTCCGTCGAGCGTTACCAATGTCGAACGGAGGGCTGTCATCGAAGCGGCCATGCAGGCCGGGGCCAGAAAGACGACGGTCATGGAAGAACCCCTGGCAGCTGCCATCGGTGCCGGTCTCGACATCGCGACGTCAAACGGGTCGATGGTCGTCGATATGGGCGGCGGTACGACCGACGTTGCCGTACTCAGTCTGAGCGGCATCGTCATCAGTGAGTCCCTGCGTATCGGTAGCAACACCTTTGATGAAGCCATTATCCGATATTTGGAAAAGATAAAGCACGTCACCATCGGCCAGCATACGGCAGAAGAGCTGAAAATCCTCATCGGCACCGCCATGAGCGACGGCCGCCGTATGACAGCTGACGTCCGCGGCCGCAGTACCGAAACGGGACTTCCCGTATCGATCGATATCGACTCGCAGGAAATCCGCCTGGCCATCGACGAACCGATTCAGACCGTCCTCAAGACGATCGTTTCCATCTTGGAAAAAACGCCGCCTGAACTGGCTGCGGACATTGCCGATCACGGCATCGTCCTCACCGGAGGCGGACTGCTTCTCGATAGTTTTGACCGTCTCATTTCCCGAACGACGGGCATGGCAGCGTATCTCTGCGAAGATCCGCTGCTCTGTGTAGCCCATGGCGCCGGCAAGGCCGTGCGGGAAATGGACCGCTTAAAAGATAGTTTTGATGATTTATAACTGTTTCGCTCTTTCAGTGAAATAGGAAATGGAGGGAGCCGTCATGAAAAAACTTTACAGACTCGCCGTATTAGCCGGACTCGCCGGCCTGCTGTCGATGCCGGCAGCTGCGGCCGATGTATCCTATATAACGGTATTGAGCGGCAGCGTCGTCAGTGTAGCCCCTGTCGGTGCAGCCGTTAAAGAAGGAGATGTTCTCCTTACGGTAAATTCGTTAGCCGGTCCGATGCCGGCGGCCCGTTCCGATAAAGAAGGGGTTGTCAAATCAGTCCTCGTCCAACCGGGCTCACAGGTACAGCAGGGCGCCGTTGTCGTCGTGGTGGAAACGAAATGATGAAACACGCCATGACTAAGAAAGTTTCTGCTTTACGGCGTATGGTGGGCCGGGTCTGTCTGACTGCGGCCTTTTCCTGTCTGTTGGCGGTTTCTGTCCAGGCTCAGGAATTCATGAACGTCAGCGACGTTCAGATCGGCATGACCGGCTATGCCAAGACCGTCGTTCAAGGTACGGAAATCCAGACCTTCCCCGTTGAAATCTTAGGGGTCATGAAGAACAGCGGACCGGCCGGTGATTTGATACTGGCTAAGTTTTCCGGCCCGCTCATCGAACAGACCGGCGGTATCGCCCAAGGGATGAGCGGAAGCCCGGTCTATATCGACGGCAAACTCCTCGGTGCCGTCGCTTACGGCTGGTCCTTTACCAATTCCCGCATCGGCATGATTACGCCTATTAACGACATGCTGAAGCTGTGGAACGTGCCGACGAAGGAAGAAATACGGCCCTTCAACGCCCGTGAATCGTCGCTGGTTCCCATTGCGACGCCGCTGATGATGTCAGGATTTGACACCATCTCGGCGGACTGGATGAAGAGCAAGCTTCCCGATTATAATTTCATGCCTGTCGATACGGCATCGGCCAGCACCGACGAAGTTGCCCTGCCTTTAGAACCGGGCAGCAGCGTTGCCGCTGCCTTCGTCAACGGCGATATGAAGATGGGCGCTATCGGTACGGTCACCTACGTCGACAACGACCACATCGTCGCTTTCGGACATCCTTTTTTGAAAAAGGGCAGTATCAATTATTTCATGCATAATGCCTATATTTTTACGGTTGTCAACAACCTGTCCAGCTCTTTCAAATTAGGTTCTATCGGTGCGGAAGTCGGCAAGATCACCCAGGATAGAGGGGCCGGCATCAGCGGCCAGTACAACTATCTGGCACCGGGTATTCCCGTTACGATTAATGTCCGCGATACCGATACGGATACGGCCATGACCAAGCGCGTCAAAATCATTGAAGACAATGAATTGACGCCGGTATTGGCGGCGACGACGGTTTACAATACGGTCAATAAGACTATCGACCGAACCGGCGGCGGTACGGCAACCTTGTCCTATACGATTCGCTCATCCAATGGCCGTGATAAGGACATTACCCGCCACAACATGTATTATTCCGAAGAAAACATCAATGAAAAGAGCATCGATGAACTCTACAACGTCCTCGATATTTTGAAGCACAACGAGTTCATCGACTATCCGGTCCTCGATATTACCATGAACGTCGATATTACCCAGGCCCGCAAGTCGGCCACCATCGTCGATGCAACGGCAGCGCCGGTCGTCGTCAGCCCCGGAGACAATGTTTACTTCAAAGTTAAGCTCCATCCCTACCGCGGCGTCGATGAAGTGAAGACCATGAGCTTTACCGTCCCCAAAGACCAGCCTTTAGGCGATATGGTTTTGGAAGTTCGCGGCGGCGGCGTCATCCCCTTGCCCTATTTGATTGAAAAGCAGCGCTACAACTTGACCGATGAAATCATTCGGCGTTTGCGCCGCTACAAGGATTTTGATGCCTTGAAAAAGGAAATTGACAAGGAAGATTCCAATAACGATTTGGTCATCGAAATCCTCGACCAGGGCGTCAGCATGATCAACGAAAGCGGGACCAAGGTGAGCAAGGAGAAAATCCGCGGTAAAGAACCGGGTACCAGTGCCAAAGATGTCATTAAGCCGAGCAAGCACAATGTGGGCGACGACAATCAAAGTGATGCCAAGTCGTCCATCGCTACGCCGTACATCGTCAAAGGCGACGGCCAGATTACGATTAAAGTCGTGTCGCCGGAAAAACGCGATGCCTATCTCGCCAAGAATCACAACATCAATGAAGCCAAGGCCATTATCGGCGATGAAAGCGAAGGTTCGTCTCAAGAAGAAGACCTGGAAAAATCCGATAAGGCCGACAGCAGCAAAGATACGGATAAAAAGAACGACAAGGGCCAGGATAAGGAAGACGGGAAGGATACGGCTTCGGTTATCCGGACGGTCGACCTCGATATGTTCCACTGAGCATAAAACATGTTCTTTTACCGGGAGAATCGTCCTTTTACCAATGCCTGAAAAGGGCTGTCTTCGGACAGCCCTTTTTACTTGCCATTTTTCGCATAAAATGCTATTATTTTACCTATGGAAACTCAAATTTAAATTTTAGTTTCCGGCCTGGATTTTCTCACAATTTAGGCACAATTAAATATTGGTGTTTTACATCCATTTTTAATAATGGTATAGTAAAAGTAGTCTAACACTTAGGGAAAGGGCGGTATTTCATGCAGAAGCTTTTAGAAGGCATTGGTAAGTTTTCAATCCATGTCTTTGAACAAGTCGGTGTCATCGCCATCCTTTTTGCCCAGACGATGCGCCAGCTTCCAAAGAATCAGCGCCGGCTGATGTTCAGTCAGATGGCCCATCTCGGCGTCAATTCACTGCCTATCGTCAGCATGACCCTGCTCTTTGCCGGCATGGTCATGACCCTGCAGATTGTCGATATTCTCTTGCGCTACGGGGCGCAGTCGACTTTGGGCGGCGTTATGTCCGTCGCCATGGGCCGTGAATTAGGCCCTATTTTGACGGGCGTCGTCATGGCCGGCCGCGTCGGCGCTGCTATGACGGCAGAAATAGGGACGATGAAGGTTACCGAGCAGATCGACGCTTTGCGCTGCATGGCCGTCAATCCCATTGCTTACCTCGTCGTTCCGCGGTTTATCGCCTGCGTCATCATGGTGCCTATCCTGGCCTTTTACGGCTACGTCATCGGTACGGCCGGCGGCTATGGTGTAGCTACTCTCGGCGCAGGACTGACGCATTTTACATATGTAAATTCCATCGAATTGTTTACGAAAATAAGTGATGTCGTCCTGGGTATGGTCAAGGCCATGTTTTTTGGCGGCATCATTGCCCTCGTTGCTTGTAATGAAGGCATGAATGCCAAAAGCGGTGCTGAAGGCGTCGGACAGGCGACGACGAAATCCGTCGTAACATCGATTATTTTTATCTTTATTTGCAATTATATCTTATCCGTTTTATTGTATTGAGGAGAATCATGATTCGTCTTCGCGATGTGACTGTCGCTTATGGCGACAAGGTCATACTGGACAATATTAATTTAGACATTCATCAGGGAGAAACCCTGGCCATCCTCGGCGCCAGCGGCTCCGGCAAGAGCACGATCCTGCGCCTCATCATCGGTCTTCAGAAACCGAATAAAGGGCAGGTTTTTTTCCACGATACGGATATCACGGCCTATAGTGAAGACCAGCTGATGGACGTGCGCCGCCATATGGGAATGGTTTTTCAATACTCGGCCCTCTTCGATTCGATGACGGTCGGGGAAAACGTCGCTTTCGGCCTTCGTCAGCACACTCATGACGATGGGGAAACGCGCCGGCGAATCGTCAAGGAAAAACTGCATCTCGTCGGCCTCGACGGCATTGAAGATATGATGCCTAACGACTTATCCGGCGGCATGAAAAAGCGGGTCAGCCTGGCTAGGGCCATTGCCCTCGATCCACAGGTCATCCTCTATGATGAACCGACGGCCGGCCTCGACCCCCTGCGCTGCATGGACATCAATCGCTTGGTCGTCAGCATGCAAAAACACATTCACGCCACTTCGGTTATCGTTACCCACGATATGGACTCGGCCTTTTTTGTTGCCGACCGGTTGGCTTACTTACAAGACGGGCGCTTCCGGCTCATTGCCGATAAAAAAAGCTTTGCCCAAACGGACGACGAAGACGTTCAACGCTTTATCCACGGCGGGCGTCTTCCGGAAGAAAGAGGGGGTAGCCTATGAAGTGGAGTGCAGAAGCTAAAGTAGGTTTGGTCACCATCATTGCCGTCCTCTTATTCAGCGGCGTCGTCATGGGGCTCGCTCATATCGAACTCTTCGGTAAGCCCGGTTTTGTCATCCATACTGAATTTAACGATGCCAATGGCCTGCAGAAGGGCAACTCCGTCCGCTATGTCGGCGTCCATGTCGGCAAGGTCGAAAAGGTAACGCCGTCGCGCAACGGCGTCGATGTGACCATGAAAATCGATAAGGGGACGGAAATCCCGCGGGATTCGAAAATCGTCATTACGACGGACGGTCTCTTAGGGGAAAAAATCGTCTCCATTTCGCCCGGCTCCGATCGGGCCCATCTCCTTGCAGACGGTGACTATATCGACGGCAAGCAGGGCAAGACCATGGACGATATGATGGACAGCGCCAGCAAGCTCATGGGCAGTGCCGATGAGATGGTCAAGAGCCTCAATGCCGTTATCGGTGACGAAAAGACCCAGGCTGCTATGCGCGGTTCTATCCAGAATATCGATGCCATTACCGGCCGAACCAGTCAGATGCTCGATGCCAACGCGGCCAATGTCGAAGCCATTACGGCTAACATGGCGGCGGTGACGGCGCAAATGAATGCGTCTATGCAGAATCTCGACGGTGACGGTGCGACCTCGGCCAATGCCCGGGAAACGGCGGCCAATATAAAATCGATTACCGATCGCTTTGAAAATATCGCCCAGTCTATGGAAAAGATGACGACCGACCCCAAGACCCAGGCCAATATCCAGACGACTCTTGATAATACGGCCCAGATAACGACTAAGGTCAATAAAATCCTTGGCGGTTCATCGGACATCAAAGTAGAAGGTGAGGGCGGACTCTTATATAACACGACCAAGAACGAAACGAGCGGCACTGTAAATTTTAGGGTGTACCGCGGCGATAGCTTTGGCTTGATCGGAGCTGAAAATATCGGTAACGGTACGAACCTCAACTTACAGTACGGCCGGCGCAGCGGCATCTATGATTTGAGGGCTGGGCTCATCAACGGCGACCTCGGTATCGGTGCTGACTTGTTCCACGACGGGCCTTTCCGCCTGTCCCTTGAAGGGTACGATCCCAACGACTGGCGCTATCGCTTGAAAGCTCAGTATCGGCTGACGTCGGATCTCTACCTTTTCAGCCAGTTCACGCGGCCCATGAGTCGTCGCGATGGCGGCAATTATTATGGCATCAACTATGCTTTTTAGCAAATTCTATATAAAGAAAACAGGGGGTACCCATGATGAACAACAAACTGTATAAGAAATTGGTCATCGCCATGATGATTACAACCATAAGCACAGTCGCCGTTGCGTCAGCTGACGATACGACGGCATCGGTCCGTCCTGTCGATTTGTCCCAGGCCGATGAAGTTCAGGCCCGGACTAAAGCGGAAGATAAGGAAATCAAAGCCCAGCAGGCTCAGCAGAAAAAGGCTGCTAAGGCAGAAGCCAAGGCCAAGGCGAAAGCCGCGGCACAGTCGACGGATATTACGCCTGATGTCCGTGAAGCCCTGGCTCAGCAGATTGCTGATGATTCGGCCAAGCTTTCTGAAAAAGAAGCGGCAAAGCGGGCTAAGAAACAGGAAGCGGATCCGGTCATCGTCGTCGGCCGTGTACCGACCAACGGCGTCGTCGACCTGACCCTGCCGAGAACCGTTCAGATGGCCCTCGATTACAACCGCGATATCAAGAACTCCAAGTATTCTCTGCGCAAGGCTGAATATGCTGTCGATGAAGCCAGAGCTGGCAGAGCCCCCGTCGTCGACTATACCTTCAGCGCCCAGCGGGCAAGATCAGCGGCTGCTTCGTCTAACCGTACCAATGCTATTTCAAATGCCTTTGGCAACACCTTGGCCGTGACCATTCCTCTCTATACGGGCGGTAAGGTCGAAGGTAATATCGACGTGGCTAAATTGAGCAAGGTTACGGCTCAGGAAGAAATCCTGCGAGTCGAACAGGCGACGAAATATTCTGCTGTCGAAGGCTACTATGCCCTCTTAGCTTATAAAGAACTGCAGGGCGTCTATCAGGAAGCCGTCACCAACCTCCAGAGCCATTTGAATAACGTCCAGGCTCAGTACAACGTCGGTACGAAAGCCCGCGTCGAC
Organism: uncultured Megasphaera sp.; assembly: GCF_900539295.1. GTDB lineage: Bacteria > Bacillota > Negativicutes > Veillonellales > Megasphaeraceae > Megasphaera. Next base: position 25,995 of record NZ_UQBH01000012.1, read on the forward strand.
GTCCTGTCGTCAGCCGTTTCCCTGGCCAATGCCAAGACGACTGCCGTTACGGCTGAAAATAATGTGGCTATTTCTGAATCGAACTTAAGCAATATCCTCGGCCTGCCTTTGCAGACTCAGTTGAATTTGGTCGATCATCAGCTGCCTTTTGATACCTACAATATTTCCCTGCAGGAAGCAACGGACTATGCCATGAAGTACCGTCCGGAAGTCCTTCAGGCGGCCCTCGCTGTTCAGCAGGCTGAACGCAGTATCTCTATTGCCAATGCCGGGAATAAACCGACCGTCTCCGTTACCGGCGGCAACGGCTGGTCTGACGATAACTTCCCCGGATTTGATTCCGACCGCCGCAGCTGGAACATCGGTGCCGGCGTGACCTACAATTTCTATGACGGCGGCGCAACCAAGGCCAAAGTCAATCAGGCCAAACAGGATCTCTTAGTCGCCCGGGAAACGGAACAGGCTACGCGTGAATCTGTACAGCTGGCCGTTAAACAGGCTTATCTCAATATCCGCAGCGCGGCTCAGAAAGTCGAAGAAACACAGACCATTGTCGATCAGGCCCGCGAAAATTACCGCATCCAGAATATTCGCTATCAGGCCGGCGTCGGCATCAACCTGGACGTCCTCGACGCTCAGCTGAGCCTCAATGAAGCCCAGGTCAACCATATCCAGGCACTGTACGATTATAACGTCGGCATTGCCAAGCTCGAACAGGTCATGGGCGTTGACGTCGAATCGGGCGTCATCCACCCGTCTTTGACCAGGACGACGAATCGAAACTAAGGAAAGCAGGACGATGACAGGTTTTTAACAATTTTCGGAGAAAATTTCCGATTTGTCATCTATTTCTTGATTTTCCTCAATACCATAGGTAGAATAAAGAGAGAATTAGAACGTGTAATTCTCTCTTTTTTCGTATGTGGAGCTTGCTCATGAAGAAAAAATGGATTGCTGCCTGTGGCTTTTCCGCTTTTTTTCTATCTGCAGGCATTGCCCTGTGGATGGAAAAACCGGCATTGACCCAAATGGCGGGCAATATGATTACGACAACTGCAAACAGTAAACTGAACGGGACCTTAGGGTTCTCTTCTCTTGATATATCCCTGACCGGACAGGTAGTTTTGGCCAAACCGGTCATTAAGGATCCCCAGGGACGCATCATCTTTGAAAGCGATGACGTCCGCATCTATGTCAACCCCGGCAGCATCGTGACGGCGTTGAAAGACGGCGAAATCCTTAAGGCGCTGGATACAGCTGACGTCAACCATCCGGTCCTTCATATGTGGCAGAACAGCGACGGGACGTGGAATGTCACGTCGATTCTGAAACAGACTGACAGCACCAGCGATTCCGGCTTTCGCGGCGTCATCAACGTCCATGACGGGACGGTACGGGCACTGCTTCCCGACAATACCCTCGTCGTCGGCAATGATGTCATGGCCAGCGTTTCCTTTGCCAAGTATCCGTCCATGGCTATCGATGCCGATATGAATGTCGACGGCAAGAAAATCACGGCTCACGGTTCCTATGCCTCGAGCCGTCAGTATGATTTCGTCGTCAACGCCGAGGCTGTCGACGCCCGCTATGCATCTTTCCTGATTCCGGCATCGAACGATGTCGTCCTTCGACAAGGGACGGTCAAAAATGCAAAAGTCCGTGTGGCCGACAGCCATAAGGGCTTTTTCATGTCGGGCCAAGCCGATTTTGCCGATGGCAAGGTGGATGTAAACGGCATTGATATCGATGATATAAAAGGTCATGCCGACCTTACGACGGACGACGTTACCTTGTCAGGCGTTGAAGGTCGGGCCAATGGACAGCAGTTCCGCATCGACGGCAAGGTTGTGACCAATGGTGACGTCCCCGTTTTTAATCTTAACGTCGACGTGCCAGGTGCCGACGTAACGGCCTTTGCCGACTATCTGCCGGACGGCCTTGGCGGGACGGCTTCTTTCAAAGGCGTCGTATGGGGCTCGGCACAGGATGTCAGCGCCAAGGGGACGGCAGGTCTTCATAATGTTACCTATAACGGCTATACCGTCGATGATGCCTCGGCAAATGTGTCTTACAGCGGTCAGACGGTGACCGTCGATTCACTGACGGCGCGGGCCTTTGGCGGAGATATCCGCGGCAGGGCTCGATATGATGTAAACTCGGGAGCCTATGAGGCTGATGCCGAGGTGAACGGCCTTGATTTGACGGCTGTCCCCGATATGCCGGCAGCGGTCCTGGGTACCGTCTCGGCTTCACTTCATGCCGTCGGCAACAGCAATGACAGTTCGATACTGGCAGCGGGAACGGTAAATGCCGCTAATCTTTCTTATAACGGCCTGGCGGCTGACCGGGCCCGGGCTGATGTGACTTATGACGGTCATATCCTCACCGTCGGCAGCGGCCATGCCGATATCGGCAGCGGCAGTATCGACATCAGCGGTACTTACGATGTGGACCAACAGCGGCCGCAGTTTTCCTTTACGGGCCACGACCTGCCCCTCGATATGGCATCGCCTCTCTTGTCGATTCCCATGAGCGGGACGGCTGACGCCGCCGGCCATATAGACGGCCAAAACTGGGATTTGGCCTTCAGTGCTCGTGACGGACAGATTAAAGGCATGGCCTTTGACAGCATCAACGGGTCTGCCCACGGTCAGGGCAAACACGTCGAAATTCCGGCTCTCTACTGGCGTCGCGGTGAAGGCCTCCACACCTTGACCGGTCGTGCCGATCTTGACAGCCGGACTGTCGATGCTTCGCTTACGACGTCCCATATCCGCATTGAACAGCTCCTGCCCCTTGTCGGTAAAGAAGATTTGCCGCTCACGGGCTGGGCCGATAATACCGTAACTATAAGCGGTACCTTGGACAATCCGTCGGCCGTCGGCTCTTTCCGCTTGACCAGCGGTTCCTATGCGGGATATCTATATAAAAATATCAGCGCCGATTACCGCTTCGATAAGGAGACAATCTATTTGTCCAACGGCGATATCTCGTCTTATACGGCCTCGGTGGCCCTGGAAGGCTCTATTGGCGATACGTTGAACCTCGATGTGACCGGGAAGAATATCGACGTGTCCCGCCTGGCTCCCAAGAACCAGACGCCGCGCAGCGGCTCCTTTGACCTGACGGCTCATATTGGAGGAACTATGTCTGCTCCGACGGCGGCAGGGTCTTTGAAGGCCGCTAATTTAGTCATCAACCACATGGTGCTCAATGACGTCCGCGGAGACTTTGCCTATTACGACGATATGCTGCGCCTGACAGACCTGCATTTTTCACAGCTTGACGGCAATTACGATGCCAATCTGCTGTACAATACGAAGACCTCCTTCATTCGCGGCCAGGCGACCGTCGTCAACGGCGATATTGCCGGCCTGCTTAAGGTCGCCGATTTGCCGGTACAGGATATTGCCGGTAAACTGAACGGCCAAATCGATGTCAGCGGTACCAGCGATAATCCGACCGTTTCTATGAAGGGGAATATCAGCCAAGGTACTTTTGGCGGCGAAACCATTGATCCGTCAGATATCGATGTCCGTCTCGAACAGGGCGTCGTCAATATTAATCAGATGGCCCTTAAAATCGGCAACGGCACCTTAGCTGCCAAGGGTTCCTATGCCCTTCACGGTCCCGTTGCCTTATCGGTGGCAGCAAAACAGTTCCCGTCCAAGGCCTTGATGACTGTCTTAGGCCAGAAAGATTTCATCGTCGATGCGCCCATCGACTTTGCAGCTGACCTCAGCGGGACGTCTGACGATATCCAGGCCGACGTATCGGCTCAGCTGGGCAGCGGTACGGCCAACGGGATTTCCTTTACCGGCGCCTTTGCCTTGTTCAACATCCGCCAGGGCATGATTACGATCCAGCAGGCCAGCGCCAGCCGTGATCCCTATAAAATCAGTGCCAAGGGGACGATTCCGGTCAGTGCCCTTTCCGGAGGCAAGACCGACGAGTCCATGGATGTGGATCTCCAATTGTCCAATACCAGTCTCGATATCCTGACCTTCTTGACACCTTATGTAACCGAAGCCGACGGCCAGATTCAAGGGGCCGTTAAGGTCGGCGGTACTTTGGCAGCACCCAGGGTTACCGGTGACGTCACGGTCAAGAACGGGAACATAAAGTTTAAAGATACAGTCTATCCGCTGAGCGATATCAACGCTGATCTGTCCTTCAAGGGAAATAGTGCGGCCCTCAGCGGCAGCGGCACGATGGATAAGAAGGGCAAGAAGGACCCCGGAAGCATTACCCTCAGCGGCAATGCTTCGTGGAGCGGCCGCAGCCTTGATACCTATTCTTTCTCGGCTGACTTTGCCGACCTCTATGTGGACAATCCCTATTATAACGGTCCGCTTACGGGCTACATAAACGTCACGCCCGGTGACGGACGGCCGAAGATTGCCGGTCTCATTGATATCAATAATGCGACCATTGACGTCCCTCTATCCCTCAGCGAAAGCTCGTCGACACCTGACTTGGATCTCGACTTTACCTTGTCCTTAGGGGATAAGGTTCGCCTGTATAATGCAGCTCTCTATGACCTCATGGTGACCGGGGCTGTCGTATTCAAGGGCAGCCTGGAACATCCCAATCCGTCGGGACGCTTTGAAGCTACGCGCGGGTCTGTCCACTACTTGGACACGAACTTCCGCGTTTCTAAGGCCATTGCTGACTTCTCTCGATACGATTCGCTCCTGCCTTATATCGATGCTGAAGGGATCAGCCGCGTCGGCCAGTACACGGTTATGCTGACCCTGCGCGGCCAGGCCGACAATATGGATCTCATGCTCCGTTCGGATCCGCCGCTTACGAAGCCGCAGATCGTGTCGCTCATAACCCTGCGCAACGGCAACGGCCGTCCCCAGAGTTCTATCGGTGAAGACGATATGAGCGCCCTTCTCGGCTCGGGTATCCGCATGACCTTGAACAGTCTCGGCATTACTCAGGAACTGGAAAAAGCATTGTCCTTAGATATGCTGACCGTAACCAACGGATCCCTCGACCTTAACGATAGAAATACGGATGTCGGCAACAACTACTACAACATTGAAATGGGCAAATACTTGTTCAACGACTTTATGGTCACGGCTGCCTTTGGCCTTAATCACGACGACAACCGCTTCGGCATCATGTATGATTTGGGAAGCCGGTTCAGCCTCAGTGCCTGGACGTCGAGTGACAATAACTTTATTGGCGGCATCTATAAGTATACTTTTTAATGGCTTTTTTAAGTCGTCGACTGAATTTGATGAAAGGAGGTGAAAGGCCGTGCTGGAAGATTATTTACAGGAACTGCAAAAAATAAATTTGTTGAAGCCGGACGAAGAACTGGCTTTGTGGCGGGCTTATAAAGAAAATGGCGATGCTGCTTCCCGCAGCCGCCTCATCGAACAGTATCAGCCACTGGTATTCAAAGAGGCTATGCGCTGGCACATCCATCAAAATCTCTTGCTCGACGCCCTCCAAGAAGGGACGCTGGGGCTCATTGAGGCCGTGGAACGCTATGACCACAGCCGCGGCGTGGCCTTTCCCTTGTTTGCCGTTCATCGCATCCGCGGGGCTATCCTCGACTATTTAAAGCGGGAAGGCGCCGTCAGTGTCATGTCCCTCGATGCGCCGGACGAGCAGGGCATTACCCTGCAGGATACCTTATGTGACGACAGTCAGGATCCGGTGGAAGCGGCAAGCCGGCAGTTCCTCTTGGAAAAAGTCAGCGGCGTACTGAACCGCCTGCCTGAAAAAGAACAGGCCGTCGTCGAAGGCGTCTATTTGAAGGATGTCGAGCAGAAACATCTGGCCAAGGCCCTCGATATCAGCCTGCCCTATGTATATCGCCTGCAAAAGCGGGGCATTCGCCGGGTGCGGGGGATGCTCAGCCGCTTTATTCATGACAGCCGGGATTAGATTTTTTATATTTTCGTAAATTTGGCCTGTTTTTAGGTGAAAAGAATCGGAAAATGCTGTAAAATATAGATTATGGCATATTTTTGCTTTCTTTTGCCGGTATAAATTCATATGGCCTCAGCCGATATTATAAGCGTATTCGTTTATACAGAAAGGAGAAGGCTGTATGAAACGCTCCCAAAACGATACCCTTCACCGTGTTCGGGCTGTTCAGTCCTGGTTGGAAAAGGCGGAAGCATCCTTTGACAAAGAGTCCGAAATCAAGGGCGAACTCAATCTGATGCTGGCTGAAGCGGAGATGAAAAATCTGCGCCGTCACCACCCCGTCAACAGGCGCCTCTTGCGCCTGGGTGCCATCGTCACGGCCCTTTGTCTGGTGACGGGCGGCTGGTATCTTTTCCATCAGCCAAGTCAGGATAACTTGGCACGGCCTGTAGAGGCATCGGTTTATGGAGAACGGCCAAAGCATGAATCAGGTGATGCTGCAGAAATGGCGGCACCGCCTGCTGAAGCTCTCCAAGGGACTGGCGAAACCGACGGTCCGGATAAGGGAGCCCAGCTCTCTGTTCAAACCTTGCCGCAAACGCCGTCAGATACAGCTTCTATTGCTGATGACGAACTGGCAGTGCAGTCGGCCGCTCCGGCTGCTGATGACCAAAAAGCGGCATTGCCCGCTGTGCGGGAAGAAAAGGCCGTCCTGTCGGACAGCCAATTACAAGCTACTGTACAAGAAGCGCGTCATACCCTACGCGGTACCGGTGTGGCAAAATAATTAATGGAGGATTTTTTATGAATATGCGGAAGAAGAAACTGCTCGCTCTGATGGTAACCAGTGCGATAATGACTTGCCCTGTTTGGGCCGAGGATACGACGACCGGTTATGAAGCGTCGAATACCGGAACGGTTACGACGTCCGGTTCGGCAACAGCCCCGACGGATGACGATAAGAAAACGGCTGTCAATGCCGTCGTAACCTCGCCGAACGATGAGTCTAAAGAAGAAGCAATCCAAGCTGCCAAATCGGGACTTACGGGCTATGAAACAGAAGAAGAACTGGCCTCTATTGCAGCCGGTAAGAGCCCTGAAGCCGTCCAGCAGGAAGCTGAAGAAGCAGCTCGTAAAGCCGAAGAAGCCAGAAATCCTGAACCCGTCGATACGACGCCTCAGATTTCCGGCGAAAAAATCGCTTACATGAGCGGGACCAGCGACATGCAGTTCGATACCTCCATTCCCGGATACCCCATGGCGGTCATCCAGCCCGGACAGGACGTGTCCCTTCCTTATGGCGATGCCGTCACCGATGACGAACTGAAGCCGTACGTCGATAAAGTCGCAACGTCTGTTTCGGTCAGCCCCGTACCGGAACCGCAGATCGAACAGAACATCCTGCCTCGCCTGGCTATGCGTGTCGGCGATGCCGTAAGCATGGACTATATCCGTCATGACCTTAATGTCATCGGTGCGACGGGTTTATTTTCAACGGTAAAACCGGCCTTTACCAACGTTCCCGAAGGCGTGGCTCTGAATTATACCGTTCAAATGAATCCGGTCGTCAAGAAAATCGACATCGTCGGCAATGAATCGATCAGCACCGGCGATTTAATGAAAATCATCGCTACGACGCCGGGCACGACGCTGAATACGGCCGTCGTCAGCCACGATGTAGCTAACATCAATACGCTCTTTGCCAATGCCGGCTATATGATGAGCCACGTCTCCGACGTTCGCTTGGACGACGAAGGGACCCTCCATATTGCGATTACCGAAGCCCGCATTGAAAATATCAACCTCCGCGGCAATACGAAGACCAGAAACAATGTCATCATGCGTGAACTTCGTATGAAGAAGGGCGATATCTTTAATAAAAATGCAGCTAGCCGCAGCATTCAGCGTGTTTATAATACGGGTTACTTTGAAGACGTCAACGTTCGCCTCCTTCAGGGCCAGAAAAATGCCCAGAACGTCATCGTTGAAATCGACGTTACCGAACAGAAGACGGGTTCCGTTACCATCGGCGCCGGTTATTCTGATTCCGACGGCTTAGTCGGTATTCTCGGCCTGAGTGAAACGAACCTTCGCGGTACCGGCGACAAGGTCAACATCAGCTGGGAATTCGGCGGCAATACCGATTCCAATAAGAACTATATCTTCTCCTATACTCATCCGTACCTCAACGATGCCGGCGACTCCATCGGCTTCAGCCTCTTCGACCGCGAATCGGAATACGAAGACTATAATGAAAAAGGCGATTCCGTTGCCGACTACGACCGCCGGACGACGGGCTTCAACGTCACCTACGGCCGCGTCCGCAGCGAATACGTCAGCGACTACGTCACCTTGGAAACGAAGAAGACCAAGTACACCGGCTATAACAGCGGGGCTGAATATGAAAAATGGGTCGAAGGTAAAGGTGAATATTATGATTATTGGGGCGGCAGCGCCGATGCCTATCGCAATTATTTAAAGAATAACTTCGGCCGGACCAACAGCCTGACCTGGTCTCACGTTTTCGATAACCGCGACAACGTCTACGATCCGACGCGAGGCAAACGCTTGTCCTTCACCGGAACTTGGGCCGGTCACGGCATGGGCGGTGACTTCGACTACTTCAAGTTCATCGCTGAAAATCGTCTCTACTATAAAGTCGGCCGGGCTCACGTCATCGCCGTTCGCCTCATGGGCGGCATTGCCACCGGCGACATGCCCTACAACGACCTCTTTACCTTGGGCGGCGCCGACACGCTGCGCGGCTATGAAGACGATGAATTCCGCGGTAACAAGATGTATGAAGCGACTATTGAATATCGCTATCCTATCGCTAAAAAGATTCAGGGCGTCGTCTTTACCGACATGGGTAATGCCTGGGGCGGCGTAGAAAACATTCCTTGGTATAAAGAAAATAATAAGATTCACTATTCCGGCGGTATCGGCTTCCGTATTACGACGCCGATCGGACCTATCCGTTTGGATTACGGTATCGGCAGTGAAGGCGGCAAGTTCCACTTCAGCTTTGGCGGTAAGTTCTAAGGTCATGAAAGGTCGTGGATGATGAGAATCCGCACTTGTTTGTTGACTGTCTTTGCCGTCTGTGCTAGTCTTAGTAGTGTTGCAGCTGCCTCGGTAGAACAGGTGGCGGTCCACCTGTCTTCCGTGGAAGCGGCCATTCCGCCGCTGGTGCAAAAACGAATTGCTGCCAGTATTCAAACCGTAGGAAACCACGTATTTCTCAATCAGGACAGCGATGATATCGCCGGCCGCTCGGCAGAATACGAACGGATCGTCAACGATATCATCAATCGCGTCCTCATCGGCTATACCGTAGAATCGATCGAAATCAAACCGGGGAGCCGGACCGACCTCGATGTTCGCATCCGCCCCTGGGGCGATACGATTCGAAATGTAAAGGTAACCGTTGACTATGGTGCTTTGCCCGATATGGGCCGGACCATGGTCGACAAGGACCTGGCCGGTGCTGATGAACTGATTGAAAATCTGCTCATCGGCCTGCCCGTCGATGCTCTGGACTGGGCCAACGGTGTCGTAAAGTCGGTCATGGAAACCGAGTTGGAGACCCGTGTTCCCGAATTTTATCCGCACATCGTGATCCGCGGCGGCCCGGAGACGGACGTTACCATTTATATGATGCCTAAGCTTCCTGTCGTCCGCAATGTCCGCGTAGCCATTAAAGGCGATGACCTTCCCCGGGTCATCTTCCTCAGCGCTCGCAATGATCTGGAGCGTACCTATGCCGGTTTGGACGGTCTGCCCGTCGCTTTTGTCCGCCGCCATGAACAGGACGTCATGGAAAGCCTTTCCGGAGATGTCCGGCGCCAGTGGGTCATTAAGCACTATGGCCTCCACGTGACGCCCGCTCTTTCTGTCGATGAAGACACGACGATAAGTGTCACCCCGGAAACGGCTTTTTACGATATCCGCGGAGGGGCCTACATCGACGTAGGCCGTCAGCACAGTACGGATGAAGACACGGTTCTCATGGCTCATTTGGGCCGAAAAATCGCAAATCGTCACGAGATATACGGGGCCGTCGAATTCATGCCCTCGTCCCTGGAGTGGAATTTCATGCCTGGGTATTTCTACCGGTTTACGGGCGGCACGGAGACGGGCTATCAGTTTGAAAGCCTTGACGACAGCCATCACTTGTGGCTTCGTCAGCCTTTGGGCAGCCGCTGGACGCTGCGCTATGACCGCGACTTGACGCATGCCGATAATGAAGTCGGTCTTCAGTATCGTGTCGACGATTATGTTGGCTTAGAATATATCGTATCCGACCATGATCATTGGCTTCGGATCATCGGTTATTTGTAAAATAAAGGAGATTTTCTATTATGATGTCTGAAATGGGTAAGAAACGCAATATCAAAATTTTCTCGGCAGTCATTGCCGCTATCTTTGTATTCAGTATCGCCGGCCTTGCCATCATGCAGACGGGCAATCCCGTAAATGCAGCGCCTTCAAGCAATATCGGCGTCGTCGATACCAGCAAAATCATTACGCCGGATAACCAGGATGCCGTTGAAGTACAGAAACAGCTCCAGCAGGCCGAAGAAGATATGCAGAAACAGTTTGAACAGCAGTCGGCCAACATGGATGACCAGCAGAAACAGGAACTCTTCCAGAAGATGCAGGGCGAACTGGCTGCCAAGCGTCAGGAACTCTTTAAAGGCCTGAAAGACAAAGTCGATACGGCTGTCGGCAACGTAGCTCAGACGAAAGGTCTCAGCCTGGTTGTTGAAAAGAGCGTCGTCCTCTATGGCGGCACGGATATTACCGATCAGGTAACGAAGGAACTGAACCAGAATTCGAGTGCTTCCTCCAGCAGCACTAGCAACAATCAGTAAGGAGTTCTTATGAAACGGATATATGCGGCAGCCGGTGCCGTGGTTCTCTTCGTCTGCCTCTTGGCCGGCTGGTGGTTTTTCAGCCATCGGGATCAATCCGTGCCAGCGGCAGCAGCGACGCCGGTCTATGCCTATGCAGACTTGGAACACGTCGTCATGAGCCATCCGCGCTACAGCGAATATCACCGGTTAGAACTGGAATATAATGCTATGGTTGCCCAATATCAGTTTGAACAGTGGAATTATTCCCGCAAGGCTCAGGCCGAAGGTGTAACGATGCAGCAGTTTGCCGCAGTCGATGCAGCCGGGACGGCGGCCCTCAACCAAGAATTACAGGCTAAAGTCGCCATCAAACAGAATGAACTCAACAACAGTTTGAAACAGCGTTATGACGCCCTTGTTGAGGAAAAGAAAAAGACGACGCCGGTCATCTCTGATTCCGACGCCTTAAAAATCGTCAACCTTCAGTTGAAGCTGAAAACCTTGAATCTTTCAAAAGAAGAACGGGCGGCAGCGGAAGAGCAGCTGCAGGCTCTCCTGCGAGGCAGCAATGCTGACATTCAAGTGACGAACAGTACGGCTGCGGAAATAGCAGCTGCCATGGCGCCTTACAAGGAGCAGGCTAAGAAGGAACTCGAAGACTATGCCCGTCAGGTCAAAACTGACCTCGAAGGACGCAAGCTTCAGAGCCAGGAGGCTTTTAAGCAGCAGTTGGGAAATTTGCAAGATCGGCCTGAACCGGCTGTGTGGAATAAAGAGTGGAAAGATAAACTCGATGCAAAAGAAAAAGAAATGAACGATGTGAAAGAAGCCATCATGGCAGACATCCGCGATAAAGCCGCTGCCGTTGCTCAAGAACAGGGCATCGACATGATTTTTTCCGACTATGAAGGTGTCGGGACGGCTATCGACGTAACTGATGATATTATTGCCAAATTGGCGTAACAGGAGGCATTTTGGAATGAAAAAAGTTTGGAAGCGCTTGGGAATCGTAGCCGTCATGGCAGCCCTTACAGGCGTACTCGCCGGATGCGGCGGTAAAGATAATGTAGGTGTTGTCGACATGTCGCGCATACAGAAAGAAGCGCCCCTTGTTCAGCAATATAAGCAGAAGACGGAAGATAAGCAGAAGGCTATCGATAAAGAACTGCAGGATGCTAAACAGACCATGTCTGCAGAAGACTTCCAGAAGAAGCAGCAGCAGGCTCAGCAGGAACTCAATATTTTCGGCGCCAGCATGCAGCGTCAATTCATGTCGGATCTTGAAAGCCGCCTTGGCGATATCGCCAAGGATAAGAACGTCGGCATCATCGTCATGAAAGAAGCCGTTCCTTCCGGCGGCATCGATGTTACCGATGATCTTATTGCCAAAATGCAGTAAAAAAAGGGGTTGTATATAGTGAATAAAACAGTACAGGAATTAGCCGCATTTTTGGGCGGGACGGTTATCGGCAACGGTGATACCGTCATTGGCGACGTAAAAAGCTTGGAAGAAGCAAGTCAAAACGATATTACCTTTGCCGTCGATCCGTATACGGAATATTTGCCGCAAGTCCACGCCGGTGCCGTTATCGTCGATAAAGAAGTACCGGCCGGCGATAATACGCTGGTCATCGTAGAAAATCCCCGTCTGGCCTTTTCGCAGCTCCTGGTCTTGTTTCACCCCCGTCAGTCGATTCATCCCGGCATCCATCCGACGGCCATCATTGACGAGACCGCTGTCATCGGGGAAGATGTCTCTATCATGCCCTATGCCGTCATCGGCAAAAATGTCGAAATCGGAAAAGGATCGGTTATCTATCCCTACGTCTTTTTAGGGGATAGTGCTAAAATCGGTGAAGGTTCGGTCCTCTATCCCGGTGCCGTCATCCATGAGCACTGTGTCCTCGGTAAAAATGCCGTCATCCGGGCCCATGCCGTCATCGGCGGGGAAGGTTTCGGCTTTGCCACTGAAAAGGGGAAGCATACCCGCATTCCCCAGATTGGGAACGTCATCCTTGGTGACGACGTTGAAATCGGGGCCTGCACCTGCTTGGACAACGCTACTCTCGGCGCGACTAAGGTAGGCAGAGGGACGAAAATCGACAACTTGGTCCACCTCGGCCACAACGTCGAAATCGGTGAAGACTGCTTCATCATCGCCCAGTCGGGCATTGCCGGCAGCACCAAAGCCGGCAATCACGTCATCTTCGCCGGACAGACTGGCTGCACCGGTCACGTTACCATTGGCGATAACGCCGTCTTTGCCGGAAAATCAGGGATTATCGGCAATATCAAAGGCAATCAGACCTACGCCGGCTTTCCGGCACGGCCTCATATGGAATGGAGCCGCACTCAGGTATTCTTGAAACATCTGCCGGAAATGGCTAAGACCGTCAAGGACTTGCAGAAAAAGATTGCCCAATTAGAAAAAAAATTAGAACAACAGTAAGAGGACAGGCTTATGTATACCTTTATGAAATGTCTGAGCTGGATCGTTTGTCATCTTCCTCGCGGCTGCTGCCGCACTTTGGGTACTTTTTTTGGTTCTTTTTTCTGGACCTTTGTTCCGAAAAAACGAAAAGTATTAGCCCAACAGCAAATACTGGACTGCGGCATTACGGACGACCCGAAAAAAGCTATGGCTATTGCCAAGGCCAGTACCCTTCGATTTGGCCCGATGATAATAGAGGTCTTACGCTATCCGGTCTATACTAAGGAATCCCTTGATGAGAAGGTTGACTTTAAAGGCCGTGAGCATTTGGAAGCCTTAAAAGCGAGTGGGGACGGTGCTATTATTATGGCCTCTCACTCCGGCAACTGGGAACTCTTGGGGGCGGTACTTGCCATGAACGGCTATCCCCTCATTTCCGTGGCCCAGGAGCAGAGTCATGGTGCCGATAAGTTTATCAACGAATATCGGGCTATGATGAAACAGCACGTCACCTATAAGACGGGTATCCGCGACATGGTTCGTCTCCTCCGGGACGGTCACTACATCGGCCTTCTCATGGATCAGGATCCGGGGTATACAGGCATCATGGTGAAATTCTTCGGCCGCGATACCCTGACGGCGGACGGTCCGGCCAAGATGGCCGGCCTTGGAAACTATCCGATTGTACCGATATTTATCCGGGAAGACCGGCCGTACCATCACGTCATTGACGTTCAGCCGCCGCTTCGGCCTTATACGGCGGACCACAAGCTCTCAAAGGAAGAAAAAGAGCCGATCATGTATAAGACGACTCAAGAACTCAACGATCGGTTAGAAGCTCATATCCGTCAGTATCCGGAAGATTGGTTCTGGCTGCACAATCGCTGGAAATGGACGAAACGCTATAAAGAAAAGCAAGCTGAAAAAGAAGCTGCCCAATAGGCAGCTTCTTTTTTTGCGAATATTTTTGTGAATATTAACAGGATGACGACAAATGACCGGGAAATATGGTATGATTAACACAAAGAGATTCTTTAGACTGAGGAGGCACGATTATGCGCGTTATTATGTTTTTTATAGCCCTTCTTTGTTTTGTTACTGCGGGATACTTGGGATTTACCGAACCGACCGGCATCTTTGCCTTGATCGTTGGGCTCCTGGCCCTTCGCTTTGCCTTCCGGCAGAAGAAAAAGTTTAAGGCCAAGGTCAAGATTGCGACCGGCAATGAAGAGCTCGATAAACTCAATACAGAACTCTTTAATAAGGCTGTCGAAGACTTCAATGTCCTCGATCAGGAAATGAGGACACTGAACGACAAAGACCTGCGCAAGCAATTGGGCAAGATGCAGAGCATTGCCAAGAATTTTCTGATCTATTTGCAGGGGCATCCGGAACGGATTAGCCTGTCTCGCCGCTTCGTCGATTACTACCAGGACCGGGCCATTCTATTGGTACAAAAGTATAAAGAACTGGAAAAGACCGGCCTCGAGGCGGTGGAAGTACAGCAGTCCAAGATGCAGATTAAACGATTGTTGGATAATTTTGATGAAGCCTATGCCGACCAGTTTTCCAAGGTCCTCAACGCCCAGCTCATGGATCTCGATGCGGAAATGAAAGTCATGAAGGAAAATATGGCAGCCGACGGCTTAAAGCCTGAAATTCCGGAAAGGCCAAAAATCGAAAATCGCAATAGTGATTTGGTGAATTCGATCATCGATTTGACGGATAAATTTTTAAATACGAAACGAAAGTAGGGTGTTATCATGGCGGATATCAATTTGAACGACCTCTTAGAGAAAAAACAGTCCGGCGAGACCGCTGCTAAAAGCTACGAAAAGCATGAATTGGTCAAATTCAATCAGCAGGTAGAGACTTTGACGGCAGAAGATCGGAAGCAAGTCGATACGATTAAGGAATCGATCAACTTGGTGACGGCCAATGCCATCGCTCAGTACGGCATTGCGGCCCAAAACAATATCGCTTCTTTTTCGGACAGCATCTTATCGACTATAAAGAGTACCGATCAGACGGCAGCCGGCAACTTGCTGAATGACTTGGTGAAAAAGGTTCATGACTTTGAAGAAGAACAAGAAGGCGGAAAAGGATTCCTGGCCAACATCCCCGTCGTCGGCTCCTTGTTTAAAAAAGTGCCGGCTTTGCATCAGTCCTACATGACCTTGGCCGCTCAGATCGACAATATCCAGGCCGGCCTCGATAAGCAGAAGATGGTCCTCATGAAGGACGTGGCCATGTTCGACGGGCTGTACGACAAGAATTTGGAATACTTCAAACAGCTCCAGCTCTACATCAAAGCCGGGGAGGAAAAGATTCAGGAATTGAATGAAACGACGATTCCCGAATTGGAAGCCCAGGCTAAGGCCTCGGATAATCCCATGGCGACGCAGGTCGTTCAGGATTTTAAAAATTCCGTCAGCCGCTTTGAAAAGAAGGTCCATGACCTCAAAATCAGCAAGACCATCGCTATTCAGACGGCACCGCAGATCCGCATTATTCAGGATAATGACAAGATTCTCGTCGACCGCATCCAGAGTGCCATTTACAATACCATTCCCTTGTGGAAGAACCAGATGATATTGGCCCTCGGCCTCGGCCGCCAGCAGGAAGCCCTTAAGATGCAGCAGGCTGTGTCCGAGACGACCAATGACCTCTTGAAGCGCAACGCCGCCATGCTCAAGCAAAATTCTCACGATACGGCCGTTGAAAATGAACGGGCTATCGTCGATATCGAAACGGTCAAGCAGGTCAACGAAGACCTGATTGCTACCATTGAAGATACGCTGCGCATCCAGAGTGAAGGCCGTCAGAAGCGGCAGGCTGCCGAACAGGAACTAGTCCAGATCGAAGACCGGCTGAAACAGGCGCTGCTCAAAGGTGCCGGCCAGTCGCAGCCGTTATAACCAGCCGAATTTCTTACAGGCCTTTAAGATACCGCCCTTATCGTGGTCGTCCGTGATATAGTCGGCCCGTTCTTTGAGGGCCTCACGGGCATTGCCCATGGCAATGGAAAAGAATGGCTTTTGGAACATGGTGATGTCGTTTAAGCCGTCGCCGAATACGACGGCGTCTTCGGCTGCTCCGCCGACGAGTTCCAGCATGCGCAGGATGCCGCGGCGCTTATCCGTCGGCTCGATGAGATAGGTGTGGTCGATGTATTCTAAATGGGGCAGACCGTATTTTTCCGGCTCATCTTCTTCTTTCTCCGGCCGGGCATACATGATTTTATAGACCGTCGTCAACTCGTCAATATTGATGGGCTTGACGACGGTTTTCATGTAATTGCGCCGGTCGACGTGGGGAAAGGTTTTGTAGGGCGTATAGCGGTTGATCGTATTATCGGTGACGACGGCCCAGGCAAAGCCGCGACGAGTCAGTTCGCCGAGGAGGGTCTTACAGTTTTCGATGGGAAGTCCTTCCATTTCTAATACGTTCCCATCTAAGGACAGGCTGTTGCCGCCGTCGGCAACGACGGCCGGAATCCCATAGCAGTCGGCAAAAGACTGGGCATCGTTCTGGAGCCTTCCCGAGGCAATGGATACAAAATGGCCGGCCTTCATGAGGCGGCGCAGGCAATAGAGGCTGTCTGCCGGGATGATGCTTGAAATCCCAAGGCCCAGGGTTCCGTCGATGTCAAAGAAAAAGTATTTTTTGGTCATGGTTAAATCCTTTCTGTACGAGATGTATAGGCCTTTTTATTATAGCATAATTCTTTTTGTCTATCCGAAATGTTGCGGGACCGGGTGATTTTATATGTGAAAGGACATTTTGCCATTGACAGAACTGCCCTTTTTTTACATAATAAAGTGTAAATGTTTATTTATATTTAACGAACCTAAAAAGGAGCGATTTGACTAATGAGCACCATTGATACGACTTGTGTAAATGCCATTCGTGTATTGTCGGCGGATGCAATCCAAAAGGCTAATTCCGGCCACCCGGGCCTGCCTTTGGGAGCTGCCCCGATTGCCTACGAACTTTGGGCAAACCACATGAACCACAATGCAAAAGACCCGAAATGGGCGAACCGGGACCGCTTTATCCTCTCTGCCGGCCATGGTTCGATGCTGCTGTATTCGCTGCTTCACCTGTACGGCTACGGCCTGACCATAGATGATATTAAGCAGTTCCGTCAAGACGGCTCCTTAACACCGGGACATCCGGAATATGCTCATACGACGGGCGTTGAAGCTACGACGGGTCCCCTCGGGGCCGGCCTTGGCATGGCTGTTGGCATGGCCATGGCAGAAGCTCATTTAGCTGCGGTATTCAATAAACCGGACTATCCTGTCGTCGACCACTACACCTTTGCCCTTTGCGGCGACGGCTGCCTGATGGAAGGCATTTCGTCCGAAGCCCTCTCCTTGGCAGGCACTCTCGGCCTTTCCAAATTGGTTATCCTGTATGACAGCAACAATATTTCCATCGAAGGAAATACGGATCTGGCATTTACGGAAAATGTCCAAGCCCGCATGGCAGCTTTCGGTTTCCAGACAATTACCGTCGAAGACGGCACGGATATGGATGCTATCGGCAAAGCTATCGAAGAAGCGAAAGCCGACAAAGAACATCCGTCCTTTATCACCATTAAGACCCAAATCGGTTACGGCTGCCCGGCTAAGCAGGGTACTGCCGACGCTCACGGAGCGCCCCTTGGTGAAGAAAATATCGTCGCTATGAAGAAGAACCTCAACTGGCCGAAACCGGAAGAAACCTTCTACGTTCCCGACGAAGTATACACCCATTATGAAGAACTGAGCCAAAAAGCAGGTGCTGCTGAAAAAGATTGGCAGAAATTGTTTGACGCTTATGTCGCTGCCTTCCCGGATATGAAGGCTAAATGGGATGCTTACCATACTGATGTCGATGCACAGGCACTCTTGAATGATGAAGAGTTCTGGGCTTATGAAGATAAACCGCAGGCAACGCGCAACCTGTCCGGCACGATGATCAACCGCTTAAAAGACCGCATCCCGCAGCTCTTTGGCGGCAGTGCCGACCTGGCTCCGTCGAACAAAACGGAAATGAAAGGCGAAGGCTCTTTCGGAAAAGCCGATTACAGCGGCCGCAACATCCACTTCGGCGTCCGCGAATTGGCCATGGGTGCCATGACCAACGGCCTGGCCCTCCACGGCGGCGTTCGCCCCTATGCAGGCACGTTCTTCGTCTTCAGCGATTACATGAAACCGATGATCCGCCTGGCTGCCCTCATGGGACTTCCGACGACTTATGTTTTGACTCACGACAGCATTGGCGTCGGTGAAGACGGCCCGACACACGAACCGATTGAACAGCTGGCTATGCTGCGCTCCATTCCCAACGTCAACGTCTTCCGCCCGGCTGATGCTACGGAAACGGCAGCCGGTTGGTACTTAGCCGTTACCAGCCAGAAGACTCCGACGGCATTAGTCCTCACGCGTCAGAACCTGCCGCAGCTTGAAGGCAGCAGCAAAGAAGCTCTCAAAGGGGCTTACGTCGTTGCTGACGCTTCTAAAGCCGTTCCCGATGCCATCATCATGGCCAGCGGCTCTGAAGTTGAATTGGCTGTCAACGCTAAAGCAGAACTGGCTAAGGACGGTATCGACGTCCGCGTCGTCAGCATGCCGTGCCTCGAACTCTTTGAACAGCAGGATGAAGCTTATAAAGAACAGGTTCTTCCCAAGGCCGTTCGGGCCCGCGTCGCTGTAGAAGCCGCTTCCGATTTCGGTTGGGGCAAATACGTCGGCCTCGACGGTGCAACTGTGTCCATGAAGTCCTTCGGTGCATCTGCTCCGGCAGGGACGCTGTTCAAGAAATTCGGTTTCACGACAGAAAATGTTGTTGAAACGGTTAAGAAAGTTGTAAAATAAAACCGATGTTATCGGTGTCATACGGTCCGCGGCAAGTCTTCCAATGACCTGCCAAGGTCTCGAAAAGGGGATGCTGCATGGGCGGCAGCCCCTTTTCCTATTGTCAAGGCTTGATTTTTCTTGAGTATTTTATTATACTATGTACAAGAAGAAACCCTACTGTGTACGTAAATGGTCTCGATGTTTTGAACCAACACTTTTTACATTGGGAGTTCGGTCTCTATAATGCGAGGCAATGCCTTCATTGGACTGCCGACCCTTATAGGAGGACACCCACCTGCTTAGGCAGGCTCAAAACTCGGTTTATAAACGGCATGGTGGGGCTCTTTTCTTGTGCAAGAATATGATGTATTTTCCGCCGCTAAGAACCTCTTGGCGGCGTTCTATTTAGTCTGGAGAGCAAACAAATGAGCGGAGACGATTTATTTTCCATGGCCGATGAACGAAGCGGCAGAGAGTATGCACCGCTGGCCGTCCGTATGCGGCCTGAATCGCTGGATGACGTATATGGCCAGGATGAGTTGATTGGGCCCGGGAGTTTCCTGCGGATGATGATTGAACGGGATACGATTCCGTCGCTCTTGTTCTATGGCCCGTCGGGCGTCGGCAAGACGACGCTGGCCCATGTCATCGCTGCTGAAACGGACAGCCGCTTCGTAACTTTGAATGCCGTGACGGCCGGGACGGCAGAGCTGCGAAAAGTCATTGCTGCTGCCAAAGAAGCGGTTCATTTATATCAAAAGCGGACGATTCTCTTTATCGACGAAATCCATCGATTCAATAAAAGCCAGCAGGACGTGCTGCTGCCCTATGTTGAAGACGGGACGGTCATCCTGGTCGGAGCGACGACGGAAAATCCTTATTTTGAAGTCAATCGGCCTTTATTATCCCGCCTGCGGGTCATCTCTCTTCAGCCCTTGTCAGAAGCCGCTGTCGTATCCGTTTTGAAGCGGGCTTTGACCGATAAGGTGAAAGGGTTGGGGAGCCTTGGCATTGAAGGCAGCGATGACATGCTCGGAACCATTGCCCGCCTGGCTGACCGCGATGCCCGTGTAGGCCTCAATTTACTGGAACAGGTCGCCATGGTCGTTCCTGCCGGCGGTAAGCTTACACAAGAAGCTATCGAAAAGGTCGCCGGTCATAAGGTATATACTTATGACAAAAAAGGCGATGCCCATTACGATACGGTGTCGGCCTTTATAAAGAGTATGCGCGGCTCTGATCCCGATGCGGCCCTGCACTATCTGGCCCGTATGATTGAAGCCGGCGAGCAGCCGTCGTTTATTGCCCGCCGCTTGGTCATCTGTGCTGCCGAAGACGTCGGCCTTGCCGACCCGCAGGCCCTGGTCATCGCCAACGCAGCAGCTCAGGCCGTTCAATTTGTCGGCTGGCCTGAAGGCCGCATCATCTTGTCGGAGGCCGTTATTTATGTCGCCTGCGCACCTAAGAGCAACAGCGCTTACCTGGCTGTCGATGCAGCCCTCAGCGATGTGCGCCGGAAGGACTGCGGCGATATCCCGGCCCATTTGCGGGACAGTCATTACAGCGGGGCTGCCCAGTTGGGCCACGGCTTAAATTATCGCTATCCTCACGATTTTGAAGACGCCTGGGTCGATCAGCAGTACCTGCCCGATGCCCTTAAAGGCGCGTCGTATTATCATGAAAGACCTTACGGCCGTGAACAGGCTATGGCTGATGCCTGGCATAAGCGCCGCCGTGACAAGTAATCTATTAGTGGAAGGTGAACTATTTTGGCAAACGGAAGGACCCCTAAGACCACCCGCCGCAAGCGGACGACCCGGCGGGCACGGCCTGCCAAGCGGGCCGAGAAATCGCCCCTTTTAAAATATGAGATTATCGGTATTTTCTGTATCTTATTCGGCGTCTTTGCGACCGTCGGTTTTATCGGCGTCGATACGGGCCGTATCGGACACAGTGTAGACGATGTCTTATCATACATCTTCGGGCTGGGGCGAATCGTTGTCAGCTTATCTCTGGTTGTCTTGGGCCTGAAGTATATCGTCGTCCGCAAGGCCTGCCCCGTATCGCGGTCCTGGGTCATCGGTGCCTGGATCTATGTGCTTCTCTTGGGGCTTATCCATTTACTGGTCATTCCGGAAGGCACGAAGTTTCTGCCTGCCAGTTTATCCGTCGGAGGAGGCATCATCGGGGCTGTCGTGTCCTCGGTGCTGCAGCAGTTTCTCGGCTTTTTTGGGGCTGTCATGGCCATCATGGGAGCTGCTATCGTCACCTTTCTGATCTGGAAGAACTGGTCTATTTCCCAGCCAGTGGCGGCCGTTGCCGATAAGGCCGGCCAGGAAGCGGCCCGCGTTTCCGGAAAGGCTGTCGAAGGACTGCAGGACGCATCCCAGTCCCTTCGCCAATGGCACGAAAAGCGGAAAATCTTCGATTTTCAGGCCCTGGAAGAAAGATCGGCAGATACGCCGGAAGACGCTTCAGCAGTCGATAAAGATCTGTCGGAAGGAATTCAGATTTCGGATGCCCGCGATCTTGGAAATGGGGTAGAGGAAGTCAGCTTTGATTCCCGCCCCATTGAAGAAATTCCGGCCGTTGAAGAAAGTGTATCTCCTGAAGACATCGAAGCTTATTGGAATGAAGATCTGGAAGACGGCTTTGATGACGGCCCTCAAGATGAGACGGACTACAGCCAGATTCATGAGACCGTTGTTTCCGATGCCGAACCGACGGCTCACGACGTTCAGCCCGTCAGCACTTCGTCCTTAGCGGAGGAACGAGACGTTCTCCGTCATGACATGGACGATATTAAACCCATTGAAGTAGAACAGAGCACGGTTGCCGTAGATCTCAGTGAGGAAGGCAGCAGTGCCGTTCCCAAGGCGGAACGAAAGTCGATATACCGCCTGCCGTCAGTCTCTATGCTGAAGCCGGGACCGCAGCATACGGTCGGCCTCAGCGACGAAGTACGGGAAAATGCAGCCATTTTAAAAGAAACCCTGCAGAGTTTTAACATCGATGCCAAGATTTTAAATGCCAGCCAGGGGCCGTCCATTACGCGGTATGAACTGGAACCGGCAGCTGGCGTCAAGGTCAGTAAAATCGTCCATTTGGCCGACGACATAGCTCTTAAACTGGCAGCGACGGATATCCGCATTGAAGCGCCGATTCCAGGTAAGGCCGCCGTCGGCATTGAAGTGCCGAATAAGACCTTGACCGGTGTCAATTTGCGCGACGTCATTGAAAGTGAAAAATTCCAAAAAGCCGCCCGCGGTGTTCCCGTCTGCCTGGGCAAAGACATTGCCGGCAATCCCATCGTTGCCGACCTGACCAAGATGCCTCATCTTTTGGTAGCAGGCTCGACGGGCTCTGGTAAGAGTGTCTGCATCAATACCTTCATTGCCAGCATCCTCTTTAAGCAGCGGCCGGAAGATGTAAAATTAATTCTCATCGATCCGAAAGTCGTCGAATTGTCCAACTACAACGGCATTCCGCATTTGCTGACTCCGGTCGTTACCGATCCCAAGAAAGCTGCCAGCGTCCTGCGCTGGGCCGTT
Source organism: uncultured Megasphaera sp. (assembly GCF_900539295.1). GTDB lineage: Bacteria > Bacillota > Negativicutes > Veillonellales > Megasphaeraceae > Megasphaera. The sequence goes on from NZ_UQBH01000012.1 coordinate 48,568, forward strand.
CGGGAAATGGATGACCGCTATAAACGCTTTGCCGATACGCATACGAGGGATATTTCCCGATATAATGAACTGCACCCTGACGAAGCCATGCCCTTTATCGTCATCATCATCGACGAATTGGCCGATCTCATGATGACCGCGTCGGACGACGTCGAAAAGTCGATTATCCGCTTGGGCCAGAAGGCTCGTGCTTGCGGCATGCACTTAGTGCTGGCCACGCAGCGGCCGTCGGTCGATGTCCTGACGGGCCTTATCAAAGCCAATGTGCCGAGCCGTATTGCCTTTGCCGTGTCGAGTCAGGTCGATTCGCGGACCATTCTGGATATGGCCGGTGCCGACAAGCTCATCGGCAAGGGGGATATGCTTTTTTATCCCCTCGGCGCATCGAAACCGCTCCGTGTCCAAGGGGCTTTCATCTCCGATTCGGAAATCGATGAAATGGTGGAATTTATCAAGGGACAGGACGGTCCTCATTACGACGAGTCCGTCCAAAAAGCCCAGTCTGAAAATTCCGAAGACAGCGTCGACTTCTTTGAAGACGAACTCATGCAGCAGGCCATCGACATGGTCCTTGAGACCGGCCAGGCGTCGACTTCCATGCTCCAGCGCCGCTTCCGCATCGGCTATACGCGGGCTGCCCGCATGATCGATATGATGGAAGCCATGCACATCGTAGGGCCCAACAACGGCAGCAAGCCGCGGGATATCCTGATGACGGCTGACGAAGTCCAGCAGAAGTATTTGGGCTGACCCCCTGTACCCTTTGTCGTATCTGTTATATAATAAAGGATACGATTATAGTAAATAGGGAGAGAAAGACAGTGAAGGAATCTTCGATCGGTGACGTATTACGATTAGCGAGAGAACAACAGGGCCTGACGTTACAAGATGTATCGGAAGCCCTAAATATAAAGCGGGAATACCTGGAAGCCCTGGAAGCCAATGAATATGACGCCATTCCCGGTGCCGTATTCGTCAAGGGCTTTATCCGCAACTACGGCAACTTCCTGGAACTGGACGGCATTGCCCTGGTTCAGGAATATAAGGCCTCTGTCGAAGAAAGGACGCCCAGGCCGGAAGTTCGGACCATCGTTTCTGCCAAGCATAAAAAAAACAGGAAAGACAATAAGAAGAAAAAGACGCGGCAAGGGAATTGGCCGGAAATTACGATTGTTGCCGGCATCATTATTTTCCTCTTGCTCATTATTTGGATTTTAATGTAAATAAGGAGCCATATGCGTGAGAATTTCTTAGTAACCAGTCGGGAAGATATGGAACGACGCGGCTGGGACCAACTTGATTTTGTCTACATCAATGGCGACGCCTATGTCGATCACCCCGGTTTTGCCGCAGCCCTCATCGGCCGCGTCCTCGAAAGCCGGGGCTATCGTGTCGGCCTTATTTCTCAGCCCGACTGGCACAGTGCAGACGCCTTTAAGACACTGGGCCGTCCGCGGCTGGCAGCCTTGATTACGGCAGGGAATCTTGATTCCATGCTCAATGAAAAGACGGCGGCCCGAAAATTCCGCAGCCGCGACAGCTATTCGCCGGGCGGAGAAACGGGCCATCGGCCGGAACGGGCGACTATCGTCTATGCCAATCGCATGCGCGAGGCTTATAAAGACGTGCCCATCATTATCGGAGGCATCGAAGCCAGTCTGCGCCGCTTTGCTCATTATGACTATTGGTCCAATAAGGTGCGCCACTCGATACTCCTCGACAGCAAAGCCGATATCCTCAGTTACGGCATGGGGGAACATTCCATCGTAGAAATCGCCGATGCCCTGGCTGAAGGCAAGTCCGTCGCCGAAATGTACGACATCCGCGGCATCTGCTACGTAACCAGTAAACCGCCTATTTCGGACAAGACTGTCGTCTGTCCGTCTTATGAAGAGGTCCGGGCCGATAAGGCGGCTTTTGCCAAGGCTTTTAAGATGCAGTATGAAGAGCAGGATCCTTTTTATGGAAAGACCATCATCCAGCCGTCAGAAAACCGGTTCGTCGTCCAGACCCCGCCGGCGCTGCCCCTTTCGACGGAAGAGATGGACGCTATTTATGAGCTTCCCTTCCAGCGCCGCTGGCATCCTGACTACGATGCTGCCGGCGGGGTTCCGGCCCTTCAGGAAGTTCAGTTCAGCCTGACCAGCCAGCGCGGCTGCTTCGGCCACTGCCATTTTTGTGCCATTGCCAGCCATCAGGGGCGCATCATCCAGCACCGCAGCCAGAAATCCCTCGTTCGAGAAACGGAACGGATGACGAAGCTGCCCGGCTTTAAAGGCTATATCCACGACGTCGGCGGTCCAACGGCGAACTTCCGCCATGTGGCCTGCCAAAAGCAGCTCACGGACGGCGTCTGCCGCAACCGTCACTGTATCGGCAGCGAGACTTGTCAGAACCTTAACACGTCCCATGACGATTACTTGCAGCTCCTGCGGAAAATCCGTCATGTAAAGGGCGTAAAAAAGGTTTTCGTCCGCTCCGGTCTTCGTTATGACTACGTCTTGGCTGACGGCAACAAAGAATTCGTAAAAGAACTTTGCCAGTATCACGTCAGCGGCCAGCTGAAGGTGGCGCCGGAACACGTCGTAAAACACGTAACTGACCTCATGGGCAAGGCCGATGTCCATGCTTTTCTGACCTTTAAAGATTGGTTTGACGAAGCCAATCGGGAGCTCGGGAAAAAACAGTACCTCGTTCCGTATTTTATGTCCAGTCATCCGGGGTGTACCTTAAAGGATGCCGTGGCCCTGGCTGAATTTTTGCGGGATATGCATATGCAGCCCGAACAGGTTCAGGATTTTATCCCGACGCCGGGCAGTCTGTCGACGGCCATGTACTATACCGGGATTAACCCCCTGACCGGGCAAAAAGTGTACGTTGCCCGCCAGGCAGAAGAAAAACAGATGCAGCGGGCCCTTATGCAGTATAAGAACCCGGCAAATTATGATATTGTCTATAAGGCCTTATGCCTGACGGGCCGCCGTGACCTCATCGGTTACGGGCCGAAGTGCCTCATTGCACCGCGGCGTCATCAACGTCAGTCAGGCCGTCCGCTTTCCGGCCGCGGCAATCGCCATGGCCATTCGGCTGTTCGCTCCGGACAAGGACGGAAGGATTTGAACAGGACTAGAAAATTCAGGTGAATATAATGAAGAAATACGTGCCTTTTATCATGCTCAGCGTCTTCGTCATCGTGCTTTTGAGCCTGGCCTGGCCCATCTTGATGAAGCACCAGCAGGAAGAAGCACAGCGGGCCTATGAAGCCGGCCGCCATCTCGTCGTCTTTTCCGACTTACCCCAAGACGTCAATAACGGCTTGGCCCAAGAATTTTATAAGCAGAAGCACCTGCGGGTACAGATCTATTCCAAGACTGACAGCGATATGCGCCAGTCTTTAGGGAATATCAGCGGCCCTAAGCCGGATATCCTCATCGCTTCGGAAGATGATCTGCGGACGCAGAAACAAAATGGTATTCTCCAGCCCTATGAGTCTGATGTGACGGACAAGGTGCCGTCTTCCATGAAGGATGCGGAGGGCATGTGGAACGGCTTGTGGTATAATCCGATGGTCTTTGTCGTCGGTCAGTCCTATTATGACCGGAGGGGGCAGCTCCTCTCTACTTGGGACGATCTCTTGACCGATCCTCAAATGCTGCTGGCTTTCCCGGATCTGGCCGCTATGGATATGGCCGGTGAATTTCTCTGTTCTTTCGTCGAAATGAAGGGCCTCGATGAAAGTGAACGCTACCTGCGGGCTCTGCAAAGTCACGTCGCTTCGTATTCGAAGTCGATGCCGGTCAACGTGCGCCGTGTTGCCAGCGGGGAAGCCGATGTCGGTGTCGCCGATGCCTCGACGGCTCGGCAGTATCGAAATGACGGAGCCCCTATTTATATTGTCTATCCTCAGGACGGCACGTCGTACTGGCTGACAGGGATTGCCATCACCAACTGGTGTGAAGACGGGGAACTGGCCGATGCCTTTACGGACTGGCTCTATTCCCCGGAAGCCAATGCGGTATTACGGCAAAAGCATATCTTTATGAGTGACGCCATACCGCAGGAGCAGCCTGACGTCGACGCCAACGGCCGGGGACTGGTCTTGTTCCCGGTAAAAAAATTATATTCTGATGAAGGCCGCCGCACTTTGCAGTCATGGTGGATCAAATCAATTCGCTTCGGAAAGGAAAAATAACGATACATGGAAAAGATCGGATTTGTCAGCTTAGGCTGTTCTAAAAATCTCATCGATACAGAAGTCATGCTGGGGATTCTCCGCGACCGCCACATGGAAATTACGGAGGACCTCGCCCAGTCCGACATTATTATCGTCAATACCTGTACCTTTATTGAAAAGGCAAAGCAGGAATCCATCGATACGATTCTGCAGGCCGCCCGCTATAAGACGGAGGGCAACTGTAAGATCCTCATCGTAACGGGCTGTCTCAGCCAACAGTATAAAGAAGAACTGATGAAGGAAATGCCGGAAATCGACGCGCTCCTGGGCACCGGTTCATGGGACCGCATCTGGGAAGCTATCGATACCGTCAAAAAAGGGCGCAAGGCCTGTTTCATCGACGATGTCAGCCATTTGTACGACCAGCATACGAGCCGCATGCGGACGACGCCGACGTACAGCGCCTATGTAAAAATCGGCGAAGGCTGCAACAACGGCTGCTCTTTCTGCATCATTCCCCACGTTCGGGGAAAATTATACAGCCGGCCTATCGAATCGATTGTCGCTGAAGTGCAGCAACTGGCTGCTGACGGTGTAAAGGAAATCAACCTCATTGCCCAGGATACGACGAGTTACGGCGTCGATATTGCCGGTCACTCCCTCTTGCCGGAGCTGCTGCGTCAATTGGTTCCCATCGAAGGCATCCGCTGGATCCGTCTGTTCTATCTCTATCCCCATTACTTTACAGACGAACTGATGGACCTCATCGTGAAGGAAGATAAAATCTGTCCCTATGTCGACTTGCCGCTCCAGCATATTGCCGAACCGGTACTGCGCCGCATGAACCGCCGCGATTCGGAAGATGATGTGCGCCGTCTCATGAAAAAGTTATGCAGCCACGGCCGAAAACTCACGCTGCGCTCGACCTTCATCGTCGGCTTTCCCGGTGAGACAGAAGATGAATTCCAGGCTCTCTGCGATTTCGTAAAAGAAACGAAATTTGACGACGTCGGCGTCTTTACCTACTCTCAGGAAGAAGGGACGCCGGCGGCCATGATGGACGGTCAGATTCCGGAAGAAATAAAAGAAGAACGCTACCATCAGCTCATGGCCATTCAGGCCAAAGTATCGGAAATCCGCAACCAAGAGCTCGAAGGCTCTGTCCATACGATGTTAGTTGAAAAGGTAGAACAAGAAAAGGGCGTGACCCAAGCCGTGGGGCGCATTGAAATCCAAGCGCCTGACGTCGACGGTCTGACCTATCTTGAAGATGCTGATGGCGTACAGCCCGGGGACATGATTCAAGTCCGCATTGCTCAAGGCTTTGCCTACGATCTCGTTGCTGAACGGCTCGATTAACCGAGGTGATTGGTATGATAGTAGAACTTGTTACGACAGGCTCTGAATTATTGCTGGGCGAAATTACCAATTATAATTCCGCCTACTTATCGAAACAGCTCAATGAAATGGGATATTTCGTCGTCTATCATACGACGGTCGGCGATAACCCGAAGCGCATGAAAGACGTCTTGAAAACGGCCCTTTCCCGGGCCGACATCGTCATTACGACGGGCGGCCTCGGGCCGACTCAGGGCGACATGACCAAAATCATCGGTGCTGAACTGATGGATTTTCCCTTGGTCTATGATCCGGCTATTGCCGATGCGGTCCAAGCCTGGGTAACAGCCCATCACGGTACGGTGACGATGACCGAAAACCAGAAGCGCCAGGCCATGGTCCCTCAAGGGGCTTCCATTTTTGACAATCTGGCCGGTACGGCACCGGGCGTTGCCATGCAAAAGGGCGGCAAGACCCTGGTCCACTTGCCGGGACCGCCCAGCGAAATGCGCTGGATGTATGAAAACCGCCTGAAACCCTGGCTTCTTCAGACTTTTGGCAGCCAAGGGTCTATCCGCTCGCTCTATATAAAGATTTATGATATGGGTGAAGCCTTTATTGAAGAACGGCTGATGGATCTTGTCAAAGACCAGTCGAATCCGACCTTGGCCATGTACGCCCGCCCGGGATTCGTCGAAGTCCGCCTGACGGCCCGCGCCGACAGTGAGGAACAGGCTGAGGAGCTCCTCTTACCGCTCGAAGAAGAAGTACGCCGCCGTCTCAATGACCAAATCGTCAGCTTTAACGACGAAACGATGGCCGATGTACTGGGACGGGAAGTCCGTCAGGCAGGCTATATCGTCAGTGCTGCGGAATCCTGTACGGGTGGCCTCATCGGTTCGCTCATTACCGATGTGCCCGGTGCTTCCGATTACTTCCGCGGTTCGGCCGGGACGTACTGCAATGAAATGAAAGAAAAAATCCTCGGTGTCTCTCATGAGACACTGGAACGATATACGGCCGTCAGTTCGGAAACAGCTGCTGAAATGGCTGACGGCAGCCGACGCCTTTACGGGAGTGATGTTGCCGTCAGCACGACGGGCATTGCAGGTCCCGGCGGCGGTACGGAAGAACAGCCCGTAGGCCTTGTCTATACCGGCGTCAGCGGCCCCTGGGGAACCCTCGTTCACCGCGACGTTTATCACGGCGGCCGTGCTGAAATCAAGCGGCGCGCAGCCGTACGGGCCATCTACTATGTAGTACGCTATCTAGTGAACCATAAAAACAAATAACCGTTAGGAGGAATGATTTTGGACGCGAAACAGACAGCGCTTGAAAATGCAATGCGCAAGATTGAAAAAGACTTTGGCAAGGGTGCCATCATGCGCCTCGGCGACATTGCTGACAAGATGAATTTAGAAGTTATCTCATCGGGGTCCCTGGCCGTCGACTTGGCCGTCGGCGTCGGCGGATATCCCCGGGGGCGAGTCATCGAAATCTATGGCCCTGAATCGTCAGGGAAAACGACTTTGGCTCTCCATGCCATTGCTTCGGCCCAGAAAAACGGCGGCATTGCAGCCTTCATCGATGCGGAACACGCTCTCGATCCGGTCTATGCCCGCCACCTCGGCGTCGATACCAACGAACTGCTCATTTCCCAGCCGGATAACGGCGAACAGGCTCTTGAAATTACGGAAGAACTCGTCCGCAGCGGTGCCGTCGACGTCATCGTCGTCGACTCCGTAGCAGCCCTGGTTCCCAAGGCCGAAATCGAAGGCGAAATGGGTGACTCTCACGTCGGCCTCCAGGCCCGCCTCATGAGCCAGGCCCTGCGTAAACTGACAGGGATCATTTCCAAGTCGAAAGCTATGGTCATCTTCATCAACCAGCTTCGTGAAAAAGTCGGCGTCATGTTCGGCAACCCGGAAACGACGACCGGCGGCCGGGCCTTGAAATTCTATGCTTCGATCCGCATGGAAATCCGCAAAGGCGAAGCCATCAAATCCGGCGGCGACGTCATCGGCAACCGGGCTCGGGTTAAGGTTGTCAAGAATAAAGTGGCACCTCCCTTTAAACACTGTGAATTCGATATCATGTACGGCCAGGGGATTTCCCGTGAAGGGACGGTCCTCGACCTGGGTGCGTCGATGGATATCATTGAAAAGAGCGGTACCTGGTATTCTTATAAAGGCGAACGACTGGGCCAGGGTAAGGAAAATGTCAAGATCTTCATGAAAGAACATCCGGAAATCACGGACGAAGTCGAAAAGATCATCCGCGATACGCTGGCAGCGGAACCGGAAAAATTCGATGACGTCATGGACGAAGACCTGATGAAAGAGGATGCTGTGGCAGAAGCCATTCCGGAAAGCGACGAACAGGAATAAATGACCTATAGTGAAGCCTATGAAAAGGCGCTGCAGCTGCTCAACGTCCGCTTTTTAAGTGAAGGCGAACTGCGGCTTAAGCTGCGGCGGCGGGATGTCAGTGACGACGTCATCGACGAGGTGATGGCCATGCTGAAAGAGGAACACTTTATCGATGACGAACGCCTGGCCCGTCAGGTCTATGCCTACTATGTCCGAAAAGGGCAGTACGGCCATTTATATATCGCCAATTGTCTCCGCCGCCGTCAGCTGACCGTGCCGGATGATGTTGAACGGCCTGATGAATACGCCTTGGCAGAGGCCTTGACCGATCGGAAATTTTCCCGTCATCGCGATGAAGCACGGAAGGCGGCGCGATACCTCCAGTACCGCGGTTTTTCGCCGGCTGTCATCGCCGAGGTCATCGCATCCTTTACCGTTTCTGACGGGGATTGACAGCTTGCTAAAAGAGACACTTGACAAGTCAAATCCGTCTTGACATTAATATGAAAAAAAATTACAATTAAAGGAGCCGGTTTGATACACTGGTTCATATTTTGCATAATTGTAGGTTTTTTGAACATGAAGTAAATTTTACATACTCATAAAAAAAGCCGGACGGTAGGTTCGGCTTTTTTTTGTGAAGGGGAGGTGAATTTGTTACTATGCTGACTACTATTGTGGCGGCTATTATCTGTGGTCTCATCGGCGGCGGTGCCGGTTACATCTATCGCAAAAATATTGCCGAAGGTAAAATCGGACAGGCCGAAGTCGAAGCCCAGCGGATCATTGCCACGGCCCAGCAGAATGCGGAAGCCCGCAAAAAAGAACTGGTCCTTGAAGGCAAGGAAGAAATCCATAAGCTTCGCAGTGACGCCGAACGGGAAAACAAGGAACGCCGCACGGAATTACAGCGCTTTGAACGGCGTTTGCTTCAAAAAGAAGAACATTTAGACAAGAAATCCGATTCCATGGAAAAGAAAGAAGATAGTCTGCAGCGCAAGGAAGAAGAAGTGACGCGCATGCAGGAAAAAATCGAAGCTATCCATGAACAGAAGATGGTCGAATTGGAACGAATTTCCGGCTTGACATATGAAGATGCCAAAGAATTGCTTTTGAACAACGTTCAAAGTGAAGTGAAGCATGAAACGGCACAGATGATCAAGATGCTTGAAGAACAGGCTCATGAAGAAGCAGAAAGCAAGGCCCGGGAAATCATTTCCGTGGCGATCCAGCGCTGCGCTGCCGACCATGTTGCTGAAACGACGGTGTCGGTCGTTTCCCTGCCGAACGATGAAATGAAGGGCCGTATCATCGGCCGTGAAGGCCGTAATATTCGGGCTATTGAAATGCTGACCGGTGTCGATCTCATCATCGATGATACGCCGGAAGCCGTTATCTTGTCCTGCTTCGATCCGATCCGTCGGGAAATCGCCCGCATTGCCTTGGAAAAACTGATTGCCGACGGCCGTATCCATCCGGCACGGATTGAAGAAATGGTTGAAAAGGCTCGTAAAGAAATCAACCAGAAGATTCGCGAAGCCGGTGAACAGGCGACGTACGAAGCCGGGGTTCACGGGCTCCATCCGGAACTCATCAAGATTCTCGGCCGCTTGCGGTACCGTACCAGCTATGGCCAGAATGTACTGCGCCATTCTATCGAAGTATCTCAGCTGGCAGGCATCATGGCTGCCGAATTGGGTGTCGATGAAAAGCTGGCTAAACGGGCCGGGCTGATCCATGATATCGGTAAAGCCCTGGACCACGAACTGGAAGGGACCCACGTCTCGATCGGTGTCGAAATCGCCAAGAAATACGGCGAATCGAAGCTGGTCGTCAACGGCATTGCTGCTCATCACGGCGACGAAGAAGCACAGAGTGTGGAAGCCGTCTTGGTAGCTGCTGCCGATGCCGTATCGGCGGCTCGTCCGGGTGCCCGTCGGGAAACGTTGGAAAACTATCTGAAGCGCCTGACCAAGCTCGAAGAAATTGCCGAGTCCTTTGACGGTGTCGAAGACTGCTTTGCCATTCAGGCCGGACGTGAAATCCGGGTCATGGTTAAACCGGACAAGTTGGATGAATCTGACTGCGTCCTCTTGACGCATGACATCATCAAACGCATTGAAGCTGAACTGGAATATCCGGGACAGATCAAAGTAAATTTGATTCGAGAAACAAGAGCAGTAGAATACGCAAAATAAACCAAAAGAGGGTATCTCCAAACGAGATGCCCTTTCTTTTTACATGGAGGAGGAAGCACAATGAAAGAAATCAAATCATTTTCTTTTCGCTATGGCAGAAATGACGGATACATGGCTTGGTATCGTATGGACAATGAAAAAGGCGTAAATGTAGGCATTGACCTCTACGATGGGGAAGAACGCAGCCTGCGCTGTGAACCTGCCCAGGAATTGGCTGTGGAACTGGCAAAGCTGCTGGAAGAACAGAACGCAGCGGCATGGGATGGATTTTATGACATCGAAACATGTATCTGTGCCGGAGATAGCTGGGTGTTCCATGCTTATGGCAAAGAAGGCGAAGAAATTCATGCCATGGGGCATTCCAAACACCCTGAAGGCTTTGCGGAAATGAAACAGGCATTGGATGACTTTTTCGGTAAAATTTATCAGGACTATCAGGCATAAAAAATAGGATGGATTGATAATGGCATCTCCATCAGAAAACAAAAATAGCCGGAATCCTTTATATTTTTAAGGATTCCGGCTATTTTTTATATAGATTTTACGAGATCTGTTTTCTTCTGAAGACAGCCCTTTTTTATGCGTATTGATATTTTTTTCTTGCGCCTACAAACAGAATGATTGCTACCACAATGGTCAGCACTTCTGCCACGGGAATGGCAAGCCATACACCCAGCAAGTCAAGATACTTGGGCAGGAACAGGATACATCCACTGACACAAACGAAGGTGCGCAGGGAGGAAATCAGTGCGGAAAGCACCCCGTTGGAAAGGGCAGTGAAAAATGCCGAAGCGAAGATATTCACGCCGCAGAACAGGAAGTTCCATGCGCAGATTTTATACCCATCTAATGTAAGGGTGAATGTGGAGCTTTCTTTGGGGGTAAATACCAGTATGGTTGGTTCTGCCAGAAGGAACGACAGTACGCTGATGACTGCTGAAGAAACCAGTATGATGCCCATGGACATTTTGAACAGTCGTTTCAGCTGGACATGGTTCCGTCTGCCGTACTGGTAACTGAATACTGGCGCCACACCATTGGAAAAACCCATATAGGCGGATGCAAAGAGGAACTTTGCGTAAAGGATGATGGTGATTGCCGCAACGCCATCTTGTCCCATCATCTGCATCATGACTTTGTTGAACAGGTATGTGGTGACACCAGAGGAAATATTGGTAATCAGTTCAGAGACGCCGTTGCTCATGCTATGGAGCAGTACCTGTGTGTTCCATTCCGGTTTTACAAAGTACAGCACAGCCCGTGGTTTCAGGAAATAGATCAGAGGCGGAATACCACCGATGAGGAAGCTGGTGACAGTACCCCAAGCAGCCCCTTTGATGCCCATATCCATCAAAACGATGAATACATAGTCAAAAACGATGTTGCTGATGCCGCTGGCAACGTTGAGAACGAGTCCCAACTTCGGTTTGCCTGCGGTGACAAAGAATACCTGAAAGAGTACCTGAACCACGGAGATGGAATAGAACGCCATCATGATTCTGCCGTAGTCGATGCAGTAGGGCAATAGGGCTTCGTCAGCTCCCAGAAAAATGGAAAGGGGCTCGATGAATACAAAGCAGAGCAGAGAAAGGATCAGCCCCATGGCGATAGCAAAGAGTGTCAGCAGTGTAAAATGCCGTCTTGCCAGATCTTCTTTGCCAGCCCCCAGTTCTCTGCCAATGATGGCGCTGCCGCCGGTGCCCAGCATGATACCCACACCCAACATGACATTGATGAGGGGATACACGATATTGATAGCGGAAAGGGCTGCCGTCCCCACAAAACGGGAAACGAAAATACCGTCTGCGATGATATAGGTTGCCACAAACATCATCATAATGATGGTGGGAAATGTAAAACGGAGCAATCCGCCAAGGGAAAATTCTTTGGAAATGTCGTTTTGCATAATATGACCTCACTATAAAAATACTGTATACCTATAATTTTCAAAACAAAGGCAAACACTCCTCTTTTTGGGGAGCGTTTGCCTATTTTTTATTCAGTTGCCATCTGGTTGACTTTTTCTTCTTCTGGTGTAATATAAATGGTTTTGTTGGTCAGATAAATGACCA
>NZ_UQBH01000013.1 GCF_900539295.1 uncultured Megasphaera sp.
CAAATGGGGAGATTCATGTCTTTATTTTATTTTGCGAAAAATATTATACCTTATCGAAAAGACGGCACGAAATAATTCGTGCCGTCTTTTGATATGCGTGGACTTTTTACATGTCAAAGGGGTTTTCGTTGGGGTAGAGCATGCCTTTCGGCTGGTTGAAGGCGATGTCTTCGATGCCGAGGTACTGGAAGATGGAGAAGAGAACTTTTCCGATGTGGGCAAAGGCAACGGCGCCGTGATGGGGATACTGTTTGGCGATGAGGACGTGGCGGTAGAAACGGCCCATTTCGGGGATGGCAAAGATGCCGATGCCGCCGAAGGACTGGGTTGCTGCCGGCAGGATTTCACCTTGTGCGATGTAAGCCCGGAGCTGACCGCCGGCCGTGCTCTGGAGGCGGAAGAAGGTAATCGGGCTTTCAGCGATGTCCCCTTCTAAGGTACCGCGGGTGATATCCGGCGTGCCGCCGTCTTCTAAGAGGCGGTTCTGGATGAGCTGGTATTTTACGCCGCCCTTTTTCAACTTGCAAAGGGGCGTGTTGCCGCAGTGGAAGCCCATGAAGGTATCTTTCTGGGTGTAGTTCGTCGTCGGTTTGATGTCCGATTCGTAGAGATCGCGGGGGACGGAGTTATTGATGTCGAGAAGGGTGACCGTGTCGCCGCTGGCGCACATGCCGATGTATTCGCTGACAGCACCGTAGATGTCGACTTCACAGGCGACGGGAATGCCGCGGGATACGAGACGGCTGTTGACGTAGCACGGTTCAAAGCCGAACTGGGACGGGAAGGCCGGCCAGCATTTATTGGCAAAGGCGATATACTGACGGGAGCCTTTATGCGCTTCTGCCCAGTCGAGGAGGGTCAGTTCATATTGTGCCATGCGGGGCAGGAGGTCCGGCCAGGGGTTGCCGTCTTTGCCGAGTTCTTCGGTCATATCGGCGACGACGTCGGCAATGCGCGGGTCGTCTTTATGGGCCTGGTACGATACGAGGAGGTCCAATTCAGAATTTTCTTCGATTTCAATGCCTAAGTCATAGAGGGGCTTAATCGGAGCGTTGCAGGCGAAGAAGTCCTGCGGACGAGGCCCGAAAGTGATGATTTTCAACTGGCTGAGGCCGATAAGGGTGCGGGCCATGGGCTGGAATTCGGCAATCATGGCAGCGACTTCTTCGGCCGTCCCTACGGGGTACGACGGGATATGGGCTTTTAATTTACGCAGGCCCAGGTTGTATGAACAGTTCAGCATGCCGCAGTAAGCGTCGCCGCGGCCGTTGATGAGGTTTTTGCCCGTTTCTTCGGCGGCGGCAGCGTACATGACCGGGCCGTCGAAGTATTTGGCAATCAAGGTTTCCGGCGTTTCAGGGCCGAAGTTTCCTAAGAATACGACTAAGGCATTGCAGCCGGCAGCCTTGGCTTCTTCAACGGCTTTGAGCATGTCCGTTTCGTTTTCTACGACCGTCGGTACTTCATAGAGGTCACCGTATTTTTTTGTATAGGCATCGACGATGGCCTGACGGCGGTTCTGAGATAAAGAAATAATAAAGCAGTCGCGGCTGACAGAAATAATACCGCATTTCACTTCGGGAATATTCATAATAAGGTCTCCTTTCCCATGTAGGGATACGTGTAATTTTTTTGAGTGCCTAGGCACATTTCGTTAAGGGAATGATAGCACGCTTGTCAAATTCGTGTCAATACTAAGATTGCTGTTTTTTTACGAAAGACAGCATTATGCAGAAAAAATACAGGTAGATGCTGGAATATAGCAAAAGTGCATGTATGAAGATTCCCGTTGACCATCTAATTTTGTCATGGTATACTTCAACCATAGACATGTGCTTGAGCACGCAATAAGGTAAGCAGTCCCCGGATATACGAGGGAACATAGGGAGGAAGATATATGAAGTATGTAATGGGAATTGATATTGGTACCTCGGCGACCAAGACGGTACTCTTCAACGATACCTGCCAGGCCGTTGCTATGGCATCCTGTGAGTATCCGTTGTATCAGCCCCAAAACGGCTGGGCCGAACAGCAGCCGGAAGATTGGTATCAAGCTGTGGTACAGACGATACGGGAAATCTTAGCCAAGTACCCCGTTGAAGCGAAAGACATCGTCAGTATCGGATTATCGGGTCAGATGCACGGCCTGGTCATGCTGAATGAAAAGGAAGAAGTCATCCGACCGGCCATCATCTGGTGCGACCAGCGGACGGGGAAAGAATGTATCGAAATTACCCGGACCGTTGGTGCCGAGAAGTTGATGGAGATTACGGCCAATCCGGCCCTGACCGGGTTTACGGCGTCGAAACTCCTGTGGGTTCGCAATCATGAAGCGGAACACTATCGGCAGTGCCGTCACATTTTACTGCCGAAAGATTATGTTCGCCTGCGCATGACCGGCCAATATGCAACCGACGTTTCCGATGCCAGCGGCATGCAGTTCCTTGATGTCCGCCGCCGCTGTTGGTCCGATGAAATCCTGGACCGTCTTGATATCGATCCGTCGTGGCTGGCTAAAGTCTACGAATCACCCGATGTGACGGGAACCCTGACTCCGGCCTTTGCCGCAGAAACGGGCCTCCTGCCTCAGACCATCGTTGTCGGCGGTGCCGGTGACAATGCAGCGGCTGCTGTAGGAACGGGCATCGTCAGTGACGGCAGGGCCTTTACGACCATCGGGACCAGCGGCGTCGTATTTGCCCATACGAGCGATCTTCATATCGATCCGAAGGGCCGCGTCCATTCATTCTGCTGCGCCGTTCCCGGCTGTTGGCATGTCATGGGGGTAACACAGGCTGCCGGCTTGTCACTTCGCTGGTTCCGTGATACCTTGGGACATGACTATATGAAAGAGGCAGAACAGGCAGGTCTTGATCCTTATGTCGTCATGGACCACCACGTTGAAGATGTACCGATGGGAAGCCGCCGCCTCATCTATTTACCTTATCTTATGGGCGAACGGACACCCCACCTCGACCCGGACTGCCGCGGCGTATTCTTCGGCTTATCGGCCATCCATACCCAGGACGACATGCTCCGGGCCGTCATGGAAGGCGTCGGCTATTCACTGACGGACTGTCAGGATATCCTCCGCGACATGGGTATCGTCGTTCAGGAAATGATGGCCTGCGGCGGCGGCGGACGGAGCCCCTTGTGGCGTCAGATGCTGGCCGATATGTATAACTGTGAAGTCAAAACCGTATCGTCGAAGGAAGGTCCGGCTCTGGGAGCCGCTATCCTGGCCGGTGTCGGAGCCGGATTGTTTAAGAGCGTCGTTACGGCCTGCCGCGACTTCATCGATACCAATACCTATTGCCAGCCCGATCCGACAGCCCACGCCTATTATGAAAAAGGCCACGCTTTATATCAGAAATTATATCGGCAATTAGCCGGATGTTATCAAGATTTGGCGACTTTATAAACGCCGTTAGGAGAGATGTGACCATGATGAATCAAGATGCAGCCATGATTTGTGACGAAAAGGCTTTATCCAAATCGAACGCTTCACGAGTACGGAAATTCATTTATTTTACGGCCGGCATGGCAGGTTTGCTGTTTGGCCTCGACCAAGGGGTCATCGCCGGAGCCCTGCCCTTTATTACGGCTGAATGGGGACTCAACAGTGCCGCCCAGGAACGGGTTGTCAGCTGTATGATGGTAGGCGCTGCCATCGGCGCCCTCTGTGCCGCTTTTATGACGGCCCGCATCGGCAGAAAGCGCAGCCTCCTTACCGGTGCCGCCCTGTTTATCGTCGGCTCGGTCGGATCCGGCCTTGCCCTGAACGTTGATATGCTCATCGGTTTTCGCCTAATCCTCGGCTTGTCCGTCGGCATTGCGTCCTATACGGCACCCCTTTATTTAGCAGAAATGGCCGATAAAGATTCGCGCGGCCAGGTCATTTCAGGCTATCAGTTTATGGTTACGGTCGGGATTCTGTCGGCCTTCCTGTCCAATACGTACTTCAGTTACAGCGGCTCTTGGCGCATGATGCTGACGGTCATTGCCATTCCGGCTGTCGTCTTAATCCTGACTGTCTTCATGCTGCCTGAAAGCCCGCGCTGGCTGGCTGCCAAGGGTCGTTTTTCGGAAGCGGAAAATGTCCTCCAGACCCTCCATGCCGATATTGACTTGGCAAAGTCTGAATTAAAAGATATTCAAGATACACTGAAAGTAAAACAGGCCGGCTGGTCCTTATTACGGGCCAATAAGAATGTTCGCCGCGCCGTATTCCTCGGCGTCCTGCTCCAGGCTATGCAGCAGTTTACAGGCTTTAATGTCATCATGTATTATTCGCCGAAAATCCTCAGCCTCGGTGGTTTTTCCAGCACGGAAGACCAGATGATCGGCACGGTCATCAACGGTATCGTCTTCGTTTTGGCAACCCTCATTGCCGTCTACACTGTCGATAAATCCGGCCGTAAACCGGCCCTGAAAATCGGCTTTGCCGTCATGGCAGCGGCTATGGTCGTCATGGGTCTCTGCATGGCCGTCATCGAAGGCGGAAATCCCGCTCCTTGGGTCTGCTACTTGTCTGCTATCATGACCATGATCTTCATCGCTGGTTTTGCCATGAGTGCCGGCCCTATCGTCTGGGTCCTCTGCTCGGAAATTCAGCCCCTTAAGATGCGCGAATTCGGCGTTGCCTGCTCGACCATGACCAACTGGATCACCTGCGCCATCGTCGGTGCTACCTTCCTCAGCCTCATCGATGCCCTCGGCTCTTCCATGACCTTCTGGATGTACGCCGGTTTGAATGCCGTCTTCATTGCCCTGACCTTTGCCTTTGTCCCGGAAACGAAGAATGTTTCTTTGGAACAGATTGAAAAGAACTTGATGTCCGGCATGAAGTTGAAAAATATTGGGATTCACGGAGGTAATCAGTAATGAAACAAGTAACGGATAAAGAATTCGCCGTCTACGGACGGGTCCTCGATGTCGATATTAAAGAATTTGCAGAAGTTATGAACAGCGTCCCTGTTGTATCGGAAGGGACGATGTATGAGCCGTCCGTCGGGGCTTTTGAAGCCCTGCCTCTGGCAAAAACCTTGGAAGAGGAATCCTTTGGTTTCCTTCCCATTGAATTCGGCCACTGCAGCGGTCACAATGATACGCTCAATGCCTTGGAATATCACCGGTCTTCTGAAATTGACATCGCTGCGACAGACCTCATCTTATTAGTCGGCCGTCAGCAGGATATCGATTTATCCTCTTACACCTATGATACGGCCCGCGTGGAAGCCTTCTTCGTTCCGGCTGGAACGGCAGTTGAGCTCTATGCGACGACCCTTCACTTTGCACCGTGCAGCGTCGACGGAAAAGAATTTCGCTGCGGCGTCGTCCTTCCGAAAGGCACCAACGAGGCCTTGCCCCATAAGGTCGGCGGTCATGGCGAAAATGCCCTGCTCTTTGCCGTCAACAAGTGGCTCATCGCTCATGAAGAGAGCGGGCTGCAAAAGGACCATGCTTGGATAGGCCTGGTTGGAGAGAATATTAAGATTTGACAGATGAGGAACTATTTATAAAGCGCGAACTTTATAGATAGTTCCTTTTATCATGCCGCAATGTTTGGTACAATAGAGAGGATCAGTTAACCTTAAGCATGAGGATAAGTGAGGGAGAAGTATGGTAACGATTAAAAAAATTGCTGAACTTTGCGGCGTTTCACGAGGGACCGTAGACCGGGTCCTCAACGGCCGGGGACGAGTCAAGCCGGAAACGGCTGAAGCCGTTATGAATATGGTAAAGCAATTGGGATATAAACCGAATCCGGCCGGCAAGGCCCTGGCAGCCAGACGGCATCGGCCCATTGTCGGCGTTATTCTGAATTCAGAAGGCAATGCCTTCTTCGATGAAATCATTCGCGGTATCGAGACGGCAGAAAGCCGCTATCAGATCTATGGCATCCAGTTGACGATGCGTCATATGAAGGGGTTTGATGTAGACGCCCAGTTGAAACTTATTGCCGAGCTGGAAGCGGTTCCCGTGAGCGGCCTCATCATCAGCCCCATTAACGATAAACGAATCGCTGAGGCCATCGACGCCTTAGTCGATAAGGGCGTCTTCGTTGTAACCGTCAATAACGATGTACAAAACTGCCGCCGTCAGTGCTACGTCGGCAGCGACTATGCCAACGGCGGCGAAACGGCCTGTGCTCTGCTGCAGCTCCTGCGCGGACCGGAAGCCAAAATCGGCATCATTACCGGGTCGCGCCATGCCTGGGGCCATGAACTTCGACTCCAAGGCTTTTATCGGCGCATGAAGTCCTTGCCGAGCTTTTCGGTCCTCTCGACAGCCGTCAACAAGGATGATGAAATCATATCTTACGAAGAGACGAAGAAGATGCTCGAAGAACATCCTGACATCGACTCCTTATTCATCGTCGCCGGTGGTGTGTACGGTGCTTGTCGGGCCGTCGTCAGCCTGAAAAAAGAAAAAGACCTGACCATCGTCGCCTTCGACAGCACGCCAACGACCGTCGATATGATGAAGCAGGGCGTCTTAAAGACGATCATCTATCAGCACCCGTACCAGCAGGGATATCGGGCCATGGACTTGGCTTTCCAGTACCTGGTCAATGATCAAAAACCGGAACGGGAGCGCTATATCCTAAAGAATGAAATCAAGCTCCTGGAAAATTTATAAGATAAGCGTAATATATAAAAAAGGCCCTTCCCTATCGTGACCGTGTATACTGTCATGATAGGGAAGGGCTTTTTGTGTTGTGCGAAGTTTTCAAGAAATGAGGCTAAGGCAAGTCACGGCCGCAGCAGCGGCAGACGGTGGCTTCCGGGCGGCTGAACTCGCCACAGTAAGGGTATTTATGCCAGCCCTTGAGGGTTTTTGCCATATCATTATCTTTGATGCATAAACTATGAATGAAGGCGATTAGAAAAAGGCAAAGTCCGTATATATACCATATGGCAAAACTGCGGCCTTTATGAGAGGCGATGTTGGCGGGGACCAGGGCTAATACAGAGAAAATCCAATACTCTATATAGATATCGCCGTTATTTCCCAATAAGTTCACATCGGATAATAGAATGGGAACGAGAATAGAAAAGATTAAAAAAGCGGTTAACGAATCACGTACATGGTGTGGTTTTTCCATAATGACACCTCTTATAATGGTTAAGATAAACTATGGCCGCAGTAACGGCAAATTTTTGCTTCCGGTCGGATGTACTCTGCGCAATAGGGACATTTACGGTACCCTCTCTGCCTCAAGGACCCGTCATTGTCTTTGAGAAGTAAACTATGGATGAAGGCGATTAACCAGAGGAACAGGGCGTATATGAACCATAAGACGAGATTACAGCCTTTGTTGGCAGCGATGACGGCCGGAATCAAGGCGACAAGGCAGGCGATGACATATGCGAATGCCGGAAAAATGTCAAAACGCCACAGAAACATGGCAGGAATTATGATTAACGCGATGACGATGAGGATGTCTTTATTCTTCAAAATATTCAAAATGAGCACCTCTTGTTATGTGGAAACTATCCGGATTTTTAGGATATAAATAAATCACGGCCGCAGCAGCGGCAGACGGTCGCTTCCGGTCGGCTGTATTCACCGCAGTGAGGGCATTTTTGGTACCCTTTTCTGGCTTTTGCCTTGTCATTATCATGGATGCATATACTATGAATTGTAGCGATTAACCATAAGAGTATGCCGTAGATGAACCATTTCGCAAAGTTTCGGCCTTTACGATAAGCGATATTCGCTGGCAGAAAGGCGAGCAAACTGGCTGTGAGATAAATGCTGCCAGTATCGTCGCGGGATCCCAAAAGAAGCATCGATGGGGCTAGAACGCCGAATAGGAAGGCGAGAAGGTTGTTCCGGATGTAGTGTGTGTGTCCGATAATATTCAAATGTACCACCTCTTGTTTTAATTAAATATAGTATACAACTAATCGTTAAATATATCCATTCCGGATATCATAAATGGAAGTGAGTCGCCTTCTTTTTGTCGCAAGTCTTTGTCGGTATGAAATTCATGAATTGTCACAGAGTTCCCCTTGCTCCACGATAGTAGATTGGAAAATTAGAACTTGACAAGTACCCTTGAATCAGTTAAAATTAAAAGGTCGACAGGACAAAGGTTGACGGGACGTGGCGCAGCTTGGTAGCGCGCTTCCTTGGGGTGGAAGAGGTCGCGAGTTCAAATCTCGCCGTTCCGACCAAAACATGGCCATTCTCTGGATTATATCATTTTGAGTGATGTGATACGGAGAATGGTTCTTTTTTTTATACCGACAGGCAGTGGAACTTAATTATGAATAATTTTCCGATAAGGTTTGACGGAAATCTTTTTTTTGACGGGCAAATGGCTCGTCCTTTTTTTTAGAGTTTTTTGAGGACAGAGCGTTTTTAGCAGATAAATGAGGGCTTAGACAGATATAAGTTTTTGATAATATATTCTTAAAATAGAATTAAAATATGCTTTTATCTTATTTAAAACTTTCTTTATATGCGAATATTTGATAGAATATAAGTATGAATAGTATAGTTACCGCCGTCGTATTGTTTTTTGTTGTTCATTGTTAGAGGAGGTTTTTTTATCATGGGTTATATTCTCAATAAGGATCAGCAGGATCTCGTCGCCTTGGCAAGGGACTTTGCGGAAAAGAAAGTAGCTCCCTTTGTGCATGAATTGGATGAAGCAAAAGAACCGGGCCAAAAACTTTTGGATATTTACCAGGAAGCCGTTGATATCGGCTTTTGCGGCTTAGAGATTCCTGAAGAATACGGCGGCATGGGACAGGATTATTACACGGTTGCTGCTGTTTATGAAGAACTGTCTAAAGTCGACGCCGGCGTGGCTACGGCTATTGCAGCTTCGGGTCTCGGCCTCAAACCGGTTCTCCAGCACGGCAACGACGCTCAAAAGAAACTGTATGCAGAATATTTGACCGGTGAAAAGGGCAGCGGTTTCTGCGCATTCTGCCTAACTGAAGCGAACGCAGGTTCCGATGCGGCTGCCGGTACGACGGTTGCTGTCAAAGAAGGCGATGAATACGTCATCAACGGTACAAAATGCTTCATTACCAACGGCGGCGTCGCTTCCGTTTATACGGTATTTGCCATTACGGACAAATCGAAGGGCGTAAAAGGCATCTCGGCCTTCATTGTAGAACGTGATCGCCCGGGCGTTTCTGTCGGTAAAGAAGAAGACAAGATGGGTATCCGCCTGTCGAATACGACGGAAGTCATTTTCCAGGATGTCCGCATTCCGGCTGATCACCTCATCGGTGAAGAAGGCAAGGGCTTCGTCTATGCTATGCAGACCTTGGACCTCGCTCGTCCGATGGTAGCTTCCCTGGCTGTCGGTATTGCGCAGCGGGCTATTAATGAAGCCGTCAAATATGCGAAAGAACGCGTTACCTTTGGCAAACCGATCATCAAACATGAAGTTATTTCCTTTAAACTGGCTGACATGGACATGAAGACCGAAGTCGCTCGGTCGGCTATCATCAACTTCCTCAACACCTATTATGCCGAACCGAAACGGAGCTATACTCGTGAAGCAGCTATCGCTAAATGCTTTGCCGGTGACATTTCCGTAGAAGTTGCTTTAGAAGCCGTTCAGATTCTCGGTGGTTTTGGTTACAGCCGTGAATATCCGGTTGAAAAATTGGTCCGTGATGCTAAGATCATGCAGATTTATGAAGGCACCAATGAAGTTCAGCGCATGGTCATTGCAGGTTTCGTAGCAGCTCAGAAATAAGATTATTTTATACGAAAAAGACTGTTGTACTTGGCCCCGGCACTTTCCTGTGCCGGGGGCATCGTGAAGAATTCCGGCGTGTACGACAGTCTTTTTTATTTTAGGTACGGCTTTTTGACGGACTGCAAGACGCTGTGTTTTTTTAGGTGAAATTAGGCTTTTAAAGGGGTGTAAAATAAGTGTAAAGCAAGGCTGCCGGCGTTGAGAAAGTTTGTGTACAGGAATATAATAAATTATATGAATAAAAATCATGCAAATGGGGTGAATGAATTGGAACAAGATATATATCCATCAGCGAAAGAGCTTTACGACGTCCTTTGCAGACTGCGGAAGGACGTCCTCTCGCGGGGCGACGCCTTATACCGGCAGTGGAAGCCTCTGATACAGCGGAGACACTTTACCTATAGTGCTTGGAATATGGCCTTTTACTTGGCTCTTCGCTGTCATGATCTGCGAAAGATACAGCGTTCACTGCTGCCCTTTGGCCTGTCGTCCCTCGGACGAGGCGAAGCCCGGGCCATTACTAATCTCGATGCCGTCATGGCCTCCCTGGGCCGTATCTGCCGGGAGCCGGAACAGAACCTCGTTCCTTATCCGCAGCAGCGGCGATTTTTCTATGGCGACGGCCTCTTAACCTACAATACGGGGCGGATTTTTGGAACGGGTAAGACCGGGACGAGAATCATGGTGACATTGCCTACTGAAGCAGCAGAGGACAACGGAATCCTTATCCGCGACTTAGTGGCAGCCGGCATGGACTGTGCTCGCATCAACTGCGCTCACGACTCACAGGAACTTTGGGGGACGATGATTTCCTATATTCGGCGGGCCGAACAAGAAACGGGAAATCACTGCAAGGTTTACATGGATCTGGCAGGGCCGAAAGTTCGCATCGAGTCGGTTCTGCTTCGCTATAGTGAAGCGCGGGTCATGCCCGGCGAACAGGTCTTTTTAGTATCCGGACCGATTTCAGCCTATCCTGAAGAGTATAAAGGAAATATCGTCATTTCGTGCAGTATCCCCGAAGTCTTTGAACACATGGAAGCCGGTCAGCCGGTCCTTATCGATGACGGAAAAATTCGGGCTATCGTTGAGAAAGTGACGCCTGAAGGGGCTTATTTGACCATTACCTATACGAAGCCCTTGGGCGGGAAAATAAAGAATGAAAAGAGTCTGAACTTCCCGCAGACGCCGATGAAATTGTCGCCTCTTACGGACAAAGACAAAGAAGATTTGGATTTTGTCGTACAGTATGCCGATGCCATCGGGTACTCCTTCGTTAAATCGGCGGCCGACGTGGCCCTCCTGCAGGGGGAACTTCAAAAACGCTGCGGCAAAGCTTACCGCCAAATTGCCCTGGTAGCTAAAATTGAAAACCAGGAAGCCGTAGATAACCTGCCGGAAATCATCGTTCAGGCCGCGTCAAAACAGCCCCTCGGCATCATGATTGCCCGAAGTGACTTGGCCGTTGAAGTCGGCTATCGGAGACTTGCCGAACTGCAGGAAGAAATCATGTGGATCTGTGAAGCGGCCCACGTGCCGGTCATTTGGGCGACCCAAGTCCTTGAAAATCTGGTCAAAAAAGGCCTTCCGTCGCGAGCTGAAATTACCGACGCCGCCATGGGGGAACGGGCCGAATGCGTTATGCTCAATAAAGGACCGTACATCGTAGAAGCCGTCACAGCCCTGACTAACATCCTATTGCGCATGGAACAACACCAGCATAAGAAAACATCCCAGCTGCGGGCCCTGCACATCGCCCAAAATATGTTTGAAAACGGAAAACTATAAAGTGAACATAAAAAATCAGAGAAGGAATGAAGTCCATTCCTTCTCTGATTTTTTGTTTGGCAGTCCTTTTTTAGGTCTTGTATCAACTATTCCATCCTAAGCCAATTCTTGTGACAACGCCGTTTTTTATATGAAAGACCATGTCGAGGCCATTACCCGGTTTATACCAAAGTTCCGGATGCGTAGGGGCAAAGCGGATATCCGGCTGGCCGTAGGTCCGGATGACGTCTTCCCGGGTGGAACCGACGTGAATCCCTGACGGGGTAGCAAAGCCGTTATTGGCCGTAATGTTAATCATAACTATTTCAAAGGGACCGCTCTGATAGTCACTTTGAGCATAGAGATACACGGAGTCGCCGTAATGCATTTTTTGAGCATAGACTTGGATGCCGGCAGCATAGCTGACTTCACCCTTTAGGGGTTCGCCATAGATTTGAATCATTTCCTGAACCGGCATGCCCGGGTAGATGCCGCCTAAAACGGCTTCATTTAAGGGAACTTTTGCCATGGCGATACTTCCGGAACAAACGAGTATTGCCAAAACGGAGAGAAGCTTCTTTTTCATGAGTGGAATGCACCAACCTTTCTTTGACAGGAAGATAAGTTACTCTTTAATTCAGTGCTAAGACCTTTGTGTTTCGGAGCTCACCTTGCAGCATCGTCATGATTGGGCTGAAATCTTCTTTGTATTCTGTATGGCTCGTTCTTTTATTATCGGGTAAGCATGGCGAATCATGACGAATACGTTTGTCAATTTACGCCATTCTCCATTTTGATACCTGTTTTCATAATCGGACGTAAAATATAAATCAGATGTCTGTTTATACTCTTTAAAATAGACCGTATTCTGAGAACGCATGGGATATTCTGCGGACTTATCATAGGTAACGAAATAGTCCAGAGCAGCAATGATGATATATTCCGGCGTGTCCTTCACGACGACGGCCGAGGATAAATCAACGGCCGATCCGTGGTGGGTACCCGTATCCCAAATCAAATAATTCTGTGCATCGTCAAAATACCTTGGCTTGGCAGACACATCATGCAGCGGAAAGGCAAGGGCAAATAAAAAGACAAACGCGCATAGTCCCTGAAGTATTCTTCTCATCACGGCACCTCCTGAAAATCCACTTCCCATAGCGTATTCGCTTTCTTTCTCGTATCAAAACATATATTATCATTATACACTAAAAATATAATTTTGTTAAAATTATATAAATTGATTTTAAGGATGCCTTACGAGGTGATTTAGCAGAAATACAGATCCAATTATCTTACTTCTACTTGTAGCGTCGTATTGTAATCATGAAGCATTCCTGATGGGGGATTTAAAGGGCCAAGAATTTGGTTCAGACATATGGGTGTTAGGTGCGAATAGGACGATTTATACTTCCTGAGCGATAAATAAAAATAATTATCAATTTGTTGCAAATGCAACGGATTTTTCTTTGTTTTTATGGTATAGTAAGGCCACAGAAAGATACTTATTTTAATGAAAGGGGATGGGATTATGAAAGCTTTAGTCTTGTACTCCTCCGAAACGGGAAGAACGAAAAAATTAGCCGAAGCGGTCCGCTCTGTTTTACCGGCGAATACGGATTTTCTGCCTATGGAACAGGCTCCAGAACACTTCGATGATTACGATATTGTCTTTGTCGGCGTTTGGTTCTTGAACCTTAAGCTTGACGAAAAGTCGCGGGCTGTTTTGCCGCGCCTGAAGGCTAAGAAAGCAGCCATCTTTGCTACGATGCATCGCGACCTTTTCTCGGACGATATCTCAAAGAACCTTCGTCAGGCCGTCGAACTGCTGCCGGCTGGCGTCTGGGTTGCCGGCACGC
This sequence comes from uncultured Megasphaera sp., assembly GCF_900539295.1. Classification (GTDB taxonomy): domain Bacteria; phylum Bacillota; class Negativicutes; order Veillonellales; family Megasphaeraceae; genus Megasphaera. The sequence continues at coordinate 13,357 of NZ_UQBH01000013.1, forward strand.
ACGTCGTCTATGTCGATGAAAGCATGGCAGAACTGCCCTTGGGCGTTGATGAACTGCTCGATACGGAAAGCGTACAGAACTTCGCCGAAAATACATACAGCCGTCTGGAAAATGATCCGGCTGCTTAAAAATGCTTGACAGTAACCGGCTGTTAATGCTATAATCTCTTTTGTAGCCAATACATGGGGGTATAGCTCAGCTGGGAGAGCGCTTGCATGGCATGCAAGAGGTCAGGAGTTCGATCCTCCTTATCTCCACCATAAGAAATGTGATAACCACGCAGTTTGCGAACTGCGTGGTTATTTTTATAATCTCCCTAATACTAAGGTATAGTCATTTGTGGGGGCAATTTAAAAGATTTCCCATGAAGATGCGTGTGCAGACAGGATAAGCTCTGTCCTGAGGCTGTCCTTCGGACTTCCTTCGTTGAGGCAGCGGCCTTTTCATGATATAATTATTACTTATGATGAGACTGGATTTTTATTTCTTGCAGGAGGGTAAGGTTACTATATATGGGCAGTATTAAGGTACAGAAGTTGGGCAAATCTTTTGGAGTGCGTTCCGTATTCCATGATGTCAGTTTTGAAATCCGCCGCGGCGAACGAATCGGCCTTATTGGGGCTAATGGTGCCGGGAAGTCGACGCTCCTCAAGTGTCTTATCGGGGAAGAGGAGTACGATGACGGAGCTTTTATCGTGTCGGAAGGGGAGTCTATCGGCTATCTGCAGCAGGATGTGACCTATGACGACGATATTACTCTGGGCCAGACGATTACCGAGGCCTGGCAGGATGTCATGCGCATGGAAAAGGACTTAAAGGACCTTGAAAAGGAGATGCAGTCCCGTCCCGATGACGAAGGGCTGATGAACCGCTATGCCCGCCTTCAGGAACGGTTTGAATGGCTCGGCGGCTACGAATACGAATCGATGTCCCGTAAAATCGTCCGCGGTCTCGGCTTTTCTGAAGCCGATATGGATCGACCGGTCCAAAGTTTTTCCGGTGGTCAGAAGACGCGCATCAATTTAGCCAAGGCCTTAGTGCGGCGGCCGGACTATCTCTTCCTCGACGAACCGACGAACCATCTCGACATGGATATGCTGGAATGGCTCGAAGGCTACCTCTTGTCGTATGGCGGCGGCATCCTCATCGTCTCGCATGACCGCTACTTTTTGGACCGCGTAGCGACGGGAATCTTGGAACTGTCCCACGGCAAGGTGACCAAGTACAAGGGCAATTATTCGCGTTACGTCGAACAGCACGATCAGCAGCAATTGGCTCTCGAAAGGGCTTATAAAAAGCAGCAGGAACACATCCACGAGACGGAAGAATATATTCGTAAGTATAAGGCAGGCATCAAAGCCAAACAGGCTCGGGGCCGCCAGTCCCAGCTCGATCGGCTGGAACGAATCGAATGGCAGCCCGACGATGCAGGTCTTCACTTTACCTTCAAGCCTGCCGAAGAGTGCGGCCAAAAGGTACTGACCCTTGATAAGGTCAGCGGTGGTTTTGCCGACAGGCAGCTCTTCGACCACTTGTCGCTCCTCCTGCGGCGCGGTGAAGCGGCTGCCCTCATCGGCCCCAACGGGGCCGGCAAGACGACCCTCATTCGCATGATCATGGGGGAAAAAGAACCGACAGACGGTCACATTACCTTGGGCAGCAAGGTTCATATCGGCTACTTTGCCCAGGAACACACGGAACTTCACGGGGCCTGGACGGTCCTTGAAGAGATCATGAATGCCTTCAGTTACGGCGAAGACGAAGCCCGGTCGGCTTTAGGCCACTTCCTTTTCCGCGGCGACGACGTCTTTAAAGTCATCGACAGCCTCAGCGGCGGTGAACAGGCTCGATTGGCCCTGCTTAAACTCTTTCTGCAGGGGCCTAATTTCCTCATCCTCGACGAACCGACGAACCACTTGGATATTCCGACGCGGGAAGTCCTTGAACAGGCTCTCCTCGATTTTGGCGGGACCTATCTCGTCATCTCTCATGACCGTTACTTCCTCGATAAGATTACCCAGCGGACTCTGGTCCTTGAAAACAAACAGTTGACGGAATACGTCGGAAATTACAGCTATTATCGGGAAAAACTTCGGGAGGCAGAAACGTTAGCTGCCGAAAACAATCCCCAAGAAATGCCGGAAAAAGGTACTGCGCCTAAGAAGCCCTCTGTTCCGGTTCAGGCTGTAAAGGTGCAAAAGGCGCCTGCATACGGTCAAGAAGCGAAGCTTCAAAAGTTAGAGCTGAAGATTGCCGAACTTGAAGCGACGGTCAAGATGTATGAGGTCAAGATGAACATGCCGGAAAATCAGACCGATGCTGAGGCCATGATGAGCCTGACAACAGAGTATGAAGAAGCGCAGGCCAAGCTCGATGCTGCCTATGAAGAGTGGGAAGAACTGGCTGAATCTTAATCAAGCATAGAAGATATAAAAAATAAATATAACCGGTAAAAGCGATGCTGCCGTAAAACGTAAAACTTTATGTAAAAATCACGGTTTTTCGTTTTAGGATAAGAGGTAAAATACCTCTTATCCTAATAAATGAAGAAAAAGTGGCTTTACAAGTCTTTTGGATATGGTATACTATGTTCAACTTCCATGAAGAAGTGAAATTACTATAGCTTTTTGGAATACTTAAATCCAGACTGACAGAGGGGAAGCGTTTATATATGGCAGCATCATTTAATCCGGTTACACCAGAATTATTAGACGAATTACGGAATGTCTTGGGGGACAAATTCGTCAAAACTGACAAAGATTACTTAGAAAAATACCAGACCGACGAAGAAGGGAATTCTCATTACTTCCACAAACCGGAAGTCGTCGTATTCCCGGGCTCGACGGAAGAAGTGGCTGAAGTCGTTAAACTGGCCAACAAATACCTCGTTCCTATTACGCCGCGTTCGGCCGGTTCCGGCGTTGCCTGCGGCGCTATCCCCGTCTATCACGGTATCGTCGTCGAATTGGAACGGATGAATCAGATCCTGACCTTCGATGCCGACAACATGTACGCCGTCTGCCAGACCGGGGTCATCACCGGTGATCTCCAGCGCGAAGCGGCAAAACACGGTCTTCTCTATGCCGGTGACCCGTCGAGTGCCGACAGCAGCATGATCGGCGGCAACGTAGCCAACAATGCCGGCGGTAATAAGGCCGTCAAATACGGGACGACGCGCAATCAGATTTACAGCTTGAAGGTCGTTACGCCGACAGGGGACATACTCGATGCCGGTGCCCGCTTGAAGAAATGTTCTACCGGTCTTTGCCTGGAACAGCTCTTTGCCGGTTCTGAAGGTGTTCTCGGCATCATTACCGAAGTCACGGTCAAGCTTCGTCCTATGCCGCCTTACACGTTCAATATGGTCTGCGTATTCAAGACCGATGAAGAAGCCTTTGCCCTGCCCAATAAGATTTTGAAAGCCGGCATCGATCCGACGAGTATCGAATTCATGGACAATGAAGCATTGCGCATGACCTGCAAGTTCTTGGACATGAAAATGCCTCACGTCGACGAAGGCTGCGACTACGTCATCGTTACGGTAGAATCGTTCAGCGAAGACGATTCGGACCGCAAGATGGAACAGCTCTGCGATTTGGCCGAAGAAAACGGCTCCATTGATGAATTTGAAGCCGACAAGCGGATTTGGAAACTGCGCAAGCAGTTTGCCGAAGCGGCCCGCGACGTCGACAAGATGTTCCAGACGGAAGACTTCGTCGTTCCTCTCGACAAGATTCCCGACATCACCAAGCAGATTCCGGAACTTCGTGAAAAGTACGACCTCTACTGCGTCACCGTCGCTCATATCGGCGATGGAAACATCCACGTGCTGCCTTTGAACGCTAAAGGCTTGTCGCCGGAAGAATGGTTTGAAAAGATCAAGGCCTTCCACCGCGACCTCTTCCCGCGGGTTTATGCCCTCGGCGGCAAGATGTCCGGCGAACACGGCGTCGGTTTTAAGAAGCTCGAAGAGTTTGCTCTCTGTACTCCGGAAGCAGAACTAAATGTCATCAAAGCCATCAAGAAGGCTTTAGATCCCAATAATATCATGAATCCCGGTAAATTGGTACAAATTTGTTAAGTATTTCATAAAAGATTGTCTAAATTGCAAAGACGGCAACGATTATATGCAGATAATCATTGCCGTCTTTTTATATATTTACTATAATAGTATAAAGGACATTACTAATGTACTTCTGGAATACGATAATGATGAAAACAGGTGATGACATGAAATACTACAGCCGTTTGAAGACGCTCCGATTGGAGGCGAGACTTTCTCAAGCTGATGTAGCCAAAATCTTAAAATGTTCCCAAGTTGGATATGGCATGTACGAATTGGGAAAACGGAAAATTCCCGTAGAAAAACTGATTCAGCTGGCTAGGCTGTATCATACTTCCCTAGACTATATTGCCGGTCTGACGGACGAACGGACGCCTCGACCCAATCTGAAGAGCGAAGAAGAAGTACAAGTCTTATGAAAAAGGCTCATCCCATGGCAGTAATCTGCTGTCACGGGATGAGCTTTTTTCGTGTTTTCTATTTTTTATTGTCTTAGACGTTGAAACGGAAATAGGTTACATCGCCGTCTTTCATGATGTAATCCTTTCCTTCCAGGCGTACGAGGCCTTTTTCTTTGGCACCTTGTTCGCTGCCGCAGGCGATGAGGTCGTCGTAAGAAACGATTTCAGCGCGGATGAAGCCCCGTTCGATGTCGGTGTGGATTTTGCCGGCAGCCTTCTGGGCTTTCGTGCCGTTGACGATGGTCCAGGCCCGGACTTCGTCGGCACCGGCCGTGAAGAAGTTAATCAGGCCCAGGAGGGCATAGCTGGCCTTAATGAGCTTGTCGAGACCCGATTCGGGAAGCCCCAGTTCTTCTAAGAATACGGCGGCTTCGTCGGCGGGAAGTTCGGCGATTTCGGCTTCAATCTTAGCCGAGACGGCGACGACTTGAGCCCCTTCTTGAGCGGCGTATTCTTCGACGCGCTTGACGTTGGGGTTGGCGTCAGGATTGCCGGCTTCGTCTTCGGCGACATTGGCAATGTAGATGATGGGTTTTAAGGTAAGGAGGTTGAGATCCTTGACCTGGGGAAGATCGTCTTTGGTGAGGCCGGCTTTACGGGCCGGTTCACCGTTTTCAAGGCAGGTCAGTACCTTTTTCAGGACGTCGTATTCGGCCTTGGCTTCTTTATCGCCGCACTGGGCGACTTTGGCGATGCGGTCAGCCCGTTTCTGCGTCGTTTCCAGGTCAGCCAGGCAGAGTTCGGTGTTGATCGTTTCGATGTCGCGGATCGGATCGATGGAGCCGTCGACGTGGGTGATGTTCGAATCTTCAAAGCAGCGGACGACTTCGGCGATGGCGTCTGTTTCCCTGATATGGCTGAGGAATTTGTTGCCCAGGCCTTCGCCCTTCGACGCGCCGGCGACGAGGCCTGCGATGTCGACGAAGCGCATGACGGCGGGAATCGTTTTTTTCGGGTTGTACATGTCGGTCAGGACCTGGATGCGCGGATCCGGTACTTCTACGATGCCGACATTCGGTTCGATCGTGCAGAAGGGGTAGTTTGCTGCTTCTGCGCCGGCTTTGGTAATAGCATTAAAGAGGGTGCTCTTACCGACATTCGGCAAGCCGACGATGCCTACTTCTAGGTTAGTACTCAATGGTTAAACCACCTTTATTTGAATAAATTTAAGTTAGCGATGCGGTTTACGGCTTCAATCGTATTTTCTTTGGTACCGAAGGCCGTCAGGCGGAGATAGCCTTCACCGTGGGGGCCAAAGCCAGAACCCGGCGTCGTTACGACGTGAGCTTTTTCGAGAAGGAGGTCGAAGAAGTCCCAGCTCTTCATGCCGTTCGGCGTCTGTACCCAGGCGTAAGGCGAGTTGGTGGCGCCGTAGACGGTGAAGCCTGCTTTGGTCAGGCCGTCGCGGATGATGTGGGCGTTTTCCATGTAATACTGGACGTCAGCCAAGCACTGTTTTTGGCCTTCCGGGCTGTAATAAGCTTCGGCAGCGCGCTGGACGATGTACGGCGTGCCGTTGAAGAAGGTGCACTGGCGGCGGTTCCACAAGGGGTTGAGGTCGACAGCCGTGCCGTCTTTTTTATAAGCCGTGCAGGCATGGGGGACGACGACATAGGAGCAGCGGGTGCCCGTGAAGCCGGCGCATTTGGAGTAGGAACGCAGTTCGATAGCGACTTCTTTAGCCCCTTCGACTTCAAAGATGCTGTGGGGAACGTCCGGTTCGGTGATGTACGTTTCATAAGCCGAGTCATAGATGATGATGAATTTATTCTTCTTGGCTGCGGCTACCCAGTTGGCCAGTTCTTCTTTGCTCATAGCCGTGCCCGTCGGGTTGGACGGGTTGCAGAGGTAGACGATGTCGACTTTTTCCGTCGGCGGTACGGCTTTGAAGCCGTTTTTCGGCGTGCAGGGAAGGTAGACGACGCCGTCATAGATGCCTTTTTCGGCATTCCATTCACCCGTGTGGCCGCACATGACGTTGGAGTCGAGATAGACCGGGTAGACCGGATCGGCTACGGCGAATTTGAGGTCGCTGCCGAAGATTTCCTGGATGCAGGCGACGTCCGTTTTGGCGCCGTCACCGACGAAGACTTCGTCGAGGTCGAGGTCGATGCCTCGCGTTTTATAATCGCCGTCGATGATGGCCTGGCGGAGGAAGTCATAACCCTGTTCCGGGCCGTAGCCGCGGAAGGTTTCGGCCTTGCCCATTTCGTCGACGGCTTTATGCATCGCTTCGATGATGGCCGATGCCAGGGGACGGGTTACGTCGCCGATGCCGAGACGGATGATATTTGCTTCCGGATGTGCTTTGGAGTAAGCTTCAACTTTCTTTGCAATCGTCGCAAAGAGGTAGTTGCCGGGGAGTTTTAAGTAGTTTTCATTTACGTGAGCCATAAATGGACCTCCTTCTGTTCGTTGATAGTAAAAATCTATTAGCTTCTTTATTTTACTACATTATATGGACCTTGGAAAGGTGAGGGCGCGGCGGCAGGCATGAGAAAATAAAATGACTGCCATTCGTGACGGTGATTGAATCGTTTCGTTATTTGCCGTATAATGAAATTACAGCAACTATTTTCAGGGAAGGCCCGAATGAGGAGGAAGCAGCTATGGATTATCAAGGGAAAAAATGTCTCATCGCCTATTTTTCACATGCCGGCATGAATTACGTCAGCGGCAAAATCGTCAACCTGAAGGTCGGCAATACGGAACAGGCGGCTAAGATGATCGGCCGCATGACCGGCGGGGACCTGTTTCATATCCGTGCGGCAGCTGTCTATCCTCATGACTATCGGGAAACGGTCACCATTGCCCAAAAGGAATGGAAGGATCGGATTCGTCCGGCCCTGGCCAGGGATCTCGATGATATCAGTGCCTACGACATCGTGTTTCTCGGCTATCCCAATTGGTGCGGTACCATTCCCATGGCCATGTGGACCTTCTTAGAAAATCACGACTTTTCTGAAAAGACAATTTATCCCTTCTGCACTCACGAAGGGAGCGGCGTCGGCCGCAGCTTGGAAGATATCCATGCCCTCTGCCCGAAGGCGGAACTTGGAACGCCGCTGACTATTTTGGGGTCGACCGTTCAAGATGCCGAAGACGATATTCGCCGTTGGCTGAAGGGATAAATCGGGTATCTAAAATATTTTTTGCATCGAAAAAGCACTGTCCCTCGGGAACAGTGCTTCTTTTTTATTCGTAGCGCAGGGCTTCGATCGGATCGAGTTTGGCTGCTTTTCGCGCCGGATAGATGCCGAAGAATAGGCCGATACCGACGGAGAAGCTGAAGGATATGATGATCGGTGCTGCCGTAATGACCGTCTCGAAGAGGCCCGACTCGGCAATGGCCAAGGCGATGCCGACGCCGCAGGCAACGCCTAAGAGGCCGCCGATGACGCCGATGACGACAGATTCGATGAGAAACTGCATCATGATGTTTTGGAAGGTAGCTCCCAAGGCCTTGCGGATACCGATTTCACGAGTCCGTTCGGTAACGGAGACCATCATGATGTTCATGATGCCGATACCGCCGACGACAAGGGAGATAGCGGCGATGCTGCCTAAGAACAGCGTCAGCATGGTCGTCGTCTGGGTCATCGTTTCCATGAGGCTGGTCAGGTTGCGGACGTTGAAGTCGTCTTCCTTGCCGTTCGTGATGTGGTGACGCTGGCGCAGGAGGGCTTCGACTTCCGATTGGACCTGCTCGATTTTATCGGCACTGGAGACCTGGATGTTGATGGACTTGATGTAGGTAATACCCAGCAGTCGTTCCTGAGCCGTCGTCAAAGGTACGATGACCATGTCGTCCTGGTCCTGGCCGACGGAAGACTGGCCTTTGCTTTCGAGGACGCCGATGACTTTGTACGGCTGGTTGTTGATGCGAATCGTCTTGCCGACAGGATTGGTTTCATCAAAGAGGTTGGTGGCAACCGTCGTACCGATGACGGCGACGCGGTTGCGGGAGTTCAGATCGGACTGGGTGATGAAGGATCCTGTCTGGACGGTGAGGGAACGGATGTGAAGGTATTCCGGCGTGACGCCGTAGACCGACGTGTTCCAGTTCTGGTTGCCGTTGACGACCTGATACGAGCTGTTGACCGTCGGCGATACATAATCGATATTCTTGATCTGCTTCTTGATGGCCAAGGCGTCGTCGTACTTCAATTTCTTGTTGGAGCCAGCTGCTGAGCGGACGCCGCCGCTGTTGGCCGAGCCCGGCATGACGATGAGCATGTTGCTGCCCAGGCTGGCAATAGAGTTGGTGACGTTTTGACGGACCCCCATGCCGATGGAAATCATGGCAATGACGGCGCCGACACCGATGATGATGCCCAGCATGGTCAGAATGGAGCGCAGCTTGTTTGATAAGAGCGCCGTAATGGCGATTTGGACGCTTTCACTAAATAACATCCATGACGACCCCCTTTCCGGCATCTTTGGTAATTTTGCCGTCTGACAAGAGGAGCTGACGGGTCGCACAGGCGGCGATTTCCGGTTCGTGTGTGACTAAGATAATCGTCTTGTGGTCTTCGTGGAGCTCCTCAAAGAGGCGCATGATGTCCTTCGTCGACTTCGTATCGAGGTTGCCCGTCGGTTCGTCGGCCATGATGATGTGCGGGTTGTTGACCAAGGCTCGAGCGATGGCAACGCGCTGACGCTGGCCGCCGGAGAGCTCGTTCGGCTTGTGGTGGGCCCACGTTTCAAGGCCGACAGATTTCAGCTTTTCCATGGCCCGTTCGGTCCGCTCTTTGCGGCCGACGCCGGCGTAGACCAGGGGTAGGGCGACGTTGTCGAGGGCCGTAATCCGCGACAGGAGGTTGAAGTTCTGGAAGACGAAGCCGATGTGCTGGTTGCGGACGACGGCGAGTTCATCGTCATTGAGATGGGCGACTTCCTTTCCGCCCAGTTGGTACGATCCGGCCGTCGGCCTGTCGAGACAGCCGAGGATGTTCATCAGCGTCGATTTCCCCGAGCCGGATGGCCCCATAAGGGCGGCGAATTCCCCTTCTTCAATGTTGAGGGTAATGCCGGCTAAGGCGGCGAAATCTTCACCGCCGATGTGGTATATCTTTTCAATACCTTGGAGTTCAATGATGGGATTCATAGCCAAGACCTCCCTTACATGGGCGGCGGCCCTTGGCGACTGCTGCTCTTCGAGGAAGACGAAGAAGACTTGCTGGCCGTATAGGTAATGGAAACCTTGTCGCCTTCGGTGAGACCCGACAGGATTTCGACGTAGTCGCTGCTGTAGATGCCGGTCTTGACCGGAACCTGTTCGGTCGTTCCGTCATCCTTGACGCGAAGGACGTAAGAGCCGGAATCATTAGTCTTCAAGGCGGCGATGGGGACGACCAGGGCGTCTTGTTTTTCTGACGTCGTAATGTCGACGCGGGCCGTCATGCCCAGTTTTAAGACGTCATCAGGGTCACTGACATCAAGGGTGACGTAATAGTAGATGACGCTGGCCGAAGAGCTGGAGGAACTCGACGAGGAAGACGAAGAACTGTTCGTATCCCAGGTGTTGCTGGTATCGGTCTTAGAAATCTTCGAGACTCGGGCTGTAAAGGTGCGGTCCGTATAGGCGTCGACGGTAAAGGTCGCTTCCTGGCCGACTTGGACTTTTCCGATATCCGTTTCGTCGACTTGGGCTAAAATCTGCTTGCTCGACGTATCGGCAATGCGCATGATGACCGTCGGGTTGCTGTTGCCCTGAACGGCCATGGTGCCGACCGTCTTCGGTTCGCCGACGACGACGCCGTCCATCGGAGCGGTGATGACCGTTTCAGCTACGTCCGATTCAGCTTCCGACAAAGTGCTGAGGGCCGTGTCGTAATTGAATTTTGCCGTGTCGAGATCCTGCTTGGTCCCGGCACCGAGCTCATACAGCTTTTCAGCTCGTTCATATTCCACCTTGGTATTAGTGACTTTATACTGAGCCTGGTCGCGCTGCGCTTCGTAATCCTTGCCGTCTAAGATGGCGACGGTCTGGCCGGCCGTGACCGTATCATTTTCTTTGACCAGGACCTGGCTGATACGGGCCGTGATTTTCGGCGATACTTCGACGGAGTCGACAGGGCTAATGGTCCCTGTGGCCGATACAGTCGACTTCAAATCCTTGCGGACGACTTCTGCCGTTTCAACGGCAGAGGCTTGTTTTGCCTGCTGCTGACTTTGGTAGTAGGTGTATCCGCCAATGGCAAGGGCGGCGATGATGACAGCGGCAATGGCGATTTTCAGGCGCTTGTCTATTCTCATGATATCACTCCAAACGTATAATACTTGAAATTTGCTGCCAATAATAATTTTTAGTCTATAATCAGTACCAGTATAGCATGGTCAAGGTCGAAGGATAAAGAAAAAGCCTAGAGTTATTGTAAAGTGAGTTAAAACTGTGATAAATCTTCGCTTCTCCATAGGGTTTTTCCAAAGAATATGGTATACTGAGATAGGTTATTATTTATAACATTATTTATGATAGAAAGGTTTGATACTATATGGTAAATGAACGAAAAACTTCGGCCTTTTCCAACGGCCTATTGTGGTTTGGCGCAGGGATTTCCATCGCAGAAATCCTGACCGGCATGCTCCTGGCCCCCTTAGGCTTTGTCCGGGCCTTAGAAGCCATTATTCTCGGTCATATCATTGGCGGCATCATCATGTACCTGGCCGGCCTCATCGGCGGCCGTACGGGAGGCAGCGCTATGGAAACGGTGCGGATCTCCTTTGGTACGCAGGGGGCAAAGCTCTTTGCCGGCTTGAACGTTATCCAGCTCGTCGGCTGGACGGCCGTCATGGTAGGCAGTGCGGCTTTGGCTGCCAATACCATTGCTGCTATCGGCATGTCTTGGTGGAGCGTCATCATCGGTGCTTTCATCGCCTTGTGGATCGTTATGGGCCTCAAAAACCTCAGTAAGGTCAATGTCGTCGTCATGGCAGCTTTGTTTATTTTGACGATTATCCTCAGCATGGTCGTTTTCCAAAACGGTACGCCAATCGTTCCGGCCGGCGAACTTACCTTCGGCGGCGCCGTCGAACTGGCCGTCGCCATGCCGTTGTCGTGGCTGCCGATTATTTCGGACTATACGCGAACGGCTAAAAAGCCGGCCTTAGCTACCGCTGCCAGCTGCGGTGCTTACTTTATCGCCAGCTCGTGGATGTTTATCATCGGCATGGGCGCAGCCCTCTTTACGGGGCAGGACGATATTGCCGCGATCATGCTTCAGGCCGGCATGGGTCTGGCCGGTATCCTCGTCGTCTTGCTGTCGACGGTTACGACGACATTCCTCGATGCCTTTTCAGCAGGCGTCAGCTTCCAGAGCTTAGTGCCTAAATCCTCCGACAAGGTCATGGCTCTCGCGGCCACCGTCCTCGGCGTCGTCCTGGCTGTTTTTGCAGCACCCGATCAGTTCCAGGACTTCCTCTATCTCATCGGTTCGGTCTTTGCACCGATGACGGCCATCCTCTTGGCAGATTTCTTTATTTTAAAGAGAGACCATACGGCAGAAAGCGTCAACTGGCTCAATATTGTTTTATGGGTCCTCGGCGTCATTTTGTACCGTTACTTACTCAGCGTCGATACGCCGGTCGGTATTACCGTTCCCGTCGTCGTCGTTATCATGATCCTCAGCACAATCATCCATAAAATCGTCAAAGCCTGACCATGAATCTCTTTAACGAATAGTTAGGTTGCCGAATTAATCTGGCAATTCAGTTGACGTAAGAGAGCGAAACGTGTAGACTTATAATCAACAAATGATAATTGTTATTGAAGTCTTTCTAAAGGAGGCTTTCATATGAATAAAGGATACACGTTCGACGATATGATTAACACCATGATGCCCTTGCCTTTCGATGGCTCTGCTAATGGTGAAGGTATTTACTGCCGCGGCCAGGCTCTCGTCGCTTCTATGAGCGAACAGAAACAGGCCGTTCATCAGGAAAAGGATAAACACAGCTTTACCCTCAAGGGAATTTTTTCCCGGTACTGCATTGACTAAATTCCTGCCATAACGTTCATAAGGTACAAGGTCCTCAGACAGCCCCGTTAAGGGGCTGTTTTTTTGCTCTCTTTGCGGCGGATGTTGGAGAGATGTTTGGTATCGTGTATACTGCAATTGCTGGCGTTTGAGAGCGAAGCGGCTATGATCGGCATCCGCGACGTGCCGGCCCTGCAGGAAACAGAGAATCACTGCCGACGGGATTTTGCCAACTGGACGACGCTGAAGCTCCTTTCCGATGACGGTACCATCATCGGTGTCATTCGTTATCGGGAGAACGACGACCTTGTGGAAGTAGGGCGCCTTATGATGCATCCTGATTATCGCCATCAGGGATTGGCCCAGCGGCTGCTTTCTGAAGTAGATAAAGCGGCTGTCGGCAAAACGAAGGAATTATATACCTGTACCAAGAGTTGGATCAATATCAGGCTCTACGAAAAAATGGGCTATAGGGCTGTTAAGGAAGTTGCCGAAGACAGCGGCCTTTCCTTCGTATATATGAGAAAAAAATAATCCTGTTTAAATGAAAGAAAGCAGTGACACAGATGTCTGTGCCGCTGCTTTTTTCGCGTTACTGTTCTCTATTGTTGCTGTCTTCCTGTTGTCTTCGTGCCTGCTCCGACGGCTGTCTCGATGCTTCTTCGCTTCGGGGCTCGGCTTTTTCATCAGTTTTTTCTTTATCGTCGGAATCTTTCTTTTCCGCTGTATCTGTCGTCTTTTTGGAATCTTCAGCGACACGGGCGCTGTTGTTGGAGAGAGCGGCTCGGGCCTTGATTCGTTCCATGCCTGCCGGAACGGCAAAGTCACGGTCATGTTCATCGCTGGCAGCAGAGGACATGTAGTCTCTCCAAATTTCTGCCGGAATGGTGCCGCCGTAGACTTCACCGAGACTCTGGGAACCCGTATCGTCGCCAATCCAGACGGCGGTGACGATATCCGGTGTATAGCCGACAAACCAGGCATCTTTATTGTCGTCTGTCGTACCGGTCTTACCAGCTGCCGGACGGCCGAGAGCAGCGGCCGTGCCGGTGCCGTAGTCGATGACGCCTTCGAGCATGATCGTCATTTCATAGGCTTCTTTTTCGGACATGACGCGCGTCTTGTTTTCTTCTTTTTCAAGGGTCGATTCGTCTTCGAGGACGTTGCCGTTGCGGTCGAGGATTTTAACGATGGCCGTCGGTTTGACGTGGACGCCCTTGTTGGCGAAGGTTCCGTAAGCACTGGCCATTTCAAGGGGAGTGACGCCCTTGGTCTGGCCGCCCAGGGCCATGGCCAGGTTGTCGTCCTTGTCGTCGAGGGTGGTGATGCCCATCTTCTTGGCGTTGGCAATGATGTTGCTCGGGCCGACGCGGTCGGCAAGCTGAACGGCAATGGTATTGACCGAGTTTGCCAAAGCGACGCTTAACGGCATGGATCCGCGGTAGGATCCGCTGGCATTTCTCGGGCTCCAGCTGCCGTAGGTGACAGGTTTATCTTCCATCGTCGTATCCGGCGTCATGTCATGCTGCAGAGCCGTAAGATAGACGAACGGCTTGAAGGCCGAACCGGGCTGGCGGACTGCCTGGCTGGCGCGGTTGAAGCTGTCTTGGCCGCGGCCGCCGACCATAGCCAGGATGTATCCTGTCTTGGGATCGATGGAGACGATGGCGCCCTGAGGCTGGGTCAGGCCATTGGCATCGGTGTAGTTGTCCGGCAGGTTGTGCAGTGCCTGAACGGCAGCGTGCTGCTTGTCGACGTCGAGGGTCGTGTAGATCTTCAGGCCTTCTTTATAGAGGGCATCATCGCCGTATTTTTGGGCGACCTGCTGAGATACATAGTCGATGAAGGACGCATTTTCGTCACTTTCCTGGGTCTGATGGTTCTTCGAAAGTTCGAGGTCATCATTCTTCGCTTGATCGGCTTCGGCCGAAGAGATGTAGCCGTACTTGACCATCTGGTCGAGGACGACGTTGGTCCGCTGCTTGGCTTCGCTCAGGTTGTTGAACGGCGAGTAGTAGTTCGGGCTCTTGGGAAGACCGGCCAGCATCGCACACTGGGTCAGGGTCAATTCACTGACGTCCTTATTGAAGTAGGTCTTGGCGGCCGTCTGAATCCCATAGGCGCCTTGGCCGAAGTAAATCTGATTCATATACATTTCAAGGATTTCTTTTTTACTGTACTTCTGTTCGATTTCTAAGGCCAGCATAGCTTCCTGAATTTTTCGCTTCAGCGTCTGTTCCTGAGACAGGAAGGCGTTTTTGGCGAGCTGCTGGGTAATCGTACTACCGCCTTGGGCGATGCCGCGGTTGGTCAGGTTGGTGAACAGGGCGCGGACGATGCCGATGGGATCGATGCCGATGTGCTGATAAAAGCGGTTGTCTTCAGCTGCGATAAAGGCGTTCTGCAGATTTTGCGGCACTTTATTGATATCGATCGGCAGCCGGTTTTGGTCGGAATGAAGGGTCGTAATCAGCCGTCCGTGGGCATCAAAGACCTGGGACGACACAGCAGGCCGCATACTATTGCTTACGGTCGGTAAGCTCTGATAGGCAGCAAAAATATAGCCAAACCCTAAGCCGGCAAAAACGACAAGGCATAAGGCGATAAAAAGGCGGATGCGGCGAAATGGACCGGCCTCTTTGGCTTTTTTTGCTCTGCGTCTGGGTGTATACATTTTTTCCTCCTACGTGACGTTTGTAATCATATTAAGGTTATTATATAAATTAAATATTACTAGCTTCTTATTATACCACAATCGGCTTTATTATCCTATATATATGAAAGAGGTTGAGAAACTTTAAAGGAACCCCTGTTTTTAAAACGTTTTACGCTATACTGAATCTGAAAAAATTTTATATATAGTGTACTATTATAAGGCGAATAACTCGATATTTTGAAATAACCATTGACATTTTAGGATTATTAGCGTACTATAAACGTAGAAAACAGGTAATTTAGCATATACAATTAAGTACAGCAGCAGGAGGTAAAGATGATGGCAATGGATAGAGAAAAGGCATACGTATTATGGTTTGATGAACTGCGCAGAGCTGACGTAGCTCTCGTCGGCGGCAAATCGTCGTCTCTCGGTGAATTGACGTCCCAGACGGACGTTCCCGTTCCTTATGGGTTTGCGACGACGGCTGCCGGATACCGCCATTTTATGCATGAAACGGGTATGGATGTGAAGATTCCGGAATTATTGAAAGGACTGACTGACGTTGAAGACGCCGTTCAGCTCCGCGATGTTACGGCTAAAATCCGTCAAGCTATCTGTGATGCGCAGATGCCGGCTGATTTAGCGGAAGAAATCCGTAAGAGCTATGAAGAATTAGGTAAGAAAGTCGGCGAAGCGCAGCCTTTCGTCGCCGTTCGTTCCAGCGCTACGGCGGAAGACCTGCCCGACGCCAGCTTTGCCGGCCAGCAGGATACGTATCTCAACGTCCAGGGGGCCGACATGGTCATCCAAAAAGTTAAGGAATGCTATGCCTCGACCTTTACCGACCGCGCTACGTATTACCGGACGAAACAAGGCTTTGATCACCTGTCCGTCGCTTTGAGCGCCGCTGTCCAGATGATGGTTTTTTCCAAATCGGCCGGCGTCATGTTCACCGTCGATTTAGTCACGGGTGATGACACGACGATTACCATTGAAGGGGCCTGGGGCCTTGGCGAATACGTCGTTCAAGGGACGGTCACGCCGGATAACTTCAAGATTCGTAAAGATGATTTGTCCATCGTATCGCGTATGGTCAATACGAAACCCGTTGAACTGGTTCGTAAACCCGGCGGAGACTGTGAAGAACGGTTGGTTCCTCCTGAACTGCAGAAACAGCAGGTCATTACGGACGAACAGATCCGTGAACTGGCTGTCTATGCCAAGAAAATCGAAAAACACTACGGCTGCTACATGGATATGGAATGGGGCGTAGACGAACGGACGAATAAAGTATGGCTCCTTCAGGCTCGTCCGGAAACGGTTTGGTCCAAGAAGAATAAAGAAAAGAGCGAAGCTGCAGCTGAACCGGTTGCTGCGACGACGGACCGCAATGTCATCGTAAAAGGCCTGCCGGCAAGTCCGGGCAGCGCTGCCGGTAAAGCTCACGTCATCCTCGACCCGTCGAAAATCGCTGAATTTAAAGACGGTGAAATCTTGGTAACGACCATGACGGCTCCCGACTGGGTGCCGGCTATGAAGAAGGCGAAAGCCATCGTAACTGATGCCGGCGGTATGACCTGCCATGCTTCCATTGTCAGCCGTGAATTGGGCATTCCCTGCATCGTCGGGACTAAGAGCCGCAGCGTCGAAGCGACGACGACTATTCCCGATGGAGCTGAAATCACCGTCGATGCGACGAACGGCATCGTCTATGAAGGCGTCGTAGCCGACTTGATCAAACCGAAGAGTGCAGATGCCGCCGGCGGTGCCGCCGGTGCGACCGTCGTCGCTGCCGAATCGGTACCGGTTACGGGAACCAAGATTTATATGAACCTCGGCAACCCTGATCTCGCTGAAAAATACGGAGCCCTGCCCTGCGACGGCATCGGCCTCATGCGTGAAGAATTTATTTGGACGACCTTCATTCACGAACATCCCTTGTACCTCATCGAAACGGGCCGTCCGGATCACGTCGTCGATCAATTGTCGGAAGGCATCCGCAAAGTTTGCCAGGCTCTGGCTCCGCGTCCGGTAACCCTGCGCCTGAGCGACTTTAAATCGAGTGAATACCGCAATCTTAAAGGCGGCGATAAATACGAACCCCAGGAAAGCAGCGCTCTCCTTGGCTGGCGCGGTGCATCCCGCTATTACGATCCCAAGTACGTAGAAGCCTTTAAACTCGAACTGCAGGCTGTCCGCAAAGTCCGTGAAGAATACGGCTTCAAGAACCTTAACGTCATGATTCCCTTCTGCCGCCGCGTCGATGAAATGCAGAAAGTCGTCGACCTCATGGCTCAGGAAGGTCTCCATCGCGGGCCGGACTTCAAAGTATGGCTCATGGCTGAAATCCCGTCGAACATCATCTTGGCGGACCAGTTCAACCAGTTCGTCGACGGCTACTCCATCGGCTCTAACGATTTGACGATGTTGGTCATGGGCTGCGACCGCGACAACGATACGGTAGCACCTCTCTTTGACGAACGGAATTTAGCTGTAAAACGGGCTATCCGCCATCTCATCGAAGTAGCACACAAAGATGGCAAGACCGTTTCTATCTGCGGCCAGGCACCGAGTGTCTATCCTGATTTTGCTGAATTCTTGGTTAAGAGCGGCATCGACTCCATTTCCGTCAACCCGGACGCCGTCATTTCGACGCGCAAGAATATTGCCCAGGTTGAACAGCGTATCCTCCTCGATTCGCTGACCGGAAGAGGCCGTGTTGACACAGAAGATTATACGTGGTAATCGTCCCGTGACGAAGTGAGCCGAAGAAAGGCGGTCCAACGAAATGATTGGACCGCCTTTTTCTGGCAGGGCTATCCGGTATGATATGATTATAAATAATGTATACTTTATATCGCCTAACCGGGCTATATATGATATGATAGTAAGCGAATGAGAGTGCTATTGGTGCATAGGAGGTGAAAAGACGCTATGTTATCGGAACGTCAGGAGAAGATTTTACAAATCGTAAAGGAAAACAGTCCGATTACGGGTCAGCATATTGCCAACCGCCTTCATGTGACGCGGGCAGCCCTGCGTTCAGACCTGGCTATTTTGACGATGCTGGGGCTTATAGACGCTCGTCCGAAATTAGGCTATTTTTTTACAGGCAACAAGGAAAAGGACCTGCTGTCGCGGGCCATTACCGATATTACCATTGAGTCCTGCCTGTCTCAGCCGGTCATTGTCGGCGAGCATACGAGTGCCTATGATGCTATTATTGCCATGTTCACGGAAGATGTGGGGACGGTGTTCGTCGGAACCGACAATATTCTGGCCGGCGTCGTATCGCGAAAGGATTTATTAAAGACAGCTATGGGCAGCAATGACCTTAGAACCCTGCCGGTAAGAATGGTCATGACGCCGGTGAGTAAGGTGATTTATGTACAGCCTGATGAAAAGGCCATCGTCGCCGCCCAGCGTTTGAACGAATATGAAATAGACTGTCTTCCCGTCGTCAACGTCATTACCAGTGACGAAGATGATAAAAAGGAACTGCAGGTCATCGGAAGAATTTCAAAGACAAACATTAACCGGTTGTTTGTAGAATGTGGGTTAGGAAGGAGATAATCTTGAAAAAGCCGATTATTTATGCTTGCTCCGACTCCTTGGGGGAGACGGCAGAACGCGTCGCCCGGGCAGCGGCAAGCCAATACGATAAGCAAGAATTTAATATTATCCGCGTCCCCTATATCCGTTCGGAGCAGCAGATCGAAGAACTGGTACGCAAGGCGGAAGCCGACCAGGCCATGATTTGCTATACCATCATTTCACCGACTTTGCGCCGTAAATTGAAGGATTTGACAGCGTCGACCAATGTCACCGTCGTCGACATCATCGGCCCTATGCTCTCCGGTGTCGGTACCTTGACCGATACGGAACCGACCTTGAAGGCCGGCATGATTCACCAGCTCGACGAAGAATACTTTAAGCGCGTCGAAGCCATTGAATTCGCTGTAAAATACGATGACGGCAAGAACCCTATGGGCTTTTTAAAGGCCGACATCGTCATCGTCGGTGTGTCGCGGACGTCAAAGACGCCGTTGTCGATGTATTTGGCTCATAAACGAGTCAAGGCGGCCAACCTTCCTTTGGTGCCGGAAGTCAACCTACCGCCGGAACTGTTCCAGATCCCGGCCCGTAAAATCGTCGGCCTCATCATCGATCCTTTTAAGTTGAACTTCATCCGCTCGGAACGGCTGCGCAGCATGGGCCTTGATGCCAACGCCAGCTACGCCAATATCGAACGGATCAATGAAGAATTGGAATATGCCAGAGGCGTCATGCGCCGCCTGCACTGCCCGATTATCGATGTGTCGTCGAAAGCCATCGAAGAAACTGCAAACTTAGTCATGGAAATCGTCAAACGAAATAAAGAATTGTACCCCGATGAGGGATAAGCCTCGGGGCAAAATAAAAAAGGATTCGGTCTGAGACCCAATCCTTTTTGTTTTCTCTGCTGTCAATTGTCCTGCAGGGAAGGGCGGCGGTTCCCTGTATGCTTTCAGATACTAAAAAAAGCGCTGCCTCCTAAGGCAACGCTTTTTTGATAGTCATTAAACATCGCGCTGGACTTTGCCGGAACGAAGGCAACGAGTGCAGACGTTAACTCGTTTGATTTCGCCGTCGACGATAGCGCGGACTCGCTGGATATTCGGTTTCCAGGTTTTTTTCGTTTTGACGTGGGAATGGCTGACATTCATGCCGCTCATTGTTCCTTTACCACATACTTCGCAAAAGTTTGCCATTAGTTACACCTCCCTGCACCATCAACAGTACAACGTATAAATCTTATCATAAATCATAGGGCAACGCAAGTTTTATTTATAAAAAGCCTACAAAATATGATACAATAAATGAAAGTTCTTGACAAGGAGTTTTTTTTATGGAATTTTCTATTCGCGATATAAAAGGTATCGGACCTCGTAAGGAAGCGCTTTTTGCCCGGCTGCACCTTACGACGGTAACGGACCTCCTGCAGTATTTTCCCCGCGACTATGAGGACCGAAGCCACTGCCTGCCCATCGGTCAGGCACCGTGCGGAACCGGGGAGGCCGTACTTTTATGCGGCACCGTGGCCTCAGTTCAAGAAGCGCGACCGAGGCGCGGGCTGTCCCTTTTGAAGGTGGCCGTCAGTGACGGGACGGGCGCCGTCGAATTGGTCTGGTTCAACCAGGCGTTTAAGAAACGGCAGTTCAAGGTCGGCATGACCTTGACCGCCTTTGGGAAATTGGAATGGGCCTACGGCCGTCGTCAGATGAATTCTCCCGACACGGAAGAGGGGCGGGTGGAAGGGGCCGGTTTCGTCCCCGTCTATGGACTGACAGACGGACTTCGCCAGCAGGACCTGAGAAAGGCTGTCCGGAGTGCCCTCGATGTGGCGGCGGTTCATCCGGAAATCATTCCCGGCTGGGAAGCAGGCCGCCATTCGGTATTTTCGCAGCTGCCGTCGCTCGCGGCCTATGAAAACCTCCATTTTCCGTCGTCTATGGAGGCTAAAGAACAGGCGCGGCGCCAACTGGCCTTTGAAGAGCTCTTCGACATGCAGCTCGGCCTCCTGCTGCGCCGCCACCGTGAAGGCCGGCGTCAGGGCATCAAGTGCGGCCCTAACGGGAAGCTGCTTCGCGCCTTTTATGAACACCTGCCTTTTACGCTGACCAAGGGGCAGACACAGGCCTTCTTAGATATTCAGAATGACATGGAAAGTGAAGCGGCCATGCAGCGCCTAGTTCAAGGGGATGTCGGCTCGGGGAAGACCGTCGTCGCTGCCCTGGCCTTGGCAAAAATCGTCGAAAACGGCTACCAGGGGGCGCTGATGGCACCGACGGGGATTTTGGCGGCTCAGCACTATGAAGAATTTCTCCGACTCTTTGACGGCCTCGACGTCACCATCGCCCTTTTGACCGGCCGGACGACGGCTAAAGAACGGCAGCAGCTCTTAGAAGACCTTCAAGAGGGGACGATTGACATCCTCATCGGGACCCATGCCTTGATTCAGGAAGATGTCGTCTTTCGCAGTCCGGGATTGGTCGTCACCGATGAACAGCATCGCTTCGGCGTCCGGCAGCGGTCGGCTCTGGCCCGGAAAGGGCAGGAACCCCATGCTTTATTCATGACGGCGACGCCCATTCCCCGGACGCTTACCCTGTCGCTCTATGGCGATCTCGACGTGTCGTCTATCCGTGAACTGCCGCCGGGGCGCAAGACGGTTAAGACTTATGCCGTCGGTGAAGCCTTGCGCCGCCGGGTCTATACCTTTATGGACAAGCTCATGGCTGAAGGTCAGCAATGCTACGTCGTCTGTCCTTTGGTAGAAGCATCTGAGTCCGTCGATCTCCAGGCGGCGACCGATCTCTATGAAGAGCTGCGCCATAAGTTTTTCAAGAATCGCACCTGCGGCCTGGTCCACGGCCGCATGGCCGGTAAAGAGAAGGAAGCTGTCATGGAAGCCTTTCAACAGGGGGACATCGACCTGTTGGTGGCGACGAGCGTCATCGAAGTCGGCGTCAACGTCCCTAATGCGACGATCATGTTCATCGACGGTGCCGAGCGCTTCGGCCTGGCTCAGCTCCATCAGCTGCGCGGCCGCGTAGGACGCGGCGACCTTCAGGCTTACTGCATCCTCATGGCCAAGGGCGGCACGGAAGAGACGAAAAAGCGCCTTAAGTGGATGGAGACGATTCACGACGGTTTTACCCTGGCCGAAAAGGACCTGCTCCTCCGCGGTTCAGGCCAGCTCTTCGGCTACCTCCAGCACGGCCTTCCGGACTTAAAGGCTGCCGATATCATAAACGACGTGGCCATCCTGGAAGCGGCCCGCGATGCGGCACGGCAGTGGTGGCAGGAGTCGGGAAATACCGAGGCCGTCGAGGCAGCTCTGAAGCGGCGGTTTGGCAAGTCTTTTGCCGGTCTCTTGAACAACTGATGAGAAAAATTACTTTAAAATTATGTACAGAACAGGTGATTTCAGTTATAATAAGGGATAAGCTATTTAAGGGGATTTACCCCTTTTATTTCTTATATTTTTCAAAACAGAGGTGCAAATATGAGATCTGATAAATTTGGTATGAGAGGTTTGACATTTGATGACGTTCTCTTGGTTCCGGCCAAGTCTGACGTACTTCCGAAAGAAGTGGACGTATCAACGAACCTGACCCGCGATATCAAACTGAATATTCCTATTATGAGTTCCGGTATGGATACGGTAACGGAAGCCCCTATGGCGATTGCCGTTGCCCGCGAAGGCGGCATTGGCGTTATTCATAAGAATATGTCCATTGCAGCTCAGGCCCGTGAAGTCGACAAGGTAAAACGGTCGGAACACGGCATTATCATCGATCCCATTTTCCTTCACCCTGACAATCTCTTGGCCGATGCCAATGAATTGATGGGGAAATATCGCATCTCCGGTGTACCTATTACGGTCGACGGCAAACTCGTCGGTATCATCACCAACCGTGACATGCGCTTTGAAGAAGACATGAGCCGCCGCATCGGCGATATCATGACCCAGGAAAATCTGATTACGGCTCCTGTCGGCACATCCCTGGCAGACGCTAAAGAAATTCTCCGCAAGCACCGCATTGAAAAATTGCCCCTCGTCGATAAAGAAGGCAACCTGCAGGGGTTAATCACAATTAAAGACATTGAAAAAGCTACGAAATATCCGAATTCGGCAAAAGACGGCAACGGCCGCCTCTTGGTCGCAGCTGCTGTCGGTGTCACCCATGACATGACCGACCGCCTCGATGCTCTCGTCGCTGCTAAAGTCGACGTCGTCGTTATCGATACGGCTCACGGCCATTCCTTGGGCGTACTCAATACGCTGAAAGAAATCAAGAAGATGTATCCTCACCTTCCGGTTATTGCCGGCAACGTCGCAACCGGCGCTGCTACGGAAGCCCTCATTGAATGCGGTGTCGACGCCGTTAAAGTCGGTATCGGACCGGGCTCCATCTGCACGACTCGTATCGTCGCCGGTATCGGCGTACCGCAGATCACGGCCGTTCATGAATGCGCAAAAGTTGCACAGCGCTACGGCATTCCTGTCATTGCTGACGGCGGCATCAAATACTCCGGCGATATGGCTAAAGCCATTGCAGCCGGCGGCAACGTTGTCATGATGGGCAATCTCCTTGCCGGTACGGAAGAAAGTCCGGGCGAAACGGTTATTTACCAGGGCCGAAGCTACAAAGAATACCGCGGTATGGGATCCTTGGCTGCCATGGAATCGGGCAGTAAAGACCGTTACTTCCAGGAAGATGCTAATGCGAAGAAACTCGTTCCGGAAGGCATTGAAGGCCGTGTACCTTACAAAGGACCTGCTGCCGATACGATTTATCAGATGGTCGGCGGTCTTCGGGCATCCATGGGCTACTGTGGCTGCCACAACATCAAAGAAATGATTGAAAATACGCAGTTCATCCAGATTACCGCAGCCGGTCTTCGTGAAAGCCATCCTCACGATGTCAATATCACGAAAGAAGCTCCGAATTACAGCGTAAACTAAGCAGGGCGGAGGGTATACGTTGACTAGTATAATCGATATCTTGTCCGTTCCCATTGGCAATGTCACTATGAAAGAAGCGCAGGCACTGGCCTTCAAGTGTATCGATGAAGGCCGTGCTGCTTCCATTGCGACGGCCAATGCGGAAATGGTCATGCGGGCCCAGTCCGATTCCGAACTGGCTCAAATCCTGCAGCAGGCCGACCTGGTAGTTCCCGATGGGGCCGGCGTCTTGTGGGCTGCAGAGCAACAGGGCAAGAAATTTAAAGAACGTGTTACAGGTGTCGATTTGGCGTGCAGTCTGCTGCAAGAAGCAGCTGCACGCCAAACGGCTGTCTACCTCTTTGGAGGTGCTCCCGGCATTGCCGATCAGGCAGCAGCCAATCTGAAGCGGCAATTAGGGACGCTCAATGTCGTCGGGACTCATTCTGGCTTTTTCTCCGTCGATGAAGAAAAACAGATCATTGAAGAAATCGGCAGCAAGGGAACGAGGATTCTCTTAGTCGCCCTCGGCGTGCCGAAGCAAGAAAAATGGATACACGAGCATTTGTATGAACTCGGCCCTTGCGTCTGTATGGGTGTTGGCGGGACTTTTGATGTCTTGGCCGGCAAAGCGGCCCGAGCTCCGAAATGGATGCAGGAAAACCGCTTGGAATGGCTCTATCGTCTCATCAAAGAGCCGACACGCTTTAAGCGTATGCTGGCTCTGCCGAAGTTCGTCATCGCTGTGAAGGGCAGCAAACGGAGTCAGTGATTTGAGGTGATGAATTGAATAGTGATGTCTTAAACAAACCTTATATTGTAGAAGACGGCTACCCATTTATCATTGTGCCGCTTTTACTGGCCGTGGCGGCAGGCTATTTTATCAATGCCTATGCGGCAGCCCTGCCGGTTTTGCTGGCCTTGTATTTTATGTATTTTTTCCGCAACCCCCGGCGCAGACCGCCGGCCGATGACAGCCTTTTAGTATCGCCTGCTGACGGTACTGTCGTCGGTATCGAAGAGGTCGAGGAAGACTCGTATCTGAATCAAAGGTGCCGGAAAATCATTATCTTCCTGTCTATTTTCGATGCCCACGTCAATCGGGCGCCTTTGCCGGGAACGATTGACTTCCAGCAGTATACCTGCGGCCGATTCCGTCCGGCTTATAAAGATGGTGTCGGCTACGAAAATGAACGCTATTCCATCGGCATTCATTCGGCACGTACGGATATTTTGGTTAATATCATTGCCGGCGTCCTGGCCCGGCGCATTGTCTCCTGGGTCACGTTGGGTGATGAATTACAGCATGGCCAGTTATACGGCATGATAAAATTCGGTTCCTGTGCAGAAATCTATGTACGTGACAACGTTGAAATCACTGTCGAAAAAGGCGATAAAGTTCGCGGCGGTGAATCGATAATAGGGAGGATTGTTTCATGAAGAAGATAATACCGTGTCTGTTTACGTCAGGAAACCTGAGTTTTGGTGTCCTGAGTATGATGATGACACTCCATGGGGAATTTGTTTGGGCCGGAATCTGCATTCTCCTGGCTGTCGTCTGTGATGCCTGTGACGGCCGTTCAGCCCGGGCTCTCGGCGTTGCCGGTGAATTTGGCAAAGAACTGGATTCCCTGTCAGACGTCGTATCTTTTGGGGCTGCTTCGGCTTTCTTGATTTATACCTATTCCTTGCAGACCTTAGGCTGGGTCGGCGCGATTCCTGCTATTATTTATGCAGCCCTGGGCGGCATTCGCCTGGCTCGTTTCAATCTCAATACCGGCGTCGTCCACGGTTATTTCCAAGGCATGCCGATCCCGAACGGCGGCTGCCTCATTGCGACCTTCGTCATTTCCGGTGCCGTGCTTCCGCCGTGGTTGGTCGCGATTTTAGTCGTCCTCTTGGGATATAATTTGGTCAGCCAGATCCACCACCCGGACTTCAAAGGTGCCAGCCCTGACGTACTCCATAAATCGGCTCTGGCGATTGCCGTCATTATCGGGGCCTTGGTCTTGTATGTTGTTGATTGGCATTTGATCATTACGATGCCATTCTTACTGTACATTATCTTCGGGTTAGTCAATACGGCCATGAACGTCGCAGCAGCTCGCTAAGTCTTTAGGGAGAGTCGCATATGGAACATATTTTGGATATCATCATGATACCCATACAGGTCATCATCGTTTTTTATTCACTATATTACTTTACGTTAGCCTGCTTCGGTCTGATGAAGCGGCGCGAGCACAGTACGGCAGCCCCAAAGCATACTTTCGCTGCCGTCATTTGTGCGCATAACGAAGAGCGGGTCATTTGGCAGCTCATCGATAATTTAAAACAGCTTAATTATCCGAAGGACATGTACGATATCTACGTCGTTGCCGATAACTGTACGGATAATACGGCTGACATCTGCCGTGAACACGGAGCCATCGTCAAAGTCCGGACCAATAAGGAAGAAGTCGGCAAGGGCTATGCTCTGGACTGGATGTTTTCTCAAATGCTGGCTCAGGAAAAGCAATACGATGCCTTTGTCGTCTTTGACGCCGACAACTTGGTCCATCCCGAATTTTTGCGGGAAATGAACCATCACCTGTTGAAAGGGGAGAAGGTCATCCAAGGCTATATGGATTCCAAGAATCCGACCGACTCTTGGATTGCCGGTACCTTTTCCATCGCTTTTTGGCTGATCAACCACATGTGGCATTTGGCTAAATACAACATCGGTTTGTCGACGGCTTTAGGCGGTACGGGGATGTGCATTGCAACGGAAATCGTCCGCAAGTACGGCTGGGGCTGCGACTGCCTGACGGAAGACATGGAATTTTCCATGAAGGTCCTCCTCGAAGGCGTGCGGACCTGTTGGGCCCATGATGCCATCATTTATGACGAAAAAGTCGTCGGCTTCATGCAGTCCTGTCGTCAGCGAAAGCGCTGGGCTCAAGGACAGTGCGACTGCGGCGGGCGCTTCATTCCCAAGTTGTTTGCCCGGGGCATCAAAACGGGAAATATTCGTATGCTTGACGGTATCATTACCTTGTCCCAGCCTTTTTTTATGATGGCTTCGACGATATACGCTGTACTGGCATCGATTAATTCCTATTGGCCTTTTTATACCAATATTTTGAACACCATCGTGCCCGTCCAGATTTGGACGATCATCGGTGTCGGACAATATCTCATTCCTATCATCGTCTTACTGCAGATCAAGGTTCCCCGTAAATCCTGGCTGTACCTCATCGTGTATCCCCTTTTCATGTACAGCTGGATTCCCGTCAACTTCCTCGGTTTCAAAGACAGGCATAAGATGAAATGGAGTCACACCCCGCACACCAGGGCGTTATCCTATGAAAGCGCGGCTCTGCTGCGGAAGGAAAATAAAAAGTAGGAGGTTTATTATGCACATTTTGTTGACCAATGATGACGGGTTGAAGGCCCTGGGCCTGCAGACGTTAAAACGAGAACTTTCGGCCCATGGATGCCGGCTGACTGTCGTTGCGCCGAATGGCCAGCGCAGTGCTGCCTCCCATTCGATGACGATTAATAAGCCCCTTTACTGTCAGGAAATGTCCCATGAAGAAGGCATTCGGGAAATCGCCGTCTCCGGAACGCCTGTAGACTGCGTCAAAATGGCCCTCGAATTCTTCCTCAAGGATGATCAGCCGGATCTTATCATTTCCGGTATCAACGACGGCTATAACCTTGGCAGTGACGTCCTCTATTCGGGGACGGTATCAGCCGCTATGGAAGGCCCGTACTACGGCCTGCCGGCTTTTGCCGTATCGATGATCAACCTGACGGAAGAACGATGCGTCAAGACGGCGCAGTTGATGTGGCAATTGATTCAAAAGATTACTCTCCAAGGCCGTTTCCCCGGTATTGTCAACGTCAACGTGCCGCCTGAAGGGGAAATCAGCCTGAAAAACGTCCGGATTACGTCGCAGACTGTCCAGATTTACCACAATGTCATCGCTGAAAAACGAGACCTGGACGACAGCGTCTGCTATCGAATTGTCGGTGACATTGACATGACGACGGCCCCTCCGGACAGTGACGTCGCCTGCGTCCGCGACGGCCATATTGCTTTGACGCCGCTCAAGTGGCAGCAGACGGCAGAACGGTCTCTGGATCATCTGAAAGGGGCGCTTCACTGTGACTGATGCCGAGCTCATCGACGCCGCCAAGGAATATCGCCGTCATTCATACAGTCCTTATTCCCATTTTTCGGTAGGGGCTGCCGTGCTGATGGAATCAGGCCGCGTCTATGGAGGATGCAACATCGAAAATGCCAGTTACCCTTTAAGCAACTGCGCCGAACGGACGGCCATTTTTAAGGCTCTTTCCGAAGGGGAGAGAGGCTTTAAAGCCCTGGCTGTCGTCGCCGATACGGACGGGCCTTGTTCGCCCTGCGGCGCCTGCCGACAGGTCATGGCCGAGTTTCGCATTCCGCGGATTATCATGGCCGATATGAAGGGCGGCGTACAGGTTGTTTCTTGGGAAGAACTCCTGCCCTATGCCTTTTCCGGAGCAGATTTGTCCCGATAGTATCGTCAATACGGACAAATTTCCACAAAGGGCTTGCATTTTTTTTACAGCAGCGTTATAATAACAGCACATCATACATATTGCGTGAACGAAACACACGGGAGAAGGCACAGCCTACCGACGGAGTCAAACTCTCAGGTGCCCCTTAAGGGGTGGGACCGTGTGTGGACACGACTCTGGAGAGTCCCATTTGGGCGCCGAAGGTGCAAGGATATTGTTTCTAATCTCTCAGGCAAAAGGACAGAGCTAGCGGAAGAAAGCCTTTATTTTTCTGCGACCTTTTAGGACCTATCTCTTCAGAGTGATGATGATAGGTCTTTTTTTATGTTATTATACTAAAATACACTAAAAGGGGAGTATGCAAGATGTTGGAAACATTGAATGCCATTGACAGTTTTATTTGGGGACCGCCTTTATTGATCCTGCTTATCGGGACCGGTATCTTATTGACGGCTCGCCTTCGTTTGCTGCAGATTTCGAAGCTGCCGAGAGCCTTGAAGCTCATCTTCACAGCTAAGAACCAGGGCGATGGTGACGTAGACAGCTTTAAAGCTTTATGTACGGCTTTGGCAGCTACGGTCGGTACCGGCAATATCGTCGGTGTCGCGACGGCTGTTCATGCCGGCGGTCCCGGAGCCATTTTCTGGATGTGGATGGCAGCCTTCGTCGGTATGGCTACAAAATACGCTGAAGGTTGTTTAGCCGTTAAGTATCGGACGGTCGACAAGAACGGTGAAATCGCCGGCGGCCCGATGTACTACATCGAAAATGGGTTAGGCAAAAAATATAAACCCTTGGCTTTCTTGTTTGCCTTCTTCGGCGTCCTCGTCGCCTTCTTCGGTATCGGGACCTTTGCTCAGGTCAACTCCATCGTTGAAATCACGCGGCTGACGACAAGCATTCCCGTCGAATATACGGCCGTCGTCCTGACCATCCTGGTTGCAGCTATTACGATTGGCGGCCTGCAGTCCATCGCCCGCGTAGCGTCTAAAGTCGTTCCGGCTATGGCCATTATCTACATCATCTCGACGGTTGCTTTCTTGGTCATCTTTGCCGATAAAGTTCCGGCAGCTATTGAACAGATTCTCGTCAGCGCCTTCACTCCGACGGCGGCTGCCGGTGGTTTCCTTGGAGCTACGGTATTGGTTGCCATGCGAAATGGGGTAGCCCGCGGCGTCTTCTCCAACGAATCGGGTCTCGGCAGTGCACCGATTGTTGCAGCTGCTGCTAAAACAAAATGGCCGGCTGAACAGGGCCTCATTTCTATGACCGGTACCTTCATCGATACGATCATCATCTGCACCTTGACGGGTCTCGTCTTGGTCGTCAGCGGGGCTTGGATGGGTGACGTCAACGGGGCAGCTCTTACCAATGCCGCCTTTACGATGGCCTTCCCGACGTATGGCAGCATCATCCTCTGCATCGGACTTACCCTCTTTGCTTTCACGACGATCCTCGGCTGGAACTACTACGGCGAACGCTGCGTTGAATACCTCGTCGGTGTTAAAGGCATTATGCCCTACCGCATTATCTTCATCGCTCTCGTCGCCTGCGGTGCTTTCATTAAACTCGATGTCATCTGGATCCTGGCTGATATCGTAAACGGTCTGATGGCTATTCCGAACCTCATTGCCCTCATCGGCTTGAGTGGTGTCGTCGTAGCAGAGACGAAAAAATACTTCGATTATTTGAAAGAAGAAAAGAAAGATCTGTCCGACGATTTGGAAGAAGAAGCTACGCCGGGCCATTAAATCTTTCGTAAAAAATACTTGACGATTCTCTCCATTATGGTATAATTAATCTTGTGCCAAGCACTGAGTAAAATTTCTGCAAGGCACAAGAGATATGCCGGGGTGGCGGAATGGCAGACGCACCTGACTCAAAATCAGGCGGGTAACACCGTGAGGGTTCAAGTCCCTCCCTCGGCACCAAATCATTAAGAACTGCAGCACAAAGCCTTTTACAGCAATGTGTTGCAGTTCTTTTTTTATCCTGAAGTAGATTCATATCGAGGTGCCTGCACAGCTTGTCTGCAAGCTGGTTCTGGTGACTGCAGTTCCTTCCGTAGGACCGCCGTATTTTAGCCGAATGTTATCCTTATCTTTGTAGGGGCGAAAAAGAGATCCGCTCATATTATAGATATATATAGAAAGAAAAAGGGGCATACTCTTTTTCTGTTAGCCACTGTTTTCTTCCTATCTAAATATGTTATAATAAAATAGATAAATGATTATAGGGAGGAGTCGATTTACATGAATGAAATCTTTGCCAGACGGAGTATCCGTAAATTTTTGCCCACTATGGTAGAAGATGAAAAGATAGAAAAGCTGCTGCATGCTGCAATGGCTGCTCCATCTGCCGGAAATCAACAGCCTTGGGAATTTTATGTGGTCCGCGACAAACGTGTCATGCAGGACTTGTCTCAATGCAGTCCGTATGCCGGCTGTGCCAACGGCGCTGCCCTGGCGATTGTCGTTTGTTCTCGTGACGAAAATATGCGTTTTCCTGCTTTTGCTTCACTCGATCTCAGTGCTGCTGTTGAAAACATCCTCATCGAAGCGGTACACCTTGATCTCGGTGCTGTCTGGCTTGGCGTTACCCCTTATCGGGCTCGCGAAGTTTTGGTACGTCGTGCCTTGGGCGCTCCGAAAGGCGTGACCCCCTTTGCCATCGTAGCCCTCGGTTATCCCCAGGCAACGGCAGAAGACAAACCGCATGAAGACCGTTATGATCCATCCCGAATTCATTACGTATAATAAATAACTGTTGTACGGCATCGAAAGGGTCCTGTCGCTATGTGACAGGACCTTTTCCTATTTTTGTTAAAGGAAGGGGATTTCTATGACTGAAGAAAAAGCTCCTATAACCCTTCATTTAGCGGAACTGAGGCGGCGTCTCCTCTTTTCGCTGGCTGCCTGGCTCATCGGCAGTATCGCTGCCTATACTTATGTAGATGATATCATTGCCGTCATCTCAGCACCGGCAGGAAGACTGTATTTTTTGAATCCGGCAGAAGTCTTCTTTTCTTACATCCAAGTCGCAGCTGTAACGGGATTATTTGTGACCCTGCCTATCCACTGTTATGAATTATGGCGGTTTTTGAAACCGGCCCTGCATGAAAAAGAGGAGCGGGCTGTTCTGTGGTTTCTGCCGGCAGCCCTCATCTTATGGTATGGCGGGGCGGCCTTTTCCTTCTTCGTCGTATTCCCGCAGGCTGTCCGATTTTTCATGAGCTTTTCTGCCGTGTCCCTGCAGCCGATGTTTTCTTTGGCCGCTTACTTGTCCTTTTTCGTCGCCTTTGTCCTGCCCTTTGCCATCGGCTTTGAATTGCCCCTGGCCCTCATTATCCTGTCCAAGTTGGGGCTGGTTACGGGGAAGTCACTGCGGCAAAAACGGCGATTCTTTGTCGTCGGAGCCTTTATCTTTGCCGGTGTCGTATCGCCGACGACGGATATGATCACACAGACGGCCATTGCCGTGCCCTTGATTTTTCTCTACGAGGGAACGATTTTGGTCATGCGGTTCATGAAGCGCTGAAGGGGAATATTTATTGATAAATTAACTTTATGTCGCGTGTATACAGTATTTCTTTGTATACAAAGTGGCCGTCTCTTGTAATGTTTTTCCATTTTGCTATAATAGAGAAAGCGGTGAATGTATGGGCGTCGATATGCTGTGCGTTTACCGGTCTGATTTAATCTTTATACGCAGGAGGGTATTTTCATGAAAAAAATTCGTTCGGTTTTAGTTGCCAACCGCGGAGAAATTGCAATTCGTGTTTTCCGGGCTTGTAATGAACTGGGAATCCGCACGATTGCGATTTATTCCAAAGAAGATTCGCTGTCGCTGCATCGTTTCCGCGCAGATGAATCGTATCTGGTCGGTGAAGGCAAAAAACCGGTAGATGCATATTTAGATATTGAAGATATTATCCGTATTGCCCATGAGCACGACGTCGATGCCATTCATCCCGGTTACGGATTCTTGTCCGAAAATGCGGACTTAGCGAAACGCTGTGAAGAAGAAGGTATTATCTTTATCGGCCCGAAGGTTGAACACCTTATCATGTTCGGCGATAAGATCAATGCCCGTATTCAGGCAAAGAAGGCCGGTATCCAGTATATTCCCGGCAGCGACGGCCGCGTTGAAAGCTATGAAGAAGTCGAATCGTTTGCCAAAGAAGTAGGTCTCCCGATTATGTTGAAAGCCGTTAATGGCGGCGGCGGCCGCGGCATGCGTATGGTCGACTCCATGGAAGAACTGCGCGATGCTTATGAACGGGCAAAATCGGAAGCTCAGCTGGCTTTTGGCAGCGATGAAATTTATCTTGAAAAGTGTATCATCAATCCGAAACACATCGAAGTTCAGATCATGGGCGACGAACACGGCAACGTCATTCACCTCTTTGAACGTGACTGCTCCATTCAGCGTCGTCATCAGAAGGTCGTCGAAACGGCTCCGGCTTCGGCCCTGCCGGTAGAACTTCGCCAGAAGATCTGCGATGCTGCCTTGAAATTGATGAAAAACGTTCATTACGTCAATGCCGGTACGGTTGAATTTTTGGTTACCCCTGACGGCAACTTCTACTTCATCGAAGTTAACCCCCGTGTCCAGGTAGAACACACGGTTACCGAAATGATTACGGGTATCGACATCGTCCAGACCCAGATTAAAGTCGCTGAAGGCTATGCCCTTGACAGCGATGAAATCGGCATTAAGTCTCAGGATTCTGTCCACTGCCTCGGCAATGCTATCCAGTGCCGTATTACGACGGAAGACCCGATGAACAACTTCATGCCTGATTCCGGTAAAATCACGGTATACCGCAGCGGCGGCGGCTTCGGCGTCCGTCTCGATAGCGGTAACGCTTATACAGGTGCGATTATTACGCCGTACTATGATTCGCTCTTGGTCAAGTCGACGACTTACGGCCTCGATCATGCTAAAGCCGTTCAGAAGATGCTCCGCGTCCTTCAGGAATTCCGTATCCGCGGCGTCAAGACCAATATCGGTTTCTTGATCAACGTTTTGAGAAGCCCGGAATTTGTCGACGGTTCTTATAATGTAAACTTCATCGACAATCATCCGGAACTGTTCAATCTGCCGGTCGTACAGGACCGCGGCACGAAACTCTTAGAGTACATCAGCGATACGACGATCAACGGCTATGCCGGTGCCGGCCACCAGGAAAAGACTGAATTTGAACCGTTGGAACTGCCGAGTGTTGAAAACGGCCCGTATCCGGACGGCACGAAACAGAAATTTGATGCTATGGGACCAGAAAAATTCTCCCAGTGGATCAAAGATCAGCATAAGGTATTCTTCACCGATACGACCATGCGTGACGCTCACCAGTCCTTGTTTGCTACCCGCGTTCGTACCATCGATATGCTCCGCGTTTTGGAAGCCGCTTCTAAGAAACTCCCGAACCTCTTCTCCTATGAATGCTGGGGCGGGGCAACCTTTGACGTAGCGTACCGCTTCCTCTATGAAGATCCTTGGGTTCGTCTGCGCCAGATGCGTGAAAAGGCTCCGAACATCCTTCTTCAGATGCTCGTCCGCGGTGCCAATGCCGTCGGCTACACCAGCTATCCGGACAATGTCGTCAAGAACTTCATTGACCTCTCGGCCAAGAACGGCATCGACGTATTCCGTGTTTTCGACAGCCTTAACAGCTTAGACAATATGTACGGCACGATTCAGGCCGTTCGTGAAAACAATAAATTGGCAGAAGTTGCACTCTGCTACACCGGTGATATCCTCGATCCGTCGCGGAATAAATACGACTTGGCCTACTACGTCAACATGGCTAAGGAATTGAAAAATGCCGGTGCCAACATCATCGCCATTAAAGATATGGCAGGCCTCTTGAAGCCGGAAGCTTCGTACCGCCTGGTATCGGCCTTGAAAGATGCCGTTGACCTGCCGATTCATCTCCATACCCATGACGGTTCTGGCAATGCGATTACGACCTACAGCCGGGCTATTGATGCCGGCGTCGATATCGTCGACGTTGCCTACTCGGCCTTTGCCGGCGGCACCAGCCAGCCGAGCATGAGCACCTTGTACTACGCTTTGAGCGGCAAGGACCGCCAGCCGGATCTCGATGTCAATGCTATGGAAGAAATGTCCCGCTACTGGGCTACGGTTCGTCCGTACTATAAGGGCGTCGATAAAGCTGAAGCTTATCCGAATACGGAAGTATACCAGCATGAAATGCCGGGCGGCCAGTTCTCCAATCTCCGCCAGCAGGCTAAGGCTGTCGGCCTCGGCGATCACTGGAATGAAATCAAGAAGATGTACCACACGGTCAGCATGATGTTCGGCGATATCATCAAAGTTACGCCGTCGTCTAAAGTTGTCGGCGACATGACCTTGTTCATGGTTCAGAACAACCTGACCGAACAGGATATCTATGATAAGGGCGACGTCCTCGACTTCCCGCAGTCCGTCGTCGAATTCTTTGAAGGCCGTATCGGTATTCCTTACCAGGGCTTCCCGGAAAAACTCCAGAAGATCATCCTGAAAGGGAAGAAACCCCTTACGGAACGGCCGGGCAAGAGCCTTGCTCCTGTCGATTTCGACGCCGTCCGTGCCAAACTGGCTGAAAACGGCTACAAGCACGAAGCCGAAGATATCAATGCTTACTGCCAGTATCCGAAGGTCTTTGAAGACTACAATGAAAAGGTCAAGAGATTCGGCGATGTCAGCGTTCTCGATACACCGACCTTCTTCTTCGGCATGAAGAAAAATGAAGAACTTCACGTTGAAATCGAAGAAGGGAAGGATCTCATCATCACCCTGATCAACATCAGCGATCCTGATGAAAGCGGCGTCCGTACGGTTACCTTCATGTTCAACGGTGCCGAACGTGAAATCCGCGTTCAGGATAAGAGCGTCGATATGAAGACCGTTTCCCGCCGTAAAGCCGATCCCGATAAGGCCGGTGATATCGGTGCTACCTTGTCCGGTTCGGTCGTCAACGTCCTCGTCTCGAAGGGCCAGAAAGTTAAGAAGGGCGAACCCTTAGTCGTTACTGAAGCCATGAAGATGGAAACGACGATTACGTCGCCCATCGACGGTACTGTCGGCGAAATCTATGCCGTCAAAGGCCAGGCCATCATCAGCGGCGACTGCCTGCTCGAAGTATTAGAATAAGATTACGATTTATAAAGCAATAAAGGTGCTGCCGCATGTGCGGCAGCACCTTTTTAATTAAAGGAGAACAGCTATGAAAATGGTAACCGTCTATTTACTGGGCAAGATGTTTTCTGTTCCGGAAGACTTGACGATTATGCGGGCTATGGAATATTCCGGCTTCCGCCTCGTCCGAGGCTGCGGCTGCCGCAGCGGATTCTGCGGTGCCTGTGCCGTCGTCTACCGTCTGAAAGGACAGACTGAAACGCACTCGGCCCTGGCCTGTCAGACCAAAGTCGAAGACGGCATGTGCGTCGGCCGGCTGGAATCGTTTCCTATCAAAAAGATGGACTATGACATGGATGATCTGCCCGTTGCCGGAAACGTCGTCGGTCAGCTTTATCCCGAAATTTACAACTGTATCCACTGCAATGCCTGCACGCGGAACTGTCCTCAAGGAATTCAGGTCATGAAATATATCGCCTTGGCTCAAAAGGGAGATTACGCCGGCTGTGCGAAAGAATCCTTCCGCTGTGTCTGCTGCAATATCTGCGCCGCCAGCTGTCCGGCTAAAATCAGTCACGGCCCGGTCGGCCTCTTAGCTCGGCGCATTCTCGGCAAGTATATGGCCAAAAAGAGCCGCCATTTAGAGGATCGCGTAAAGGCCATTCAAGAAGGAAAGTATATTGCCGATGTACAGCGCTTAATGGATGCCGATGACGATGAATTACGCCGCTTGTATGAAGGGCGGACTATTGAAAAATAGGAGGACCTCATGATATATACCGAAGAAATGCGGGCGTCTCAGGCACGGGTCGAGGCGACGCGCAATATTCGCCTGTCAGAAGAATTGCCGCGGTTTACGGCCGAAGAAAAAGACCTTCTTTTAAGGCAGTTTCACCCGGATTATAACCAAGATGGATTTACGCGCCTTTCCGTAGGACCGAATAAAGGCGACTTGGTACCCAATGAGCTGGCCATTCTCTTACAGGGAAGGAGCCGTATGGATGAGGCTGACGTCGATTTAGACCACATCCAATTTGAAACGGATGTCCTGGTCATCGGTGGCGGCGGAGCCGGTGCAGCAGCTGCGATTGAGGCTGCCCGTCACGGGGCCAAGGTCCTCATGGTGACCAAACTGCGCCTGGGCGATGCCAATACGGGCATGGCCGAAGGGGGCATACAGGCTGCCGATAAGGATCAAGATTCACCGGCAGCCCATTATTTAGATGCTATGGGCGGCGGCCATTACAAGAATATTCCCGAACTATTGGCTGAATTGGTCCTCCATGGACCGGAAGCCATTCAGTGGCTCAGTTCCCTAGGCGTCTTGTTCGATAAGGACAGTGACGGCGCGATGGTGACGACCCATGGCGGCGGGACGTCCTATAAACGGATGCATGCCTGCGGCGACTATACGGGAGCAGAAATCATGCGTGTCCTTCGTGATGAAGTGCGAAATGCCGGTGTCGACGTCATCGAATATTCGCCGGCTGTCGAATTACTGCTCGACAAAGACGGACAGGCTGCCGGTGCCGTCCTCTATGACTTCGATACCAAGGAATATCACGTCGTCCGTGCCAAGAGTGTCATCCTTTCTGCCGGCGGTGCCGGACGCCTCCACTACCAGGGATTTCCCACGTCGAATCATTACGGTTCGACGGCTGACGGATTGGTCATGGCCTATCGGGCCGGCGTTCCTCTCCTCTATGCCGGGGCTATTCAGTATCACCCGACGGGGGCTGCCTATCCGCCTCAGATTTATGGGGCTCTGGTTACGGAAAAGGTTCGCTCCCTCGATGCCATGCTGGTCAATAAGAACGGCGAAGCCTTTCTCCATCCCTTAGAAACGCGGGACGTCGTGGCAGCGGCCATCATCCGCGAGTGCCAAGAACGGAATAAAGGGGTCTATGCCCTTCACGGTCCGGCTGTCTGGCTCGATACGCCTATGGTCGATATCCTCCATGGCGAGGGGACGATGGAAACCAGACTGCCGGCTATGATCCATATGTATGAAAAATTCGGCATCGATATCCGAAAACAGCCGATTTTAGTCTACCCGACCCTGCACTATCAAAATGGAGGCATCTGTATCGGGGCCAAGAGTGAAACGAAAATCCCTGGCCTCTATGCTGCCGGGGAAGACGTCGGAGGTATTCACGGCAAGAACCGCCTCATGGGAAACAGCCTCTTGGATATCATCGTCTTTGGCCGGATTGCCGGAACGGCGGCAGCAGTCTACAGTCAGACGGCCCGTCCCGGAAAGGGAGGGCTTGACCATGTCCGCCGCTTCGATGAAGAACGGGCAGCTGCCGGGTTTACGAGTGACGTCTTGTCACCGAAACTCCTGCCGGACTATACCCACAACCGGGGTACTCGGGGATAAGGCCTATCAATCGGCTGCTTTGGTACCATGAAGATGATGGACCTTCCAGGTGATGGCCATGCTGAGGCACAAGAGAATGGCACCGGCAGCCCAAAAGACGTACTTCATGCCAAGGAAGGTGGCGATGACGCCGCCTAGGATCGGGCCGCCTATGGCACCGATCTGCTGGGCTGAGAACAGGAGGCCGAAGACACGGCCCTTGATATTGGCACTCGTCTTTTCTGCCAAGATGGCATTGATCGACGGATAGATACCGGAGAAGAAGAGGCCGACGGCGAATTGGCTGGCTGCAAAGGTATACAGCGCATCGGGAAGGGACTGGATCAGGAAGAAAATCCCTGCCAGAATCAGGACGATGCGCAGGGTTTTAACGAAGCCGTGGCGCTGACCGAAGCGGCCCCAGAGGGGAGCCGTAATGGCGCTGGCAAAGCCGCCGAGAGAAAAGATGAGGCCTGACACAAAGACCAGGTTATCGATGTCGCCGGCCAGACGGGAAATATAGGTCGTTAAAATCGGCTGGACGATGAGAATGACCGCCTGTACCAAGGCTGCACTGATGAGCATCAGGCGGATGACAGGAGTCTTCCACAGGCTGACCGATTTTCCGTCATTAGAAGTATTTTCCGCCTCGGCTGCGGCCGTGTCCGTCGGAGGTTCTTTAATAAAGAATACTAAGACTAAGAAGTTAAGGAACAGGGCAGCGGCTGCCAAAAAGAAGGAACGGCGCATGCCGAAGGCTTCGGCTAAGATGCCGCCGAAGAGGGGCCCGATGATGCCGCCGGCTGTGAGTGCGCCCTGCATGACGCCCAGGCAGATGCCAAGTTTTTTAGGCGGTGCATAGGTGGTCATAATGGCCAGCTCCATGGGCCACAGGCCCGATGCAAAGCCTTGGAACATGCGCATAAAGGTCAATTCCAATGGCGTCGTTACGATGCCGCCGAGAAAATAACTGATGGATAAAAGAAAACTGGCGCGGATAGCCATGAGCCGTTTGCCTCTCTTATCGGCCATCCGTCCCCAAATGGGGGCCATGACGGCACTGATGAGAAAGGTTGAGGAAAAGACGATGCCGGACCAAATGTTGACCGACGCCGCATCGACGCCGAGGTCCCGGGTCAGATACATGGGTAGGAAGGGGATGAGCATGGTGTAGCTTGAGGACATGAAGACGACGTTACACGTTAGAATTGCTAAACAGAGTTTCCAGTTCACAGCGATCACCTTTCTTTCGATTTGTTAACGTAGTCAATTTACTATTATACGCTGACACCGTGATAATAACAACGGCAATTGCCTTGTCATGAAGGATATAGAGCCTTATAATGAATTTATCTATATTGGAAAGGAATGATTCTCCTTGGCCATTTACCTTGCAAAGCGCCTGATAGGCGCCTGTATCGTCCTGTGGGCCGTCATTACCATTACCTTTGGCCTGATGCACGCCATTCCCGGCGGCCCCTTTACGCAGGAAAAGAAACTGCCGCCGGCCGTCATGGCGACTGTTGAAGCCCGGTATCACCTAGATGAACCGCTGTGGGACCAGTATGTCGATTACGTCCGTCATGCTGCTGTCCTCGACCTCGGCCCGTCTTACAAATATCCCGGCAAAACGGTTAATGACATTATTGCAGAAACCCTGCCCGTATCGGCTGAACTCGGACTCATCAGCCTCTGTCTTGCCATCGGGATCGGCGTTTTGGCCGGCATGGCCGCCGCTTGGTATAAGAATACCTGGGTCGATTACGGGATGATGATCGGAGCGACTCTCGGCGTTTCGGTTCCCAGCTTTATCTTAGCAGCTGTGCTCATACAGCTCTTCGCTTTTACTTGGCCGATCCTGCCGGCTGCCTTATGGAAGGGGCCGGCCTATGTCATTTTGCCGGCCTTAGCTTTGGCTGCCCAGCCGACAGCCTTCATCATGCGATTGACTCGGTCGAGTCTCGTCGATGCTTTGGGCCAGGACTATATACGGACGGCTCGGTCGCGGGGCGTCGGCCCGTGGTCGTTACTGTACCGCCATGCCCTGCGCAACGCCCTGTTGCCTGTCGTCAGCTACATCGGCCCCTTGGCGGCTGCCTTGATGACTGGCAGTTTTATCGTCGAGACCATTTTTGCCATTCCCGGTTTAGGCCGCCATTTCGTCACCAGTATTTATAATCGCGACTATACGGTCATCTTAGGGATTACGATTTTTTACAGCTTTCTCATCATGATGATGAATCTGCTCGTCGACATCATTTATCCGTTCTTGGATCCGCGCATTACCGTCGACAGCCGAAAGGAGGAATAGCTATGGATTTCACACCGATTACGGCGGCTGACCGAAGAGAACCCTACGTGGAACCCCAAACGCTGCGCGACCGCGGCTGGCGTCAGATGAAAAGGAATCCCCTGGCCCTCTGGGGCATGGCTATCGTTATCGTCATGACTGTCCTGGCTGTCGTCGGACCCTTTTTGTCTCCCTATACCTATGCCGACCAAAGTCTTGCCGAAGCCAACGCCTGGCCCTCGGCGGCGCACTGGTTCGGTACTGATTCCCTCGGCCGGGATCTCTTTGTCCGCATCTTGTACGGTGCCCGCATTTCCTTATCTATCGGCTTTGTAGCCAGTCTCATCAACGTCTTTATCGGCGTCCTTTACGGTGGGATTTCGGCCTTGGTCGGCGGCCGAGTCGACCGGCTCATGATGCATATCGTCGACATCTTGTACTCGATTCCCATGCTGCTCTACGTCATCTTGCTGATGGTCGTCTTCAAACCGGGACTGCTCAACATCTATTTGGCTTTGGGCATTGCCTATTGGCTTAATATGGCACGTGTCGTCCGCGGTCAGATCCTCAGCCTGAAGCAACAGGAATATGTTATGGCCGCCCGTTCCTGCGGGACTTCTACCTGGCAGATTTTGCGGCGTCACATGATTCCCAACTGCGTCGGACCGATCATCGTCACCTTGACCTTATCGATTCCGGAGGCCATCTTTACAGAAGCCTTTTTAAGCTTCATCGGCCTCGGCGTTTCTGCGCCCATGGCAAGCTGGGGGGTTCTGGCTTCGGAAGGCATCAACAGCATGCGTTCCTTTCCCTTCCAGCTCGTTTTTCCGGCCTTGGCCTTGTGCATTACCATGCTGGGCTTCATGTTCTTAGGCGACGGTCTGCGCGATGCCTTGGATCCGCAGAACCAGAAGGAGGGGAGCCGATGAATCCGTTACTCGAAGTGCGTCATTTGTCCATTTCATTCCATACGTATCGCGGCCTTTTGGAAGCCGTTCACGACGTATCGCTAACGGTCCATCCCGGTGAAACCGTCGGCATTGTCGGCGAATCGGGCTGCGGCAAGTCGGTCACGTCCCAGGCGGTCATGAAGTTATTGCCTCAAGGCGCGGCAGAATACAGGAGCGGAGAGATTTTATGGGAAGGCCGCGATATCGTTCCCTTGTCAGAGCGGGATATGAATGACCTTCGCGGCCGCGATATGGCCATGATTTTTCAGGATCCCATGACATCCCTCAATCCGGTCCTCACCATTGGGGACCAGCTTTGTGAAGGAATCAGCCTTCATCAAAAGCTTACGAAAAAGGAACAAAAGGCCAAGGCCTTAGAACTCCTTAAAGCCGTCGGGTTGACATCTCCGGAAAAACGGCTCGACCAATACCCTCATCAATTATCAGGCGGCATGCGTCAGCGCTGTCTCATTGCCATGGCCCTGTCCTGTTCGCCAAAACTCCTCTTTGCCGACGAACCGACGACGGCCCTCGACGTGACGACGGAAGCCCAGGTTTTAGACGTCTTGAAAAAACTTCAAGAAGAATTGGGCATGGCTGTCGTCCTCATTTCGCACAATCTCGGTGTCATTGCCCAGATGTGCCGCCGAATTTACGTCATGTACGCCGGTACGGTCGTCGAAGAAGGATCGGCTGACGACATTTTTTACCGTCCTGCTCATCCGTATACCCGAGGGCTTTTAGCCTCATTGCCTGATCCGTCGGATCGAAATAAGGTATTGACGGGTATTCCCGGTCAGGCCCCGGACTTATTCCACATGCCGCAGGGTTGTCGATTCTATCGGCGTTGTCCCCTGGCCATGAAGGTCTGTATGGAACAGGAACCGCCGCGGGAAGAAGTCGGTCCCGGCCATCACTATACCTGCTGGCTGACAGCGGCAGAAAGGAGGGGCGACGATGGCACTCATTGAAGCTAAGGGCCTTACGAAACAATTCATTATAAATCGCAGCTGGCTGGGCCGGCCGACAAAATTTCTCACGGCTGTAAACCGCGTATCCCTCGCCATTGAACCGGGCGAGACCGTCGGTCTCGTCGGCGAATCGGGCTGCGGCAAATCGACTTTCGCTCGTACCTTATTGGGCTTATACCCTAAGACCGAAGGAACTATTTACTATAAAGGGGACAACATCGAGACTCCTTCTGTATGGCAGGCATATCGGCGCCAGGTGCAGATGATCTTTCAGGATCCCTATGCATCCCTGGATCCCCGCATGACCGTCGAAGATATTATCAGCGAACCCCTGCGCAATTACTGCCTCTGTTCCGATGACCGCCAGCGGCGTCAGCGCGTGGCCGACTTATTGACGCAGGTCGATTTAAGACCGGAAACGGCCCAGCGCTATCCTCATGAATTCAGCGGCGGACAGCGTCAGCGCATCGGCATTGCCCGGGCCCTGGCCGTCGATCCGGAATGCATCTTCTGCGATGAACCGATTTCAGCCCTCGACGTATCGGTCCAGGTCCAGATTGTCAATATGCTGAAGCGGCTCCAAGCGGAACGGCAACTATCCTATCTATTTATTGCCCATGACTTGAGCATGGTCCATCATTTGAGCCGCCGCATTGGCGTCATGTATCTGGGAAGCCTCGTTGAATTGGGGCCGAGCGACGCCGTCTTTCATCACCCCCTCCATCCCTATACGAAGATGCTCATCGCCTCGGTCCCCCGACCGGATCCGCATTATCGGCGACAGACCCTTATTTCAGGTGAAGTTCCCAGCCCTCTCGACGTACCTTCTGGCTGTGTCTTTCATCCGCGCTGTCCCTATAGCGATGAACGATGCAGCAGGGAGATACCGGCCTTTCGGCCCGTCGATGATGGTCGGGTCGTTGCCTGCCACCATGTCAAAGGAGGG
The DNA here is from genome assembly GCF_900539295.1 of uncultured Megasphaera sp. Classification (GTDB taxonomy): domain Bacteria; phylum Bacillota; class Negativicutes; order Veillonellales; family Megasphaeraceae; genus Megasphaera. The sequence goes on from NZ_UQBH01000013.1 coordinate 56,208, forward strand.
ACGGACTGATGAAAAAATATATCTTTTTATTGATGGCAGTATTAATGGCCGTCCTTCTCAGTGCCTGCGGCGTAGAACGGCCGGATACGGTGAGCTACGTCTTAGAAGCTGAGCCGTCCCGTCTCGATCCGGCCATGACCACGGCCCTTGCCGAAAGTAATACAGAGTTACAAATTTTTGAAGGTCTGACTCGTCTCGAAAACGATGTTCCCAAGCCGGCTCTGGCCAAGAGTTGGGATGTTTTGGCCGATGGCAAGACCTATATCTTTCATCTCCGAGACGGTATTGAATGGAGCGACGGTACGCCCATTACGGCCGGCGATATCGAATATTCTTGGAAGCGCGTCGTCGACCCTGATGTCGCTTCGGAAAACGCCTATATGCTCTTTTGTATCGATAAGGCTGAAGATTACTTTAAGAAGAAAGCCTCTGCCGATGAAGTCGGCGTCAAAGCCCTCGATGACAAGACCCTGGAAGTCCGCTTGAAAGAGCCGACGGCCTATTTCCTGAACCTGACGGCCTTTCACTGCTATTATCCCGTACCGCGAAAGCTTGTCGAAGAAAAACCGGATACCTGGGCGGCCGATGCCGAAGGCATGGTTTCCAGCGGCCCCTTTAAGATCGTCAGTTGGAATCATTCCAGCGAAATTAAACTGGTTAAAAATGACCGCTATTGGGACGCCGATGCCGTAAAACTCAGTCATATCGACCTTCCTATCAGCGATTCCCAGGCGACGCGCCTGACTTTGGTTGAAAGCAATCAGGCCAACATGACCGTTGAACCGCCGCCGGCCGATCAGGAACGACTGGAAAAAATGGGCTTGTACAAGATTGCCCCGTATTTGGGTGCCTATTATTATGTATTTAACGTACAGCAAAAGCCCTTTGATGACGTCCGCGTCCGCAAGGCTTTCGCCCTGTCCATTCAGCGCCAAGGCCTGATTGACCACATCATACGGGCTGAAAAAGAACCGGCCTATGCCTGGGTTCCGCCGGGATTGAAAGATACGGCGACGGGCCGTGATTTCCGAGAAGAAGGGGGAAACCTCATCACGGAAGATCCGACAGAGGCTCGAAAGCTGCTGCAGGAAGCGGGATACGATGAAAATCATCCGCTGCCGGCTGTGACGGTCCTGTTTAATACTAATGAAATGCACAAGGCCGTTGCCGAAGCCCTGCAGGCTATGTGGAAGGAAAACCTCGGCGTGTCGGTATCCCTCATGAATCAGGAGTCAAAAGTATTCATGGCCTCGCGGGCTCAGGGGGACTACCAAGTGGCTCGGGCGTCGTGGATTGCCGATTACGCCGATCCCATGACTTTTCTCGATGTCTTTGCCGATGAGGAAAATGATGCCCAGTACCACAATCCGGCCTATAATGAACTGATTCGCTTAGCAAAGGCTACCAACGATGAAGGACAGCGCATGGCTTATATGCATCAGGCCGAACAGATGCTCTTTGACGACTGCGTCATCATTCCTATTTACTACACGACCCAGCCTTACGTGGCCCAGCCTTATATTAAAGGCTACCATTGGTCGCAGCTGGGGTTGGTAGATTTTAAACATGCCTATATCGACGAGGGAGAAAGGAAGTAAGAACATGGATTACCGTTGTGCCGATGCCCTGAAGCCGGGCGATACGATTGCCGTCGTGGCACCGTCAGCCGCTCTTGCCGAAGATGATGCGGCTGTGGGCATTGCCTTTTTAAAAGAACTTGGATATAAGGTGAAGTTAGGGAAATCCGTATCGGCTCACGACGGTTATCTGGCCGGAAGTGATGCCCTGCGGGCTGCTGATATTAACGAAGCCTTTGCCGATGACGGTGTAAAAGCCATCATGTGCCTTCGCGGCGGCTACGGAGCGACGCGGATCTTGCCGCTCCTGGACTATGAATTGATTGCTGCCCATCCGAAAATCTTTATCGGTTTTAGTGACATTACGGCTCTTCATACGGTCTTTCTGCAGCACTGTCATTTTCGACCCATTCACGGGACGATGGTCATGTCTCTGGCCCGCAAGGCTTCGGATTATACGAAAGAAGAACTGCGTTGGGGATTGGCTCATCCTTATGATTTACGAACCTTGCCGTCTGCACCGGGACATAAGCCGGAAGCAATCGTTCCCGGAACGGCGACGGGACCGCTCTTAGGCGGCAACTTGATGCTGCTGTCGGTTACGGCAGGAACGCCTTACGCACTGCAGTCCGATGAAGGCATCCTCTGTTTGGAAGAAGTCGGGGAAGATGCCTATTCTTTGGACCGAATGCTTTGCCATATTGAGCAGGCTGGCCTCATCGACGGCGTGAAAGGCCTCGCCTTTGGCGAATTTTATCGCTGCAATCCCACGGAGGGAAGCGAGTATGAATGGACCGTCGAAGACGTTATTCGCGCCTATGCGAAAAAATGGGGAAAACCGGCCGTCATGGGCTTATCCTTTGGGCACGGAGCCGATAACGCTTGGCTGCCTTTAGGACAAACGGTGAGACTTGAAGCAACGGAAAATCGGGCAGAACTCGTATTTCTGCCGTAATTGTAGGAGGATCCTGATGGAGTATAAACAATTAAAAGAAGACGCCTGCCGCTATGTCGATGAACTAAAACCTCTCATCTATGAGATTGCCGACAAGCTGCACGCTCGTCCCGAACTGGGGCAGCAGGAATTTTTTGCCTCATCTCTACTGAAAGATGTCCTGACTGACCACGGTTTTGTCATCGACAATCCCGTGGCCGACGCTTTTCCGACGGCCTTTCACGGAACCCTTGGAAAGGGCCCCTTTCAGATGGGATTTTTAGCCGAATACGACGCCCTGCCTAAGATCGGGCACGGATGCGGCCATAATCTCATCGCTGCTATGAGCATCGGTGCGGCCCTGGCTTTTGCCAAAGCGGCCGGAGATAAGGCGACGGTCCATGTTTTCGGCTGCCCTGCCGAGGAAACCGTCGGCAGTAAAGTCTATATGAGCGACCACGGCGTCTTCGATAATCTTCATGCGGCCGTCATCGTTCATCCCGGCGTCGATAAAACCTATATCGGCGGCACCTCTTATGCGACGCATCCGTTACAGTTTACCTTTTTGGGAAAGGCCGCTCATGTCGCTGATACAGAATATCACGGAATCAATGCCCTCGATGCCTTAGTTGATTTCTATGGCCGCCTCAAGGAATATGAAAAGACGCTGACCGAGCGCCATATCATCGGCGCCATCATCACCGAAGGCGGTACGGCTCCCAATATTGTGCCTGACAGAGCTGTTCTCAAAGCGACGATTCGGTCTTTGACCGTCGATTATTTAGAAGATAAGATGCTGCCGGACATCAAACAACTGGCCCGCGATGCAGCGGCAGCTCATGATGCGTCTGTAGAAATGGTTCACTATGAACCTCTTTATAAGAATATGATTAATGATCCGAAAATGGACGTCTACTTTGCCGACGCCTTTAACCAGCTTTATGAAGAATTCGGCCTTCGCAGCGACGATTTTGCTGAAGGTTCGACCGATGTGGGCAATGTCAGTCAGGTGACGCGAGTCAGCCAGCCTGAAATTTGCATTGGCTACGGCATGTCCGGTCATACGCCGGAATTTGCGGCAGCTGCCGGCAGTGACCTTGGGAAAATGCAGGCTCTGACTGGGGCTAAAGCGATGGCCATGGTCGCGCTGGACGTCATGGGAGAAGAACATTAAAAAAAACGCCGAGAAAAGTGATTGACTTTTCTCGGCGTTAATGTTATTATATAAAAACCAGCTGCAACGAGACGTGAGAAAGAAAATGCAAGTTTTTTTTGTTGTGCCTATTTATGGTTGTCGGGTCTTATGAAGAAGTTTGAAAATAATGCTTGACAAGCTCTACGTAGTTTGGTAAGATAAACAAGTCGTCACTACGACGGCAGATGACCTTTGAAAACTG
>NZ_UQBH01000014.1 GCF_900539295.1 uncultured Megasphaera sp.
ACATGGCGGAGACCTCCTAATGGTGTTTTGTGGTGAATCTATCATAACAGAGATCTCCGTTTATGTCTCTTTTTATATGTCCGAATTCATTATACAATCAACCTAAATTTCACAAAGCTCGTGTCCCTATCCACGAAGAGACAGCCGGGGACGACCCAAGAAGTGAAAGTAGGCAATGAAACAATAGAGCAGCGCCCAGAATCCGATACTGGCACCGACATATCCGATGTCCGGCAGTAAGCCGTAAGCCATGGTTCGCCCGCCGATCCAAGTCCCCATTCCGATGCCGACATTGAAGATGCCGGAAAAGATGGACATAGCCACCGGTGCCGCCCCGGCCGGGACTTGACGAATCAATTCAGCCTGAAAGGTTACGTTAAACAAGGTCGACGAGCAGCCTAAGATGAGGCAGACGGCCAGCATCCATTCCCAGTGATACGCTGCCAGCTGCCACAAGGACAGCATCAGGACCAGGCCGACGAAGCCCAAGCGGATGATACCGTAGCGGTAGTGGTTGTAAAAGTGAGAGAAAATATAACTGCCCACAAGACCGCTGAACCCGAGGAGCATCAACGTCGACGTAATACCGTCAGGAGTGAACCGGGCTACTGTTTTCAAGAAAGGTTCGATGTAGCTGTAGACAGTAAAATAGGCCGTCGCAAATAGGACAGAAATCAAATAGACGCTGATGACGACGGGATTTGTCAACAGTTTCGGCAAATCTTCTCGTGAAAAAGAGGTATTGGCCGGCTGTGCCGGAACGACGCGGAATAAGTAGATCAGCGCCAGCAAGGCAATGACTGTAATGCTGATAAAGGTCATGCGCCAACCAGCATAGAGACCGATGACCCGGCCCAAAGGAAGGCCAAAAATCATGGCTACGGACGACCCGGTAATAATCATGCTAAGGGCCAAGGACCGATGTGTACGAGTAACTAAACGGGCCGCCATAGGCGCTGCAATGGACCAAAAGACGGAATGAGCACAGGCTACTAAGATTCGCGCAGCAACCAACATCGGGAAGTTAACGGCCAGCCCCGACAAGAGCTGCCCCAAAGCAAAGAGACTGATCGTCGCCAACAAGAGCTTGCGCAGCTCGACGCGGCAAAGGAGAAGCATCAGCGGCAGGGACAATAAGGCCACAATCCAGGCGTAGATGGTAATCATAATCCCCGTCTGAGACTCGGTCATGGCAAAGGATCGGGAAATATCGATGAGCAGGCCAATGGGCATAAACTCTGAGGTATTAAAGATAAAGGCCGATATGGTCAACCCTAAGAGAGGCAAAACATATTTTAAAGGAATGGTGTAAAACATAAGAATCCTCCTTTTGGCAAAATCGAACTTCTTTATGGTACTCGCAGGCCCTGTAAAAGTCAAGATTGTTTGATATGCAAAAAAAAGAAACCTGCCATGAGACAGGTTTCTTAAGGAGAGTACAGTCAGTTGATGTTAACTGGCAAGACCTTACATCATGCCGGGCATTTTCCCACTGATTTTCACCTAATTTTTAAAGCATTAAGAAGCCCCATTTTATCGTGGTTTTTCAAGCATCGAATCACTTCATTTCTTACCATTTACTTTTAGGTTTAAGTATTTTGTTCTCGTTCTGTTCTCTGGTCGCATTAATAAATAAAAATTTCTTTATATTACATATATTATACATCAGCTATTTCATAGCAAGGCCGACTAATAACGTCCCAGCTGCTACAGCCCATGTGTCACGTTGTCTTGTCAGTCTGGCTTCTTTCTTAGTCATGGAGTTGATTTGCTCTGTCAATGTCGTCAAGGACTGACTCTGCCTGTTCAAGGCTTCGCTGGCTTGACTCAATGAGCTGTCGGCTGTCATCAATGACTGCTTTGTTGTCGTCAACTGTTCTTTGGCTTGCGTCAATTGATTCTGCAAGGCTGTCGAGTTGCTGTCCAGCTTGTCTAATCTGCTCTGTAGCTGTATTAACGCTCTCTCTTGCTCTCTGATTGTCGTCTTTAACTGATTGTACTGTTCGAGCGACATCTGCACCGTCTTCACGGGCGCGGCTGTCGTAGTATCGGCACAAAAGCCAGCCAAAGGCGAACACAAAGACAAGGACAACACAAGATACAATAAGGGTCTTTTTATTTTTAGCAATCTTATCAACCTCCTCTTTTAGATGCGGAAGATACAAATAGATCACCTCCTACAAGCGAGCCAATGCATCGTGCATTTCGCTATCAAAACGGTTGTTCAAACTGTCCCGGAGAGAAGAGCTGTTCCATTCCGGGGTCTTGCAGACACTGTATACGGCTACGATAAAATCATAGTCATACTCCGGAGAGTCGATGTAGCTCAAATTCGGATATCCGTCATAGTCACCCGTCTGTACGTTGAACATGCTGTGAACGGCTTCCGTCCACATGTCGAGGATGTTCCCGACGCCATACTGTACGGCCCGGCTCCACACAACGTCTTTTAAAACGTCGTGGTGATTCTCGATATGCCAATAGTTGTCTGCCAGAATCTGTACAGCCGGGTCATAGTACGCCGCTTTGACGTATTCATGCTGTGCCTGTGCAAAGCCGTCACTGTCGCTGGCCGCAATGTTGCGCCATGCTTCATCAAAACTGTCACTGCATAAGGGATATGCGTTGAGCTGTTCTCCGTACTGCGGATAGTTGTCGTTCAACCAGCTGACGAACTGGCCTAAACTTCCGGCATTGGAGCTGAACTGATACGTCCCGTAAGACTTGCCGCCCGGGTCACCATAGCCGTCGCTGATGCAGGCTGGGTCGCCGTTGCTTTCGTATTGCGCGCTTAATTCTCCTAACATAGTTATCATCCTTTCATTTTTTCTGCGTTATTTGCCATTGTGGGCGTGTTTTGTTGTGCAGCTGGCATTGTGTATCGTGCGGAGTTGAAACGGCTGTCATAGCCATATTTCGTCCAGCAGGCCTTTCCCAACCCGACGACGGTAGCGATACCACCGCCGACGGCCGTCACGCCGCTCCAACAGCTCATCAGTTCAAAGTGCGTTCCTCTTAGTGCGTTGCTCCAGTATCCGAAAAGCCAGCTGAACAGCACGAGAAACAAAAAGACCATCATAAGGATACTCATGATGATGATTAATTGGAGCCAGTGCTTTTGCCCCCATTTACCCAGGGCTATGATTTTCTTTTTCATAATATCCTTTTTTCTATCGTATTCAACTGGTGATGCGCAGACTTTACAGATGATTCCACTTGCAAATTAAACTTGTATATAACCTAAACTTTTGCAATATCGACTTTTATCACATACTTCTTCCCGACGTTACTAGCCGAGAAAAAATCGTATAAATTGCCGCTGTAAAGTGTCTGTTCGCCAATAAACGCCTTGTTGTAGCTCTGATAATACATGCCACTAAAATATACACTTCCTTGTTTACCCGTATCAGGGTCTATTAGCGTGACATTGGCATTATATGTCCCACTCGTTTCGTCTCCTATTTGCATAGCAAAATCTACATACCCACTATTAAATGCAAACATTCTGACGGCAACTGTTTTATTGTTGTACGTAAACGTACCGCTGATTGCTCCAAAGCTTTCCCCATCAAAGTCGCAAAAGCCGTCCATATTGAAATAGGTACCCATTGTTAAGTAGACATGTGGTGTAACAATGGGTTTTCTTATTGCGTATTTTTTTATTCCATTTTGCTTTATCCATAAGGCTGACGCATTATCGTCAGATTTTTCTCCAAGCTGTGCATACCGGGTCACGCCATCAGAGCATAAAACTGAGAAATAGCTATATCCATATTCTTTTGTATCTACAAGCAGAATATATTCTAAGTCTCCATTCGCTCTCGTTACACTAATATATTTTGCCATTTAATCAACACCAATCGTGACACTACCGAACGAAATTGCATTCCCTGATACTGTAATAGCAGGGACATCTGTCTTTTTAGCATATGTATCTGCGATAACATTGCCGGAATTATCATAGACAGCGCTTTTAGATGTGACGTATTTCAGCGACGTCCATGCTGTGGCGCCGTCTCCTATTTTTAAGAATGTCGTGTCGGTCTCTACCCCGAGCTCGCCGTCCAGCAGTACGGGGTTCTTGGCAGTCCAATTGACCGCCGTGTCATGCCGGCACTTGAGCTGTGCTTTTACGGTTTTGGCCATGGTCCGTCACTCCTTTTACGCATTGCCACAGTCCAGGATAAGCGTGTCGCTGTTGCGGATGAGGTTGGCCGAGTCCGACAGGTCCGTCGACTTCGATGCCTTAAAAGCTGCAACAAAGCGGGCTTGCGTATAGTACTGGTTCGTCCCTTCGGCGATGTCGGAGGTCGTCAGGATGACGTTGCCCGTCTTGCCATTGACGCTAGTAGCAGCATCCGTCGGGGACTTGAGCTGCACCCAGTTGGCCAACGTAGAAGCCGGGGTCTGTTTCAAAATCCATGTGCCCGCGCCATCGGTGCGGATTGCAATGTCGCCGACCTGTGCCGCGAGGGCCAGCATTTCGTGTTCGCTGGCGACCGTGTGCGATTCGGAAATCGCAATAGCCGGTATGACGCTGTCGCTCAGTTTTCCGTCCGAGCCGAGGATCGGGATGTTGCCCGCAGCCGTGCCGATGCCGCTGATGTCTGTCGTTGTCAGGTTACTGCCAGCCGTGACACGTCCCTTGGCGTCCACTGTTACTTTGCTGTACGTGCCAGCCTTGACCCCGGATGCGACCAGGGCGACGGTGATACTGGTGCCAGCCGAGCCGTCGAAGGTAGCCGAACCGGTAGCATCCCCGGCAATCGCAATCGTGCGGGATGCCGACAGCTTATCTGCGCTGGCCACATTGGAGACGCTCATGGTCCCATCGGCCGCAATAGACACTTTACCTGTTCCGGCGGCGGTCTTGACGCCGCCGATGGATGCCCCGCCAATAGGCAGGCGATAGACCAGCGTGTCGACGCCGTCAATTTTGATATAGCCGTTTTGCTCGCTAGCGCTCACCAAGACGCCGGCATAACGCAGGCCGACCCAGCTGGTGACGCCATCGCCAAGTTTAAATTTACCCGTGTCGACTTCGACGCCCGGTTCGCCTTTCGCCAGTACCGGGTTCTTTTCGACCCACGTAGCAGCCGTGTCGTTACGCAGGTATAAGGTTTTGACTTTTAATGTTTGTTCGCTCATGCGTGCCCTCCATCAATTGCAGTAATATCGTTATAGTCAGACCCGACGCAGTAATATTTCCCGTCGTCCGGGTCGTATCGATACAGTTTATTTTCTGTCGTATCTCCGTACAGGACGTTCACGTCGCCGATATTGGGAAAATGGAAGCGACTGTCAAAGGGAAGATACTCTAAGTGTGTCAGCGCCGCCGCAAATTCGGCCTCTGTGCCCGTGTAGCCGTTCTGCACAGCTACGTCATAGGCACTATATCCGCGTTCGCCACGTCTGGCGAATTGGCCGGAAATGCTGCCGTCGCTGCTCAAATGTGCTTTTAATGTCGCCATCTCATCACCTCGTTACGTCTGCAATGACTCGGAAGAGGCCCGGCCCGACGGTCTGCACACCGCCGCCCTGGGTCCGGACCTCGATGTCCCAAACATAGTCACCGGCCTCCAAATCGGCCGTCATGTCATGGGTTAGCGACACGACGCCATCTTGAACAGATGCTTGGAAGACATACGCGGCATCGGTGATTTTTTTCTTGACGCTAAAAACGGCAGTATAAGGTCCGATATCCGAGCCGTCTTCCTGCGTCAGATTTACGTCAAAACTGTCCGTATCCCCGCGGATATGATAGATGTTGTTGCCGATGATTTTCAGCATCTTATTTCACCCTTTCTTGCAAATCGTCCAGCCGATGATGCGCCGACGCGGCCGACGCTTCGACTTTTGCCAAGCGTTCAGCCATACTCTGCCGCTTCTCTTCGACACGGCGGATATAGTTCTGCGTGCTCTCGATGAGGTCCCGCAGTTCCTGTATCGACGACGACAGCGGCTTGATGACGGCATAGTTGAAGATGGCTCCGCATAAGCTTAGTGCGCCAACGAAGACACCCACAATCTGAAGAATAGATTCCATTATGCGTTGCTCCCGTTCTGCTGCGTGCCCTGTGACGTATCCTGTGTAGTGCTGGTATCCGCAGTTGTCGCAGCGGGCACATAGGCAATACAGTTGACGTTCGGGCAGCTCCCGTCCGCTTTCAGCGTGCTGCCGCAGTATTTACAGTATTTCTTGCGTTTCCAAAAACTCATGCTGTCGTCACTCCTTCTACCGCTTCCTTATAGGCCGCTGTCATGTCTTTGTAGTCCTTCTGGATGCTCGTCACGGCATCGGTGTTGCCGGCCAGGGACGCCGACTGCATGGCCGCCAGCATTTCCTGCTTGTTCGCTTCGTATTCACTGGTGAGCTTGGCTTTTTCCGCCGCAGCCTTTTCTTCAGCTGTCGGCTCCGGTGCGACATATGGGATAGGCTTGCCGGTCTGCATGTCGCGGACGCAGTTACTCATATACTGCTCAAAGGTCGCCTGGTCAATTAATTCAATGACGGTAGCATCGCTGGCCAGTTTTGCGGCCTTTTCTTTATCCGCTTTCAGCAGCGATTCACTGGACGGGTCCGTTGGATCATATTCGCATAAAATCGTGACGACGCGGCGGCCGGACGCATTAAAGCCGGCTACATAGTGCTGGGTATTCATGCTATCATCTCCCTAAAAAGATTATGAGGTGGTAAAAATGAGAAAGCCTAACGGCTATGGGTCTATCAAACATCTGAGCGGGCGTCGGAGGCGGCCGTTTGTCTTTGTAGTGTCTAAAGATGGGCATCAACGACCAGTTGCGTATTTCGCGACGCAGGTGGAAGCGGAAATTTTTGCAGCTGATTATAACAAAATTCATCGTCATCACTCCCTCCCTGGGCATCAAATCACGTTGATTGAGCTGTACCATCGCTGGCTCCCCGCTCATATCGCCGATACAGGACCATCACAATCATCGTTGGGCAGCTATAAGAACGCTTTTCGGCATTTATCCGACTTACATTACGAGCCAGTCACCAAATTACGCTATACGGACTATCAGCGCATCTTAGACGGCATGAAGCGGCACGGCTTATCGTACTCGTCACTAAAAAAGGTGCGCTCACTCATCTCTTTGCTCGAAAAGTACGCGCTGAAAACGGAGATTATCACGAAGGCTTATGCGCCGCTGCTCTCTATCGGTCGCAATCGGCCGGTCCGGCCTCATCACCCCTTTAGCCGGCAGAAAATCAACCGGCTGTGGGCGGCTGTGAACTTCTCCGGTGTCGATACAGTACTAATTTTGCTCTATACCGGGATGCGCTGTGGCGAGATGCTACAGCTGCAAAAAGCTGACGTCCATCTGCGTCAACACTGTATCCGCATCACACGGAGCAAAACCGCCGCCGGCATCCGCATCATCCCCATCCATCACCGTATTGCGGCGCTCATCGAGTCCCGCATGAAAAGCCCAGGTGATGCACTCATTTGCGATGATACGGGGCGGCCGTACAATTATGGCCGGTACTGCACAATCTGGCGGTCGGTCATGCATCTCATCCATGCTGACGGACACACGACGCACGACTGCCGGCATACCGTGGCCACACTGCTTGACAATGCTGGAGCGAACGAAACAGCTAAGCGGCGCATCTTAGGGCACGCAGGCGGCGATGTCACCGAACGCGTTTATACCCACAAAAACCTGCGACAGCTCCGCAAATGCATTGAGCTGCTCAAATAATGTTACTAATACGATACTATACGAGCCGCACACAGATGTATAAACCCGTCCGCTATGCGGCTCTTTTACTGTTACTATTGATACTTTAAAAATCGGTAAATCTGCATCCTCTCATGATTTTAGTGGATGCGGAATACCGATGATACGGTTAATACTCTATTTCTCATTTAGTTAAAACATATTGATAATTATGGAGCTTGCATCCGATTTAGATGCTCGTCCAGCTCTTTATATAACTGGTCGATGACAGCATCACTGAAAACAACTCCATAGCTTTCGGCCACAACTTTCATCGCGTAAATTGCGTTATTTACCTCGCCACACACAACACTGGGCCGTTTTTTCTCCGCGTCAGTACCGAGCATAAGGTATATATTTTTGTCTTGTTCGGTCATTTTAATCATCTCCTTTCAACAGTGGGTATATGATACCCAAAACTCAGACACGTTAAAAGGGGAATATACTATTAATATCCCTATCTCTATGAATTTATTAGGATGCGCCACGAGTGGTACCGGAGATGATTCTACAAATATCATCAGCTGGTCTACAACAAGCATAACGGTAAAAACTTTCCAATCACACATGACCGATCCAACGCATCGAGTTAGGCGTCCGTTCCATGCCATTCTAATCGGCAAGAACTAGACAGTGGGGATATTCTCTGTATGGCTATGTGGCGTTCCCGATTCGATTTACATCTTTTAGACAAATAACACTATTGCATGCGGGTAAGAACTTTATGATAGCTAAGGCATTAGAGGATGATTCACTTGCCGGTTTTACACTTTCAGTTAAAAACTTATCAGGATCGGACATTAATGAGGTCGATCAGGAAGGTTTCTATGACGCTCACTACATCGCAATTGGGAAATAAAAAACTACTTGCAAATTGCAATCCACTGTGCCCAAAGGTTGCTAACTTGGATTTGGCGGTCGTCGGTTATTCTTACACCGTCGAGCATAAATTTACCGTTTTGGTAGTTGCTTGTAGTTAAAATTAATGGAGTTTCCTCCGCGTTCATGTCGTTAGCTACTACTGCAAAAGGAGACGCGCTTATCGGGAGTATAACATATGATTTCACAGGGACATCACTAACGGTTCCCCACTGTTTAAAATCCTATGACGATTGCCCTAACTGTATGGTTCATTAATTCCCCCTTGCCGGAATATGTGTTAATTGTTGCTCCCGTCATCCCGTCCCTAACGACTTCGAGGAAAGTATAGTATCCGGTACCAGGGGCCTCGGAACAAGGTATTAACGTCCAATTTGACGTATAAGCAATAGGAAATTTAAATGGTTTATTGCTATCTGGAAATACCCACTGTATAATTAGGCCGTTTGCGAATTTCACGTAGCCGTTTTGCGTCAGGCTCTGGGCTACGATGCCGCCGCAGGTGCTGGCGTTAGCGTTGATGGTGTTGCGGACAGCATCGGCGCTGGTGTCGTCGAGGATGGTGCGGGCAAAAGCGGACAGTGCCGTCAGGCCGGCCGATGAGGCGCCTGTAAAGTACGGTATTTTGTCGCTGGACGGCGATAAGCTTTGCATGGCCTGATAAGCCGCGCTAAACGCCTCCCAGTCGCCGCTGCCGGCCAAAAAGCGATCCTGATAGCCGGACGACGGCGCGGGGACCAGGCCGTGCGATCCGCTATAGTAACTGCCGGCGCCGGAAAAATCATTGTATGTCGTATTGGTGTCCTGGGTGTAAAAATACCCGGTTGTATTGTCCCCGCGTGTATAGGTAATACGTGTCCCGCTACATGACAGGTCCTTGATGTAGGTGCTGCGGATATTTTGGCCATAGCTGTCGTTGGTCGCATTGGTAGCCGTAGCGCTGTTTCCGGTGCAGTTATCCGCCGTTACGGCTGTCGTATTAATGCTGATGTTTTTACTCCCATCAAACGCTGTCGCTGCGCCCGTTACTTTGCCGGAAATGGCAATCGTGCGGGCCGTGTTTAATTTTGTCGCCGTTGCCGCGTTCCCAGAAATGCCGGTACTGTGGGCGGACTTGTCCTTTTCGTGGGCCGCTTCCTGTGTGCCCAGCGAATCGATGGTTTCCTTCAGTCGCTGGTCATTCGAGAAGAGCTGGCTGCCTATATCGTTTTCCAGTTTTGCATGGACCGGGTCGCCGGTGATGCGTTGCGGGAAGCCATCCGTATTGAATTCCAGGCTATTGTCCAGGCCTGCTGTCGGGCGGGTCTGGTTATTGATTGTTTCCGGGAAATCCGTTTTCCATTTATCGAGATAGTTTGCCATTATTTTCCACTCCATTCCGTCATGCTAGTACCGTACGTATACGTCCCATCAAAGTTTATCTTCCCATTCCAGGACCAGCCCAGGTATACATAGCATCCCAGATGAGCCGGCTTATAGATTTCAATCTTCTTCTGCATCTCTTCCAGCGACGTCTTATCCGTCGTCGACGTATAGATGATGAAGAAATATTTGTCATTATGCTCTTCGACGTAGCCTGACCCATAAGCGGCGATGATATCATTGACACGGGTTATGGTCGTCGTCTGCGAACCCCGTAGGGCTATCAGGATACGTGCCCGCCGCTTCTCGTCAGAGTCGCCGGCGTCGGGTTTCAGGTCTAGGAATTCTTCCCAGTCCGAGAGCCCCCAGGTGGCGGTCTTGACGAAGAACTGTTTGGTGATGTCCATCAGGGTCAGCCGCTGTTTCTCGTGTTCCTTCGACAGGCTTTCCAGGGTCGCTGCAAAGGTCGGGTCGTGCTCCAGAAACTGCGGCAAGTATCGTTTCAGGTCTACAGGGATGACCCGCAGGAAATTGAACTTAGCCATTGATCGTCACCTCAGTGCAGCGCGCAATCTGATCATCCGTCACCGCGACCATGGTGGCGCTGCCGTTGATGGTCAATGATTCATAGTCTTCGACGCCGCAGGCCGAGTCTTCGAGGATCATCTTGCCGATCATGGCACAGGTAATGCGGATATTGTCGAACTGATGGGAGCCGAAGTAGTTGTTGACGACCGTCTGGATTGCCGTCGCGCTGGCGTTCTTGCTGTCGAGTGGCTTGATGGCCACTTTGACGGCGAAGATGCTCGGCGCTGCCACTGTGACCGTCGCCCCGATGGGCCGGACGCTTTCGATGTACGCCGCTACCTTGCTCTGCAGGTCGCTCGATGCGGGGTCCCCGTTTGTATCCGTAATCAGTACCTTAACCGTGCCGTTGCCGTTCCAGAGCGGCTTGATGACGGCCTTGCCGACGCCTGCCACGGAGGTGGCCCACTGCAGGTATTCATTCCTATTGCCCGACGTAGCTGGCTGGCGTACTTTGAAGAGCAGGCGATTGAACAGTGAATCGTCGTCTTCTTCATTGAAGCCGTCGTGCATGGCTGCGGCGTTCATCACGCTACTAATGCCCGGAATAGACATCGGTATCTTGGTGATTGTCTTCGCTGCCACATTGCCCACTGTGCCGGCCGTCGTACATTCGACAGGGATGTCCCCTGATTTGGAGATGGTCACTGCCTTCGTCGTCTCGAAGGAGATGCCTGTCTCCGTCTGGAAAATGCTGCCGAGCGGGACGATGCCGTTGCCGCTGACCGTCACCTTCCCGATGGCCTTGATGGCGTTCTTCCGGAAGATGCCGTGTTCCTCGGCCCGCATTTCCAGATATTCGCCCCAGCTGGAGCGGGCAAAGGATGCCTTATAAGCCTGTTCCAGCTCGACTTCTTCTTTCGAGAATTCGATGCTGTTCGAGGCAAGGACGTCGTATGTGAACGTCCCTTCGTAACTCGACGCATCGCTCCCGACGTTCTGCTGCAGTTCCGTCAAAATATCACTTTGTTCACGAGCTTCATACATCGACGCTCACCTCCCCATAAATCGTCGTCAGTGTAATGGATATATCGACCGTGTCGCCTTCGTGCTGGATGTCGATGGTATCGATGCTCTTGATGTATGGATTGACCATCAGACATTCGACGATGACACGTTTAATTTCACTGTAGCGCTGCTGCACGCCCATGACCTTGCCGATGAACGGGCGCAGTTCGATGCCGTACTGCCAGCTGTAGGCCAGATAACGGAAGCGTTCCGTGCTCAGGGCCTTGTAGATCCATATCTTTATCGCCTCGTCGCCTTCGACAATCTTGAGTCTGCCGTCCGCATCGTAGAGGAAGCAGTCTTTCTCGAAGTCCCAAGCGTATTCCTTCGGCGTCGGCAAATCCGACGTATAAGTATTGGCCGTAACAGTGCCGGTAAAGGGATATTCTACACTCATAATTTCACCCCGCTGTCTGCCAGCCAGTAAAGCTGCTCATCCTGGCCGTAAATCGGGATGAGCAGGACGAGCGTCCCCGGCTTCAGGGTATCGGTCCAGGTTTCATCATTGTCGACAGGATGGTTATGGCTCTCATACTGCGCATCCCCGGAGCCGCCGGCCCGGTAACTGGTTTCCCCGACGACGTGTCGGGTATAGTTCGGCAGCAGGTACCGCGAACAGTAGACGTCCTTTGCCGTGATTTCGATGTTGTTCATCTTGACGACCAGGTTCGGAGGCGGCGTCTCGACGATGCCGACCTGCGCCCCGCGCGGCAGTTCCTCCTGCGCGATGCCGTGCATGGTATCGACGACGCGGGCCATCGACTGCGAAGCCGACGGGATTTGGCTGTTATTCATGTGCTCTGCCTCCCTACTATGCTTTCTGCTGGACGCGGATGACCTTGTCCGGCAAAGAGCCGTAATCGTAAATGCTGCCGCGGTGGATCATGCGATAACCGGCAGCCGTCGAGTTGTCCCAGCAACCGCCGCTGCCGTCACAGACGCCGCAGTGTCGGCCGCTCCAGACGCAGATGTCGCCCGGGCTTGCATAGCCGTCCCAGTCTTCCTCGACATAACCGTTTTCCGAGCACCACCGTTCCAGCCCGTCCACATCTTCGATGTTCGAGTTGGCCAGGGCCACGAAGTCGGAGTTATACTGCGCGGCGAAGGTCTTAACGGCCCGCACGCAGCCATTGTCCCCAAAGGGAGCGCCTTCCAAGTTGGCCGCCGCTTCCGTGACGAGGGACGAGTCGCCGCTGAGGGTCGCGGTGCCGCTCTTGTAGCGCGGCGTTTCGACGCCGATTTCGCCGCTGTCGATGGAAGCCTTGACAGATTCTGCCGCCGCAGCACGGCCGCCTTCTGCGTAGCTGTCTTCACCGCTGATTTCGATGTTCTGGTTGAACCAGTCCGCCGCAGCCGACGGGGAACTGTCCGGAATCTGCGTCCGCAGGTCGCCGTTTTCGACCATCGTGACATAGTAAATCTGGTTCTGGTTGTTGTACGGTTCCATGCCGTGTTCCCGGCAGTATGCCACGTACTTCGGCCAGCGGTCGTCGTCACTGAGCTGGAAGAGCCCTGTATGGCTTCCGTTCGAGGCGGCCGGGTCGTAGTCGCTGTCTTCGATGCGGATGTTGCCGAGGATGCCGGCCGCCTGATTGTCCGTAAAGCCCAGGGAACGCATATAGCTGTAGGCGCCCTGTTCGCTCTGCGTGTACTGGCCCGTACCGGTTGCCTTCCTGGTTTCCTTCGGTTTGTCTTCTTTATTCATGATGTTCTCGAATTCGATTTCCAGCCGCATCTCATGGACGCCGTTCTCGAAGGTGTGCGTATCGGACTTGATCCAGAACTTGCCGCACAGCTCCGTCAAGATGTCCTTGATCTGGATGGAATAGGACGATTTCGCCGCGTAGTTGCCGAGCATCTGGATGACGCCGGACCGTTCCGGGCCTTTGAAGAGCTTGTTGATTTTCGTCTGGGCATTGTCATTCGGGTTCGTCTTGTAGACGTCTTGGACCATGGAATACTTCTTGATCCAGTCATCTTTCGTCTGATAGCCCGTGACATTGCCCTGCTGGTCCGTAACCATGACGCTGTCGACGAGTTCTTCGATGGATTCCCGGTACTGGCTGTTCTCGATGTTCGTGAACTGGTTCGCCTCCATGCCCTCGATGAGCTCGCCCTTCTTGATGACGTCCAGCTCATCGCCGCGCATGACCGGATGGAAGAGCACGTCCGGGTCGTCCTTGTTCGTCTTGCTGGCGTTAATCTGATTCGCCGCGTCCGTATAGGCAATCATAATGATCTGGTAGCCTGTCTTCTCCTGGGCGATGAAGGACGTCTTCTTCCCTGTTTCCGCTAGTTTGCCGGCTTTGATGCCCAGTTCGCTGCACACGGCCTTGGCAATGTCTTCGGCCAGCATGTCCGTGAACTTCCGCGTCGTCTTCGAGCGGCAGAGGATGAAGAGATTATCGTAGGCTGTGACCGTCACGGTCGACTGCTGCACGTCCTTCTCGATGTCGTAGACGTTGCCCTGGAACTGCAGGTTCCCGTCCTCGTCATAGCCATAGACGGTCTCACCGCAGTTGATGACGTAGTTCGGCAGGTTCGGGTCCCGGGCGTCCTGGACGTAGGAGAAGACGAGCTTCCGGGCCACGTTGAGGCGCGATCCTTCCCAGGTGACCTTGCCGACGACGAGCTGCGTGATGTCGTCCATCGACTCGGCCTGTTTGGTCGTCGTCTTCCCTTCCTTGTCCTTCGTCGTTTCCGTCTTGACGCTCTTATGCTTGATAATCAATTCTTAATCACCCACTTCCGGATGTCGTCTGCATTGTTGATAACTAGATCTTTCAGATTGTTGCTCTTGAGGACGCGGCGCCAGTGCGTATAGTCGCCGTAGGCCTTCTTGGCCACGTCCATGACGTCGCATGCCTTCTGGAAGAGGGCCTTGCCCTTGTTGACGTTCGCCTGCTCTTCCTTGATTTTCTGGTCCAGGTCGACCGGGCGGACTTTGAGGCCCGTCTTATCATCGATAGGCTTGTCATTGTTCGCTGTCGGAACGTTGAGTTCCTTATACTCCGTGAAATTCAGCGTGTAGTAGATGTCGCGGCTGCCGTCCTGCTCCCAGTAGGAGAATTCCATGATGGCCATCTGCAGGTTCACCGGCGAATCCGTAATGATGACGCGCACGGGCTGGCGGGCGGCCTTCCATTCCGTGATTTTCTCGACGCACGCCGTCGGTTCTTGGAAATCGCCGACTACAAAGGGATAATCATGGGTTGTCGACGGGAAGAACCCGGAGAAGGAAAGCGTCCGGGCTTTCGGCATCCCGAAGACCAGGGCTTCCCCGGCCTGTGTGATGTCGACGACTTTGTTTTTCTGTCCATCGCCGACGGTATATTTAGCCGGCGTGACCGGAAGGATGAGCTTCCCCGTCGTCCCTTCGAGGATGATCTGACGATGGGCACTGCTGCCGCCGGCCGAAAAGATGGCCGATAATACTTCGATGGTATTCCCTAATTTTCCGAGTCCCATTAGTAGCCGCCTCCATAATTCAGACTATTCTGTGCAATGAGTTTCGCCAGCTTGTAGGCAATCCGGTCAATATCCGCTTCTTCGCGGACATAGAAGGTATTGCCTTTGATGACGACCGGGCCGCTGCCAGACGACTGTCTGTTTTCCAGTTCGGCTTGAATCATCCGCTCCGTCGTGGCATGTGGATAGATACGGCTTCCCTGCGGCAGGTCGACGATTTCGCCGCCCCGTTCGTTGATTTCCGTCCAGCCGCCGGCGTAAAATGACGAGCCAGTCGCATGGCTGGAGAAGATACTAGGGATGCTGAATGAAAAAGAGCTGGCCGAGGAACGTATATCCGCTATAGTGCTCTGTAAATTTCCCCAGGCGCTCTTTGCACGCTCCGAAAGCGGGCCCCATACGTTCTCTTCAAACCATCCTGTTACGCCGTCCCAGGCCGCCTCAGCTTTATCCTTGGCCGATTGGAAGGCACTGGCAATGTTGCTTTCCGTGGACGAAGCGCCACTGCTGATTTCTTCCCAGGTTGTCCCGGCCGATTCTTCCAGTTCGGCCAGATAGCCGCCGGCGGCGTTTTTCGCATCGGCAAAGGTCTGGCTCCACTCCGCGTTCTTTTCATCAGCTACTTGACAAATCATATCCCAAGAGTCGACGCCGGACTGTTTGATGCTCTCCCAGGTATCCGCCCCGGACTGTTTGATGCCTTCCCAGGAGTCAGCCATATACTGATGCAATTCGGCCTGTTTAGCGTCCAGCCAGTCAGCTGTGTCACTCATTGATTGGCGGACACCTTCAAAGGTATTGGCTATAGTCGGGCCTAGTTGAGCAAAGGTCTGGCTCCACTCCGCGTTCTTTTCGTTGATGACCTGGCTAAAGGAATCCCAGTTGATGCTCTGGAAGGCTTCGGCCAGCTTCTGGCCGAGCATATCACCGCCGATACCTCCGGCGATGCCGCCCACGATTGCGCCGGCCGCTGTACCAACGCCAGGGACTGCTGAGCCTACCGAGGCACCAAATGCGGCCCCGGCTTTCATACCGGCAAAACCGCCAGCCAGGCCAGCCGCATCCCGTCCCGCTGTAGACAGCTTTTCCCCTTCCGGGGCATAAGCTACATCAAGAGCGGTTCCACCTAATGCGATAGCCGACCCAATCCATGGCACCCTTTTCGCCCAGCTGCTGAGCCGGGCGCCCCATCCTGGTTTCGGAGTCCCTTTGGGAGTCCCTTCTGGAACCGGAACCGGTGCGTTTGTCGGTGGTGCTGAAGTAGGTGCCGTGGTCGGCGCCCCTTTGCTGTTGATAATGACGTTCGTCGCCGTGACGACCATATCTTTCACGGACGACGTGCTGGGAAGCCCGTTCCCGCCGGTCGGCGTGCCGCCCGGGAGATTCTTCGGGATGCCCTGAATGACGTCTTTGACCTTCATGGCCAGGTTGTAAATCTTTTTCAACCCAACAGCTAAGGCACCGCCTGCCAGTACCGACCCGATACCGTCAAAGGCAAGGAATTTGTTTTTCAGGTCGTTGATGCCCTCGCCCACAATCTTGATGACGTCCGTCACCTGTAAACCGTCATCAATAAGGCCGGAAAAATGCGACGTCAGCTTGCCGAATTCATCGGTAAAGCTCCGCAAGCCATCGCCGACGCCATGGTCTAAGAGCTTAATGGTCAGGTTTTCCCAGGCGCTCTTCAACCGGAGCAGAGAGCCGCGCAGGTTGTCCATGGCCACCTTGGCCGTTTCATGGGCCGTGATGTCTTTCATGGCTGCGTTCATGTCTTTGACGCCCTTGGCGCCTTCACGCAGCATGATCATGCCGCCTCGGATAGCGTCCGAGCCAAACATGGTCGACAAGGCGTTCATCTTTTCTTCATCCGTTAAACCGGATAGATGCTCCTGCAAAAGACCGGCGATGTCTGAGAGGGACCGCAAGTGGCCTTCCTGATCGAAGAATTTAGACGTTCCTTCGTCGGTCAAGAGACCGAGTCTTTGCATTTCTTCGGTGGCCTGCTTCGTCTGCGGGGAGAGGTTCATGAGCATCGTCTTTAAAGACGTACCTGCGTCAGACCCCTTCAAGCCATTGTTGGCGAAGACTGCCAGGGCCGTATTAGTATCATCGAAGCTCATACCGACCCCGGCTGCAACAGCCGAGACAGCAGAGAGTGAGTACTTTAATTCTTGGACGCCCGTTGCACTGGCATTGGCCGCGCCAACTAAGACGTCTGCTGCATGAGTGGCATCATCAATATGGAAGGCGTTCATAGCCGTACTCATGATTTCCGCTGCTTCCGGAAGGGATAACTGGCCGGCTGCGGCTAAATCGAGAGCTGCCTGAGAAGCATCACCGAGAACGTCCTTGACACTGACGCCGGCTTTCAAGAGCTCTGTCATGCCCTGGGCCGCTTCCGTCGAGCTAAACTGCGTATCCGCACCGAGTTCCAGTGCCTTTTCCTTGACGGCGTCCATGGCTTCCGCATCTAACCCAGTGACTGCCTTGATTTGCGACAACTGAGCCGTGAAGTCAGAATAATTCTTTACAGCATCGAAGACGCCGTAGCCAAGCCCAGCAAAACCGGCAGCCTGTACAGGAAGGCCGGCCATAGCCCCGGCAGCCATTCCGGACAGTTTGTCCTTCATGCCACCAATATCGCCGTTTTGTTTTACGTTGATAGCCACGGTATAGGCCTTTCCTTTGAGCCCGTTCAGCTCCGTCTTGACCTTCTGGATTTTCGCCGTGGCGTCGTCCTTAGCGCGGATAGTCGCTTCATAGATGCCACGGATGCCCTGGAAGGACCGTTTAGCACGGTCTGCCTGGCCGGCTGCTTTGACAGCCGCTGTACCGGCTTTTCCCATCCCGGCGGCGGCCGTATCCGAAGCGCTCCCTGTGCTTTTCAGGGTTTCCGTCAAGCCCTTGAAGCCGGACCTTGCTTTATTGACCTGCGCCGTAAACTGGTCCTTGAGTTCCAGCGTAGCGCTCAAAACATAGTTGCTCACAGCCTAACGGCCCCCTTTCTTCAATGGCAGCGTCGCTAAATCCAATTCACGCTGCTGCTCCAGGCAGACAGCCTCATAGCAGAAAATCTTTTCCAACCGGTTCAAGCCGAAAAAATAGTCCAATCGATGCCCACGGAGGACCATGGCGGCCGCCGTAGCCGCTTCCCAGTCCTCTTGGATTAGTTTTTTACGTCTTCATGGACCTTCGATTCGATGTCTTTCCCATAGCCGGACAGCTGGGAAATCTTACGGGCAATGGCCGGAATCTCGCCGGCGTCGAACAATTTGTCGATGATGTCCGTCGGTTCGACGCAGCCATAGGCCTGCTGCAGGGTGGCATCCCTCAAGTTCGGTTCGACGACGGTCTGCAAGATGCAGTATTCGTCGGAGCCGTCGGTGATGGCCATGATTTCGGCCATGAGGCCTTTCGTGATTTTCTTGACCGTCAGCTTGCCGACGCTGGTGTCGAGGTCAAAGGTTTCCTGCTTCTTCTGTGCGATTTTGTCTTTCTGGTTAATCAATTCCTGAATGCTAACTGCCATGGTATGGTCTCCTCCTATTCAACGGTTTCCGTAAATGCCGCGTCTTCCGGCGTGAAGCCGAAGGGGTATTCCTTTTCGATGACTTTCCCTTTTTCAAAATTCATGAGCGACAGTTTGTTGAACCAGACGTTATTAAGCGTGATGCGCTCTTTCTGGGCGTCAATCATATCCGGGTCTTCGACCAGGCCAACCAGCGTCGTACGCAGGTCATGGCCACTCTTCCAGTCTTCCAAGTATTTATTCAGATTCCTGTTGATGACGCTCTTGATTTTGAGCGTCCCCGTACCCTTGAGGGATACGATCTTACTGTCTACACTGTTCCCAATAAGCACATCTTCACGGTTCGGTTCGACGTCGACTTCGAACGATTCAATTTCAAAAATGAGTTCGCCTTCCCACCATAATTTCCCGTGGGAGCCGTTCCAGCGCCGGTTGCCGCGATATTTTACGTCATATTCGCTTCTTGCCATTTGTCAGGCCTCCTTACAGCGTGAAATCAATCTTCAAGTTTTCCACGGCATCCACGAAGCGGATGTCACCGACCAGGGCCAGTGTATCGCCGGTATTGTACTGGCGGATTTCCATGACCGACATGGTCGTCGGGTCATCACCATGGAGTTTTGCGTAATTGCTCTGCCAGGTCGTGTCGATGTCGACCGTATTAGGCGCATCGGCATCCAGCACATTGCCCTTGATTTCCGAGAAATAGACCAGGATGGCCGAAATGAAGAGCATTTTGTGGTTGTAGTCGTTGATGACCTTGCCAACGTAATACTTCTTGAAGGTATTGCGGATGTCGTCAGTGACCATGTCGATGCCTTCAATAATCTTGATCTTACGGAATTCTTCGCCTTTGTCCGTCGTGAAGGTTGTCAGGCTGTTGCAGGCGCGAGCAATCTTGACACCATCGCCGTCCTGTTCATCAATCAGGAGCAGTTCGCCTTTATCAATCAGCGTGTCGATATCTTCGTAGACCTCGACGCTTTCTACTTCCGTCAGCTTGAAGTACGTGGCACTGCGGTCCAGAGCCAGGCCAGCCAAAATGCCGGCAATACGGGCCGTATACTGTACTGCTGTATACGTCGTATAGACGGGATTGCCCAAACTGTCAGTATCAGTCCGTACCTTGATATTGTTTGTGCAGAAATTGACAACCCCCTCATGGTCTGCGGCCTGGTCGGACAATACGGCCTTGAAAGTTTTATGCTTGTTGCTGCGCTGTGTCTTAATCCAAGACGCCAGGTCATTCTGTTCCTGCGTCGTGGCAGTCGGAGCGCATAGCCAGTTCCATTTGATGTTTGCCAGCATCTTGAGGACATCGGCCTGGTCCTTCGTAGCACCATCGACATTAGTATTCGGCAGCGTGTAGACCAGGATGCGGAGCGGCGTACCGAGCAGACATTTCTTGATCAGGTCCACGTTTTCATCCGTAAGGCCTGTATCCGGGATGTCGGAAACGTCGCGGATAGTGTAATTATGGATTTCATCTTTGGTTTCGTTGTGCAGGATCATCGCTACAATACCGCGGGTACTGCGCTTGATAGCCGTCGTCCCCTTGGTACGGAAATTGATGATAATCTGCGGCATGCCGAACAATTCCTGTTCATTTGCCATATGCTATTCCCCTTCCGTTTGATTTAGCTTGTTGATTTCCAGTTCCAGGTGCTGGGCCATTTCATACTGGATGCGGCCGGCATCCTCGAAGTTGTCACGGAAATCAAGATTGAAAATGTAATGCAGGATGTCATCGACAATGGTCATCTCTGCGTCGAGAATCGTAATATGCCGGTCCTTGACGGCCAGAACAGGGCGGAAAACTTTGTCCAGGGCATCGGCTACCTCGAAGACAGCCGTGCGGCTCACGCGTCCCATTGCGTCTTTCGGGTGGATATAGGTAATGTCCACCTGAATCAACCGGTCGCTGAACAGGTCGTCCACGGTCGTGGCCGTCGGCATGAACTCGACATAAAAATAAGGTGCATCCGATTTCTCGACATTATCGAAATGCACCTTATAATCTTTGAAGTTTTGATTGAGTACGGCCACGATGGCCGCTTTTATATCGCGGAGCGTCATCATTCGTCCAACACCGCCTTTATGATGGTATCGGCATCATCCCGGAACGTCTTTTCCGCCTGCAGCATGCCACGATGGAGCATTTTGCTTCCCTTTACGAATCCTTTCCCACCACGGGTCCGGTGTCCGTATTCGACATGGGCGGCATATTGGACATTATTATAGATTTCCGCCTTGCCCTGTACCGCCCTGGACCGTTTCCAGCCGCCTTTCAGCCGCCCCGTGTCAACCGGGGTATTGTCCTGGACTTTTCCGCGTATTACTTCGCCTTCCTGGGCGACAAACTGGTTCATCTTTCGGGCTCCCTGTTCTTCGATTTTAGCTAATCGCTCATCGAAGGCGTCGAAGCCACCAAATTGCACCCCCATTACGCCTCATCCTCTCTTCGGACGCTGATTTCCTGATGGTCAGGATACTTGAAGGCCTTCGCCGCATTGAGCGTAAAGGTTTGCCCGACATGCACGATGACTAGGACATCGTTCGGCGAAATGTCGTATTCCGGATCAAGGCAGATGCGCAGGTCCGTCTTTGTGAAGAACTCCCGCGGATTCTGCCCGCTCTGCATCTCTTTGCCGTATTGCGTCAGATGGCACGGGAGTTCCTGGTAGACGGCCTGCATCGTATAATCATCAGCTCCGTCGTCGTCTTTCACAGCCTGCTGCCGGTATACGGTGACGCGGTCGGTATACATGTATTTGTTGAGCAGGCGCTTGCATCGTTTCCAGCTGATAGGACCACCCCCTAGAGACTCTTCGGGCGCCGATACAGGTTCAATTTAGGTTTGAGACGGTCGAAATCTTCTTCCCTGGGGTCCCCCGTCGAGGATACTTCCGACACGGCGAATTGATACGTCGTGTCGTTCTGGGTCAAGCTCTTCAAGGGAGCCCGGCCGCCGTCTTCGGCATCCTCCAGCCAGCGCGTCACCATATCCTCGGCCGTAAAGGCCAGAGCCTGTGGGAAATCTTCCCGGTTGCAGTAGTCCAGGACGTCATAGACGAATTTCCGGGCTAAGCGTTCGGCTTGGTATGTGTCTGTCGAGTTCTGCGTGACGGCATCGACGATTTTCTCGACCGCCTCATCGGGTGTGAGATAATTCATGGCTTATCCCTCCTCCCTCATCGGAGACTATTTGCCCGTGCCGCTGGTCGTGGTGGCTTTCGGAGTCAGGACCGCAAAAGCCGTTTCCTTGACCGGCAGGAATCCGAGGCGCATGGTGGCTTTGATGGCAACCATGTCGTTTTCTGGCAGGGACAGCGGTTTGTCATCTGCCATGGTAACCGTCGACAGGGTAGCTTCACGGAGCGTTTCATACTGAATCTGGTCGCGTAAGCCGATGAGCGAGTATTTCCAGTTGCCGGCGATGGCGCGGGCCTTCGTGGCATCCCAGGCACCGTTGCGGCAAAACTCAATTGGCTGAGCGTACAGCGTGGACTGGTCCACATCCTGTACATAGAGCTGGTTACCGTTGGCATCACGCAGTTTGCGCAGGGAGTTTTTCAGATCATAACCGGCAACGAAGCCATCAACGTCCAAGCCCTGGGCTTCAACCGAGGCCATCGTGTCGGAAATATCGAGGTCTAACGATTTGTTCGTGCCTTCGGCAACGGTCTGTTTGCCGGCAGTCGCTACCCCTAAGATATTTTTTGCAAACGGGCTGTTCGTACCGAACAAGCAGGCTGCGTCGATGGCCTTATAAAAGGCTTCGGCTACATAGGGCTTGATGGCCGAGAAGACGTCGATAGTCGTATCTTCCAGCTTTTCACGGCTGACCGGAATGATGACGCCGATTTTCTTGGCGACCAGTTCCGGGAAAATCCATTTAGCAACGGATGTCTGGATTCGTTCCGTTTCACCGACCCAGTATGCGCCAGGGCCCGAGACCATAACCGGGAATTTCTTCGTTTCCGATTCCATCGGCTGAACCGTGGACAGTCGCATGACGCTAGAACCGCGGACGACGTCCGCAATGATGTCGGATGCAATCGGGGTCGGCACGAAGCCGCTCAAATTGTCTTTCAAAAATAATTCGTCTGCCATATTGTATTCCCCCTCTTATCGTTTGGCCTGATTCTTGTAAATGGCTTCAAAGAAGCTGTTCTTGGCACTGCCACCGCCATTGCCGCCAACACCGGTGCCGCCGGCTTTCGGGGCCTTGCCTTTCAGCTTTTCATTGACGGCCGCTTCGACGGCCTTTTTGAACTGTTTATCAAAAGTCTTGATGCGGTCCATCGTCGATTCGTTGTCGTCGGCGATGAGGTAGTCCATGAATTCAACAGGAATCTTGCGGTCGGACAGGACCTTCACCATTTCGAGCTTCAGCTCTTTCCGGTTCAGTTCTTTTTCCTTGGCTTCTAATTCTTTCTTGATGGCTTCCTGCTCTTCCTTGGCCCGCTCTGTTTCGGACAATTTGGACAGCCGTTCGGCTTCCTTCTTGGCCTTGTCAGCCTTCTTCTGGTATTCCTTCTCCCAGCGGGCCTTAGCCTGGTTCACTGCATCATCAATCCGTTTTTGTACGTCCGCATCCTGCTCTTCTTGGGTCTTGGTTTTCGGGGCGTCCGGGGTGCCTTTCCCGCCCTTATCGCCTTCAGTGCTGTCTGCCGTATCGTCTGCGCCACCTTCGGTGCCGCCGTCGGCGAACCGCTGCAGGTCGAACTTGAATTCGTCTGCCATGTGTATCCCTCCTAAAATTGGCATAAAAAAAGCGCCTGATCACTCAGACGCTGAAAATATAAACTTGTTTAGGCGGCCCCGTCTTTCGTGGAGCCTTGTTGTACCAGTCTAAATGCATGGCAACCTCCTGCCCTGGGCATAAAAAAAGCACCTCGCCTTTTCTGAGCTCGATGCTTTAAGTGAAGATGTGAATTAAGCAGACTTCCCTTGTCGGTCTGTAAAAAACTTTTTCCAATGTGGGTTTTCATGGTCAAAAATTTCTTTTTCTTCTGTGGTAAGTTTTTGTGGATAATCCCGAAACAAATTATATTCTTTTTTTTTGTTAAAGCTGAATATCCATTCCCCAACAGCTTCGGTTTCTTTCCACCAAATCTTGTCATCACGTTCGTTTTTGTACCATACACTATTTGACATGGCCGCTTCCTCCCTTCATTTGTTGAGCTTCTTCCGTATTAATGTATCCTAAAACATCTTGAAACTCAAGGCTATCTCGCAACGATTCTATATCAATGAGTATAACATCCCCACCAACGGTTTTACGGCACCCAAATCGTTTTTTCAATGTATCATAGGTTGTTCCGTAAACATCAAAATCGTGCCATCCATTGGGGTATGAAGCAAAGTTCGATTGCAATTCAAGATATTGTAGCTTCTCGCCTGTATTTCGAATAACAGCAGCATGCTTCCCAGTTGCCATATAATATTTTTTCCCTTGAGGAATGGTTTCTAGCAACCTTATTGTCCCGTCTATTTCTTTCTTCACGCGTGTAACTGTCGCTTTGACGCCTTCTAAAGAACACATTTTCTTTATGTTACTATACATGGCAAATAGCTGTTGGCTGGCTCCGCCCCTAAAGTCTATAACATCAAGTCCGTTAATATTGCCTGCATATGCAAAAGCCAAGGACGAGCACGAACCAGCAGTCTCATCGCCGCCGCCTAGCCTTGCTATGATAGTATCATCATCTGGTTGTTGTTTCCATGGGCGGACTGCATTATAAGCAATATTCATCCCCTCTGCTTCGGCAATAATATACTTGTAATATTCAGAGCCTATTGTTGATTCCATTATACTATTTTTATGGGCAATATTCCACTCTCTAATTGTCATGCTCTTACGGACATATACGTTTTCCCACTCTTTATAAGTCATGTCAGCCGGCACATAATATGTCTTGCCCTTGTCATTTCTGGCAATGCGTGTCCCTGTTTTCTCCTTTTTCGGCCCGTATAGGCTTCCCGCAATGGTAGAGCGGCAGTTAGGATGAAGCGGCGGGGCTGTACTGCCCGGCTGATATTCGTCGATGGGATAAACATGTCCATCGTGGTCCCGGCAGGTTGCCGATGTCCGCCGGTCCAGCGTCGCCGAGAAGCGGTAATACTTCATTCCCGCTTCCTTGATGCTATCGAAGGCGGCCCGGTTCTCTGTAAAGTTCAGCTCCGTCCGGACCAGACGGCGGGCATTGCTCACACCGACGTCCATCCGGCGTGATACCAGCCGCGACAAGGTTTCTATATCCGTCCCCCGGTGTGTGGCCTGGGTAACGACGTCTTTGATGGTCTTGCCGAGCTGTGCATTATCCTTCCAAATGCGCTGGCTGTAGTTCTTACCGCTCCAAGGCGTCTTTAGGATAGATAACACTTGTTTATCATCCACGGCCGTTACAGCTGCCCTCAGGCCTATTTTCTGACCTATGTCGTATAGGCTGTGATAGTAGAAATCTTGGTAAACCGTCGGGAAATATTTGTCGATGGCGTCCTCGGCTTTTTTCGTCAAGTCGGCCAAGTGGACCAGGGTTTCCGTGTATAGCTTGTCCAGCCGGGTGATGCGGCTGCGCATGGCTAATACGTTCAGCTCCTGGAGGATGGCCTTGTCGCCGGTATCCTTATACTGCTTGAGGTAGTCCTCGATGTCCATACGCCAGACGCGATATTCGCTCCCCTGCAAGAGCTGCGACGCCTCGACATAAGTCAAGCCATTGTCATCAGCAAAGCGGGCATACAGGGCGTCTATATCCTTCTGAATATGGGCCAGCGCCTGGCGATAATAGGCGGCCAGTTCGGCTTCCAGCTCCTGGCGGCTTTTCCTATTCCACTGTTCCTCCAGCTCCGTCATCCGGCGGGCCCAGTACTCCTCGTTCGTCATTCGTTACATCACTCCCATAGGCATCCTGCCGGTCCGCCTCTTCGCGCTTGAGCTCATCCATTTCGGCGGCCGGGTCTGCGATGAAGGGCAACAGGGACAGCAGCCGTTTCTGCGACACAAGTCCATACAGCTCTTTAACAATATCGGCCTGTTCCTTGATGTCGGCCGGGATGTTGGCCGTGAAGGTAATCTCAATGTCCCGAAAGTCAATATCGGCCGCGCTTTTAGTCCGTAGCATATCGGCAATCAGTTCAATGCGCCGCTGCAGCCCTTTCCGGAAGGCGACTTCTTTCCGGCTGCGAATCTGTTCCATGCCAATCAGTTTGTACTTGATAGCCACGCCCGACGCATTGCCGGAAAAAGCTTCATCGCTCATGTCCGGCACGCTCGAAAACTTGTGGATGTCCTTTTCTAGGCGGCTCTTCATATTCTCGATATACGTGTCATTCAGGTTCTTGATGAGCCATTTGGCGTCGCCCGTATTGTCCAGCAGCAGTACTTTATTGCGCCGCATCTCCTGGACGTCTTCCCCTGTAGTCCCGCCCATCCCGGCCAGGCACAGGTACGCGTCCGTGAAGTCTTCCATGTCGTCCATGGTACAGCTCTGGGCCAGATTGTATGCGTCAATCTGTGTGATGACGCCTTCGAAGTCGCCTTGATGGAGCTGGTTGTTCGCATATTCGACAATGGGCACATCGCTGAAGAAATGCGGCTGCGGCGCGCTGATCAGGCGGAGCGTCCCCGAATCATACGAGTAATTCGTCACCGTGCTGTCATCGTAGACGTCGACGTACTCCTGATAGGTCGCACCGTCCAAGTCGTATACCCGGTAGTGCCGGATGCCCAGCATGACATTCTCTTCCAGCGATGCGTCGCAGACCAAGATGACTTCTTCGGACGGGATACGGCGGAATCGGATGTTTGCGTCGGCATCCATATACAGCAGTTCGTAGCCGTCGCCGGTAATGCTGGCTTCTTCGGCCAGTTCCATGTTGTGTGCGGGCTCATCGTTGTATTTAAAGACGTCCTGGAGTGCCTGAACTTCGTCCCCATTTCCGGCAAAGGAGGCATAGGCGACCGGTTTGCCGATGAAGAAGCCCGTATCCATATCTGAGATATATTTGCAGAAATTGGCCACGACCTTGTTATTCGGTGCACCATGATTCCGCGCCTCTTTATTCAGGATGTCGTGCTGTCCCGCATAGTAGCCCTTTAGCTTGAGACAGTGATTATAATACCTGTCATGCCGCAAGCAAATCCGGGCCAGGTCCTGCACGGACAGCGCGGTCTTTGTCGTCTGAATCCTCATAATCCAAAATCTCCTCTCCGCAATGCTGGAACGGCTGAGCGGCGCATGACATCATCCATGGCATACCGCGTAGCATCCAGCGCGTGGTTGTCTTTATCCGGATAGGCACTGATGAACTGCCCCTGCCGGTTCCGCTCGTACTCATACGTCACGAACTCCCGGTACGTGTTCGGGCAACGTCTTTTATCGATGTAGATATGGGCCCGGTCCTGGAGCCACTTGATGCCGTGTTCGACACTGTCGCGGCTCTTCTTGGCTCCGCCTACATGAAGGCCCATGTTCCGCATCTCCTGTATCGACTTCGGTTCGGCTGAATCAGCGATGATACGGCCGGATCCGGCCTTCTGCTGTATCAGTTCGGCGGCCCGGCTATTGGTCAGCTTCTGCTGATAGATTTCATCGAAGATGTATAGATCTTCTTTTTTTGCATCGTAGTGCATCGATACGAAGGCCAGCGGGTCAATAGAAAAGCCGAAGTCCAGGCCGTAGTACAACCTGTCAAAATTTCCAACAAGTTCATCGCTCATGGCCATGTCTTCGACATTCTCAAAGACAGCGCCGCCGGTGCCTGTGACTTCGCCGAGATACTCATGACGATAGGCCCGTTCGTTCTTAGCCTTGAGCTTTTCCGCTTCGGCCAGGAACTGAGGCCCCAGCCAGTCTTCCGGCACGGTCAAATAGGTCGAGTGGTGAACCAGCCGGTCTGGATCATCCACAAGAATTTCCTCATTGACCCAGTTGTTCCGGCTCTTCGGCGGGTTATACGTTCCGAATACTTGATAGGACGGGCCGCCGCGCAGGAGAGACTGCAACACGTTGCGAATCTCTTCCATGCCGCTGAACTGGTCCAATTCTTCGAACCACACGATGCCAACATAGCCAAAGGGCAGTTTGATGGATTTGACTTTTGCCGGGTCATCCAGCCCAAAGAAAAGGATTTTCTGCCCCGTCTTCTTGTACGTGATTTCCGGCGGCGACAATTTGACGCGGAACTTGTCCAGGACGCCCAATTGCTCCAGCCCCCAGACAATCTGAGGCAATACGCTATTCTTGATAGTGTTGCCGACCTTCCGGATGACAACGGCATGGACATTCGGGTCTTCCATCACCGATACGGGGATGCGGATGCCGCCCACAAACGATGACTTAGCACTGCCACGGCCACCGGCCAGCATATAAAAGGTATGCTGATGGTTTTCTACATCAAAAAAAACCTCATCGAACGATGGGGCGATTAAGTCAGCTATGTTGATTTTCGTCTTCCGGTTTTCGTGAAAATTCAAAAGTAATCATCTCCTCACCCGTATGAGTGCTCAGATCTGCAACTTCAGCTTTGAGCTTTTCATTACGAAGCTCCTGTTCTTCTTGCATCAGCTTTGTCGGATATCGTTTAAGTAACAATTCCGCAGCCTTCAGCCGTTCACGTGCACCAATCTGTTTTTGCATGATGCGGGCTTTGGAACCTCCGTCTCCGGTCCCTTCTACGACGATACATTCTTCCTGTATCTCACCGCGCATAGCCGCCGTTAGGTGTTGCATGACCTCTTCAGGAGTAGCTGTCTTTGCCGATTCCATTGCATCCAACCGTGCCTGAATGGCCTGGCGAATGTTAGGTTTTGTTAGGTTTTCCGCGCCAACAAACCGCGCAGTTTTTTCGCTGTATCCGGCTTTCCTTGCTGCTTCTGTAGCATTGCCGGTTTCAATATATGCGTCAATAAATCTGCGCTGTTTTAACGTCAATTTCGCCATGTCACATACTCACCACCATCCTCTTTTAAGACATGAAAAAAGCACCCACATCGTGAGTGCTCGAAATCAGGGTATTAGTCCAACTTTTGTGGTTGAGCTAAATCCGAAATTAATTATTAAATTATGCAAACACAAGCCTTTGAGAGACGTCATTATATGTTTCTCTATACATCGTAACATCTTCTTGTTCGTTATTATTTTCATCGCCTATACATAAGCGCTGTTTTTTTTGGCGTACGGCTAATCGAGCAGAGAATATTGCCAATACCTGGGGAAATATCAATACCATCTGCCAAGCAATGTAAAATCTTGATAAGAGATTCTTTTCTTTACAAAATACCATAAATAAAACAGGTATAATCAAAAAATGAAGAAAAGGCAACACTAAAGCAATTTTTACTCTACCATCCAACACTCTGCTTTGATTCAATCTAAAAATAATAGACATGACTATCCCAACATATACTGAAATTACCGTTACGATTGTCAGCATAATCATATTACTCACGCCTTTCTACGGCAATGTCATCTTTTGCAAACCAACTACTTCCCCATTCAAAAGCATATGCAATAGGCAATATAATTGCAATCGCATATATAAAAGATTCACTTCCCCAAATTGGAATCTGATTAGTTGATTTCACTAAAGAAATAACACATCCACCATCAGTACTAACCAAGGCTGCAACTCCAATTAGACCAGCAATAGCTATCAAACCTATGACTGCAACAATAATTATAACTATTGTGCTATATACCTGCCTTACAGTACTATATGCTTTTATACTGACTGCATACAACAACTGAGAAATGGCAAAAACTGCTAACGTATTAAAAAATGCCTTACCATTCTCCGTATTCGTCCACAAGATTAATAATGACAGCCAAGTAGCTACAATTCGTAATATCAGAATTTTACTAGCTTCATACAATCCATATTTAGGAGCAAGAACTTTATCACATTCATTTTGAGTACTGTCATTCAATTTACTTTAGCCCCCCTATTTATTTTTATTATAAATTAAACCTTGCAAAAAGGCAAGATTTATAATATAGGGGAGATTTTTTTGTAAAAAAAGGGACCAGCTGCCATGTCCATCCATCTCAAACACGTGCAACTAAGTCCCTATCCGTATGTATTTGGCGGAAATGGATGGATTCGAACCATCGGGACGAGACCGCCTCGTCCGGCTCCTTAGCGGGGAGCTGCCTTTAGCCAACTCGGCCACATTTCCATGGCTGGCAGGAACGGAAGGGCTCGAACCTTCAACAAATGGTTTTGGAGACCACTACTCTACCAGTTGAGTTACGTCCCTACGATAGATACGCCCAAAAAGGAGAGGGCGGAGGCTGGACTCGAACCAGCAACATAGGAGGCCCCTTGGCTCTGCCATTGAGCTACTCCGCCGTATAGCAGCACATGGACAGTGCCGTGATGACTATCCATGTACCGCAAGGAGGCGCGTATCTGGTGACAGTGTGTGGGATGCGCAAGGGCAGCTAATGGACTGGTGCGTGACACGAGCCCCTCGCGTCATCCCCAACTCTCACGCTATTATCGTACCACGTCCGACCAACTTTTTCCGTATTCAAATATATTTTTTTCTGCGCGATTCTGTCAAAAAAACGACACGAAAAAAAAGTTATCCACAATTTCCATCACGGTCGTCTCTCTTCGCTTCGCTGCCGTCAATAAATACTAGGCTCATCTGCATCGGGATGGATTCTTCGCCAAACATGGCTCCAGTCAGCCGCCGCAGTGCCTTCTTGGCTTCCGTCCGGCAGTAGGTCACGCTGGCACCGGCATAACGGGCCGTGCTTTCCCAGGACGAGCCGTCGATATACCTGGCTCGGATGATCCGATAGTCAACGGGATTCGTCACTTTCATCGCATCCAGGGACCGGTCCAGCTTGCGGACCTTCGGCAGCACTTCCAGAAGGTCCTGATAGCTGTCTTCGAGACGCTTTTCCAAGTCCTCCTGTTTAAAATACGCCCGTTCCTGCGGGCTGGCCCCATCTCCGCCGCCACAACCGCCAGCAGGAGACAGGTTGGGGACCTTAGGGACGGCCGAGAGCTTCAGCATCTCTTTATAGTCTTCGATTTCCGCCTCAACGTTCGCCACATATTGCTTGAATTCATTATAACGGTTCAGATATTCCTTCACTAATACGGTGTAGTCGTTGTGATACATGATAACCTCCTTCGTAAACGTGAACAGCAGACAGGCTTTATTAGCCTGTCCGCTATGAATCAGTGTTAAAGCCTCCTATTTATTTACGCACAATAAGTTTATCGCAAGGGCCACCCAAAATGTTATGCAGGCCCCGTAGAGCGAATATTTAATAATATCCCGCACTTCTTATCGCCTCCTCCCGTGAACTTTCTTACATGTGTAATGTATCCGCTTCCGGATCTTGAATATCTGATCGACTTGGTAAGTCTCGATGTCAGATTCCAGCCGCTTGTCCGGCGCTTTCGCCTTTTTCTGGGTGTAGTGCTGGCGCTCCTCCTCTGTCATCTGCCGGCAATGTACCGGGCCAGGTTTATACCAGTTTTCCATCATCCCACCACCTTACCTGAAAATCATGATGAGCATCGTCACGAAAGCCGCCATGCATACGATGACGTAAATGATGAGCCCAATCCATACCTTTCGTTTCGTCATGCTATCACGCTCCTATTTCTCAGCTTTCTGTTCTAGCAGTTCCGGGTTTTCGTACGCATTGCCGATGACTTTAACCCGTCCGCCGTCATTAAGAATCATGTCCAGGTCAAAATCGACGAAAGGATATTGTTCTTTTTCTATGCATCGCGCGAGCAGTATCCCCGCTTCGTCGTCGATGACAAACCGCTTCGTTAGATCTTTATGTGTGGTTTCGACAATGTCGCCTTCGTAGATCTTCACACTATTACGACTGTCGTCATAATATGTTGTCCACGGCATGAGTACTACTTCATCGAATCTCGATGAAATGATTTCCTCTTTAGCTCTCCCTTTGACTCGGCGCTTCCGGAAGTCGATTTCCGATACGTGCATCATGACTTTCTTTTCAATGTGCCACGCTCGGTAATCAAGCCACTTGGTGTTCATTATTCTTCTCCTTTCCCTCATCTCATTATTCTCGTAACGTCTTCAGCAGCTCTATAGCTCTTTCCCGCCGTTTCATCATTCTGCCTACATTCGCTCGCGCCTGTGCTCTCGTTTTAAAACAATTTCCCATAGCCGCCTTCAATATGCCAGCATCCGATCCGATAAAATAAGTGCCACAAACGCTTCCGTCCCCATCCACGTAGTAGTATGCTTGACCAGCATATGGGATGAAGGGCTTCCTCATATCTTGAGCCGCTCTTTCGATAGCCAGTTTAATGCCGATTTCCGGATTAAAAGCATCGTCCGGATGGCACTTCGCCACGCCAACATATGTCGTGTCATTGTCGACAAACGTTACTTTGATTTTCCCGCTGGGATACCATTTTATCGAGTTGTTCATGCTTATCGGGAGGCCGGCTTTTTCAGCTTCACGCATAAAGATTTTGTTGATGTATTCCTGAAAATCCGTGCTGTCTTTCAATGTAATGTCAAACTTCTTTACGGCCATCTTGGCCGTTTCATCACTAATCATGTTATCCTCCTTGATTCCGCTTCAAAACCCGCGTCCGTGGCGAGCGTCGAAGTCTGGGCTTATGTCCATAGCATGGGATGCCTTTCGGTTTACATTCCCGGTCATCGGCACAGACCGGGGCCAGGTTCCCAGCCGGTGTCACCACATAGTGTATGTGGCGCCCGGCCAGGTTCCGATGGCAGTAGTAGCATCTGCCCATGACAGCCTCTTATTTCCCGTTGACTAAATCTTTGAGCTGTTTTCCCGCTTTGAAAGCCGGGGCCTTGGAAGCTTCAATCTGGATCGGTTCGTTGTTGCGCGGGTTGCGGCCTTCACGGGCTTTGCGCTGACGGACTTCAAACGTGCCGAAGCCGATGATCTGGATTTTATCGCCCTGGGCGAGGCCTTCGCTGATGACGTTGAAAACAGCTTTTACAGCTTTTTCAGCATCTTTTTTGGTAATTTCTGCTTCCGTTGCTACTTTGGCGATTAATTCTGTTTTGTTCATGTTACTAGGTCCTCCTTTGAATCGTTAATTATTTTGACTTCTTTCTAAGCTTTGGATGTAATTCGTTGAGTTTGTCGTCCGGCATAGGAATGACTTTGATTTCGGCGCGCGGCCATTCAGGGTCAACGCCTGCGATGCAGCTGTAGGCCACATCGGCAATATAGCCATCGTCCTCTACGATGCCGGCTTTCTCTAAAATGTCAGCCGTCGCTTGGACCAGCCCGAACAGATCAGGCCAGCCTTTGCGGTTCGGCATGTAGTATTCGACGTTCATCCGGGCCGCGCAAGCAATCGTGCGGAAACTCCTCGGCTTCTGTGTCATTAGCTGGCACAGGGCCATTTTTTCATAATCACGATACTGCTTTGACTGGATGAGTCCATAGCGGGTCTTAGTCATGCTGTTTTTCTTTGTCATCGGGCGGCCGTCGATCGTAAATCGGTAAATCATTTGTTCAATCACACCATTCCTTTCTATAGCATTTTCTTGAAAAGGCTTTCAAAAATCGGGACGGGAATACTATTGCCTGCTTGACGGTAAAGGGTCCTCCGGCTATTAACCTGAGCGGCTGCATCAAAGTCGATATCGCTGTAACCTTGAAGCCGCCAGCATTCACGCTCAGTCAAATACCTATAATTTCCGTTTCCTATTGGCAGGCATCCGCATCCCGGCGCTCTGTCCGGTCGTTCTGTAATCGTCCAACAGTAATCATGGATAATAGGAAGTCTCCTGACAGTTCCTGTCTTCCCGATTGCCCTAAGCATTGATGGAGCTTTAACCCGGTAATAATCATCAACAGGGCCTCTTTCCAGAAAAGCCCTGATATTGGCCATTGGCTTTCTTTTCAGATGGGTAAAATCAAATTCTTTGCCACCCAAAATAGACACCGTGAAAATCCGTTTCCTGGCTTGTGGAAGCCCGAAATCCCGGGCATCCAGCAGAGCATAGGAGCTTATATACCCCATTTGTTCCAATTCAGACATGTACCATTCATGGTTATGCACCATATAGCGGCTTCTTACGTTTTTCACGTTCTCCCATATGATGATTCTTGGCTTCCATAGTCCCATATTTCTAACGATGCTAATGGTTTCCCACATGAGTGACGATCGAGTGCCACTCCCTGGGTCTGCCCCTTTTTGACGACCTGCAATACTGAAATCCTGGCAAGGGCTTCCGTGAATCAAGATATCCGGCTTCAAGTTCCACCCCCTAACGTCTTGTGTTTTATACGGAAGCTCGTTTTTGAACATCGCATTGTAGCTGCGCACTGCTTTTTCGTCGATTTCCACGTAATCTATCGCTTTTACTGGAATTCCCATGTTTCGTAATGCCACTCTCGGACTACCGATACCGCCGAATAGCTCCAAAATTTTCAACAATTAAATCACCTTCATTTAGTGTCTCCTAGAACGGGATTTCTTCATCTTCCGCGGCGGCCCCCATGTCATCAAAGGATTCGCCCGGCGCGGCCGCTTTGACGGCTTTCGGCACTGTTCCTACATAATTCGCTGTGACTTCACTGTAATAGTGCTTGGTGCCGTCCTTTTCATACGAATTCGTCGTGAAGCGGCCCATCACTACTACCCGGTCGCCTTTCAAGAGGCTCTGCGCCAGATCCGATGCCGGCGGCCAGCAGGTCACCGGCACGAATGACGTCATTTCTTTCGCCTGGCCGTCCTTCCCTTTGTAGGTTTCGGAGCAGGCCACCGTCATCCGGACGATGGTCTTGCCGGTCCGGGTCACGCTGACTTTCGGGTCGCGGGCAAGATTGCCCATGAGTTGTACATTGTTCATTTTTTCATTCCTCCTACCAACTGATAAGGATTTCTTGCGAATTAATGGCTACTTTATAGCCCATGCCGTCGATTGACTGCGCAACGGCAGCATCGACAGCGTCATCGCCGCTTTTTTCAATCGCGGCATAGTTCTTCCCGTCATGGCAGGCTTTATCTATTACGGCCCGTATGCGGTTCATACTCATATCAATCAATCGGGTTCCCTCCTTATTTCAATTTGCTAATTTCTTCCAGGGCCTTCACGACGTCGTCAACTTCCAGGTTCTCCAGGACGTAGCTTGTAATCGGCGTATCAAACGTGATATCCCAGTAACTAGGGTAAAGGCGGTTTCGTTTGATTACCTCCAGTTTATACAGCCCTTGCGGGCCGCGGATGACTATGCCCCCGTAGCCATTCTCAAAGTGGAATTCAGAGGCTTTCGCAAATTCGTCCCACGGCGTAAATTTACCGAACTTCATGCTATCGCCTCATTTTTCTTTCTTGGTTTCCCGGTTATCTCGTTGAGTCCCCACTTAGGCCCCAGGTCAACCCGGCCATATTTCTTTTCATATTCTTTCAGCATGTCACAGCGCACGTTGAGCTCGTAGCGGATAGATGCCATAAACTGCCAGATAGTCACGCCATATGTCTTTGTGTCTAGCATGATTTCTGCGTAGTCATAGAGGCGCTTTTCCAGCCGATGCACCTCCGCCGCTTTGAATCCATAGTTGTTGCACAGAACATACAACATATTAATCACAGTGTCTGTCAGTACCTGATAGAGGGCATTGCGCAGCCGCTTGTTGTCAATCTTATCTGCGCCTATGACGGCCATTACTTTCTTTACGAAATTACGGTCCATACGGCCCCGGTTATACCCGTTGCGGGATACCTGCGATTCATATGACGCGCTATAGGGTAAATCGTTCCACAGATGGAAGATTTGCTCCACGCGGACTTTTCCGAACTGGAATTCGTCGTGCAGGGCCATGAAGAGCAGTGCTGCTACCGCTTCCGCCGAGGCATCCCCGGCAATCAGTGCGCGTTCTTTTTCCTTGCGTTTCTGTGTGAACATCCTAATCACCGTCCTCGAAAATGTAGTCTCTGATGTCGGCCATTTCCGGATCATCCAGGATGTCGGCCGTCGGGGCCGGTTCCGAGTCCGCCTTCACCGTTTTCTTGGGGCGTCCTTTTTTCGTATTTTCCGTTTTAACGGCCGTTCGGACTTCATGGCTATGATTTATCGTAAGGCTGTGTAAAAACGTCGTCAGCTCGACGTCACTGCCTTTTATGTCGATTTTGATTTCCATCTTTCTCTCTCCTTTTTGATTTTCCTACGCCAGCAGCCAACGCAGGCAGTCATGCAGCGTTTCCTTGGTTTCTTTTTCAAACTGCCCCTGCCGGTTGTCGGCAACGATGTATTTCGTCCCATCGAATGCTATGAACTGTGCCCTGGGGATATATTGCCCGTTGTCCCGTCGCCATTCTAGCGCTGGGATTTCCGCAGCCGTCACTAAAAGGACATTGTTCAAACGGTCCAGGTATTCCGCCATGGCCTGGCGTAGCCAGATAACGTTACAAGTTATTTTTTCACAAGTCATTTCTTCCACGCTCCTATTCATTCCAGCCATCAGCGGCTGCGTCCTCGGATTCTTCAAGCGGGCCGTGTGCCCGGCAATCTGGGCAGTACACGGTATACATGATCTGTATTTGTCCCCCCCCCTAGTGAACCGCATCCGCTGCACTAAGACATCCTGACAGCCGCAAAACGGGCAATCGTCCAGCCTCCTTGTCTTCGGAACGAGGTTCCCGCTGATGAGGCCGCCTAATACGGTATCCGGGTCGATGCAAGCATCGGACTTCGGAGTTGCCAAGAGCTGCCATCCGCTACGGTCCAGCTTGAAGACAGCGGCGGCCACATGGTTCCCTTCCTGGTCATAGACCTGGAACTGCTTATTGATTCCTACGCCGAGCTCTTGCGCGACGTTTTCTAAAATGCTCATAATTCTCTCCTTTTCTGCCGTTATTCCGGCATTTTCAGCCGGGCGTCCAAGTTATTTGTCAATTCTTTCACGCCGGCCAGGCCGGCATCGGCCAGGTACTTCTGATGGACTGGGACGCCGGAAGCGGCAAATTCTTTCACTTCTTCGACGTGGGCCGCTTCCGATTCATAAGCTTTGCGGAACTGGGCCCGCAGAATCGCAGTGTCATCCGTCGGCGTCTGGCAGATTTCTTTCCAGCCGAACCGGTCGACGACGCGCTGCGTCACCGGGTCGTCGAATTCCGGGACGCCGGTATAGCCGACGGCGGCAATGGCCTTCTGGACCTTGCCCCAGGCTGTGGCGCTGTCGATGGGCTTGGTTCCCATGGCCAGCGTAGCCACTTTTTCCGAGGCTCGCCGGATTTCGGCGATGGTGGGCAAAAAATCGCAATGGTTGATGCAGTATTTGACCCCGGCCGACAAGGCCGCCGGCGAGATGCCTTTGAGCATCTCTACATAAAACCTCAAACGTTCTTCTGGCATATCATTTCGATACGCCAGTTGCAAAGCCCCAATCGCTCTCAGGGTCGCTTCCTCTGCTGTCATCTTTCTTCTCTCCTTCTTGGGCTTGGTATTCCGCCATCAGGCGGTTCACGACGTCAATCGCTTCCTTCTTACTGTTGCGGGGCGTCGGCTGTGGCCGGGCTGTGTTTTCATCGTCATAGCCTCCAGCCTGCCAGCTTTTCAGGATGCCGTGGATGTATGCCAGACTCCTTTTATTACGGGTAACGGCTCTGTCGATGGCCTTTATAACAGCGTCGCTGCCAAAATCTTCAATCATGGCTTTGAGCTTTTCTAGATCCATCTCCCCGGGCATGGGGTAGATGTTTTTTCTGTAAGCAGTGATGACGTCTTTCAAGCCGTCGTCGGATGCTCCAGTTTCTTTCTTCCTACTTTCTACTTTCTTCTCTCTATTCTCTTTACTCTTATCTCTATACTCTATACTCTTATCTCTAATCTCTACGTTACTTTGTAACGCCTTATTCGTTACATCTCCGTTACTTTGTAACGCCTTTTTCTTCTTGCGATACTTGCGAACGCGGGCAGCTGATTCTGATTCGCTGCCAACCATATTCTTGACTTCTGGCATGACGGGTATCCCGCCCTGTGTTTCTTCGATAAGTCCTAAATGCTTAAAAAGGGATAATGCGACATTGACAGTATCAATGTCAAAGCCTGTCTTCTGGGAAATTTTTTTCGGCTCGTAAGGGATCGTCATATCTCCAATGGTTCTGATGAGCTCTCCCGATGTATTCGCCGTCAACAAGCACATTTTTAAGTACAGGACAATATAAGCGCTCCCGTTTTCCTGTTCCATTAGCCAGTCTATGGTTTCCTGCTGGAAGAAATTTTCTCGTAGCTTAATCCAATAGAAACGTTTATTTTCTGTGCTCATAGTTACCTCATATGCGGGGCAGCGGCTTTACCCGTTGCCCCATCATTCTTTTACATATCGAGTGATGCTTCAAGGATGGCATCGTCCTGCTTTTCCTGGGCTGCCTTGTCCGTTTTGACTTCTCCCGTGGTCAGGTCGACGTTGTCGGGTACTGGTTCGGCCTGAATGTCCGTGTAGTTTGTTTCGTCTCGGACATCGACCATATCTTTGCTGATTTCGGTCTTGATAGTTCCGTCGGCTGTGATACCACGGATGAACTCCGTCGTCAGCGGCGCGTATTTCAGCGCCTTCTTGATGACGGTTTTCTTTGCCATTTCGTCAAAATTTGACTTCCATGGCGAGAAGCCTTTTCCGTAGCTTTGGCTGTATTTCCGGGCATGGGCTTCGACATCTTCCTTGCTCATGATTTCAAAGCCGGAAATGCCGTCTTTATCCTTCCATAATCCATAGTACGCGATGACCGGGCCGCGGTCCTTGAATACCGGTTTATGGACCAGCTTCGGCTCTAAGCCGTATTCGACATCAAATTCGTCGTTTTCATGGACTTCATGAGCTTGGACATACAGCCCACTTCGATGGGCCAGGGAGATCATGCCCTTGTACCCTACCTGGAACTGGCATTCCAGGGTACCGTGGT
The DNA here is from genome assembly GCF_900539295.1 of uncultured Megasphaera sp. GTDB lineage: Bacteria > Bacillota > Negativicutes > Veillonellales > Megasphaeraceae > Megasphaera. The sequence goes on from NZ_UQBH01000014.1 coordinate 38,487, forward strand.
TCATGAAGGGGATGAGATAGGCTTCCCCTAATGGGGTGTTCGGTTCCAGACCAAGTTGCGCGGCCTGCATCATAGCGCCCAGGAAAGACTTGGGCGTACAGGATGCCAGTTTCGGCGTGTTGCTCATAGCCGTAAGGACCATACGTGCGAATCGTTCGCCTGTGATGACGGAGGGAAGGGCCGCTTCAATCTGCCCTTTCATCGAAATAATAAGATCCTGCATGTTCTTCATCGGCGATGCTGCCGCCGGGGCCACTTTTTTGGCAGCGGCCAGGCCTCCTTTTGTAGTTGCCATTACAATATCTCCTTTCAATTCATACCAGGAACCGCCGCGTCGGCTTGCCCTGCTTCATGCAAGCTTCGTAGACGTCCGGAAATTCCTTCTTTAACTTCTTCGTGTCGACGGTGATGCGCCCTTTTTGGTTCTTCCAAGTGACTTTGCGGTCGCCGATGGTGGCAATCTCATCGTCCCCCATGAAGCATTTGATAATGTTCTCCTGGGTCGTGATGACGTCGTCGAGGCGTTTCCGTTCGGCCTTGGCATTGTCGATAAGGGCCAGGGCGTCGGCCGCTTCCTGGGGAAGCTCTACCGGCTCTGTCTGGCCGCCGGGATATTGGCTTTGAATGGCCTCTGTCGTCGAGCGGCTCCCGTCAATAGGCGGCGGAGTCATCGTTTGAACCATATTCCAGAATTCTTCTTCTTTTTGAGCTAGGTAATCAATGTCGTCGTCATTACGGGGGATGCACTTATAATCGTAATGCTGTCCCCCAATGAGTACGGCAATGTACCATATTGGCAGGCCGGTGACCATCATGTAATGCTGGCATTGCCAGTAGTACGCGTTCGGAAGCCCGTCATCTTCCCAAGCCTTGACATTAAAGGCATTGGTCGTCTTGCATTCCAACCCCGCTTTTTCGCCGATGACCAGGCGGTCGACGTTGGCAAAGAGCCAGGGAGTTTGCGTACTCTGCATCATGCCACAGCGGCGAACCCGTTTCCCGGTCCGCTTGGTGAATTCCCTGGCGACGATGTCCTCTAGGGTTGTCCCCCAATAGACCGGGTCCGTGCCGCTGATGTCTTCCGGAACCAGCTGGCCCGTCTTTTCAAGCCATAAGGCATACGGACTTTTCCAAGGGTTGTCGCCGACGATCGTGCCGGCATCGCTGCCCCCGATTCCTTGATTTCTCATATCAAGCCAGGCGGCGCGGTTTTCGCCTTCCTGAACCGTCATAATTAACTTAGCCTTCATTTTTGTCACCATCCTCTACCATATCTGTCATAAGGCGGAATAAATCATCAAGCGCCATGTTTGAACCTTTTGATACTTTTCTCCACGCTTCAAAAAGCATATGGTCAATGATTGTCGCATTGCCGTTCAAAGCAGTATAAAGCTGGTTGCTGTCCTTTGGGTGCGCTAGGACTACGATGTCAGCGTCTAGGCCATTAGTGAATTGTTCAATTTTTTTGTTGGATGTCATCTGTTTTCATTTTCAAGCCTCCATAAATGTGCTATAATATAAGTGTTATCTTTTTTTCAAACCTTCCTGGGTTTGGGGCCTCGCGGCTTTGCCGTGGGGCCCTTTTTTTGTCTTAAAAGCGAATGACCAGTCGCTGACCAGGCTTTAATGTCGGGTTCGGCCCCAAGTCGTTGTTGACTTGGAGCTGGTAGATGACCTCCCGGATATCCTGGCCGGTCTTGTCAGCTACTGGCCCGGCGATTTCCCACAGCGTTTCATCTTTGTTGACGACGTGGATGATGGCCGTATCAGCGGCAACCGTTTCGGCCTGGGACCAGGGAGTCGCACTGCCGAGGTACAGCCCGATACCGAAGGCGGCCATGATGGCCAGCCCCGCTCGGATCATCCGGAAGCGCGGTTTACGCGTTGGCTCATTCGGCCCCTGCTCGTAAATCTTCATTGTCTTCATGGTTTCTTCCACCTCCTTCCACGAAGTTGATTAATTGATTTTTGGTGCATCGCACTGTGCGGCCATACCGGAATCCGATTTCATGAATGATTCCGTAAGCCTGGTTCATGCCAATCCGCAAGAATTCGGCGATGTCTTTTGCCGTTAAAATCGGGGGTAACCCCTTATAAATATCTTCATTCATATTTAGTCCCTCCTTTATTTCTTTCCCCCTCCGTTGAACCATGCTATGATGAGTACGGAAGGAGGTGATTACGATGACCGAGGAAGAATTAAAGAAAATTTTTGTTGAAGCACAAGCAGAGATAATGGCTTCGTATGATGAATCAAAAGTTAAAGCGATATTATTGAATGCATCCGGAAAAACTTCGCTTGAATCCACTATCCTCGGAGCGTTTCAATTAAGTGCTAAGCTAAATCAAGAATTGCTCTTCAAGGTGCTCTCTAAGGCTTTATGCAAATGATTAGCTAATTGTTCAATGGATTCGCAAGAAAGGTCATCAAGTGCCAGCTTGGTGGCCTTTTCTTCGACATCATCCTGCCAAGTTCCCGGAATAACACGAGATAAAGGCAACTTGATAACACGAATAGTTGCGATTTCTTTTGTTTTTTCTTCGACAAGATGTTCAATAGGGCCAGCATACGATTCCGCTATACTTTCATAAAGGAACAACATGCTATCAGAGATACTACGTGATAAGCTCCCTTCCAGGTCCATTACGTAGTATTTTTGTTTGTTTAAATCAATACTTAATACGTAAACCGTCCCGCTTTTTTCTTTTTTCATGCTACGCGCCTCCTTAGTGCCCCGCTTCCTGGTCTTCCCGTTCAATCATGGGAAGAACTCCATGCTTCTTGAGGAGCTGATACAGGAAGAGGCGTCCTTTCTGTGTCCATTCGGTCTGCATCTTACAGTCCGGACGGCCGTCGCTGTGCTTGAAGTCGAAGGTCTTGCTATGGGTATAGCCTTTAGCCTGGTACTTGGCGTACAGGAACCATTGCGACCCCATCCGGTAGATGACCCGGAGTTCATGGAGTTTCTGATTCAGTGCCTTGGTGCTCATGCCATAGTCCTTGGCGATTGCTGTCGTCGGCACCGTCCCTTTACTGGAAAGGATACGGTCGGTATAATCGGCTTTCGGTTTCAGCTCACCGATAACCTGTTTTGCACTGGCGGCTTCCAGCTCAGCGTTCTTTCGGGCTTCCCGTTCGGCTTTCAGCTCCGTGGCCAGTTTGATAATCGTATCCGGATTCAGCAGGGCTTCCTCGACCTTTTCCGGCGTCATGTATGCACCGTGTTTACGGATTGCCGGTAGGACTTCGCTCGTGACCCAGTGCTTAAACTTTTTGGCTGTCGGAAGCTTAGAGCTCATTACTAAGCTGTATAAGCCAGATTCGTTGATGAGCGTGGCCTTGCTTTTGTAGTTGGAACCACTCCCCTGAATCAGGGTACTGGTTTTATCTTCGGGATCTATGTGATTCGCTACAGCATTTTCCGGTTTTGCATAGCCTAGTGCCATTGCCACATCTTTAGCGACAAACCATGGATCACCGTCTATCGTTACTGTTCTTACCTGTCCAAATTCTGGACTTTTGAAAATCTGTAGTTCGTTCATTGCTGTGTTCTCCTTTCTTTGCGTTTTGCAAAGTTTAGCGATAAAAAAATAGTTGTAGGGCTAACTTTCGCCCTTTTGGCGATTTTCATGCCATTTTCAAAGGACATGCGTCGTTTCCCATTGATTAACAAGCTTACCTGCGATTCTGAAAGGTTTAAGAGCTTGGAAAGACTTCTTTGCGTAATTCCTTTCTCTTCCAGAATTTCCTGCAAAGTCTGCTCTTTTTTCATCATCTCACCTCCTAACTTTGCGTTTCGCAATGTCTGATTGTAGTATAGTCTATACTTTGCATATTGTCAAGTATTTTTACACAATTATTTGACAATATGCAAAGTTTTGTTTTTTTATCGTTGTGCTTTGCTATTTGTAAAGTTATAATTTAAATAAATATTACACATTGTAAAGGAGGATACTTGTATGAGTTTTGGCGCAAAACTAAAAAAATGTAGAAAAGATAGGTCCTTAAGTCAAAAGGAATTCGGGCAAAAAATAGGGGTTGCCGAATCAACGGTATCCCTATATGAATCAAATAAGCGATTCCCTGATGCCGATACTTTAAAAAAGATATCTGCCCTCTTCGAGGTGTCCCTAGACTATCTGCTCGGAAACGAACCAGCCAAAGCCGCCCAGCCAAAAACCACAGGCCGGGGAGTCCGCATCCCAGTTCTTGGCCGCGTCGTGGCAGGCATCCCCATAGAGGCCGTGGAGGAAATCCTGGACTATGAAGAAATCACCCCGGAGCTTGCCGCAACGGGTGAATTCTTTGCGCTGCAGGTCAGGGGTGATTCGATGTTACCCAAATTGGAGGAAGGTGATGTTGTTATTGTAAAAAAGCAGGAAGATGTAGAAACGGGAGATATTGCAATTGTCCTGGTCAACGGAGACGAAGCCACTATTAAGCAGGTTAAAAAAGTTAACGGCGGCATCATGCTTTACGGCTTCAACCCAGATGTATATGAGCCCTATTTCTATTCCAATCAGCAAATACAAGAGCTGCCAGTTCGAATTTTAGGCAAAGTCATCGAAAGCCGCCGGTCATGGTAGATTACCGAGAGGAGGATATTTATGGATACATCCGTTAAAGAAAGTTGGTATTTAAAGAGTGTAACAATTTGTTTAGTAATAGCTGTTGGATCATGTTTTCCTTTTGCGGCCATGCTGGCTATTCCACTGCTTCTATATAAAAGCAAAAAGAATAAAAAGACAAATCACCAGTTACAAGAAAAATTAGACAGCTTCATTCAAAAGCATGAGTATATGTTCGGTGATGCCGAAGCTAAACTCGCAAAGTTAAATGAAGATATTACAAACAAAGAATTATTGAAAGCGCAGATTATTTCTGAAGCTACCACAGAAGCCGACGAACTTGTTGAAAGCAAAAAAGCTGAAATTGTTGAGCTTGATAAAAAAATAGTCAATAAGGAATCAGAAATTGATAAAATCATTAAAGATGCCAATGCTCAAGCATCTCAAAAGCTGGAAGATTCCCAACGGAAATTAGATGGGTTGGCTGAAAAGATAAAAAACAAAAAAGACATCATTGATGCAATCGTGAAAAAAGCCACCCAGGATGCACGCGCGATTGCTGACCAATTAAACACTGAAATTCAAACTCTTCAGCATAAAAAAGAAGAGCTTTCCAACCAGCTAGTCGAAATGGATGAAGAGGCGCTCATGCAAGATTTCGCTCTTTATCATCCGATTTATGATTTCGCCCACTCGGAAAACTATAAATTTAAATTAGACGAAATCAGAGACCGCCAAAAGGAAATGATAAAGAATAAAACCGCGGCCACCGGGAATCTTGACTGGACGGTAAACGGGAGCAAGTCCGAAGGCAAGAAAATGGTCCGAGATACACAAAAATTATTATTACGTGCTTTCAATAGCGAATGTGAGCATGTAACGGGGAAAGTAAAATATAATAATTTCGACTCTTGCAAAAAAAGAATCACGAACTCATACACAGCTATTACCAAGCTTGGCCGCGTCATGAATATATCCATTAACCCAGAATATTATAATTATAAGATCGATGAGCTGCACTTAGCCCTCGAATACCAACTGAAGAAACAGGAAGAAAAAGAGCATCAGAGAGAGCTCCGAGAACAAGCTCGAGAAGAAGCCAAGCTGAAGAAAGAAATCGCGGAAGCCAAAAAGAAAATTGCCAAAGAAAAAGCACATTATTCTAATGCATTAGAAACAGCACAAGAGCAATTAAAGACTACTGTAGATGCTGACGAAAAAGCTGCTTTGCAAGAAAAAATTACAGAGTTACAAGAGCACTTATCCGATGTCAATAAAAATATGGTAGACATTGACTATCGGGAATCAAATCAAAAAGCCGGCTATGTCTACGTCATTTCAAATATTGGCTCCTTCGGCAAGGATATTTATAAGATTGGCATGACTCGCCGTTTAGATCCAATGGAACGTGTCTATGAATTAGGGGATGCTTCTGTTCCTTTTAATTTTGATGTTCATGCCATGATATTCAGCGACGATGCACCGAAGCTTGAAGCCGCGCTTCATCATGCATTTGAAGATAAAAAGCTGAATATGGTAAATACCCGTCGTGAATTCTTTAAAGTTCCACTGAAACAAATCGAAAAAGTGGTGAAAGAAAATTACGATGGCACCGTTGAATTCACTGAAATTCCAAGCGCAGATCAGTATCGCGAAAGCATGAAGATGAAGCATCTGCCTGCGTAAATAGCCATGGGTGCCATCATCGCCACCAACCCCAGCGTGTACGAGCCCCACTTCTACTCGAATAAGGATATACAGGATATGCCCGTACAGATTATAGAAAAGTCGTCGAGATGCGGCGGAAATTTTAAGAAAGGAGTCTGTTCAATGAATAATCTAGAAAATATTAATGAATCTCTTTTTGAAAATATTAAACATATCAATGAATACGGCCAGGAATACTGGATTGCCAGAGAGCTTATTCAAGTGTTAGGTTATAATGAATATCGCTTTTTTAAAAAAGTAATTTTAAAAGCAATAGACGCTTGCAAAGCTAGTAATAATGAGGCTTCTGACCATTTCGTGCAGGTGCACGGAATGGTTAATATCGGCAGCGGGGCGAAACGTGTTTTGGAGGATTATCATTTATCCCGATACGCATGTTATTTAATCGCAATGAATGGAGATTCACGGAAAAAGGCCATCGCGTTAGCTCAGACTTATTTTGCCGTGAAGACTCGCCAGCAGGAAATCATGGATGATTTTGACAACATGACGGAAGATCAAAAAAGGCTGACTATCCGCGGCGATCTGATTGAACATAATAAATCATTAGTTGAAGCCGCCCAACAGTCAGGTGTAGAAACGCCGCGCGATTTTGCTATTTTCCAAAATAAAGGTTATCAAGGCCTTTATGGTGGATTAGGTCAAAAAGAAATTCATGCCCGTAAAGGATTAAAAAAATCACAAAAAATCCTGGATCATATGGGTAGTACAGAGTTAGCCGCCAATTTATTTCGCGCTACTCAAACAGATGAAAAGCTTCGCCGTGATAAAATCCATGGAAAGGAAAAGGCAAATAAAACGCATTATATGGTTGGGAAAGCGGTTAGGAACACAATAAAAGAATTAGGCGGAACCATGCCAGAGGACTTACCGACGCCGGATAAAAGTATTAAGCAAATTGAGCGGGAACAAAAGAAACAATTAAAAAAGAAGTAAAAAGTACAGATGCTCACAAGATGCTGGTAAGGGAAGGAGGTAAATCATGCACGTTTATAAAAAGCCTTCGGGGCTATGGGCCTATAAAATTGACATCGGCAAAAACCCGCGAACGGGGAAACGGCAACAGAAAGAAAAAGGCGGTTTCAAGCGGGCAAAGGATGCCAGGATAGCCGGAGAAGAAGCGCTGCGGCTGTATCGAAATAAAGGCTTCGCACGTCCGGAAGCTGTGACGTTCGGGGATTTTGCTAAGGAGTGGCTAAAGGCATACGCAACTACAGCTAAAGTATCGTCTGTCCGGATCCGAAAACATCAGCTTGGGCACCTTAACCGGTACTTTGAAAAAATCCCTGTTCAAGAAATTTATAAAAAACAGTATCAAGACGCCTTATTATCTCTTGCTAAGACGCTTGCTCCAAATACGATATCTGGTATCCATGCTACAGCCAAAATGATTTTTAAACGGGCTGTAGAATATGAGCTTATTTATTCAGATCCGACCGAGTTTGCTACGGTCCCACGGCCCAAACGGAAAATCGTAGATCCAGATGAAAACGTCCCCGCTTACCTGGAAAAGTCTCAGCTTCTTGATTTCTTGGAAACAGCGAAAGAAAAAGGAATTATGCCCGACTATCCTTTATTTACGCTGCTGGCTTATACGGGCTTACGGATCGGTGAAGCCCTGGCGCTCACTTGGGAAGATATAGACTTCAAGCAAAATGTGGTTAAGGTATCTAAGACGCTTTACAATCCGACGAATAACGCTGAAAAATACGAGTTCCTTCCTCCGAAGACAGAAACGTCGGTGCGAGTCGTCACTATGCCGGCACATCTGGAAAAGGTGCTGGCTGCATTCAAGTTCCAAGTCTCTAAACTCCGGATTGAATATAAAGAGCTATGGCATTACCCAAAGGGCAGTAAATTGGGCTTCGTTTTTACGGCTCCGGCCCATCCTGGGCATCCGCTTACCCAGCGGCTCGTACAGACTCGTATAGACCGTATTCAGCGACTTATGGATAACCCGGTGAGCCTTCACATACACCCACATATTTTTCGCCATACTCATGCTTCTCTGCTGGCGGAAGCCGGGATAGATCTAGTACAAATCATGAAGCGTTTGGGCCATGCCGACGACGCGATTACACGGCAGATATATCTTCACATCACCAAAACACTGGCGACAGAAACGGCAGAAAAGTTTGATGAACTCTTAAATAAGGCATAAAAATAAGCCCCTTGCGGTTGATTTCGCAAGAGGCTTATTTTTTGGTTCTCGTTTTGTTCTCTGAGCACGATTTTCAAGGCCTTATAAACGCCTTAACCATCGTATTTACAGCACTTTTGAATTTTTATTTACATCATGCCGGGCATGCCGCCCATACCAGCCGGTGCTGCCGGAGCTGCCGGAGCCGGTTCCGGTTTGTCAGCAACCAAGGTTTCCGTCGTGAGGACCAGAGCTGCGATGGAAGCTGCATTCTGAAGAGCCGTACGGGTTACTTTAGCCGGGTCGACGATACCAGCTTTAACCATATCGACATATTCTTCTTTGAGGGCATTGAAGCCTACGCCGTCTTCCGAGGATTTAACCTGAGCGACGATGACCGAGCCTTCGAGGCCGGCATTTTCAGCGATCTGACGGAGCGGAGCTTCAACAGCGCGTTTGACGAGGTTGATACCGGTCTGAATGTCGCCTTCTTCTTTGAATTCATCGAGAGCCGGGAGGATGTCGATGAGGGTCGTGCCGCCGCCGGATACGATACCTTCTTCAACAGCTGCGCGAGTTGCGTTGAGGGCATCTTCGAGGCGATATTTCTTATCTTTCAATTCGACTTCCGTTGCAGCACCGACTTCGATGACAGCGACACCGCCGGACATCTTAGCCAAACGTTCCTGCAGTTTTTCTTTATCGAAATCAGACGTCGTGTCAGCGATCTGCGATTTGATCTGAGCAACGCGTTCTTTGATAGCCTGAGCGTCGCCGTGGCCTTCAACGATCGTCGTTTCATCTTTAGTTACGCGGACCTGACGAGCCGTGCCGAGGTCTTCCATGGTAACGCTGTCGAGTTTACGGCCGACATCTTCCGTGATGACCGTAGCACCCGTAAGGGTTGCAATATCCTGAAGCATCGCTTTGCGGCGGTCGCCGAAGCCAGGAGCCTTGACGGCAACAGCTTTAAAGGTACCGCGGAGACGGTTGACAACCAAGGTAGCAAGAGCTTCGCCTTCTACGTCTTCAGCGATGATGAGCAGTTCCTTGCCGGACTGAACAACTTTTTCGAGAACCGGGAGCATTTCCTGGATCGAAGCGATCTTGCGGTCCGTAATGAGGATGTACGGTTCGCTCATGACAGCTTCCATCTTGTCCGGATCGGATACCATGTACGGGGAGATGTAGCCGCGGTCGAACTGCATGCCTTCGACGACGGAGAGCTGCGTGCCCATGGTCTTCGATTCTTCAACGGTGATGACGCCGTCTTTGCCGACTTTTTCCATAGCGTCAGCAATGAGGCCGCCGACTTCTTCGTCACCGGCAGAAATGGATGCTACCTGAGCGATAGAAGCTTTATCCGAAACGGGAATCGAGCGTTTTTTGATTTCTTCGACGAGTTTAGCCGTAGCTTTTTCAATGCCCCGTTTGAGGATCATCGGATTGGCACCGGCAGCGACGTTGCGCATGCCTTCTTCAATCATAGCCTGAGCCAGAATCGTAGCCGTCGTCGTGCCGTCACCAGCTACATCGTTGGTTTTGGTAGCGACTTCTTTGACGAGCTGAGCGCCCATGTTTTCAAAGGGATCTTCCAATTCAATGTCGCGGGCGATGGTAACACCGTCGTTGGTGATCGTCGGAGCACCGAATTTTTTATCGAGAACAACGTTGCGGCCTTTAGGTCCCAAGGTAACTTTTACGGCATTTGCCAAAGCGTCTACGCCTTTGCCGAGAGCACGACGTGCATCTTCATTGAACAAAATCTGTTTTGCCATCTTTAACACACTCCTATATGAAAAGTCAGTAGTTTTAATTTATTAGATAATAGCCAGAATGTCGCGTTCGCTGACGATCAAGTAATCTGTGCCTTCAAATTTGACTTCCGTACCAGCATATTTCGAGAAAATGATCTTATCGCCAACTTTAACATCCAAAGCAAGGCGTTTCCCGTCGTCCAGAAGCTTGCCCGAACCAACGGCGACAACTTCACCCTGACTCGGTTTTTCTTTAGCGGTGTCCGGTAAAAAAATACCGCTTGCAGTTTTTTCTTCTTGTTCCAATACGCGGATAACTACGCGATCTCCTAACGGTTTTAACATTGTATATTCCTCCTTAGACGTAAGTTGCTAGTCTTTATCAGCACTCTTCACTTCTGAGTGCTAACTTACAATATATATATTAGCCATTAAAGGTGAAAAAGTCAAGGCTTGGGCCTCAACTTTTTCTTTAATGGCTTTATTTTTTTTTGACCTTTTATCTTTTCCGCTCCGGCAATGACCGATTCGGCCACTGTTTTCAAGGGTTTGCGGTTCTTCATACTGTATTGCTGAAGCCGCTTGTAGGCTTCGTTTTCAGAGATATGGTATAAGTCCATGAGGCAGCCCTTGGCCCGATCGACGGCTTTGCGCGTTTCGATCCGGTCGTTCATATCGGCCAATTGTTTGGCCGCTTCCCGCTGCCGGGCAAACTGAGCGATGGCAATTTCAATGGCTGGGAACAGGTTGACCGGGCTCACCGGTTTCACCAGGTACCCCAGGACGCCGGAGTCTTTGGCTTTATCGACGATGTCCTCCTGGCTGTATGCCGTCAAGAGGAGGACCGGCGCCAGTCCTTCATGGCCGATCATCCGGGCTGCATGGATACCGTCCAGGCGGGGCATCTTGATATCGAGCAGGACGATGTCCGGCTTTTCTTTTCGCACTAATTCCAGCGCCTCCAGTCCGTCAGAGGCTTCACCGACGACGGTATGGCCGGCGTCTTCCAGCATTTCGCTTAAATCCATTCGAATGATCGATTCATCGTCCCCTATTACAATGCGATATCCCATGGTTCATTCTCCCCTCTTTGACAATGGAAACCGAATGGTAACGGCTGTCCCCCAAGGCACAGCTTCTGAAAAGGCAATCGTCCCGTGCAGATCTTTTTCAATCAGCGTCCGGACAATGGCCATGCCAAGGCGTTTGCGGTCTGCGTCTTTCGGAACCTGCGACATGCCGATGCCGTCATCACAGACGGTGATGACACAAACCGTATCTTCCCGGCGGATGTCGATGAAAATCCTTCCTTCAGCCCGTCCTTCAAAGCCATGGATGATGGCATTGGTAATGAGTTCATTGAGGATCAGCGCCAAGGACGTGACGACATCGGACGGCAGAAGCAGTTTATCGCCGGAAAACTTCGTTTCTACGCGGCATTCCTTGCTGACCAGACTGTGCGCCAAGAGGCCCAGCAGTTTTTGAGCGACGTCGGAAAGATTGATGTTTTCGTCATCGTCGTAGGACAGGGTCTCATGGACCAGGGCGATGCTCAAAATCCGGTTCAGGCTCTCCTTCAGGACGTCCTGCGCTTCTTCGCTCGTCGTGCGCCGCATCTGCATGCGCAGCAGGCTGGCGATGGTCTGCAGATTATTCTTGACCCGGTGGTGGATTTCTTTAATGACCGACGTCTTGACCATCAATTCCGCCTCTTTGCGATGGAGTTCGGTCCGTTCCGTCAAAATAGAAATGACGCGCCGCACCTTGCCGCGCTGCAAAATCGGGATGACCCGCCGCGATACGACAGCATCGCCGACGGTGATGTCATCGGCAAGACCATTGGCCTCGGCTAAGACCTGCTTGCCGCCGGTCACGTCGAGGCGGGTATTATAGATATTGGTCCCCGTAATGAGGCCGTGCTGACCGCACATGTGGAGGATGCTGTCGGCCATGTCATCGGCATAAATGACGATGCCGTTGCAGTTGACCAGGACGACGCCGTCCTGAATCGATAAAGGCCGGTACATGGAATGGAAATCCATCGGCACCTGGAGAGACAAGAAGGCAGTTTCCGTCAACAGCTCCCGACTCTCTTCGACGACGCCGACAAAGGCGATGACGGCAATGGTCCGGCCGCCGTTATCGACGAAGGGATAGGCCATGATCGGCGCCGTGCGGCCGTATTCGATTTCTTTTTCCCCATGCATGGCCCTGCCGTCTTGAAAAACCTGATAATTGAGCGGTTCTTCATAATGGGAAAAGATAGTTCCCGGATCGGACAGCTCACTTTGGCGCCCCTTCTGCAGGAGCGGCGTCCGGTGGGCTGCCAAGACCAGCGTCCCCTCACGCCGGCCGGGAACGTAGACGAAGAGTTCGCGGTGCGACAAATCACTGGCAAACTGCAGCAGTTCCTCACTATTTTGCAAAATATGGATTTGAACCGGCGACAGCGTACTGGCTGTCCGGCAAATGGGTGCAAGTGCAGCCATAGAAATCCCCCCTATTCCAGCCTTACGGCTTATTCCGCTGCAATCGGCAGTGCCGGTTTGGCATTGAGGGTCAAATCGGCAAAGCGGCCGGCCTGAGCCATATAGTAAGCCCGGCAGCCGATCATGGCCCCGTTGTCGGTACAAAGGATGGGAGCCGGCCGGTAGAAGGCATAGCCTTTTTCAGCACAGGCCGCTTCCATAGCATCCGACAGAGCACCGTTGGCAGAGACGCCTCCGGCCAGGACGATTTTTTTCGCCCCGCTGTACAAAGCGGCATCCATCGTCTTTTCTACGAGAGTCTCGACGACGGTCTTTTGGAAGCTGGCAGCGACGTCAGCAGCATTATAAGACAATCCCCGCTGTTCCTGGGTGTGCAGATAGTTGAGGACCGCCGATTTTAAACCGCTGAAACTGAATTCAAAGTTATGCCGTTCATGGAGGGCCTTAGGAAATTCAATGGCATCGGGATCTCCGTCTTTAGCCAGTTTTTCAATCTGAGGACCGCCGGGATAGGGATAGCCCATGACCCGGGCAATCTTGTCGAAAGCTTCGCCGGCTGCATCGTCGCGGGTCTGGCCCATGAGCTTGAAGGAGTTATAGTCATTGATCTGGACGAGCTGCGTATGGCCGCCGGAAACGACAAGGGCCAAAAACGGCGGTTCCAATTCCGGATGGCTGAGGAAGTTGGCGAAAATATGGCCTTCCATATGGTTGACGCCGACTAAGGGCTTATCGGCAGCAAAGCTGATGGCTTTGGCTGCAGCCACGCCGACTAAGAGGGCGCCGACCAAGCCCGGGCCGTAGGTGACGCCGATATGGTCGATATCGGAGAGGGTGACCTTGGCCGTATCGAGGGCTTCTTTGATGATGGGCATGACGTATTCGATGTGCTGACGCGAGGCGATTTCCGGTACGACACCGCCGAATTTCCGGTGGATCGGTACCTGCGTCGATATGATATTGGAGCGAATGTGACGGCCGTCTTCGATGACGGCAGCCGACGTTTCGTCACAACTGGTTTCGAGTGCTAAGGTGTACATAGATTTCATCCTTTTTTTATAATAAATGGCTGAGCCATCGATAATTTTCTTTGGTGCAGTTCATAATGTAAGCGTCTTCTACAGGCTGAGAATAATAGCCCTTGCGGATGGCAGCCTTTTCATAGCCCAATTTTTCATAAAGGGCGATAGCCCCTTCATTGGAAATGCGTACTTCTAAAAAGACGGCACTGCAGCCGTCATGAAAAAGTTCTTCCATGGCCGTACGCAGCAAGGTTTCACCGTATCCGAGTCCCCTGGCCGACGGGCGGACGGCGATGTTGGCCAACTGACCTTCATCGGCGATGAGCCATAAATCGGCATAGCCGGCAATGATCCCGTCGCCTGTTTCCAAGACGTAATAGCGGGCGACGCGGTTGTCGAATTCTGCCCGCAGAGCTTGGTGCGACCAAGGCGACGAAAAGGACGACTCTTCAATGGCGATGATATCCGGCAAATCATCAAGGACTGCCTTGCGGACCCTTACTGACATGGTGCGCTGCCGTGCCGCTTTTCCCAAAGGACTTCGGCTTCACTGCGGCGAAGATATGACGGCGTAAGGGTCATGCAGTCGTCATAATCCCCGGCAGTAAAGCGGGCGCTTGCCCCAATGGCCACGCTGCCGGCACGGGGAATGACCATCGTCGGCGGTGCCATGCGGAAAAGGTCGTTCCGTCCTTCGATTTTGCCCCTTCCTTTAAGGGCTCCGTCACCACAGAAGACGACGGGCTGCCCTTCGGTTTCGAGGGTATCCAAAACCTCCGTAAGGGGCGCGATATAGATATCTTTTTCCGTCGTCAGCTCCGTCCGGCTCCAGCGATAGACGCCGGCGTAAACATTGCCCTTTTGGGCGTCGATGAGGGTGCAGATCCGGTCGGACACGCCCATAAAATTATAGGCCAGGCTGATGGGCGTCGTGACCCCCACGATAGGAACATTCCAAGCAAAAGCAAGGCCCTTCGCTGTCGCAAGGCCGATGCGCAGGCCCGTAAAGGACCCGGGACCGATGGAAACGGCAATGCCGTCTATCTGATTTTTAGCAACCGAGGCTTTGACCAGCATATCGGCGATATGGGGCATGAGCTGTTCCGAATGGGTCAGCCGCGCCTGGATTGTAAGTTCAGCCCGCAAGGTGTCATCATGGAGCAAGGCGACACTCGATACGAGACTTGATGTTTCAATGGCTAAGAGCATATTTCTGTACCTCATTTTCTATAGACTGCCAACGGCTTCCGGAAAAGTCGAAGTGAAAGAGACGCTCCGTCGGGCTCGTCTTTTCAATGGTGACCGTAGCCGCATCGTCAGGCAGGCGGTCCGGGAATTTTTCAGACCATTCGATGACCGTGACGCCGCTGTCGAGATAGTCTTCAAAGCCCAGATTATCCAGTTCATATTCGTCTTCCAGCCGATAAAAATCGAAGTGCTGGAGAGGAATCGTATTTTCATAGTAATTTAAAAGAGTGAAGGTCGGACTGACGACGACATCGTCAATACCCATGCCCTTGGCAATGCCTTGGACAAAGTGGGTCTTGCCGGCCCCCAAATCTCCCCGCAGGGCCAAGACAGAACCGTCAGCCAGCAAGGGGCCTAAAAAGGAACCTAAGGCGATGGTTTCCGCCTCTGAGCGGGTCGTAATATCGATAGACATAGGCTTATCTCCTCTCAAAGTGGTCCCAGCCCTTCGGCAGTAAGACCGATTCGTGACCATCATGCTGCAGCAGCACCCGGCCAACGCCTGTGCGGACAAAGCCGATCTCGGTCACATCGGGATAGTCGGCCTTAAGGGCTTTAAAATCAGCCGGAGCCATGGTGAATACCAATTCATAGTCTTCGCCGCCGTTAAAAACGAAATTCAGCAGGTGTTTTCCCGATTCAGCAGACCACTTCTGCAGTTCGGCACTGGTCGGAACGGCACTGCCGTCGATGACCAATTCCACGCCGCTGGCTTTTGCGATTTCATTGGCTTCACTGGCAAGGCCGTCACTGATATCATTGAGGCTGTGGCAGCCGTGTTTCACTAAAAGGCGTCCTAATTCGATGCGCGGTACAGGGCACTGATGGGCTTTTTTCAAGGATTCATAGCCCTCACAGCCTTGGAGCAGTACGTCGAGACCGCCGGAAGAATCACCGACCGTATGGGAAACGGCAATGATGTCGCCGTCTTTAGCACCGCTGCGCCGCAAGGCTTTGTCGGCTTCGATTTCTCCGAAAGCCGCCACCGTAATGACGGCCCCTTCTTTCGCCATGACCGTATCGCCGCCGAGGATATTGACCTCATAATTTCGGCAGATATCCTTGATGCCGCGATACAGTTCAAGGACGTCATCGACGTCCATCGAAGGCGTCAAGGCCGTCGACAGGACGACGTGAGTGGGAACGGCTCCCATAGCCGCAATATCGCTGAGGTTCGAGGCTACGGATTTAAAGCCGACGTCATACCACTCGGCCGTCTTGCCGATAATAAAATGGCTGTTTTGGACCATCGTATCGATGACCGACACTTGCTGCCAGCCCGGCGTCGTCCGGTAGACGGCACCGTCGTCACCGATGCCGATGACGACATTTTCCGGGTGATATAAGGTGTTTTCTTTTATAATATCGATTAAGCCAAACTCT
Organism: uncultured Megasphaera sp.; assembly: GCF_900539295.1. Taxonomy (GTDB): domain Bacteria; phylum Bacillota; class Negativicutes; order Veillonellales; family Megasphaeraceae; genus Megasphaera. Next base: position 54,823 of record NZ_UQBH01000014.1, read on the forward strand.
CCGACATCTGAAATTTTCATGACAAAACCCCCAGGTCTTTATTCTTCATAATCCAGCTGATGGTCTTCGCACCATTTCTTGGCAATCTTTTGGAATTCCATCTGCTGGAAGGTATACCAATACTGGACGAGTCCCATACTTCTTAACTCCTGTTCAAGCTGACTCAAGGACTTGCCGGCTTCAATCGAAGACGCAAAGGCAGCGCGCTGTTTTTCGTCCTTCATCATGGGTACAAAGCCCTTTATCATTTCAGGCAGATTTAAGTCGGCCTGGGTCGGCAGCTTAATATAGTCGTCAGGACTTTTCGTCACTTCGTTATCGGTCGCTTCATTGCCGGGAATCTCTGTGACCAGAGTCACGCGACCGTCCTTTTTATTTACATAAAATTTGAGGTACGGGTTATTCAATTCAAAGGCTTTCAGCAATTCTTCCAGTTGAACTTTCATCGATTACACATCCTTTTTAGCTTATACAACGTATTCTTTATTATAGCATGGATAGGATCCTGTCAAAAGGAAAAAAGATTAGTAAAAAAGCCATCAACAAAATGTTGATGGCTTTTGATGGTGACCCGGTAGGGATTCGAACCCTAGACCTACTGATTCGTAGTCAGTCACTCTATCCAGCTGAGCTACCGAGTCATGTGGGAATGAAGGGTGAACTTCATTCCATTTTTTGTGGCAGGGGCAGAAGGAATCGAACCCTCAACCAATGGTTTTGGAGACCATTGTTCTACCGATTGAACTAAGGACGCATCAATTCTAGATTGTGGAATCTTTAAAGATGTAATACAGTACTACTAGCACTATAGCTCCCACAATGTAAGCACCAAAACTATGCATAATCTTATAATTTAATGTTAACCTTCTATTATCTTGTCAAATAAGTAATCTTCGTAATTCAATGATTTATGCTGATTATGAGTCTCCACATAGGGAACTCTAAATGTAACAGCATTTCTGTGTTCAAATTCTTCTATGGGCAACATAAGAAGTATATCCGATTCTAGATTATAAACTACAAAATAGTCTATTTCTGAGGAATCATATTTGTGCACATAGTTGACCTGATTCCTAATGGTGCTGCTCTTCAAACTAGTCGTAAATTTACCATCTTCGAGTTTTTCAGAGGTCTTTACTTGTAGTTTATTAAGCTTACCATTAAAATCGGCAACTAAATCCGCCTTCTCGTTATCACCAAAGCTAACATACACAGGAATGTTCATTGACACTAATTTAGCTAATGCTTTAGCTTCACCGATATTACCTAATTGCTTAGTTGTCATAATGCGGGAAGGGCGAGACTCGAACTCGCTGTCTTCTGCTTAACAGGCAGTAGCTTATACCACTTAAGCTTCCTTCCCAAATGTTTAATTGACCTATCCCGATTGCATCGGAGTTAATCCCTATGGTAAGGAACTACTCCTGTTGGTGTCCAAGCATAGCTATTTGCAGCTATTCTAAAATACCAACGAACTGCTTTCTTAATTAACTTAAATAGTCTCATAATACATCAGTTTTAGTCAATAAATAAGTAATCTAAATAAACCACTCTATCTTCACAGACTGAGTGGTCAAACTCGTTCTTTGACATCATGTACAATCTTAGTACATATGTGACTCCGCTGCGATTCGAACGCAGGACCCACGCCTTAGAAGGGCGTTGCTCTATCCAGCTGAGCTACGGAACCATCCTTAATTGCGGTGCAAAGGTACGTTTTTTTTATGAAAACTACAAATTTTACACCCAAAATATTTATTATTTATATTAAAATAATAGACCTATATATGAAAAGTAGATAGTTGTTCTATTGAAATACAATGCTTTAGATAGCATAACATTTTTATTTTAAAAGAGAACTAAATCAACCCACATTTCAAAAGAATCTGTATAAATTCAAAATCTTATCAGCTAAATCTCAATAAAACTTTGCTTTTACAGAAATTCTCCTCGGCTGATATTACTTATAGTATATTATAATTGGTAATAAGTATCGTTAGCCATAATGATTGCATCTTCTAAAGTACCGCCATTTTGTTCTACAAATACGATAATGGCATCTATAAACTCGTTGAAAGAAGCAACATCTTCACCTGCTATTTTTTCCTTATAATCTTCCTCGGTTAAGT
>NZ_UQBH01000015.1 GCF_900539295.1 uncultured Megasphaera sp.
AAATTTACTTACCCCCAGTGTAACTGGGGGTTTTATCATGCCTATTCGGCGCCAAAAGAAAGAAGGGAACTGTCACTAAAGCGACAATTCCCTTCTACAAAAGGAGGACCTTTTAATCAAGGCAATCGATCATTTTTATTAAGAAAGTGCTTACACCCCGGTCGTCCGCGACGGCTGTACGGCCACTTCGATTCCATGACGGGTCTGATATTTCAAGAAACCCATGAGTGCCAAGGCGATGACGAAGGCGCCTACGAAGAAGTACAGGGTTGCGCTGTAGCTGTTAGTCGTTTCCTTGATAATCGATACCAAGAGCGGACCGGCAACGCCGGCAGCACCCCAAGCCGTCAATACACGGCCGTGAATGGCGCTGAGGTACTTCGTCCCAAAGAGGTCGCTGAGGTAGGCCGGCATGCAGGAAAAGCCGCCGCCGTAGCAGGTAATGATCAACAACAGGAGGATCTGGAAGCTGAAGGCACTGGTAACATTAGCCAACTGCCAGAAGGCCAGGATTTCAATAGCGAAGAACAAGACATACGTCGACGAACGGCCGATATAGTCCGAAACCGTAGCCCAGGCAATGCGGCCGGCACCGTTCAAAAGGCCGATGAGGCCGACCATGGAAGCAGCAGCCATAGGAGACATGCCGACGACGTCTTGGGCCATCGGCGAAGCGACGGCCAGAAGGGCGATGCCGCAGGTAATATTCGTAAAGAACAACCACCAGATTGCATAGAACTGCCACGTCTTCATAGCCCCTTTAACGGTAAACTGAGGCTGGGCATCGGCGTATTCGACAGTCGATTTTTTTTCAGCCGATTCGGCTTCCGTTTCTTCCGGCGGAGCCAAATAGAGAGAAGAGGCAGTCATGATGACCATGTAGACGATGCCGAGGATGATGAAGTTAGAAACGAGGCCGAAAGACTGAACCAAAATCTGCATAGCAGGACCGGCAATGAGGCTGGCAAAACCGAAGCCCATGATGGCCAGGCCCGTTGCAAAGCCGCGGTTTTCAGGGAACCATTTGACCAGCGTCGACACCGGCGTAATGTAGCCAGTACCGAGGCCGATGCCGCCGATGACGCCGTAGGATACATAGAGCAGGGGCAGGCTATGCAGCGAAAGAGCGGCTGCCGTGCCGAACATAGCTAAGACAAAGAAGGTCATCGATAAGAGGCCCGATTTGCGGGGGCCGATTTTTTGAACAAAACTTCCCAAGAAACCTGCCGATAAACCGAGGAATAAAATAGCTAACGAAAAAGTCCATGTCGTTTCCTGCAGGCTGAAGCCCATGGCTTCCATGATCGGCTTGGTCAAAACGCTCCAAGCATAGACACTGCCAATACAGATGTGGAGGCCGATAGCCGATAAGGCGATGAGCCAGCGATTTCTTTTCATGATCCATATCTCCTTCCAGGTTGGGAGCCTTGGGGTCTGAAAAAAAAATATACCGACCCCCGGGCCCAAGAATATGTTAGTAGCATACACTTGCCCAGACGGTCGGCATGAAATGACTTCGTACAGTTCACGTGGTTGCTCCACTTGAATCCGTCAGTCCTGTACGAATTTGCTGATGTTATTATACGAATATTGAGTCGTTTTGTCAATATCCCTTTTTAAGCAGCCGGAGAAAAGGGAACGTAATCTTTGCTTTCAGTCTGGGACTGATCGGCATTCTGCTGCGCCGTTCCTGCATTCGAATTTTTTTCCTGTTCCTGCTGAGCGGCCAATTCAGCAGCCTGCTGCTGTTTTTCCTGAATATCCGACAAGGTCTGGCCGGCCGGTGCGTGGCGCAGAATGTAGACGTTTTCTGCCGGTTCCGCATCCTTCAAAGCGGAAAAAGCATAGGTCATCAGTTTCTGTGCATCGCCATAGCGGTCACTGGAATTCATGATGGAAGCGATGACCGTCCGACCGTCGCGGGTTGCCGAAACGACTAGGCACGGTCCGCCGGCATTGGTCGTACCGGTCTTGATGCCGTTAGCACCGGCAAAGCCGCTGGTCAAAAATTCATTTGTCGACGTGCAGTGTTTGAATCCGCCATCCATATAGGGCATGTCGAATTCACTGCGGCTGACCATGGCCTGAAATTCAGGAATCTTCATACCGTAAGCAGCTATGACCGCCATATCGCGGGCCGTCGAATAGTGGTTCGTATCGGGAAGTCCGTGAGGGTTGGCAAAATGGGTATGCGCTGCTCCTAAAGCGGCTGCCTTTTCGTTCATCTTAGCGACAAAATCAGCTTCCGTCGGTGCTACTGTTTCGGCAACAGCCACAGCCGCATCACAGCCGGACACGAGCATCATGCCGGTCATGCCGTTGCTTAAGGTAATCTGATCGCCCGGCTTAATTCCCAGAACCGAAGCATCGCTTTCGATGTCATAAATATCATTGGTAATGTTAAGGGGCTTGTCCATCAGGTTTTGACCTTTCCCGAGCTCAATGCCGAGGATGGCCGTCATAATCTTGGTCGTACTGCCGGGATAAGCCAGATCATCGGCATTTTTCGCATAGAGTTCGTCCCCTGTATCGGCATCCATGACGTAGGCTGCATGAGCCTCGATGTCAGGTTTCTGCAGTTCATCGGCAAAGACAGGCGCTGCCAGGGTCATACAGGCAGCAGCGGCAAGACAGATCATTTTTTTTAAAGACATAATAATTGCACCTCTCCCTTTATAAAGGATTTTTTACAGCCATTTTCGGCTTTCGCGGATATTTTTTAGGACTGTCGCCGACCTTTTGAATGTAGATGACAGCCCGCACCTCATCGAGTCCCGGAAGGTGAACCGGTTTCACTTTCGATACGGCACCACCTAAAATTTTCAAAGCATTTTCAGCTTCCTTCAATTCTTCCTCGTACTGAGCGCCCTTTAAGGAAATGAAATATCCGTCCTGTTTGACATAGGGCAGGGACCATTCGGCCAGGACATTAAGCCTGGCTACGGCCCGGCTGGTCACGACGTCAAAGGCACTGCGATAAGCCGGCTGATGAGCAGCATCTTCAGCTCGCCCGTGGAGAAATTCTGCCGTAAGTCCCAGTTGACCGACCAGTTTCTGCAAAAACGTGAGCCGTTTCTGGAGGGAGTCAAAAAAGGTGACCTTCAAATCGGGCCGATAGATGAGCAGCGGCAGGCCCGGAAAGCCGGCACCGGTCCCTAAATCGAGGACCGATGCACCGACCTTAAAGCAGTCGGCATCATAACAGGAAAGACTGTCGGCCATGTGTTTGACCGCCACTTCTTTCGGCTCCGTAATGGCCGTCAAGTTCATGACTTTATTGGTTTCGATCAGTTCTTCATGAAAGATATCGAATTGGCGGAGCTGTTCTTCCGTAATGGAAAGGCCCATCGCCGTAAGTGCGGCTTTTAGTTCGCTGCCAAACATATCACTTATCCCCCCGGTTGTGTTGTTCCAAGACGATGAGCAGTGCCGTAATATCAGCCGGTGAGACGCCGGAAATACGGCTTGCCTGACCCAGGGACAGCGGCCGGATTTCATCGAGCTTCTGCCGTGCTTCGGCCGATAAGGTATCGATATCGGCATAGACGATATCCTTTGGCATCTTCTTTTTCTCCAAGCGATTCATCTTGTCGACCTGTTCCATCTGCCGGCTGATATAGCCTTCATACTTGATCATGATTTCGATTTCTTCCTCGACGTCTTCCTGTAAGTCCGGCAGGTCAAACACGGTCTGCAGGGATTCATAATTCACGTCGTCGCGGCGGAGGAGATCATAAGCAGTAAGGGCCGTGTGGATAGGCGCCGTACCGAGTGCTTCGAGTTTAGCCAAGTTTTCTTTAGACGGCGTAATCGAAACGGCCTTCAAAGCAGCGATTCCGTCTTCAATAGCCGATTTCTTGGCCGTAAAGGCTTCATATCGGGCATCGTCAACCAAGCCGAGATCGCGTCCCTTCTGAGTGAGACGTAAATCGGCATTATCCTGTCTCAAGATGAGGCGGTATTCACTGCGGCTGGTCATGATGCGGTAAGGTTCATTCGTCCCTTTGGTGACCAAATCGTCGATGAGTACGCCGATATAGGCTTCAGACCGGGTCAGGACAAAGGGATCTTTTTGCTGCACTTTCAAAGCGGCATTGATGCCGGCAATCAGGCCCTGAGCGGCTGCTTCTTCATAGCCGCTGGTACCGTTGGCCTGGCCTGCGGAAAAGAGGCCCGATATTTTTTTCGTTTCCAGCCACGGCGTGAGCTGCGTCGGATCGAGGCAGTCGTATTCAATGGCGTAGCCGGGACGCATGATCTTGACGTCCTGGAGGCCGGGAATCGTTCGCAGGAACGCATACTGAACGTCAGCAGGCATACTGGTGCTCATGCCCTGGACGTACATTTCTTCCGTCGATTCCCCTTCCGGTTCAACGAAAAGCTGATGGCGCTTCTTATCGGCAAAGCGGACGATTTTCGACTCGATGGACGGGCAGTACCGCGGACCGATGCCTTCGATAACGCCGTTGCACATCGGAGCCCGGTCGAGATTGTCGCGAATGATTTTATGCGTTTCTTCATTAGTAAAGGTCAGCCAGCAGCAAGCCTTATTGCGGTTCTTCCGTTCCGACAGGAAGGAAAAGGCGTGGCCGTCTTTATCGCCTTCCTGCTTGGTCATTTCATCGGTACGAAGGGTACGGCGGTCGACGCGGGCCGGCGTGCCGGTCTTAAAGCGCATGAGCTTTATCCCGGCCTGCAAGAGGGATGCCGACAGGTCTTCTGCCGAACGCTGGCCGATAGGGCCGCCGGAATAGGTGCAGTCGCCAATGATGATTTTCCCTTTTAAATAGGTCCCCGTCGCCAAGATGACGCACGGTGCCTGATAGACTTCATCAAGTTCCGTCCGGACACCGGAAACGGCGCCGTTCTCCAGCAACAGGTCGGTAATCATGAGCTGCTTGACATCGAGATTTTCCTGGTTTTCCAGGGTCTTGGTCATAGCCATCTGATACAGTTTTTTATCGGACTGGGCCCGGAGTGAATAAACAGCCGGCCCCTTTCCCGTATTGAGCATCCGCATCTGAATGCAGGTCTTATCAGTATTAATGCCCATTTCGCCGCCCAAGGCATCGATTTCCCGGACGAGATGACTCTTCCCGGGACCGCCGACAGCAGGATTGCAGGGCATGAGGGCAATATTATCTAAATTCAAAGTAGCCATCAGCGTCTTAGCACCTAAGCGGGCACTGGCAAGAGCTGCTTCACAGCCGGCATGGCCGGCGCCGATGACGATGACGTCGTATGTATCGACGATAAACATAGTTCCACCTCTTTATTTTCCCAAACAGAATCGACTGAAGATTTCTTCAACGATATCGTCGTGAACGGTATCTCCTGTAATAGAGCCTAACAGACTCCAGGCTTCCCGCAAATCGACGACGGCAAAGTCGACGGGCATGCCGTCTTCCATGGCCGTGAGAGCCCGTTCCAGAGATTCCCGGCTCTGGCGGACCAACTCGATATGGCGGGTATTGGTGAGCAGAGCGCTGCCGGAATGATTGGTGCGAGGCAAAGCCTCTTCCAACAGCCGTTCTTTTAAAGCCTCAAGGCCTTCACCGGTACTGGCCGAAATAGACAGGACCGGATGGTCATAAGAGGCCAGGTCCCCTTCACTCACGACGGCCGGGAGATCCAACTTATTGAGGACAATCAAGGCATTCTTATCCGCTGTGGACGCTAAGATGCTCTTGTCCTCTTCCGAAAGGGGCCGCGAGCGGTCGATGACGACGACAGTGATATCGGCCTTATCCATATAGGATTTAGCCTTGGTCACACCGATCTGTTCGACCCGGTCGTCAGTCTCCCGAATGCCCGCCGTATCGACCAGGCAGACGGGAACGCCTTTTAAAGAAATCCATTCTTCAAGAACATCCCGCGTCGTTCCCGGTACATCCGTAACGATAGCCCGGTCGCTTTGAAGGAGGCAGTTGAGAAGGCTTGATTTACCGGCATTCGGCGTGCCGGCAATAGCCGCCATGACGCCGTCTCGGATCATCCGGCCTTCCCGTGAAGCGGCCAACATGTCGTCGAGAGCTTCTATTTGAGTCCGAATAGAACCGGCTACGTCAGGGACGGTAATGTCTTCCAAGTCCTCTTCGGGATAATCAATCATGACTTCTAAGCGGGTAATAAAATCGGTCAATTCCTTGCGCATGGCACCGACAGCCTTCGACAGCCTTCCTTCGAGCTGGCTTACGGCACTGGTAAGTCCCTGATCGCTCTTGGCCTGGATGACGTCCATAACGGCTTCAGCCTGAGCTAAATCGATGCGGCCGTTTACAAAAGCCCGCTGCGTAAATTCACCGGGATTCGCCAAGCGGGCCCCGTGGGAAAGGAGCTGAGCCAAAATCTCTTCTAAAGCTTTATAGCCGCCGTGGCATTGGATTTCCAATACATCTTCGGCCGTATATGAATGGGGGCCCTTCATGATGAGCAGCAGCACTTCATCGATAGGCTGACCGTCATCGGACACGATCATGCCGTGCTGAATCGAACGGTCCCGCCGCTCCGCTAAAGGAACACCCGATGAACTCTCAAAAATGGCATCGCCTACAGCATACGCTTTGCTGCCGCTGATACGAATGACGCCGATGCCGCTTTCACCGAGAGGCGTTGCAATGGCCGCAATCGTATCGGCCGTATCATACATCATATAGTACTCCTTCCATAGTCTAAAAGGAGTTGTCAGCGACAACTCCTTTTTCATATCTTCTCTTTATACTCTATCCTTGATAATAAATGACGACGTGGCGATACGGATCTTTGCCTTCGCTTTCTGTCCGTACTTCCGAGTCATTTTGCAGTGTCAAGTGAATGATTTTTCGTTCATAACCGTTCATCGGCTCGAGGACGACGGGTTCACCGTTTTGTTTTACCCGGTTTGCCAGGCGATGAGCCAGCTGCTTCAGCGTTTCTTCACGGCGGTGACGATAATTTTCTACGTCGAGCATGATGAAGTACCGCGAATTTTCACCCTGATTTGTCGTCAAGTTGGTCAAATACTGGAGTGCATCCAGCGTCTGGCCGTGCTTGCCGATGAGAATGCCTAAATTTTTGCCGTGGAGATGAAGAATGATCTTATCGGACTTGATCATCTTTTCGATGACCACTTCGATGCCCATATTCTTCAAAACTTCCAGCAGGAAGGCCTTCCCCTTAGCGGCCGCTTCTTCAGCAGAGAAGGAGTCTTCTTCCGCCTCGCTGACTGTCGTTGCAGGAGCGATTTCTTCAGCAGAATCTTCTTCAACTTTAACGTCTGCCACTTCTTCAGCCGTTTCCGGTTCCTCCACAGGAGCGGCTTTTTCCAGCACTGCCTGAACGCCTTCAGTCTCAACGACTTCCTTCGGTACAGGCGTTACATCGTCCTTTTCGGTAATGCGGACTCGAGCCGGCTTGCTGCCGAAACCAAAGAAGCCGCTTTTCGGTTCTTCTAAAATCTCGATGTCTACTTCTTCCTTCATTCTGCCGAGGCGCACCAGACCGGAGCGAACGGCATCTTCGATCGTTTTTCCTGTTGCTTCGATAGTACTCATGCTTCTGCTCCTTTATTCTTGAGGTGAGCCATTACCATCTGCTGGCCCCACTGGAAGAGATTGGAGACAACCCAGTAGATAACCAGGCCGCTCGGGAAGTTAAGGCTGATCCAGCCGATGAACAGCGGCATGACGACTTTCATGATCTTCTGCTGTTTCGCTTGGGCCTCAGATGCAGCTACTTGTGCCCCGGACATCTGGTTCTGAATAAAGTACGTCGAAATAGCCGACAGGATCGGCATGACATAAATCGGATCGGGCTGACCGAGGCTGGGAAGCCATAAGAAACTTTCAAAAGCCGGGTCATAAGGATACTCTCTTAAAGCATAGAATATAGAAATAAGGAAAGGCATCTGAATGAGAATCGGCAGGCAGCCCGAAAGAGGGTTGACGCCCATTTCACGATACAGTTTCGTCATTTCTTCCTGCATCTTCTTCTGGTTTCCTTTATACTTCTTCTGTATTTCTTTAATCTTAGGCTGCAGAACCTGCATACCTTCCATGGAACGGATCTGTTTAGCCGTGAGCGGCGACAGAATCAATTTAATAATCAAGGTGAGCAAGATAATGGCAATGCCATAGCTCGGATAGCCCATGCTCTGGGTAAAAGCATAACAGTAATTCATAAATGTCGTCATAATACCACTGAGGACATCCATTATTCCACTGAAAAAGCCCAATGTGCTCAACTCCTGTTCAGTTGTAAAAATAAGGATTTACGGTACGGGATCGTATCCGCCTTTGTGAAAGGGATGGCATTTTAAAATGCGCCTTATTGCCAAGTAACTCCCTTTTAATGCACCGTATTTCTGCAATGCTTCAAGAGCATAGGCAGAACAAGTGGGATAAAACCGGCAGCATGGCCGGTGAAGCGGCGATATAAATAACTGGTAGCCCCTAATGAGGGCTATGAAACACCATTTCATGCATCATCACTTCTTTTTCAATACCCTGGCATGCCGGAATAACTGCAAAATAGACTGTTCAGCTTCTGCATATCCAGCATATTTCAGACTGCTGCGGCCGATGAGGACTAAATCGAAACCGTCCTTCAGGTCAAACTGATGGAGTCGGTACACTTCCTTCATCAAGCGGCGGCAGCGGTTGCGCTCAACGGCACAACCGATCTTCTTACCCGTGACAAAACCAATCCGGGTCGGTTGCTTTGGCGACCGCGGCAGGACGTATAAAACGACGCGGCGATTGACATATGACTTGCCGCGGCGATATACGAGTTGGTACTCGCGATTCTTACACAGCCGTTGTTCTTTCGTCAGTTCATACATACATAATTGTCCTAGTAATGCTAGAAAAACAGAAAAATTCCTCATGCCGGAACTTTTCTGTTTATCTCGTAATAATTAAGCAGAGAGTTTTTTTCTGCCTTTCATGCGTCTTCTTTTCAAAACCATGCGGCCGCCCTTAGTCTTCATTCTTTCACGAAAACCATGAGTTCTTTTTCTCCACAATGTATTCGGCTGATATGTCTGTTTCAAGCTAGACACCTCCTTTTCCATCATTGACAGTAAATGATTTACACCATAACAGGTTAATTATAGTAAGTGAATGTCAGCCTGTCAAGCCTTATTTCGAGGCCATTATTCTATTTAAGAATACCCGCTTGCATAAGTATTCCACCAAAAATTGCTTCCCATAATTAGGGTTTTGTTGTAGAATGTGGATAGATAAATACAGTTATCAACAATCCATCCACATTTTGTGGATAAGTGGAAAGATTCGGAAACTCGATGTATATCGGATTTCCGGCTTTTTTACATTTCATTTGTTCACGTTGTCCACAATGAAGTTGTACACATATGAACGCAGTACAAACCACTAAAATTTTTCGTACAGACAGGAAGGATTACTATGGATCTGCTCAGTTTATGGGAAAAAATGTTAGCTAATTTGAAACAAGTCTTGCCAAAAGAGATTTTTACCAATTGGTTTGAAGGCAACATCATTCCCTATTCGTACTCGGAAGAAGAAAATCTTCTCATCCTCGACACGATGACCAATTTTCTTCGCGACTATGTCAGTAAAAAATATACCGACGTCCTGGAAACCATAGCCGAAGAAGTCATTGGCCATAAAACAAAGGTTCAGCTCATTACCAGCCAGGAAAAGACGCCGGCCCACGACAATACCGAAGCCGTGGCCGAAACGATCACCCTGCCGCCCAAAAAGAGCACGCCGATCCCGGATGCCCCGGCAGCACCCAGCATCGTAAAACCTGCCCAGGGCGGGCAAACGGAGTGGGTTCAGCCTGAACTCCCGATCACCGATTCCATGCCGGCCATCAAGGATGCAGCCCCCTTGTCACTGACGACAGAATCCAATCCTTATAATAACAATTTAAATAAAGATTATACCTTTGACAACTTCATCGTCGGCAACAGCAACCGCGTGGCAACGGCCGTCGCCAAATCCATTGCTTCGGCACCGGCTCAAAAATGGAATCCTTTCTATATCTACGGCGACAGCGGCCTCGGCAAGACCCATTTGATGCACGCCATCGGCCATGAGCTCTTAAAAAACTTTCCCAACATGCGCCTCCTGTGCATTACCAGTGAAGACTTCGTCAATGAATTTATCCAGTGCATCCAGGATCAGAATACGGAAAGCTTCCGCCGCCGCTACCGCAACGTCGACGTCCTCTTCGTCGACGACATCCAGTTCCTCGGCCGCGGTGAAAAAGAAAGCTCGAAAGAAGAATTCTTCCACACCTTCAATAAGCTCTATCAGGATAAGAAACAGATGGTATTCACCAGCGACCGGCCGCCCCGCGACATAAAAAAGCTGGAAGAACGGCTGCGCTCGCGATTTGAAAACGGTATGGTCACTCAAATTGAACCGCCGGACCTGGAAACGCGGACGGCCATCCTCCGAACCTGGTCGGAAAAGGAAAATATCGTCTACGATTTAGATGCCTTAAATTATATTGCCGCTAATGTCAGCGAAAATATCCGAAAGCTGCACGGCGCCTTTATCCGCGTCCTCTTAGAAGCCCTGCAGACCAAGAGCAACGTCACCCTTCCCTTGGTCAAGCACGCCATCAGTTACATTACCGATGCTCAGGACGAAAAGAAGTATATTACCATCGACGAAATTACGACCTATATCTGCCAACACTATAATATCAACTATAAAGAATTAATGGGCAAGAAAAAAACCAAGGATATCGCCCTTCCCCGTCAGATTGCTATGTATATGTGCCGTGAACTGACCGGAAATACCTATCCTCATATCGGAACTGCTTTCAATGGCCGTGATCATACGACGGTCATGCATGCCTGCACCAAAATCATGGAAAAGGCAAAGGAAGACCGCCATTTCAAAGAACACATTGAAAAGATGATGAATGAAATCCGCGGTGTGGATAACTGAGTTGATAAAAATATTAATAGATTGTGGATAAGGCAAAAAGAGAAATCCACAGTGGAAATGTGGACAAAAAATTACTGCCTATCCACATTCTATCCACACCTGTGGATAGCTAAAAATAGCTCTTACAAATCACTTATCCACAAATTCACAGGCCCTACTACTAAGACTACTATTTTTTAACTCACATTCAATTAATTTACTCAGCGCAGAAAAGGGGATACTCCATTGAGACTTAAACTAAAAAAAGAAGATCTGAACAAAGGCTTACAGGCTGTCCAAAAAGTAGCTCAGAACAAAAACAACAACATGTCTTCTGAAAACGGCCTGCTCATCAAAGCCCTTCACGGTATTATCGAATTTCAGGCTAACGACTATGACATGGGCATCAAAATCATCGTTCCCGGTATCATCGAAGAAAAAGGAGAAGCCTTCATTGCCAATCCGTATTTAATGGATTTGACCCGACGGATTCCCAGCGATGAAATTGAAATCATCAAAGCCGATACGGATACGCAGCTCCTCATTAAAGGCGACAAACTGAAATTTGAATGCCTGACCATTAATCCCGATGACTTCAATGAAGTTGAAATCGTCGAAAATGGCTATGCCAGCTTCAAAACGACGAGTGTCGTCTTAAAAGATTTAATCGATAATACGTCTTATGCCTGCGCAACGGACGTAGCCCGCCCGATTTTTATGGGGACCTTCCTCGACGTCCAAGGCGATCAGATGACCATGGTTGCAACCGATACCCATCGCTTGGCCTTGAAAAAGACGACTCTTGACGAACCGGTGGATAATCCGCTCCAGGCTGTTATCCCCAGCCGGCTGCTGTCTGAAATTTCCCGTCAGCTTCCGACGGATATTCCGGAAACCGTCGAAATTACGGCTGTCCGCAATTACTTAGCTGTCCAGTTCGGCAACGTCTACATTCGCACCCGCCTCATTGAAGGCGATTTCCCGAATTATCGCCGCGTCATTCCGACCGATTTCAAATGCATTGCCCACGTCAACCGCTCTGAATTTATGGGCGCCGTCGAACGCGCTTCTATTGTCGCTAAGGATGCTCAGTACAACGTCATCAATTTCCTCATCGAGGATGGCCAGATCAAATTGATGAGTCAGCATCCCGATTACGGTACCGTCGAAGACTATGTCTCCTGCCAAATGGACGGCGAGGGACTGGACATCTCCTTCAACGGAAAATTCATTATCGACATCTTGAAACACTGCCAGAGCAGCGACGTCGTTTTAAAATCCAAAGAAAACAGCCCGATGCTCGTCCAAGACAAGGATGACGATTCTTGCGTATTTGTTGTAACCCCTATGAGGACAAAATAATGGAAACGATTAAAATTGAAACGCCGATGATTCAACTGGATCAATTTCTAAAATGGGCCAGTATTTTACAGAGCGGCGGAGAAATCCGCTTTTTACTGGACGAAGATAAAATTTTAGTAAATGGAATTTTATGCAAAGCTAAGCGAAAAAAGTTATATCCCGGCGATACGGTAGAAATTAAAGACGTCGGTACATATATGATTAAAGGTGAATAATTATGATGATTGAATCGGTTCGACTGCACCGGTTCCGAAATTATGAGGATCAAAAAATTTCCTTTCCCAAGGCGACGATTCTCTTATATGGTCAAAACGGACAAGGAAAAACGAATCTCCTCGAGTCGTTGTATTTAGGCGGAATCGGCAAATCCTATCGGGGTATTGCCGATACTGACCTCATTTCTTGGAATCAGGACCAGGCCAGCGTCATCATCGATTTTAAGCGAAATGATACGGCCCAGCAGATAAAAGTCATCTTATCGAAGCTTGAAAAAAAGGAATTATGGGTCAATGAGACGAAGGTTTCTCAGAAAGAATTGATCGGTACCTTGAATGAAGTCCTTTTTTCTCCTGACGACCTTCAGCTCATCAAGGGCAGTCCGTCCCTGCGCCGCCGTTTTATCGACATGGAAATTTCTCAGGTCAGCCGTTCTTATTACCGCGACTTGCTGCAGTATAATCGGGCCGTATCACAGCGAAATCTCTTATTGAAGAAAATGAAATACAGCGGTACCCGGTCTTTGGAAGAATGGGATCGTCAGATTGCCGGCTTTGCAGCGTCCATCGTGTCTAAGCGGTTGGAAGCCCTTCAGAAGCTGTCGTTTTTGGCCGGCGTCCTTCACAAACGATTGAGCCGGGGAAAAGAAATGCTGCAACTGACCTATATCCAGCCTTACGGAACGGGGGCCGGAAAGCATCAAACCGATCCCCGATGGTATTATGAAAAGCTTCAGCAGCATCTCGAGGAAGATATCCGCCGTCAGGCCACATCTGTCGGGCCTCACCGCGACGACCTCTTATTTTCCGTCGGTCAGGGCGATTTAAAAAAATACGGTTCTCAAGGACAGCAGCGGACGGCGGTCCTGGCGCTAAAACTGTCAGAGCTTGAATTTATTAAATCGGAGACTGGTGAGTACCCCGTACTGCTGCTCGATGACGTCATGAGTGAACTCGACCAGAGCCGCCGCCAGGCCCTCCTGGATTTTGTCCGCAACCGTATTCAGACTTTTATTACGACGACCGAACCGGAGATTTTTGACGGAATGGACGGCTGTCATCCCGTCTGCATCGAACAAGGGAGGGTGGTTTCTGATGGAGAAGCGAAATCTTAAATTAGAAAAAGCCGGGCTGGCCATCCCGGAGGTCTTGGCTAAACACAGCCTGCTTTTACCTTACCGGATGTATCAGGCCAAGCGGGACTGGAATAAAATCGTAGGCGAGCAAATTGCTAAGTATTCATATATATTAGATTTTAAGAATAATCTTCTCGTCGTTGCCGTCATGAATCCCGTATACATGAATTATTTGTTTATGTATAAAAATAAAATAATAGAGGAATTTAATTCCTATATCGGGCATCAGGCTATTGCCGATGTCCGTTTTGTCAAAAAGGGGAAAAAGCCGATTCGGACGGTCTATGAAACCTTGGACGGCGAAAAAAACGATGTCTTTCCTGAAGGGACTATCCGTCAGGTCATCCTTGATGATTCGACGGTGGAAAAGATTCGCCGTGATACGGCATACCTTCCGGACGGTTTGCGGGAAAAGGTCGTACAGCTGCGATTTGCTCAGGCTAAGAGGGCTAAAGCCTACAGCCTTAGCGGTTTTATTCCCTGCCCGTCCTGCGGCCGCTGGATGGTTCGCGGCGAAAAGTTGTGCCTCTTTTGCCGGAGTGCAGCTCGTCATGCCCTCAATATGAAGGTCCGCGCCGTGTTGGAAGATATGCCTTGGATGACCTGGGAGAAAATGGCCGAGGCCCTGACCGTTCCGACAACGGATAAAGCAGGCGAACAGGCTTATAATGACGTCAGGCGCAGCCTTATTTATGCATATATTGAAAAGGTGTATTATGAATACGACACGGCTGCCGACGACCTCGTTTTGGCCATCCTCATTACGCGCCGCGTACCCGGCGATATACCGCCTAAATTCATTGAGAACCTCATTGCAAAATATCGGAGGAAAAAAGAAGATCATGTATCTCCATCTGAGTCCTGACACGATGATTCCCATCAAGGATATCGTCGCTGTCTTAAACTATCCGAAACAAAGGGGCGATGCCCTTTTAGCGTCCTTCAGCCTTCCCGTGCGGCCTGTCGGTTCTTCTTCAGAAGAAGAATGGCGGTCACTGGTTATTACCGGTGATGCGGTCTATGCCCTGTCCTTAACAGGGGATACCATGCTTCGCCGTTACCGGAAGTGCCTGCGTATTTTGGACGAGGTCCAAGGGGGTTAACTGAGGGACGTATTTAAAAAATGTTGATTTTACGGTATAATAAAGTGTTAGATTGCCTAGATAATCATTAAAAATTGCAGGAAACAGGAGTTGAGTATTTCTATGTCGAAAGACAAAGCGCGATATGGTGCCGAACAGATTCAAGTATTGGAAGGCCTGGAAGCCGTTCGTAAACGGCCGGGGATGTACATCGGCAGTACGTCTGAACGCGGGCTTCACCATCTGGTCTATGAAGTCGTCGACAACAGTATCGACGAAGCCTTGGCTGGGTACTGCACGCACATTGAAGTAACGATTGAAGAAGATAACAGTATCACTGTCGTCGATAATGGCCGGGGCATTCCGGTAGCCATGCATAAAATCGGCAAGCCAGCTGTTGAAGTCGTCTTGACCGTCCTCCATGCAGGCGGTAAATTCGGCGGTGACGGCTATCCCATTTCCGGCGGCCTCCATGGCGTCGGTATCTCCGTCGTCAATGCTTTGAGTGCCTGGACTAAGGTCGAAGTAAAACGCGACGGCTATCTGTGGGATATTTCCTTTGCCCGCGGCCTGACCGAGGCTCCGCTGAAAAAAGTCCGTCCCCTCGAAGCCGGTGAAGAAACGGGAACGAAAGTCTCGTTCAAACCGGACCACGAAATCTTCCCCGATACGGTATATGACTTCAATACCTTGAAGACCCGTCTGCGGGAACTTGCGTTTTTGAATAAAGGGCTGAATATTACCCTTACGGATAAACGAGGTGAAGGAAAACAGGAAGTATACTGCTATGAAGGCGGCCTCGTTTCCTTTGTATCCTTCTTGAATGAAAAACATCAGGCTGTCAATCCGACGGTCGTCAGCATTGACGGTGAAAAAAATCAGGTTATCGTCGACATCGCCATGCAGTATAATGATGGCTACAGCGAAAATATCCTGACCTTCGTCAACGATATCTTCACCGAAGAAGGGGGCACTCATTTGAGCGGCTTCCGCTCGGGCCTGACCCGTACCATCAATGATTACGGACGCAGTGCCGGCATTCTCAAGGACAATGAAGACAACCTGTCCGGCGAAGACGTCCGTGAAGGTTTAACGGCTGTCATCAGTGTTAAAGTTCGCGAGCCCCAGTTCGAAGGGCAGACCAAGACTAAGCTTGGCAACGGCGAAGTAAAAGGTATCGTCGACAACATCATTTCCGACGGGTTAAAAGAATTCTTTGAAGAACATCCGTCAGAAGCTAAAGCCGTCATCAATAAGACGATTTCGGCTTCCCGTGCCCGTCAGGCAGCCCGTCGTGCCCGTGAATTGACGCGTCGGAAAAATGCTTTGGAAATCAGCAGCCTGCCCGGCAAATTGGCAGACTGCTCGGAAAAAAATCCCGATCAGACGGAAATCTACTTAGTCGAAGGTGACTCGGCAGGCGGCAGCGCCAAACAGGGCCGAGACCGGAGATTCCAGGCGATTCTTCCTTTGCGCGGCAAGATCATCAACGTCGAAAAAGCCCGCCTCGACAAGATTTTAGCCAACGAAGAAATTCGCTCGATGATTACCGCTTTCGGGACCGGCATCGGACAGGAATTCGACATCAGCAAGCGCCGTTACGATAAGATCATCATCATGACCGATGCCGACGTCGACGGCGCCCATATCCGCACGCTGCTCTTGACCTTCTTCTACCGCTTTATGAAGCCCCTCATTACAGAAGGCCACGTATTTATCGCCCAGCCGCCCCTGTATCAGGTTCGTAAGGGAAAACAGGTATGGTATTTCTATACCGATGAATCGATGCAGAGCAAGCTCGATGAATTAGGGCGTGACAACAATTCCGTCGTCGTCCAGCGATATAAAGGTCTGGGTGAAATGAATCCGGAACAGCTGTGGGAAACGACCATGGATCCCGAAAACCGGACCATGCTCCAAGTTCACTTGGAAGATGCTGTGGAAGCCGACCGTATTTTCTCGGTCCTCATGGGCGATAAGGTCGAACCGCGGCGCAAATTCATTGAAGACAATGCCAAGAAGGTCCGCAACCTCGACTTATAATCAGGAGAACCTATGCCGACAATTTCTCAAAAGATAAATTTATTTACCGATTCGGCCATTGCCCGCATGTCAAAAATTGCCGAAGCCTGCGGAGCCGTTAACTTATCGGAAGGTTTCCCGGACTTTCCGCCGCCTCAGGCCATGCTCGACCGCTTGGCTGAAGTGGCGAAAGAGGGCCCTCATCAGTACAGCCTCGATAATGGCGCCTTTAATCTGCGTCAGGCCCTGGCCGACTATCGAAATCTGTTTACCGGAGTGCGGCCTGATCCGGAGACGGAAGTCGTCGTTACCTGCGGCGGTACGGAAGCCCTGATGACGGCCATGATGGCCATCGTCGATCCCGGCGATAAGGTCATCCTCTTCTCGCCTTTTTATGAAGCCTATGCGACGGATGCCCTGCTCTGCGGGGCCGAGCCGATCTATGTGTCCCTCAAAGGCGATGATTACACCTTTGACGGCGATGAATTGGAAGCGGCCTTTAAGGAAGGGCCGAAGGCCATTTTTATTTGCAATCCGTCCAATCCCTGCGGCAAGGTTTTTTCGAGAGAAGAACTGCTGACCATTGCCGCCCTTGCCGAAAAGTATGACGCCTTTGCCGTCATCGACGAAGTCTATGAACACATCGTCTATGAGCCTACGGAGTATACTTACTTTTCGACCCTTCCCGGCATGTATGAGCGGACGATTTGCTGCGGTTCTTTATCGAAGACCTATTCGATTACCGGGTGGCGTTTAGGCTATATCTTTGCGCCTCCGGCAGTCACCGATGCGATAAAGAAGCTGCACGTTTATTTAACGATCAGCGCTCCCAGTCCGCTCCAGGAAGCGGCCGTGACCGGCCTGCACTTTGGCCTTGAGTACTACCGGGGCCTTCGGGAGCTCTATCGGAAAAAGAGAGACTTCGTCATCCATCGTCTCGATGAAATCGGCATCGGCCATAATATCCCCCAAGGAGCCTTCTACATGCTCCTTGAGATTGGAGACTACGGCTATGACGATGATGAAGCCTTTTGCAGGGACTTAGCTGAAAAAATCGGCGTCGCCCTTGTTCCGGCCTCGACCTTTTTTAAAGAAACGGTTCATCATTTGGCGCGGCTGCAGTTTGCTGTCCGAGATGAAACCTTGGCGGAAGCCATGCACCGCCTGGAAAACATTTCAGCCTTGAAAAAATAATCTCTTTCATTACCTTATCAAAGGAGGGAGTCTATATGAAAAAATGGCAAATACTGCTGAGCACCCTTTGCCTGAGCGTTTCCTGCCTGACGGCGCTTGCCGACGGCGTACCTGAAGGAAGTCCGTCGGAAAAATTGGCGGCCGTAGTTCTCACCGACCCGACGGTCAATACCAAGAATTTGGATAATTTTTATATCATGCAGGGACGTACCTACGATAAGGTAACGGGCTTATTGACGGCTTTGCCGCCGCAGACGACGGGGCTTACGGGCTCTTACTATTTCCGCGTCGACAAACAGGTCGTCGGTGACTATTTCTATCACGTTAAAGCCTACGATACGGAGTCTCATGTCTTAATGGGCAACTACTTTGTCGCCAAAGATGAGAGCAGCGCCTGGCGGCTTCAGAATGACCAAAAGGCTGCCCTTATCTACGGCAGCGCAGAAAAGATGATGGATAAGGTTGAAGTCGTCGTCTATCCGCAAAAAATTCCCCTCGGCAGCTACGGTATCATCCGCGTCCATGTACCGGGCATGATTCCTTATGAAATCAAGGCGACGAGCCTTAATACGAAGATTGCCGATATTACGGAAAGCATGAATATCCATCCCCTGCAGGCCGGGAAAGTAGACCTCGTCGTCGATGTAAAAGTCGGTGATGCCGTCCGTACCGTGACCAAAGAAATCACCGTCGTCGACGAAGCGGACAGCCGCACAAGCGAAAAATCCCGCAATAATCCCAGTGTCGGTGTCGGCATCGGTATCGGCTGGGGCAGCGGCGGATACCATGGCGGCGGAATTGGCATCGGTGTCGGACCTTGGTGGTAATCTAAAAGGAGAGTGTATCTACTGTGGAGTTTTCCCTAGGAAAACAGTTACTGGTCATCATTTTACTTATCTTTGGCAACGGCATCTTCTCTTTATTGGAAATGGCTATCGTAAGCAGCCATCAATCACGGCTGGAAGCGATTGCCGATGAAGGAAGCAAGTCGGCAGCTATCGTCCTAAAACTGCGTGAAAATCCGAATAAGATGTTTTCTACCGTTCAGTTCGGCATCACCCTGATCAGCCTCTTGACCGGGGTCTATGGCGGTACGGAAATGGCCGGCCCTTTATCGGTCTATGTGGCGAAGATTCCCGGCCTTGAACCGTATGCCTATACGATCAGCCTGACCGGCATCGTCGCTTTGATTACCTATTTGACCATCATCCTCGGTGAAATCGTTCCTAAACGGATTGCCATCGACAATCCGGAAAAAGTTGCCTGTCTATTGGCCCGTCCGATGCTGTATTTTTCGGCCGTCTGCACGCCCGTTGTCTGGATTCTGTCATGGTCTACGACGGCTGTTACCAAGCTGATGGGGGTCAAGAAGCCGGAAGTACTGCCGGTTACGGAAGACGAAATAAAACTGCTCTTAGAGCAGGGCGTTGAACTCGGAGCCTTTGAAAAAGAAGAACCGGAATTGGTAACGCGTGTCTTTCGCTTGGCCGATATGGACGTCGGTGACATCATGACCAACCGAACCCAGGTAGACTGGCTTGACGTCGAAGACCCGGAAGCGACGATGATGAAGGAACTGGTGGCCTTCAACCACAATAATCTTCCCGTCGGACGGGGTTCCTTAGATGATTTTATCGGCATGGTTTCAGTCAGTGAAATCTTTCAAAAATACTATGAAAACATTCGCACTCAAAAACCGGCATCCCTGCCGGCTATCGTAGAAGAATGTGTTCATAAGCCTATCTATATCCCGGAATCGATGGATATCATGAAAGTCGTCCACGTCTTCCGCGAACACAGCGTTCATGAAGTAGCCGTCCTCGATGAATACGGCAACTTCAGCGGTATCCTGACACTCCACGACATCCTTGAAGAGTTGGTGGGCATCATGCCGGCTGGCGAAGAAGAAAAGAAGGAAGAAGCCAACCGTATTATCCAGCGGGGGCCTAATGATTGGCTTATCGAAGGGTTGCTTCCCATTGAAGATTTTAAAGATTTCTTCGGTATCGAAGACGATCTTCCTGATGAAGAACAATACCTGTATAAGACCTTGGCCGGCCTGATTACTTATGGCGTCGGCCGCATTCCCCGAGAAACGGATACCTACGTGTGGAAGGACTTTACCTTTGAAGTCGTCGATATGGATAATCTCCGCGTCGACAAAATCCTCGTCACCCGTGATCCGGATTACTCCGAAGAGAATGAAGACGACAAATAAGTCGCTTCATCAATTAAATAAATTGTAACTAAAAAGGGACGGTAAACGAATGTAAACACCATTCGTTTACCGTCCCTTTTCTATGGAGACTATTCACTTTTTGTCGAGCGGAGAAAGAGATTTTTTAAGACTTCATGGGGATTTTTCTTTTCTTGAATGATAGAATGGACGGCAGCCGTAATGGGAAGTTCTACGCCGTAGCGATTCGATAAGTCTAATAAGGCTTCCGTCGTGCTGACACCTTCTGCCAATTTAGAAAAGGGATTTCCTTCTATGAAATCCTGACCGAAGCGGCGGTTGTTGCTGTGCAGGGAAAAGAGGGTCGCTTCGTAGTCGCCTAAGTGGCTGAGCCCGTAGACGGTCATAGCCTGGCCGCCCATAGCGGCTACTAAGACCGACAGCTCGTGAGCTCCGCGGGCCATGAGCGCCCCTTTGAGCGCCGTCATATGGGCGCCGTCGAGCATGCCGGCAGCGATGCCGACGACATTTTTGGCAGCCGCTCCGATTTCAATGCCCAGGAGGTCCTGGCCGTAATAGAATCGTATCAAGGGACTGGTAAAGGTATCGACTAAGAAATGGGTCAGTTCATTATCGGCTGAAGCGATGACCATGCAGTTGGGCATGCCGCTGAGAAAGTCCTGAACATGTCCGGGACCGACCCAGACCGCCGTTCGTACGGATTTTCCCAGCTCTTCTTCCATAACCGTCGTCAGCCTTTTGCCGCTGCCGGCTTCCAGCCCTTTCATGGCCAGGATGAAGGGGACGTTTTCATCAAAGCCGGCTTCTCTCAAGTTTTTCGTAAACGAGCGAAGCTGTTGGGCGCTGATGGAAATGATGCAGATATCGGCATCGGCCAGCGCTCCCTTCAGATCATCGGTCAAATCAATCGATTCCGGCAAGGTAAGATAGTCGTTTTTTCGCGTATTTTTCAGCCTGTTAAGGTTTTGGGAACCCGGTCGGCCCCATAAGGTCACGTCATGACCGATATGGTCGGCATACCAGGCGTGGAAACTGCCCCAGCGGCCGCAGCCTAAGACGGTGATTTTCATGGCATCTTCTCCCCTCAAAAAAATAAATACTGGTTCTTCAATTATAGCATGAATCGGGAAGTTCAGACAGGCGATGTAATTTCTTTCCTGATGGCTCGGTCAGGATTATGGTAGTATACTTTTTCGTTTTGATGATTTTTGTTGGAATTACAATGGATATTTGTCCTTTCCTTTCGTATAATGAACGAAGAAAGGCCGACAAGAGGCCCGATGATTCGGCTTTAGTCTTTGGCAGTCGTCTTTAGGGAGATGGCTGCAGCGAAAGGAGTATGTGCTATGGGAAAGAAGATTACAGAAAAAGTTACTTGGGTTGGCAAAATCGATTGGGAATTGAATACATTCCACGGCAATGAATATTCTACGGAAAAGGGTTCGTCCTATAATTCTTATTTAGTCCGCGACAAGAAAGTAGCTTTGATCGATACGGTGTGGAAGCCCTTCGATGAAGAGTTTGTCGACTATTTGAAACAGGAAATCGACTTGAAGAGCATCGATTACATCGTCATGAACCATAATGAAAATGACCACAGCGGCGCCCTTCCGGCTTTGATGAGAGAAATCCCTGACGTCCCCATTTACTGCACGCAAAAAGGGGAAGCCATCCTCCGCGGCCTCTATCATCAGGATTGGAACTACGTCAATGTTAAAACGGGCGATACCTTGGACCTCGGTGACAGTAAACTGGTCTTCATTGAAGCGGCCATGCTCCACTGGCCTGATACGATGTTTACGTACATGACCGGCGAAAACATCCTCTTCAGTAATGACGGCTTCGGCCAGCATTTTGCCAGTGAATGGATGTATAATGACTGCGTCGATCAGGCAGAACTCTATCATGAAGCCATGAAATACTATGCCAATATTTTAAACCTCTACAGCCCCATGGTTACCCGCAAAATCGATGAAATCTTGAAGATGAACGTCCCGGTCAATATGATCTGCCCCAGCCACGGCGTCATCTGGCGAGATAACCCCCTGCAGATTGTCGAAACGTATCAGAAATGGGCTAAGGAATATCAGGAAAATCAAGTTACCATCATCTATGATACGATGTGGAATGCCACGCGGCGCATGGCTGAATGCATTGCCCAGGGCCTGCGCGACGCTGACCCGTCGCTGACAGTTAAATTGTATAACTCTGCTGTCGACGATAAAAATGACATCGTTACCGAAGTCTTTAAGTCCAAGGCTATTCTGGTCGGTTCACCGACGATCAACTACGGCTTCCTCTACTCCATCGGAGGCATCATGGAAATGATCCGCGGCCTGAAGTTTAAAAATAAGAAAGCAGCCGCCTTTGGCAGCTATGGCTGGAGCGGCGAATCGGTTAAACAGATAACGGGCCTCTTAAAAGAAGCCGGTTTTGAACTGGTAAACGACGGCCTGCGCTGCCAGTGGAACCCTGATATGGAAACGCAGAATAACTGCCGCCAGTTTGGCCAGGAATTTGCTGAGTCGCTGGCAAAATAAAGGCATCTTTCCCATAAAAAAAATCGGATCTCTCTTGAGAGGTCCGATTTTTGTGTTAGCATGAATAGGTGAATTCCTTATCAGCCTTGTAAATGGGCAATGACGGCGTCGCGGTAAGCTTCTGTCGTCGCCTGTCCGCCGAGATCCGGTGTGAGTGCTTTCTTTTCAGCAAGGACAGCATCGACTGCCTTGTGGATATTGGCAGCAATGGCTGTTTCGCCGATATATTCGAGGAGCATGCAGGCCGACCAAAGAAGGGCTGTCGGATTGGCAATGTGTTTTCCGGCAATATCGGGAGCGCTGCCGTGAACGGCTTCGAACATGGCATAATCGTCACCGATATTCATGGAAGGCAGGAGGCCCAGGCCGCCGATGAGGCCGCTCGTAAGGTCGGAAATGATATCGCCGTAGAGGTTGGGCATGACGATGACGTCGAATTGTTCCGGCCGCATGACCAGCTGCATACAGGTATTGTCGACGATTTTATCGTCGCTTTCGATTTGCGGATAGTCGGCAGCGACGGTACGGAAGGTATCGAGGAACAAGCCGTCGCTCATCTTTAAGATGTTGGCCTTATGGACGCAGGTTACTTTTTTGCGGCCATGGGAGACGGCATATTCAAAGGCCGAGCGGATGATGCGTTCACTGGCTTTTTTTGTGATGAGTTTGATGGCATGAACCGTATCTTCATTCATCTTATATTCGACGCCGATGTATAGATCTTCTGTGTTTTCACGGAAGGTGACGACGTCGACGTTGGGAAACGGCGTCTTGACGGCCGTGTTCGATTTGGCCGGACGGATGTTGGCGTAGAGGTCGTATTTATTGCGCAGGGTAACGTTTAAAGAACGGAATCCCTTGCCGATGGGCGTCGTAATGGGCGACTTTAAGAGGACGCGGGTCTTTTCAAAAGAGGCAAAAGCGTCATCGGGAATGAGGGCCCCGTTCTTTTCATATTCTGCGGCGCCGACATTGAAGATTTCATACGTAAGCGGTGCTTTGGCTGCGTCGAGGATGGCCAGGACGGCGTCGGTGATTTCCGGGCCGATACCGTCGCCTTTAAATACAGTGATTGTCTTCATCGTTTATCTGTCCTTTCTGGGAATATAATCCATGAGGTCGCCGACGTATTTTGCGGCCGGACGGACGATGCGGTTGTCGTAGAGTTTGTGTTCGATGTTGTGGGCCAGCCAGCCGACCATACGGCTGATGACGAACAACGGCGTATACAAATCGCGGGGAATGCCCAGCATATTGTAAGCAAAGCCGCTGTAGAAATCGACGTTGCTGCACATGGTGACGCCTTTTTCCTTGGTCAGGGTATCCATGGCCAGTCTTTCAAAGCGGTTGTAGAAGCGGAATACGTCGTTCATGCCCTTTTCTTTGGCCAAGATGCCGCAGTAATGGCGCATGATTTCGGCACGCGGGTCGGACAGTGTGTAGACGGCATGACCGAAGCCGTAGACCAGGCCTTTATCGCTGCCTTTGAAGGTTTTATTGAGAATCTGATGGATGACATCGATGATTTGGTCGTCCGTTGCTTTGATGCCGATGGCGTCGATAATCTGTTCCATCATCAGGGATACGCGGATATTGGCACCGCCGTGACGAGGCCCTTTGAGGGCGCCGACGGAACTTGCCATGCTTGAGTAAATATCCGTATCCGTCGAAGAGACGACGATATTGGTAAAGGTCGAGTTGGTACCGCCGCCGTGATCGGCATGGAGGAAGAGCAAGAGGTCGAGAAGCTGGGCTTCTTTCGGCGTAAATTTGCTGTCTGGACGAAGCATGGATAAAATGTTTTCGGCTGTCGAGTAGTCTTTGCGGGGATAGTGGATGACCAGACTCTTACGGTTGTAATAGTGAATCTTGGACATGTAGGCATAGACGGCAATAGACGGCAGCTTGCTCATGATATTCAGCCCTTTGCGCAGGGTCTGATAGACGTCGGTATTGTCCGGATCGGGGTCGTAATTGTACAGGGTCAGTAAGGCGTGCTGCAGTTTATTCATCAAGTTTTTGCCCGGCAGACGGAGCAGGTTCATTTCCAAAAAGTCATCGGGCAAATCGTAGCCGTTTTGCAGTACCTTACAGAAAGCCTTTAATTCATCTTCTGTCGGCAAATAGCCGAAGAGGAGGAGAAAACTCGCTTCTTCGTATAAATAACCGTTATAATTGGTTTCTTTAACCAATTCACGAATATCTATGCCGCGGTAGTACAAAATGCCGTCACAGTCAACCTTTTGATCCTGTTCGTCACGGCGGTAACCGACGACATCAGCGATGCGGGTCAAACCGACGAGGACGCCTGTGTGATCTTCGTTACGCAAGCCACGCTTTACACCGTACTTGGAAAACCATTCGCGGGGAATCTGCGTGTAGTTTTGTGACTTGCCGTAAAATTGGGCTAAATAAATATTTTTATCCAATTTGATTCCTCTCTTTCCTGCAAGTATGAATATAGAGGAATAACTTATAAATTATCGGTTATTCAGGAATATTCATAAATTTTATCTGGGGAATATTTTTTAGAATATTCCTGCAAAGTATAAGTTATTATAGCATAATAATGGACAAAGTAAAATAAAAATCATGCAAATCGGATAACGTTTAAAGGGTAGTCACAGCCTTTTTGTGTATGATATAATATTTACTGAAATGGAATAAATTTTATATTGTGAAAGTTATTTTAGTAAATTTCATAATTTGAAAAGCCGTCGCTTCGGCGATGACAAAGGAGGGGTTAATTATGATTCAGTTATATGACGGCGGTGCCTATTTAGTCAACGGTAAGGACATCGTACCGGAAAATGACGGGGCTAAGCTTCAGCAGCTGACGGGAAAGACTGTTTCGAAGGAAGAAGCTCGCAAGGGAACGATTGCTTATTCAATTTTAAAAAATCATAATACAGCAGCGTCGATGGATAATTTAAAAATTAAATTCGATTCCATGGCGTCTCACGACATTACCTATGTCGGCATTATTCAGACGGCAAAGGCCTCGGGGATGGACCATTTCCCCCTGCCCTACGTGCTGACCAACTGTCATAATTCACTCTGTGCCGTCGGCGGTACGATCAATGAAGATGACCACGTCTTCGGTCTTTCGGCTGCCAAAAAATACGGAGGCATCTTTGTTCCGCCTCACGTTGCCGTCATCCATCAGTATATGCGTGAAAAAATGGCCGGCTGCGGCAAGATGATCATCGGTTCCGACAGCCATACCCGCTATGGTGCTCTGGGAACGATGGCTGTCGGCGAAGGCGGCGGCGAATTGGTAAAACAGCTCCTTGGAGATACTTATGACATCGCTTATCCCGGCGTCGTCGGCGTTTACTTGACAGGGAAACCAAACCCTGCCGTCGGTCCTCAGGATATTGCCATTGCCCTCGTAGGAGCCGTCTTTAAAAACGGCTATGTCAAAAATAAAGTCATGGAATTTGTCGGCCCCGGCGTGGCTTCCATGTCGACGGACTACCGTAACAGCGTCGACGTCATGACGACGGAAACGACGTGTCTGTCGTCGGTTTGGCGGACGGACGAAGATACCAAGGCCTATCTCACCCAGCATGGCCGCGGCGATGCCTATAAAGAACTGAATCCGGCTGACGTGGCCTATTACGACGGCTTCATCTATATTGACCTCAGCACGATAAAACCGATGATTGCCATGCCCATGCATCCGAGCAATGCCTTTACCATCGACGAGCTCAATGCCAATCTGGAAGACATCCTTCATGAAACGGAAGAAGCCATCAACAGCCGCATGAGCAATAAAGATTTGAAATACACCCTTACCGATAAAATTAAAGACGGTAAACTCATGGTACAACAGGGCATCATTGCCGGCTGCTCCGGCGGTAATTACAGCAACGTCGTGGCCGCTGCCCATGTTTTAAAACAGGGCTCCAGCAATAGTCATGACTTCTCCTTGGATGTATACCCCTCGTCCCAGCCGGTTTACCTGGATCTCGTCCGCAACGGCACTGTTTCGACCTTATTGGAAGCGGGTGCCATCTTTAAGACCGCTTTCTGCGGTCCCTGCTTCGGCGCCGGAGATACACCGGCCAACAATGCCTTCAGTATCCGCCATACGACGCGAAACTTCCCGAATCGCGAAGGTTCCAAGCCGGGCAAAGGCCAATTTGCCTCAGTAGCCTTGATGGATGCTCGCTCTATTGCTGCGACGGCCATTAACGGCGGTGTCCTGACGTCGGCTGACGGCTATATGGATGACTATGTAGAAACCCCCTATGAATACGACGATAAGCCTTATGCAACCTTGGTTTATCAGGGATTTAGACAAGGTGAAGATGAAGATTCTTTGGTCTATGGACCGAATATTAAAGACTGGCCCGATATGGAACCTTTGGCCGACTCGATTCTGCTGAAAGTATGCTCTAAAATCATGGATCCGGTTACGACGACGGATGAATTGATTCCTTCCGGGGAAACGTCTTCGTATCGTTCCAATCCCTTGGGACTGGCTGAATTTACCTTGTCTCGCCGTGATCCGGAATACGTCGGACGGGCTAAAGCCGTAAACAAAGTCGAACAGGCTCGATTGGCAGGAGACTGCCCGGCCGGTGTCGATCCTGACTTAAAAGCTGTCTTTGAAGCCTTGAATAAGCATTTTGACGGCGTTTCCATGAAAGACGTTGAAATCGGCAGTATGATTTACTGCGTAAAACCCGGCGACGGTTCGGCTCGTGAACAGGCAGCCAGCTGCCAGCGAGTCCTCGGCGGTCTGGCCAATATCTGCAGCGAGTATGCGACCAAGCGCTATCGCTCCAATGTCATCAACTGGGGCATGCTGCCCTTCCAAATGGAAGGAGAACCGGATTTTGAAATCGGCGACTATATTTACGTTCCCGACGTCAAAAAGGCCCTCGACGGCGACATGAAGGACATTAAAGCCTATGTCGTCACCAAGGGCATGAAGGAACTGTCTCTCTACATTGCGCCTATGACGGACGATGAAAAGAAAATTGTCAAAGCCGGCAGCCTGATCAACTACAACCGCAATCGCTGATCCTCATTCATCGAAGCGATCGTCTTTTTCAATGAGTCCTTCCTTCGGTGAGGAATGGTATCGGTTTTTCCAGGCCCGATAGAAAGTTGAATAATTGGTAAATCCGCATTCGTAGCAGATTTCCGTCAAAGCCCGTCCCTCCTGCATGAGGCGGCGGGCTTTTTGCAGCCTTTTTGCTGTAATATAACTGCCGGCGGTCATACCTGTCTCACTTTTGAAGAGGTGCATTAAGTAGTCCGGGCTCATATAGAACCGCTTGGCTAAGGCTGGAATCGACAGGTCATCGGTAAGATTATTTTCGATGTAGTCGACGATATGGGTGATTTTTTTGTGCTGTTGTTTTTTCTTTACGAAGCCGATTTTCTGTGTTTTCATATCCATCCAAAGATGGATGAGAAATTCCGAAAAGAGGGTCTCCTGCAGGAGTTTTCCCTCTGGTCCCGTATAAGACCATGCCCGCCGCAGGCGGCAGGAGACGTTGTACAGGCTGTCCGCTTCCTGGGGCTGGCGGAGGATGGGCGAAGCGGAGTCGGAAAAAATCTGGCCGACGGGACAGCCGCGCTGTTCATATGTCTTAAGGTAAGCCGGCGAAATATAGGCGATAATCCGCTCATAAGGGGAGTCGCCGATTACGGTCGGACGGTGAATTTTCCCGGAGGGAATGACGACGATGTCAAAGGGCTTTAAATCGTAGGCCGTTCCCTCGACGTCGTAGGAAACATGTCCCTGGAAAAAGAGGGTGATCTTGTCAAAGTCATGATAATGGTAGGGACAGGTCCACTGCCTCTTATCGACTAAGTGGAACAGTTTTAGATTACCTGATAAATAGCCTGTTTTTTGTGCCATAGAATGTTCCTTCTCTCTTTGATAGACTTTTCTTCAAAAGGAAGTTCGATTATCTTGAAATAGCATAATTTGCAATGTAAATAACATTATTTTCATATACTTTTCACTTTCCGTTATTGTATAATAGATGCTGTAAGGATTCAAGACAGTTACTTATCAATCATTATGAGTATATAATTTTTAATGGAGGGTATAAGATATGAAATTTGTCAAAATGCACGGTTTAGGCAATGATTTCGTCTTTTTTGAAGATAAGCAGGGCGCTGACAAGGATTTCTCCCAATTGGCCGTCAAGCTGTGTGCGCCTCATACTGGCGTAGGTGCTGACGGTATCATCGTCATCGTTCCCAGTGATAAAGCCGACGTCCGCATGCGCATCATCAATGCTGACGGCAGCGAAGCTGAAATGTGCGGCAACGGCATCCGCTGCTTTGCAAAATACGTTTACGATCATAAAATCATCGATAAAAAAGAATTTACCGTCGAAACCTTGGCCGGTATCATGAAGCCGAAGGTTATCGTCGGCGATGACGGTAAGGTAAGTTTAGTTACCATCAACATGGGTAAACCCTTTACGGACCGCTCTCAGATTCCTATGGAAGGTCCTGAAGGCCCTGTCGTCGATGAACCCCTTGAAGTGGACGGCAAGACTTATAAGATTACCAGCCTCCTCATGGGCGTACCCCATACGATGATTTACGTCAAAGATGTCGACGCCGTTCCTCTCCATGACTTAGGTCCTAAATTTGAAACCCATAAGGCATTCCCGCGTAAGACGAATATGAACTTCGTCCAAGTCATTGACGACCATACGATCAAGGTCCACACCTGGGAACGCGGTGCCGGCGCTACCCTGGCCTGCGGAACCGGTTCCTGCGCCTGCGCTGTCGGCTCCTTCATGAATGGCTTTACGGGACGCAGTGTCGATGTTCAGCTGTACTTAGGCACCCTTCACATCGAATACGATGAAAAAGACGGCAACGTCTACATGACCGGTCCGGCTGCCGTTACCTTTACGGGCGAATGGCTGGAAGATTAATTGATAACTGTATATAATTAAAAGAGGCTGTCATCGTGGCAGCCTCTTTTTACCATACATGAGAGGTATTTTTATGGAGATGCAACAGATTCAAAAAGGAAAATTCATCGATCGTCCCAACCGCTTCATTTCCCATGTCGACCTTGGCGGTCAGATCGTTACCTGCCATATGCCGAATCCGGGCCGGATGTGGGAACTCCTCTTTCCGGGAACAACGGTCTATGTGCGGCCTGCAGCCAATCCCAATCGCAAGACACCCTACGACGTCGTCGGCATTGAACGGGACGGGGCTCCGATTTTACTCGATACACAGTATAATAACGATACGGCGGCTTGGCTCGTCGAGAATCACCTCATCCCCGGCTGGGAAAGTTGGGATCTCATCCGCCGGGAAGTGACTGTCGGCGACAGCCGTTTCGACCTCCTGTTGGGAAAGGGGGAGGAGCGCTTCTTTGTCGAAGTAAAGTCCTGCACCCTTTTCAGCCGTAATGGGGCCATGTTTCCCGATGCTGTCACCGAACGGGGAAGAAAGCATATTTTAGAACTGGCTTCCATGAGTGCACAGGGCATCCATACCGGGGTCTTATTCCTGGTTCATTGGGATAGGGCTCAGTGGTTCCTTCCCGATTACCATACCGATCCAAATTTTGCCGAGGCTTTTTATGAAGCGGCACCGCACCTCGACTGGAAGGCCTTGGCCCTGCGCTGGGATGCGTCTTTTAGAAGACCCGAACCGGTCCGGCTGCTGCAGTATCCCGAAGCCCTTTTGACGACAGAAAATCACGACAGTGGCGACTATCTCTTTGTCATACGTCTTGCGGAAGATGCGGATATTGTCGTGGGGTCTCAAGGGACCATGCATTTTCCGCAAGGATATTACGTCTATACCGGTTCGGCGAAGAAAAATTTAGCAGCCCGACTGGCCCGCCACAGCCGCAGGCGGAAAAATCTTCATTGGCATATCGACTATCTCCGGCAGAAAGCCGACGTCGTCGCCGCCCTTCCCATTCGGACATCCGCTGATTTAGAACACGACCTGGCCAAGGCTGTCCAAGGGGTTTCCGATTGGCAGATCGACGGCTTCGGCTGCACGGACTGCCATTGTTCGTCTCATCTGTTTGGCTTTGATGCCAATCCCATTCACTATCGCCCCTTCATTCAAATTGTCGAAGATTTTCGCATGAATCGCCTTCAAACCATGATGTAAATGTAAATTGTATGGGGGAAAACGATGAACTCCCTGTTTTTTATGGGGTTTTATGTTATAATGTGAGATAAATCAAGGAATCAGAGGGGAGCGATGCGGTATGGAACGCTCACAGGCATTAGCTTTACTGCAAAAATATAATAAAGAACCTTTTCACATCATGCATGCTTTGACTGTTGAAGGCGTCATTCGCTGGTATGCTCAGGAACTGGGATATGGTGATGACGTCGATTTCTGGGGCCTCGTCGGTCTGCTTCACGACGTCGACTTTGAGCAGTACCCCGACGAACACTGCAAAAAAGCACCGGAACTCCTCGCGGAAATCGGTGCTGATGATAAATTTATCCATGCTGTCGTCTGTCACGGCTATGGCATCTGCGTCGATATCGCACCGGAACATATGATGGAAAAGGTCCTCTATGCTGCTGACGAATTGACCGGCCTCATCTGGGCCGCCGCTAAGATGCGTCCGTCAAAGAGCACGAAAGACATGGAAGTAAAGAGTTTAAAGAAAAAGTTCAAGGACAAACGGTTCGCTGCCGGCTGTTCCCGTGACGTTATCCAAAACGGCGCTGAATTGTTAGGCTGGGACTTGGCGGAACTGTTTGAAAAAACTATTTTGGCTATGCGCTCCTGTGAAGACGGCGTTCGCAAAGAATGCCTTGAACTGACAGGAGTGGATGAATAATAAGGAGGAATCTATTATGAAATTACGCAAAATGATTATGGCAGCTATGGCTGCGGCTGTGTTTACTGTCGGTGCTGCCGGTGCTTCTTTCGCAGCCGGTTTAGGTACGATCGATGCTGCTGCTCTCTTGCAGAACCATCCGAAGTATGCTAAGACCATGGCTACGTGGCAGGCAGACGTAAAAAATGCACAAGATGACTTCCAGAGAGATTTGAAGAAAACCAGCGATCAGAAAGCTCAGCAGGCACTGGTCGAAAAGTACAATAATAAATTGAACCAGCAGCGTATCGCTTTATTCCAGCCGCTGGAAAAGGATATCTTTGAAAAAACACAGGCCGTACAGAAAGAAAAAGGCTTGGATTACGTCGTATTGAGCGGTTCCGTCGTTATCGGCCAGAGCCAGGATATCACTCAGGACGTCGCTGCCCGCTTGAAATAAGGTCAGCATCTACAGCCTAAGGTAATATCCACCATTGAATATGTAAAGGCGCAGCTTGATTGAGCTGCGTCTTTTTTTTGTCAGAAATTGTCTATATGTCTCTGAGATTGTAGAGGACAGGCTTCATAACACTGATATTTTTTGAAAACCTACGGACTGCCGAAGGATAGGTAAAGAGTCGGAAAAGTATTTTTCTGACTTTTGACGTCATATTTGATTCATCTAGAATTTATAGTGAATAAAAGAACGTGTAATTATTGGTAGGAAATGGAAAAATAATGATTATGTTGTTGAGGGAATTCATGGAATTTCCAATTTGGGCAAAAAACGCAAAGGCTGTCTTAAGCGGTTGTCTTTTATTCTCATCGTCCTTCCCGTATGATTAGAGTACGAAATAAGTCATTCGGAAACAGAAGAAAAGGAGAATAAGTATATGGAAATCATTGCTATTGTATTGAGTTTGTTCTTATTAGTTACATTTGCTTACCGCGGATTTTCGGTTATTTTATTTGCACCGATCTTTGCCCTGTTTGCAGCGAGTTTTTCAGGCCTGCCTATTTTACCGGGGTATACTGAACTGTTTATGGCTAAAGCCGTTACCTACATCAAGTCCTTCTTCCCGGTATTCCTCCTCGGCGCCGTCTTCGGCAAGATTATGGAAGAAACGGGGATGGCCCGCAGCATCGCTTTGGAAACGATTCGCCTCATTGGCAAGGACAAGGCTATTTTCGCCGTCGTCTTCGCCTGCATGATCCTCTGCTACGGCGGTATTTCCATGTTTGTCTGCGCCTTTGCCGTCTATCCCTTTGCAGCCGCTTTATTCCGCGAAGCCGATATTCCCAAGCGATTGATTCCTGCCTGCTTTGTGGCCGGCGTCTTTACGGCTACGATGGACTGCTATCCCGGCTCCCCTCAGATTCAGAATATCATCCCGACGATTTACTTGGGAACGACGACCTTCGCAGCACCGATCTTAGGGTTAATCTGCGGGACCTTGCTGATTATCCTCTGCTTTATTTATCTTGAATTCCGTCGTAAACAACTGGCTCGTTCCGGCGAAGGCTACGGCAACCATACCCTTAACGAAACGGTCATCGATCCGGAAGCCAAACTTCCGCCTTGGCAGTTGTCGATTATTCCCCTTATCGTCGTCTTAGTATTGAACTTCTATTTCTCCATGATCTTCCAGTGGGACGAATCTTTATTGAGCCCCTTCCGTTCCATGAACGTACCCCTTTTGGCTAAAGGCGTCCACAACGTCGTTGCTATTTGGGCTCTGGTCATTGGCCTTTTGGCTGCCATCATTATCGCCAGTGCGACGGGACGTAAATTCATGTCGAAAAACACGAGCATTAAAGCGGCTCTCAACGCCGGTGCTTTAGGTTCTCTCCTGGCTATTATGAATACGGCGTCCGAAGTCGGTTACGGCAATGTTATCGCTTCTCTGCCGGGCTTCATGGAAATTGCCGATTCCCTTTTAGGTATCGGTCAGGGCATGCCGCTGTTCAACGTCGCCTTGATGGTCAATATCTTGGCAGGTATTACCGGTTCTGCTTCGGGCGGCCTCAGCATTGCCCTCGACATCTTCGGTCAGCATTTCTTAGCTGAAACGGCGGCTGCCGGCATTCCTGCTGAAGTTGTTCACCGTATTGCTGCCATGGCTTCCGGCGGCATGGACAGTCTGCCTCACAATGGCGCCGTCATTACGACCTTGGCCATTTGCGGTCTGACTCATCGCGAGGCTTATAAAGACATGTTTGCCATTACGATCTTAAAAGTCATCATCGCTTTCTTCGGCGTATTCTTCTACATGATCACGGGCATTGTATAAAAAGTTAGTGAAAAAAGGTACTGACGCAGGTGCGGCAGTACCTTTTTTGGTTATTCCTTCAGGTCTGTTGAACAGACTCTTCCGATTCTCGTCAAGATGTTCAAGGCATCTTCTCTTTCTTTCGGCGTAAAATCTTTGAAGACCAGATCGTTCAATTCTTCGATTTTCTGTTGTACCGGCTCTCTGATGGCCATTCCGGCTTCAGTCGGTCGGACGCGGATGCTGCGGCGATTTTTAGGGTCTAGGATACGGTCGATGAGGCCGCGCTTCTGCATTCTGTCGAGGACGCCGGAAATGGTGGAATTTTCGACTCGCAGGATGGTTGCGATTTCCTTCGGCGTCAAGGTTTCATTCTTCCACAGACAGGCAAGTACGCCGTATTGGCCGGGCGTAATGCCAAATTCAGCCAAGTGTTCGGAAAAGATTAAAAAAACTTCATGCTGTGAAATGGTTAGTAAAAAGTTAATACATCTCGTGTAATCCACAGGATATCTTCCTTCTTTCTGAAAATATTTCGTATTACTAATTACTATATATTTTATCATATTTCATTATATATAGCTATTGAATTTTTTAAATAAAAGAAAAGTACTCAGTATATAGCAATTCTCTATATCCTGCCGTATAATGAGACTGATACATGAAAAAAGGAAGGATACTGGGGGAAACCAATGAAACAAAAGAAAATATTCGGATTTGATTATACCAATAATGAGTACATGAAGATCTTCATGTACCTCTTAGTCGGCGGCTCGGCTGCCTTATTGGAATGGTCCCTGTTTTATATTTTTTTCAGGCTGCTGTCGGCGGCCCTTGTTTTTTCCGTACAGACGCAGACTGTCTTGACGGCTACGACCATGGCTTTTGCCCTGTCTACGCTGTACCATTATATTCTTTGTAATCGCTTCGTTTTTGACAGCGGAAGCCGTTATCAGCGCGGCAAAGAAGTCTCCCTGGTATTCGTTGTCAGTGCCATGGGGCTTGGCTGGAATCTGCTTCTCATGTGGCTCTTTACGTCATCGTCATTTTTGGGCTTAAATCCAATGATTTCCAAAATCATAGCCAGCGCTATCGTTACCGTCTGGAATTACGTATCGCGCAAAAAGTGGATTTTTAAATAGAAGGGGGTGTCTTTATGGCACAGGCAGCAAGAATCATGGAAATTTTGCAGGAAATGATTCATATCGACAGTGAAACGAATACGCCGAAAGAACGGCAAATGGAACAGTATTTACAGCAGTTCTTTTCAAAAATGGACGTTATCGGCGGTCTTATTCACGTACCGAATGACCGTTGTGAACGATCCGTCGTTTACGGACTCGTTCAGGGGAAGACCAGCCGCACCGTTATTTTCATGAATCATCACGACGTCGTCGATATTGAAGTTTATGGTAACTTGAGGGATCAGGCCTTTGATCCGGACGAGCTGCAAAAAGCCTTGTCCCATAAGGACACGAGCGAAGACGTTCGCCGTGACCTTGAAAGCGGTGAATGGCTCTTTGGCCGCGGCTCCTGTGATATGAAAGGCGGGGCTGCTGCCCAGTTGGCTGTTTTTGAAGACTATGCCAAACATCCGGGGGATGCCAGTTTACTTTACCTCTCCCTTCCTGACGAAGAAACATATTCGGCCGGGATGCGGACGGCCATTACCCTGCTCAATGAACTGCGCAATTCCTATCACTTAACCTACGATATCCTCATCGACAGTGAACCGAACCGTAAAGTAAAGGGCGAACTCATTTCGTTTACCGGCACGGTTGGTAAGATACAGCCCGTCGTTTTTGTTCAAGGTAAACCCGTTCACATCGGCTTGTATGACACGGGCATCAATCCGACAGGCGTTTTAGCCCAGCTCATTGCCAATACCGAAGGCAATAAGGATTTGACTGACGCCTGCGACGGTGAACAGACGCCGCCGCCTGCCTGGGTCTACCTCCGCGATCGAAAGGAACGGTACGATGTTACCCTGCCCCAGCGCGTCGCGGCGGCATTGAACCTCCTTACGTATCAGAAGACACCGGACGACGTCATGTATGTCTTATTGGAAGAAACGCGGCGGGCCGTTCACGATTTGTCCCGAAACATGGGGCGAGATCTTAAGATGGAGGTTCTCAGTGCCGATGAGCTCATGCAGCAGGCTATGGCTTATCCCGGATTTGATGTCTTTTACCAGTCGGCTAAACAGGCATCCTTCGTATCCCTTCAGGACGGCAAGAGTACCTATGTAGAAGAAACGATCCGCCTGTTAGAGCAGATCCTTGACTTCACCGGTATTACGACGCCGATGGCTGTCGTCGCCTTTGCTCCGCCCTACTATCCGGCTGCCGACAGCCTGGCTGTCCCAAATTCAGAATTTACGGGCTTGTTGGAAAAGTTGTCGTCTATGGAAGACATTCAGTTTAACCGCTACTTTAACGGCGTTTCCGACTGCAGTTACTGCTGTGTCGATCCTGATTTCAATGAAAAGATGATTGAAAAGAACCTGCTCTTGTGGGGCAAAGCTTATCCCTTCGACTTAAACAGCTTGAAGAAACTTCAAATCCCCTTCATGCTCTTAGGACCTTGGGGCAAAGACCTTCATGAGAGGACGGAACGGGTCAATATCGAAAGTGTATCGAAAAAACTTCCTGCCGTCTTGGATGCAATTATTTCATACATAGGAAAGAATCATTCGTAAATAATATCAAAATTCTTATTTAATGATGAAAATGCATTGCAAAATGTAACTATATTGTAAAAATGATATGTTATACTAAGCAATAATAATGTCGTAGGCGACAATATTAAATTCAAATAAGAAAGCAGGGATTGATAATGAACAAAAAATCTTTAGTCTTGGCTGCTGTTATGGCAGCATGCTCTGCATCCTTAGCTTTTGCTGCGCCGCAGACGCAGTGGGAACAGGGACAGTGGCAGGTTGATTTGGGTGCTTGGAATACCAAGGCTTCCGTTGATGGTGATAAAGTCGCTGGTGAAGGTGGCGACATCAGTACCGATACGAACTGGAACTTCCAGGGCGGCGTTACCTATGGCCTTACGGATAAATGGGGTCTGCAGTATAATTACTACGGCCTCAAATCCGACGGCAATAGCGAAACTCTCGGCATTGGCACCGATGGTTCTCAGCAGGAAGTAAACGCTGTTTACTCCATCAATAAGAACTTCGCAGCTTACGCCGGCTGGAGCCGCATCGAAAACAAATTGAGCGGCGGCGGTTATTCGGCATCCGATACCAACAACATCGCTCAGATCGGCTTGATTGCCAAAGCTCCCTTGGCTGATAAACTCGACGTTTATGCAAAAGGCGCTTTGGGCACGAAGAATACGACCATGTGGGAAGCCGGTCTCGGTTACCACGTAACGCCGGATCTCGATATCAATGCCGGTTACCGTTATTTAAATACGAAGCTTGGCGATAAAGACTCCAGTCCGTTTTATACGAATGATGATTCTAACATCTCTTACAAGGGCTTCATCGCTGGCGTTTCCTATCGTTTTGGCGGCGGTCCTAAGGAAGAAGCTCCTGAACCGGCACCGGCACCTGTTTACACCCCGGCTCCGGCAGCTCCGGCTCCGGTTTACACCCCGGCCCCGACTCCGGCTAACGACTACTACCTTGAAAGCGTTCACTTCGGATTTGACGAAGACCAGCCCCTTGCTTCTGAAAAAGCCAAGATGGATCACTTCGTCCAGGTTGCCAAAGCAAACCCGAACGATACCTTTAAACTCGTCGGCAATACCGATGCTAAGGGCAGCAACGCTTACAACGATGACCTTTCGAAACGCCGCGTAGACAACGTAGCTGCTTATGCAGAAAGCCAGGGCGTTCCGGCATCGCAGATGGTACTCGATTATAAAGGTAAGACCGATCCGGCCAGCACCAATGACACCGAAGAAGGTCGTGCCGATAATCGCCGCGTCGATATTTGGCATCACTACTAAGAATCAGCATAACTTCTCTGAAGTCGTATATAAAACTCGCATGGCATCGGGCCGTGCGAGTTTTTATATACGGTAAATGAAGGGCCTTTGAGCGGCTTTGAAAAAAATTCTTGATTTTTTTAGAAATTTTCTTGCCAAAATCGATTTTTCACGATATAATAATGTAGCTAACTTAATAAGAGTACTGGTGCGTGGTAATTCGCCGGGGCTTGTGCAATGGGAACCTATGAACCTTGTCAGGTCCGAGAGGAAGCAGCAATAAGTAGATCTTTCCATGTGCCACGAGGAAACCTGGCGGGTTACCATACACGAGTACTTTTCAGTTGGTAAAAGCAGCGGTTAGCTGCTTTTTTTCATATGCGGAAGGATTTGAATCGATGGCATACATTGCACTATACCGTAAGTGGCGGCCGAAAAGCTTTGAAGACGTTGTCGGTCAGTCACATATTACGGAAACCCTGCAAAAAGCGATAGAGACGGACAAGGTGGCCCATGCATACCTGTTTTCGGGTCCCCGCGGAACGGGTAAAACCAGTACGGCCAAGATTTTTGCCCGGGCCATGAACTGCGTCAACGGACCGACGGCCCATCCCTGTAATGCCTGTGAAGCCTGTCTCCATATCATGAGCGGCGAATCCTTGGATGTCGTCGAAATCGATGCCGCCTCCAACCGCAGTATTGAAGATATCCGCACCTTGCGGGAAACGATAAAATTTATGCCTGTCGAAGGGCATAAGAAAATTTATATCATCGACGAAGTCCATATGCTGACAACAGAAGCCTTTAATGCCCTGCTGAAGACCTTGGAAGAACCTCCGGCTCACGTCATCTTTATTTTGGCAACTACCGAACCGGAACGGATTCCGCTGACTATTCTGTCCCGCTGTCAGCGGTATGAATTTCGCCGTATTACCAGCCAGGATATTGCCAATCGCCTGCTCTATGTGGCTGAACAGGAGCAGATTGAATTGACGAAAGGTGCTGCCCATATCTTAGCGGTCCAAGCTGACGGCGGCATGCGCGACGCCCTCAGTATGTTTGACCAATGTGTCAGCAATGCATCCGGGGCCGTCGATGAAAAAATGGTTCGCGACTTATTGGGACTCATCGGTAAGGACTGGCTCTTTTCCTTGTCTCAGGCCTTATTTGACGGCCGCAGCGACGTCATCATCAAGGGCGTCGATGACATCATCCAACTGGGAAAAGAGCCGCGGGTCATTTTGACCGAGGTCTTAGCTCATTTACGGGCGCTCATGCTTTTTCAGGCTGCGCCTAAATCGGATTCTCTGTCAGCCTACAGCGACAGCCTCAGTGAACTCCGTAAACAAGCCGAGGCTGTGTCGCCGGAAGCCATTTTTAGGATTGTAGACGTTTTACAACAGGCGTTACTGACGGCCAAGACCTCGCCGGTCCCGCGGATTGCCGTTGAAATGGGTCTCCTCATGGCGTCACGGAAGTTTACACAGCCTGTAAACACCGTGGACGTAAACGCGGCAGCTGCCCGGCCGTCACCTAAAAAGCAGCATCACGAAGCGATTCCCGTACCGGAAGAAGACGATTATGAGACCTACCATGCTCCGGAAGAAACAGTTCCTTTTCCGGAAGATGATTTCGTCCCGTCGAAGCCGGTACCTTCTCCTGCTGAATCGGTGGTTCAACAGCAAATTGTTCCGGCAGAAGAAAGACCGGTACCGCCGCCTGCTTCTGATAACAGGCCTGAAGCTGATGCCGCGCCTCAGCCATCGGCTACGCCTTCGGATACAGCTCCCATCGTATCGGCTGATTACCAGGCCGTTTGGGATAAGATGTGTGCCGTCCTCGATAAAGAAAAGAAAAAGGCCGTCTTGTCCTGTATTCGCAATGGACGCGTCGTTTACATCGGCGAAGGACAGGTCATCGTCGCCTTTAAGACGCCCTTTATGGTTAAACGAGCCAATCGGGAAGATTACTTTAAACTTACCGATGCTGCTCTGGAATCGGTCCTCGGCAGTCCTCATCATATGCAGGGATTCCTGGAAGGGGACGCGGAACTGACCGTTTACGAAAAAAAAAAGGATAAAACCCTAGCGGCATCCCCTGTGGCTCCGGCCGTTCCTGACGTCGTTCAGACGACAGAACCGGATCCGGTACAGCCGCCGGCCCCGCCGGAAATCAATATTCCAGCTCCTGCTGAACCGACTGAGACGGATGAACCGCCTGAACAGGATGAACCGCCGTGGCAGCCGGCATCGATGGAAGACATGAGTGACGCCGAACGGGCGGCTCTCGGGCCATTGATTAAAACGGTAGGAGATTGTAATATATATATAGAAAACAAAAAATAAGCTTGAAAGAAACAGGAGGAAATCAAATGTTTGGTGGAAATATGCAAGGCATGATGAAAAAAGTACAAAAAATGCAGAAGGAAATGAAGAAACTGCAGGAAGATTTGAAAAAACGCACCGTAGAAGCAACGGTTGGCGGCGGTGTTCTGACCATTGTCATGAACGGTGAAAAAAATGTAGAAAGCGTTCACATCGACCCGAGCATCATCGACCCGGAAGATGCCGAAATGCTGGAAGATCTCATGGTAGCGGCTGTCAACGAAGCCAATAAAAAGGTTGACGATATGATGGCTCAGGAAATGAGCAAGATCACAGGCGGGATGAACCTGCCGGGAATGTTCTAATGGATACGCCTTTAGACAAGCTTACCGAGCAGTTCCGATGCCTGCCGGGAATCGGGGTTAAAACGGCTCGTAAGCTGGCCTATTATATCGTTCAGCAGCCGGCGAGCCGGGTCGATGAATTTATCAATGCCGTCCGCGATGCTAAGGCAAATATGCATTTTTGCTCGGTTTGCTTCAACCTGTCTTCTCAGGATCCCTGCCCCATCTGCAGTGATACCAGCCGCGACCGCTCGACGATCTGCGTCGTAGAAACGCCGCAAGATGTCCAGGCTATTGAGCGAAGCGGTGATTACCATGGCTTATACCACGTCCTTCACGGGGCTCTGTCCCCCTTGGACGGGGTCAACGTCGAGGATCTTCGTATTCGCGAGCTTTTACAACGCCTGGGAAATACTGATGTAAAAGAAGTCATTCTGGCAACAGATCCTGACGTCGAGGGCGAGGCCACTGCTTTATATCTGTCCCGCCTGATCAAGACGGCCGGAATCCGCGTAACGCGTATTGCCCGCGGACTTCCTATGGGCGGCGACATTGAATATGCCGATGAAGCTACCTTGGCCGGTGCCGTTGCCAATCGGCAGGAAATGTGAGGGTTTTATGGAGTATCTGTCGATAGCCGTCGGAATCGCCATCTTATACCTTGTGCATAAGGTGATTTTGACCCCGATGCGCCACCTCGTGGTCAATGTCATCATTGGCCTTATCGTGCTGTATGGCGTCAATCATTTCGGCTATCTTTTTGGTTTTCAGCACGTTCCGATTACCTTGGCGACAGGCTTGATCATCGGCCTGTTTGGCCTTCCGGGCGTCGTGCTGGTTACGTTGTATTATACATTTTTCTAACGTATGCGAAGAAGGGATATCGTGAAATTAAAGAAATGGGCTGTTCTGGCCTGTACTGCCGTTTTAGCAGTTTCTATCCTTACAGGCTGCGGCAACAGCGTGTCTACGGAAACGGAGACGGTCTCCAAATCGAATCACCCCGTAGCGCTGACTTTGGATGCCAATATTACAGCTTTGAATGTGACCAACATCGTTCCCAAAATCTCGGGCAAGCTCGTATCAACTCCGTTGGCCGTAGGCCAGCAGGTAAAAGCAGGTGACGTCGTCGCCCAAGTCGATTCTACACCGTATCAGCAGAGCGTCAGCCAGGCTGAAGCCGAATTGGTAGCAGCTTCGGCAGCAGCGGCTCCAACCTATCGGACCGTTACCGTTCCCGACAACGGCGGCAGCGACAACAGCGGCCGTCGGGCGGAATTGAAGGCTTGGTACAACATGGGGGCCTTGTCCAAGGTCGAATACAATCAGATGATGTCTGACTCCGGCGGCGGTTCCCAGACCGTTCAGGTGCCGGAATCGACACCAGTCAATCAGGAACGGATTGCTCAGCTCCAGCAGGCTATCCAGACGGCCCGCGACATGTTGGGAAATGCGACGATTTACTCCCCTATTGAAGGGCGGGTAACGGCCGTATCCGACAATCCCTCCATTGCCGTTGCCGGAGGCGTCTTGGCCACGATTCAGCAGATGTCCCCGTTAGTTGCGACCTTTGCCGTACCGGAAATGTATATCAACGCCTTGTCCGATGCTAAGAAGGGCGGCAGTTTACAGATTTCCATCATCGCTCCTTCAGGAGAAACGGAAACGGGCGAACTGACGTACTTGGCGACGGAAAAAGATCCGTCAACCGGTTCTTATATGGCAAAAGTCACCTTTAATAATGCCAAGAACCTCTTTGTTCCCGGTGAATTTTACCACGTTCGCATTGCAACGCCTCAAGAAGTTTCACAGATTACCGTGCCTAAGACGGCTGTCCGCACTAAAGACAGCGGCGACTTCGTTTACATCGTCAACAGCAGCGGATTGGCTGATGCCCGTTCCGTCCTGACCGGCGATGAATCCGACGGCCGCGTCGTTATCCTGGACGGCCTTCAAGAAGGCGATATAGTTGTTTCTAATCCTCCTGATTCATTGGAAATCGGGATGAGTGTAAAGTCGTAATTTAAAGGGAGGGAGAGGCCAATGGGTAAAGACGAACATCAGAGCAGCTTATTGAAATCGTTAGAAAAAAGCCTTGATGTCCTCGACTTGTTCGTCGAGTGCAATACGGGGATGACCTTGAA
Source organism: uncultured Megasphaera sp. (assembly GCF_900539295.1). Classification (GTDB taxonomy): domain Bacteria; phylum Bacillota; class Negativicutes; order Veillonellales; family Megasphaeraceae; genus Megasphaera. The sequence continues at coordinate 42,462 of NZ_UQBH01000015.1, forward strand.
GGAAATTTCCGAACAGACTCGCCTGAACACGTCGACGGCATTCCGCATTGTAAACACCTTGGAACGCCGGCAGTACCTGACCCGCAATGATGCATCGAAGAAATATCGCCTGGGACCTAAGGCGCTGGCTCTCGGATACTCATCGCACTGGACTGAAAATGTAGTTACCCTGGCTAAACCTTATTTACGGCGTTTACAACAGTTGTTTAATGAAACGGTCAGTATTTACATTGCTGAAGGCGAATTTCGCATCTGTTTAGACCATGTAGAAAGTACCCATTCACTTCGAAGGGTCATTCCCATCGGTGAATCCCTGCCCCTTTATAAAGGGGCAGCCGGCAGGGTTCTCCTGGCTTGGGCTCATGATGACGAACGTCAGAGTTATATCAATAAGTACGGCAATATGTCTGAAGATGAGTTTGCTTCCATCCGCCACAACGGCTATGCCATTACCCAGGATGAAAGCGAGCACGGACTGTTTGCCCTAGCCGTTCCCATTTTTAACTTTGAAGGACAGGTGATTGCTTCCTTGACCATCGCCGGTCCGTCCATGCGTTTTTATGACTCCATTCGTCAGAAAATGTTGTTTACAGCCAGTCAATATGCCTATGAAATTTCACATTCCTTAGGGTATCGGAAAAAATCATGATAGGCTCTCGTTGGACGCCTGATGAATTTTTGTCCGATGCCGTGGATATAGCGCCCAAACTCTTGGGACAGTACCTCGTCCACGATACCCCGGAAGGCCGTTGTGCCGGACGGATTGTTGAAACGGAGGCTTACGGCTGCCGATATAAAGGCGCCGTTGATGACGGGTCGCACAGCTTCAAAGGAATGACCCGGCGGACGGCACCGATGTTTCATGTCGGCGGCATCAGTTATGTTTATTTTATTTATGGGATGTATTCCTGTTTTAATGTCGTTACCGGTCCGGCCGGACAGGGACAAGCCGTCCTCATTCGCGCCGTCGAGCCGGTTATTGGCCTGGAGTTAATGGCCGGTCGCCGAAAGGCAAAGATACTTGGCAGAAACCTGACAAACGGTCCGGGGAAGCTCTGTCAGGCTTTCGGAATTACAAGAGAACAGAACGAGCTCGATTTGACGGCATCCGGCCTTTATCTGGCTCACAGTGAGAATGAGTCTGCTTTTGATATTGTGCAGACGACGCGCATTAATATTGACTACGCCACGTATGGAAAGCATTTTCCCTGGCGTTTTTATATTAATGACAATCCTTATGTATCTAAGGTGTGATAAGTTTTAGGGGGAGATTACTATTATTCAATTCAGAGAATTTCGATTAGAAGATAAACCGCTCATCGATGCCTATTTTCAGGAAAAACGATATGAACAGGCTGATGCGACTTTTATGACCTTGTTTGCCTGGCAAAAGCCGTATGAAATTCAGTGGGCCGAAGAAGACAACGTACTCTATGTCCGCTCGGGCCGCGGTAAAAAGCAGTTTTGGATTCCGCCTTTTGCCCGCAAAGACGGAAGCTTCGTCAAAGGCGTCCTGCGCATGCATGAGTGGTTTGAAGAACACGGCTACCCTTTCCTTATGAAAGGCGTTACGCCGGCAGCTGTCGAACGAATCAAGGCCCTTTGTGAAGACTGTTATGACTTCACGCCGGACCGGGATAACTATGAATACGTCTATTTGACCCAGAGTTTGATTAATTTATCCGGTAAGAAATTCCGCCAGAAGAAAAATAATCTCAATCACTTCCGCAACCAATATATCGGTAACTGGGAATATGTACCCATTACAGAAGATATCTTTGATGAATGTCTGGAAGCCGAAAAGACTTGGTATAATCAGCATGAAGACGGCGATGACGATGATGAGCTCTTAGGTGAACGTCACGCTATCGAAACGGTATTCAATAACTGGTCGGCCCTGAAGCCGACAGGCGGTGCCATTCGCATGTATAATAAAATCGTCGCCTTTTCTATCGGCGAAATGCTCAATGACGATACGGCCATCATCCACTTTGAAAAGAGTGATCCTACGATTCGCGGCCTGTATCAGGCGATTAACCATGAATTTGTCGTCCACGCCTGGGCCCATACGACCTACATCAATCGTGAAGAAGACATGGGGATTCCCGGCCTGCGCCATTCCAAGGAATCGTACAATCCCGACCATTTCGTAGAAAAATACGACGTTACACTGCGTAAAAAATAAGGGGGCTTTTTTATGGATTTCCGCTTGGCTTCTAAAGAAGACCGGGGCCTCGTTGAAAGCCTTTGGGACTACTGTTTTGAACATCGGGAAGATCCGTTCTTCCAGTGGTACTTCAACAACTTCTATCAGCCGGAAAACGTTCTCATCGGCTTTCAAGACGATGAGATGGCCTGCCTGACTCACCTCAATCTCTATACCCTGTCTCTGCGGGGCAAGGCAATCGACACGTCGTATATCGTCGGTTTGGCGACTCATCCGGCAGCCCGGCGCGGCGGCATTGGCGGCAAACTGTTGACAGCGTCCCTGGCAGAAATGAAAAGACGGGGCCATTACGTCAATATCCTCATGCCCAGCAAGGCCGGTTTTTATCAACCCTATGGCTATGAACTCTACTGTCACCAGTGGAAGGAAACCTTACCCCTTGAGGCCCTGCGTCCCCTGACTGATCGGACTGTACGCTACGCTTTCGTCAACAGCAGTGATCAGTGGCCCTACTTGGCTGCCGTTTACGAGGGCTACACCAAAGGTCTTTCGGGGTATGCCTTGCGTGATGAAAAGAGTTGGCGCAGTCATATCGACGCTCAGTTAAAGGAAGGCAATATCGCTGTCTGCTTCGATGGTGATACCCCTATCGGCTATGCCTTTTATCAACTGGGACAGCCGACGATTGTCAGCGGTGAATTCGTCTATACCTGCCGCAAGGGCAAGAGGGGTCTCCTCGGCTATATGTACAACCATCGCTCCCAGGGCGAGGCTTTTCAGTGGAACGAAGGCATTCACGACCAGTCCTATCGCTTCTACCCCGATGGAAAATCGGGTCACGAAACGATGCCCTTCATGACCGGCCGTATTGTCGATGTCAAAGGTGCTTTAGAACAGCTCCCTTATCGAAATGACGGCACCGTTACCTTCCATACGGAAGATCCCTTGGCCGATTGGAACTGCGGGACTTTTACCCTAACCGTAACTGACGGACGCGGCACGGTCGTGAAAGAAACGGAAAAAGACGCTGACGTCACCATGCCCATCGGAACCCTGGCCTTATTGGTCTTTGGCGCCATGGATATAAGTGACTTAGCCTTCAACGAAAAACTTAAAGGTCCAGACGAGGCCTTATCGACTTTGCAGGCTTTGTTCCCGACAGAAAAAAACTGGATCAACGAATGGTATTAAAAGACTTTTATAAAATGCTGTCTCTTCGGGGGCAGCATTTTTAGCAGCCAGCCTGTTTCATAAAGGCCGATGTCCCATGATAATGTTTTCCTGTCAAGAATTGTTGTGAAACGAATTTACATTAGTTTATGGTGCGGATAATTAGGTAAATACGCGAATTATAAAATTAAAAACAGCCTTTGTTTACGAAATAAGTAAACTTGTAAATGACTGCCGGATTATAAATGTGATCCATCTTCTTATCAATATGAGAAAGAGAATTGGAGTGTGTCGTGAGAAATTGGGTTCGTCGTCATAAGAAAAAAATCATAAGAGTCTTCATGGTCCTTCTTGTCATCGCTGCTGCTCTTTATGGCCTTTGTTTTTACATGAGCTATAAGGCTGCCGATATTTTTAACAAGACCGTTGCCGAGCGCCAGCTATTTCTGGGGACGGTTACCGTAGAGCGATTGACGGCGACACCCGGCGGAACCGTGTCCTTTGAAAACCTGCTGTGGGTCGATTCTGACGGCAAAAAGTTGGCAGAGATACCGGAGGGGCAGTTTACCGTTAAGATACGGGATATCGTCACCGGTCATATCGGGACGCAGACCATCGAGACGGTGACCTTGAATGATGCCTACCTCCATTTGATTTTTAACGACAAGATGGAGCTGCAGCACATCAAGTCCAATCAGGATGGCGACACGAAAAAAGAGAAGAAGGCTGTCGAACTCACGGGGCCAAAGGGCAACCGTCCCTTTAACTGTCGTGTCGTACTGCACCACAGCGTTATAGAAGCAGAATCGCCGGACCGTCACTTTACCATGGAAGACGTCGATTTAGACGCGGATATCCATACCAAAGGCAAGACAAACCTTAACTTACAGACAGGTCCTTTTTCAGGAACCGTTGCTGCGAAATCCCTGCGAATCCGGGGCAGCATCGACTTTAGGCCCGATACGCCTCAATATGATTTATTCCTTCTCCTGACGGACTGCAATCCCAAGTCCCTCGGTGCCGGCCTCGATATCACGGATCCGGCGACGATTTCCGCCGATATAAGAGGTCCTTTGAATAAGCCCGTTATCGATGGCATTTTAACGATGGATAAGCTCGATATTACGACCTTAGTATTTACTGACGTCAAAGGTCAGGTTCACTATGAAGGCGGGAAACTCGATATCAACGATGTGACCGCCGGTGTATTCGGCGGCTCCATGAAGGGAACGGGACAGGTCAACTTAGATGAAAAATCATACACGGCAGACATCGTCGGAACCAAGCTTCAGGGCAGTATTGCCGCTCATGACTTATTTTTGCGCTGCGATGTAGACCTCAACCTTCATATGGAAGAAAACCGTACAGCCGGTACCAAGGCCGTTTACGGTGATTTTCGCTCCGGTCCCGGCCGTTACCACGGCCTGCCCTTCCGCGGTATTTCCGGTTCTTTTGCTCAGGACGGGAAGGATCTTCACTTCCAAGATGTCATCATATCCATGTTCTTTGGCGACGTTTCGACCGATGCTTTGTCGATTGTCGACGGCAAGGTGCACATGGAAACCATCCATGTCAACTACAAGGATGGCAGCCACAGTCACCATAAAGGTCCAGGTTTTGATAATTAATATTGATTTTCTTTAGAAAACAGATAAAAATAGGTTTCAGAACCTGCAAAATGTGTTATAATAAAGTTGCTTAAATAAAAAAAGCCCGTTTTGTGCGAGTTTTGAGAAAGGACTCAAGGAGGTATTACTATGCTTGATGCAAAAGTAAAAGAATTAATTAATGCTCAGATTAATGAAGAATTTTTCTCTGAATATTTGTATTTGTCCTTTGCCAACTACTTCTATGACAACGGCCTCGACGGCTTTGCCAACTGGTATGACATTCAGGCTCAGGAAGAACATGACCACGCCCTGTTGATGCGGACTTACCTGCACAACAACGGTGAACGAGTTCTCTTTGATGCCGTTAAAAAGCCGCAGAACGATTTTGCAAGTGCTGAAGCCGTCCTCAAAGAAGGCTTGGCTCATGAACAGTATGTAACTTCCTTAATCAATAAAATCTATCATGCTGCCGACAGTGTCCATGACTACCGCACCATGCAGTGCTTCGACTGGTTCGTCAAAGAACAGGGCGAAGAAGAAAAGAACGCTGACGACCTGCTCAAGAAATTTGAACTCTTTGGTAAAGATCCGAAAGGCCTGTATTCTCTCAATCAGGAATTGTTGGCTCGTACCTATGTAGCTCCGACCCTGGTTTTATAAGGTAAGGGATAGGGTTTACTTCTTCAGTACAAATACATAGCGTATATCAGGTGCGTAAGCTCAATAGAGAAGTCCGGTGAAAGACCGGCGCGGTCCCGCCGCTGTAAGGAGGAGCCCGGCTGCACGATGCCACTGTACGGATTCGTATGGGAAGGCGCAGCAAGGCTGTGAATCCGAGCCAGAAGAACTGCCTGGTTAAAAATCACCGATTGACCTGCGAGCGATAGGGATGGCGATTGATAGTCAGAACGCACGACGATATAGACTAGGAGAGTCTCGCATAATGTCATTGGACATCTATGCGGGGCTCTTTTTTTATGAGGATCATCGATGGTGAACGCTTAATGTATATATCTTAAATTTTTTATTTAAAGGAGAGATTGTTATGCTTCGCAAAAAAATGAAAACCGCCTTGATTCTGTCCCTGGCTATTACGTCCTTTGGTGCTTTTGGTGCCACGTCCTTTGCTGCCGGCTATACCCTCAACCCGGAAGTCAAAGATGCGACGCCGGCTTTAAAGCAGGCTGCTGAAATCGGTGTCCGCACGTACAACAACCCGGCTATGCAGAACGTCGCCAACAAAGACGCCATCTTGGTCCTCAGCTTTGGTACGACCTATAAAGACAGCCGTCAGAAGACCATTGATAAGACCGTAGCCGACATTCAGGCTGCTCATCCGAATCAGAAAGTCGTCGTCGCCTTCACGTCGCATATCATCGTCGACCGCATTAAAGCCAAAGAAGGCCTCGATATTCCGACGCCGGAAAAAGCTATGGAACAGTTGAAAGAAGAAGGCTATACCCGCGTTGCCATCACGTCTCTCGACGTCATTCCAGGCATGGAATACGCCTATGACTCGGCTATTTTTGACCTCTACAAGAATGATTTCAAGAAAATGACCCTCGGCACGCCGATTCTCTACTGGATGGGTCAGGAAGATCAGCGCGATGACGTTGAAGAATTTGTCCAAGCCTTTTCGACGCAGTTCCCTAAAATCGGCGAAAAAGAAGCCGTTTTAGTTATGGCTCACGGCACGCCCCATCCGGCTAACGCCTACTACTCCGTCGTTCAGAACCGCCTCGACTCGGCAAACCTCGGCAACGTTTACATCTATTCCGTTGAAGGCTGGCCTCATTTGGATACGGTCATCCCCCTGCTCAAAGCGAAAGGGATTAAACACGTCACCCTCATGCCGATGATGATGGTTGCCGGTGACCACGCCAACAATGACATGGCCGGTGCCGAAGAAGATTCCCATAAGAGCATCCTCGAAAAAGAAGGCATTACCGTTACTCCCTATATCCACGGCCTCGGTGAAAATGACGCCATCCGTCATATGTTCGTCGAACGGGCCGACGAAGCCTGGAATGCTTTAGAAGCTGAATAATTTGACTTCATGGAATTTTTTGATACCAAATTAGTCCATCCTTTTCATGTATTATTCCACTCCCGCCTCTTGTATACTTGAATCACGAAGAACACGTAGTAAAACGTGAGATATAGGAGATGGAAGACATGAAACAAGTGAAAATAATTACAGCTCAAGAAGCGGCGATGCTGGTAAAAGACGGCGACGTCGTAACGACAAACGGATTCGTCGGTTCCGGTCAGCCCGAAGCCTTGACCAGCGCCTTGGAAGAACGGTTCTTAGAAAGCGGTGCACCTAAGGATTTGACCCTCATCTACGCTGCCTCTCAGGGGAACACGGACGGCCGCGGCGGCGATCATTTTGCTCACGAAGGCATGTTGAAAAAAGCTATCTTGGGTCACTGGAATGCCGTTACCGCCCTTCAGGCTCTTGTAAACGACAATAAAATCCAGGCTTATAATCTGCCTCAAGGCACATTGTCTCAATATTTCCGCGACGTTGCAGCCCATCGCCTGGGCACGATCACTCACGTCGGTCTCGATACCTTTGCCGACCCCCGCATCAGTGGCGGCCGCCTCAACGATGTTACTAAAGAAGATTTCGTCAAAGTCGTCGAAATCGACGGCCATGAACAACTCTTCTATCCGCGCATGGATATGAACGTCGGCTTTATTCGCGGCACCTATGCCGATGAATGGGGCAACGTCGTCATGAGCAAGGAAGTTTCTCCTTTCGATGCCACTCCCTTGGCTCAGGCCGTTCATAACAGCGGCGGCACCGTCGTCGTCCAGGTCGAAAAAATCGTCAAAGGCGGAACCTTGGACCCGAAATTGGTCAAAGTACCGGGCATCTACGTCGACTACCTCGTTCAAGTAGATGATGAAGCTAAGCGCCAGCAGTCCTTCGACTGTGAATACGATCCGTCCTTGACCGGCGAAACGACGATTCCTGTCAAAGCCCTCGATCCGGCTCCGCTCAATGCTAAAAAAGTCATTGCCCGCCGGGCTGCCCTCCTGCTCCTCAACATGAGCAGTGAAGCGGTCATTAACTTGGGTATCGGCATTCCGGAACTCGTTTCCTCCGTTGCCAATGAAGAAGGCATCGGCGACAGCCTGACCATGACTGTCGAAGCAGGGGCCATTGGCGGCATTCCTCTCGGCGGCGTTCGTTTTGGGGCCTCAGTCAATGCCGAAGCCTATATGGACCAGGCTACCCAGTTCGACTTCTACGATGGCGGCGGCTTGGATTTGACCTGCCTCGGTCTGGCCGAATGCGATAAAGAAGGCAACATCAACGTTTCTAAATTCGGTACGCGCATTGCCGGCTGCGGCGGCTTCGTCAACATTACCCAGAATACGAAGAACGTCGTCTTCTGCGGTACCTTTACGACGGGCAAACTGCGTGAAGAAATCAAAGACGGAGAACTCCACATCCTCCAGGAAGGGAAAGTCAAGAAATTCGTTCCTGAAGTCGGCCACATCACCTTCAGCGGCAACTATGCCCGTAAGCATAAACAGCATGTCCTGTACATCACCGAACGCGCTGTCTTTGAAATGAAAGAAGACGGCGTCCACCTTACAGAAATCGCACCGGGCATCGACCTGCAGAAAGATGTCCTCGATCAGATGGGTTTCACGCCGATCATCGACGATGTCAAGATTATGCCGGCCTTCCTGTTCAAAGACCAGCCAATGGGCTTGAAACAAATGAAAGAAGACCTGAAAAAATAAGCTCCGTAAATATACGAAAACCGCTCCACGATATCATGGAGCGGTTTTTTTAGTATATAGAATTTTTATTATTGTGACAAAGACAGGGTCCGTTCGATGAGGGGCTTGTACGTTTCATACTTCTTCTTCAAGGCCTCATGGTCGTATTGGCGGTACGACGGCTGATTCTTCATATTTTGGAAGGCATTTAGCAGCAGTGAATGGAGTCGGTTGCTGCTGATGATGTAGAATGAATCGGCATTGTTATGAATGTTCCGCTTGTTCTTTTTCAAGAATCCCGTCTTGTAGTTGGAATAGAAGGACAGGTCTTTTCCCATATAGGCATCGTCACCGACGGACGGTAAGAGGACGCCCATGGTAAGTTTGGGATTTTTTTCCATGCCGTCCAAGACGCTTTGAATATGGTCCTGTCGTTCCGACGCCGTAAGATGGTATTCGATATCGGTCAAATAGATATAGCCCGATTCGACGTAGCGCAGGAGGGATGTCGTCGGCATCATAAAGGTGATTTCCGAGGCATTGAGGACTTCTTCCCAGGTTACGCACAGGCGCTGGATGGAAAAGGCCTGTTCCGGCGAGGCGTTTTGGCTGATGCTGTCGAAGACTTCGTGGGGCAGGAGAAATTCAAAGCCGATGGTCAAGTAGAAAAAGAAGCGCGACGTTGCATAGAAAGCCGTGCGGTAGCCTAATTCATCAAGTCCGAGGGAACTGGCCGTCGACATGATGGCCTTCTGTTCAGAGCCGGTGAAGCTGAATTTTTCATAAATATCCCAAACCATGGACTCGTCGAAGATATAGGTGCACATCTTAAAGCGCATCTGCGTATCCAAGGCGTATTGGACGACAAAGGCCCCTTTCAGGATGATGAGGTTGGCATTGGCCGATTCCTTTATATCGTAAAAGACGAAGTCGATATCGAGGTATTCGTCTAAGGTGCGGTATAAGTCGGTTAAAGCCTCCGGATCGGATTCCAGTTTATCGAGGTCAAGGCCGACGCGGACGACGAGCTTGTTTTTGAGCTGAATTCCGTCAAAGTATTTCCAAAAGCCGGAACTGCAGATGGTGGAGAACTCACCGAGTACCAGTAATTCTCCGTCTTCTTCCAGATTTTGAATGCTTTTTTGCAGCAGGTCCGATAAGAAGGCCGACGTATCGTGATGGCCTGTAATGACCTGGATAGACGGGCGATTTTCCTTATTTTTCGGGGCTCTGTTTTGATGCAGTGTCGTCCGGTATGCGGAGCAGAGATACTGGCCGATCTCAAAGCCCAGATCCTCTGTATTTTCAGAAATGGGGAAAGCCTTAAAGAACTTGGCCTCCTTCTTCTGTTTTTGGATTAACTCAGCAAAATACTGGCCCATCTCCTCGTTTATCCGCTCTACATAGCGGGAAGACGGCAGTTTTGTGCCGTTGCTCCACTTGTTGACATAAGACACGTCATAGCCGACGACGTCAGCCAGGGAAATGAATTTAGCCTGTGTAAAGGCGATGAGCTTTTTAAGCGTTGAAGCATATCCATCGGAAATCATGGCAGAGCCTCCTTATAATAGATTTTTATATTGCCTGAAAGGGAGGGTATCACTTTCAATTTGTTATGAAGATTATTCATTATCTGTATAAATTAAGTTCAACAAACATGTACATTTTATCACATGGAATGGTGAATCACAACGGATTTTGACAAAAAAATTCACAAGGACTTAATTCTATGCAAAAAAGGGCAAGCCTTTCCTGTTTTGTTCCAAGTCGGTCATTTGTATACTGTAGTCACAAGGTTGGTTCAAGACGAACCGACAAATAGCACATAGTTAGTTACGATTAGAACTATATTAGGAGGCTTTCATTATGGATTACAAAAACATTAAATTCGTCAACGAAGAAGGTATCGGTATTTTAACAATCAGCCGTCCCAAGGCACTCAACGCCTTAAATACAGAAACTGTTACTGAATTGAACGACTGCGTCGGTAAAATCGAAAACGATGAATCGGTCAAAGTTGTCATCATTACGGGCGACGGCGCTAAATCCTTCGTAGCCGGTGCCGACATTGTAGAAATGTCGACGAAGAACCCTGTTGAAGGCCGTAAATTTGGTAAAATTTCCCAGGATACGTTTACTCGCATCGAAAACCTTCCGCAGCCGGTCATCGCTGCTGTCAACGGTTTCGCTCTCGGCGGCGGCTGCGAACTCGCCTGCGCCTGCGACTTCCGTTATGCTTCGGACAATGCAAAATTCGGCCAGCCTGAAGTTGGTCTCGGCATTACCCCGGGCTTCGGCGGTACTCAGCGCCTTCCCCGTGTCGTTGGCCGTGGCTATGGCAAAGAATTGATCTTCCGTGCCAACATGATCGATGCTAACGAAGCTTATCGCATCGGCTTGGTCAACAAAGTTGTACCCCAGGCTGAATTGATGGATGTCTGCAAACAGACGGCTAAAGAAATCATGGCCAACGCTCCTATCGCTGTACAGCTCGCTAAGACGGCTATCAACCGCGGTATCAACTGCGACGTCATCACCGGTATTGCTTACGAAGACGAAGTATTTGCACTGTGCTTCTCCACAGCCGACCAGAAGGAAGGCATGGACGCATTCGTAAACAAACGCGCTAAAAACTTCCAGGGCAAATAATTGTCATAAGTCAGCATAAATTAGGACGCCGTTTGGCGGCGTCCTTTTTTATAAATATTAGTATGCAATAAGAACTATTTTTAGGAGGAACACCTACCATGGATTTTAAACTTACTGAAATGCAGCAAGATATCGCAAATCTCGCCAGAGATTTTGCTGAAAAAAAATTAGCTCCCACCGTAAAAGACCGCGACGAACAAGAAGTTTTTGACCGCGCTATCCTCGATGAAATGGGTACCCTCGGCCTTCTCGGGATTCCCTGGGAAGAAGAAAACGGCGGCGTCGGCGCTGACTTCCTCAGCTTGGCTGTTGCCTGCGAAGAAATCGCAAAAGTCGACCCCTCTATCGCTCTCAGCTTCGAAGTTCATACGATGCTCTGCTCCTGGCCGATCTGGAAATTCGGCACGGCTGAACAGAAAGCCAAATACCTCCAGCCCTTGGCAGAAGGCACAAAACTCGGCGCCTTTGGTCTTACCGAACCGAATGCCGGCACCGATGCTTTGAACGGCTCCACTGTTGCTGTTAAAAACGAAGACGGCAGCTACACCTTGACCGGCTCCAAAGTCTTCAACACCAATGGCGGTGAAGCAGACGTTACCGTCGTCTTCGCTTCGACGGATAAATCCCTCGGTGCAAAGGGCATGAGCGCTTTCATCGTTGAAAAAGGCATGGAAGGCTTCACTTACGGTAAAAAGGAAGTTAAAATGGGTATCCGCGCTTCCGTACAGCGTGAACTCGTATTCCAGAACGTTAGAATCCCGGCTGAAAACCTCCTCGGCAAAGAAGGCGAAGGCTTCAAAATCGCTATGATGACCCTCGACGGCGGCCGCGTCGGTGTTGGTGCTCAGGCACTCGGCATTGCAGAAGGCGCCTACAACGCAGCCCTCCAGTATGCGAAAGAACGTACCCAGTTCGGCAAGCAGATTGCAAAATTCCAGGCTGTCAGCTTCATGTTGGCTGATATGAAACTCAAAATCGAAACAGCTCGCCTGGCCGTTTACAAAGCTGCTTGGAAGATGTCCCAGCCCGACGTTAAATCCTATTCCGTCGACGCTGCTATCGCCAAGAAATACGCTTCTGACGTAGCTATGCAGGTTACCACCGACGCTGTACAGGTCTTCGGCGGCTACGGCTTCACCCGTGAATATCCGGTTGAACGCTACATGCGCGATGCTAAGATTACCCAGATTTACGAAGGTACCAACCAGGTACAGCAGATGGTCATCTCTGGTGCCATCCTCCGCTAAGTTGTAAACCTTACTTTCTCCTCAACAAATAATGATATAGAATAGTGTATATAACCGCTTACATAAAGGCCCTGACACAACCTCCGTCAGGGCCGTTATTTTCGCTGCTCAATGATAAGTATGCTCATTACGCATGAATCGGTTGACAAGGATGACTTCATAAGGTAGAATAAAACAAAAATAAAGCTTTGTTGCTAAATACCTAACTATGTTTACCCTATTATTCATCATATATTTGAACCATTCACAGAGGAGGAGTTAACATGAAAGACGTAAAATTCTATCAGCTTGAAGGTAAAAATGTAGTGGCTTTGCTTAGCGGTATCGTAGAAGGCGCAACGCCGATCGCTGTCGGCTCCGTCGACGCAGCCAAAGAAAAACACATCCCTGACGTAAAACGCGTTGGAGATACCATCGAAGTTACCGTTGGTTCCGTAGAACATCCGATGCTCGAAGAACATTACATCGAATGGATTGCCTTGGCAACGGACGACAAACTGGAAGTTAAATTCCTGAAACCGGGCGAAGCTCCGAAAGCCGTTTTCGCAGCTGTTGATTCCGGTGTCGTATATGAATCCTGTAATCTCCACGGAATTTGGAAAGCCGAATTCTAATCCATAACGCATCTTGTAAGACCCGTCTCGTTGAGACGGGTCTTTTTTTTGTATATCTTTTCTACATATAGTCTTGACAATTCCTTTACACGGGAGTATACTGAATAAGCTGTCAGGGGGAAGCCCCGAACGGCCGGCTGAGACAACAGCCGCAAGCGAAGTTTTTGAAAGTTCTTTCAAAAACGTGCTTGACAAGCTCCTTCGAGTTTGGTAAGAT
>NZ_UQBH01000016.1 GCF_900539295.1 uncultured Megasphaera sp.
GAGCGCCTGCCTTACAAGCAGGATGTCAGCAGTTCGATCCTGTTATCGCCCACCAAATTTTATTCAGGGACAGTGCATGAATGATATCTTCATGCACTGTCCCTTTTCTTGTGGGATTTTGAGGGTGTACCGAATTTCATAATTTGTACCACTGTCCAATGAGGTTCTATGGAAACAAAGGGGCTGTCATCAGTTGTATTCCTGCTCCTTTTCCTTTATGATGGAGGCATAGATGTTTAACGTACAGACAGGAGGCCGACAACGATGGCAGACATGATAAAGGACTTTAAGATGATGCAGCAGGAATTGAACTTAGACGGCGCCGATTTATGCCGCTTGGCTCAGGATTTCCGCCGGACGGCGGAAGATGCCCTGGCCGGTAAAAAGAGCTCTCTTTCAGCCCTGCGCACCTATTTGGGGCTCCCGACGGGGCAGGAAACGGGGACCTTCATGGCCCTTGATTTCGGCGGGACCAATGTCCGGGCTTCGCGCATCACCTTAGCCGGTGCAGACGGATTTACGATTGAAACCAAGGTATCGAAGCCCCTAAGAAGCGATGATTACGACTATACTTCTTCGTCGACGACGGCAGAAGCCTTATTCGACTTCATTGCCGATATCGTAAAAGAAGCGGCCGGCGGCAACAAGGCCTATAAGTTAGGCTTTACCTTTTCCTTTGCTGTCAATCAGACGTCGGCTAAGGATGCCAGCCTCATCGCCTGGTCGAAAGAAATCGATGTTCCCGGCGTGGCCGGAAAGTCGATCAATGGACTCCTTAAGGAGGCTCTCGTTCGCAATGGGATGGACCGCATTGAGCCTGTGGCCCTGTTGAATGATACGACAGCGACCCTCTTGTCGTCTGTCTATCAGCATAACCCGGCTCAAATCGGCATCGTCTGCGGTACCGGGTTCAACATGTGCTATTATGAGCCGGCCCTTGAGATGATCGTAAACTTAGAAGCTGCCGGTTTTACGGGCGGACCGCGTACCGATTGGGATCGCCGTGTCGACGAAGAATCGCAGCAGCCCGGTGACCACTGCTTTGAAAAGATGATCGGCGGCCGTTACTTAAACGAGCTCTTTCGCGTCATGGTGATGGATTATTTGAACCGTGACGATATTCCCCGGTTTACGACGCGCTCTATGAACGAACTCTTTTCCGGTGAAAAGACCGTCCGCGACGTCCTCGGCTTTGACGTGACGCCGGCTCAAAAAGAAGGTCTCTGTGCCTTGGGCGAAACTGTCTTTACCCGGGCAGCTCAGATGATTGGTGCTGCCAGCTTCGGTATCCTCGGCCATCTGGCAGGTGAAGAAGAACTTAAGGAACAGGCCATTGCGATCGAAGGCAGTCTTGTCGAAAAAATCGCCGGCGTCCCCAGCGTTATTGAAGGAGCTGTCTGCCGTTCCTGTATGGGTCTCTCTGAAGGAACGCCCATTCACATCGTGCCCAACAGCCACGGTGCCTCTATCGGAGCCGCCATTGCAGCGGCACTTTGCGGCTGAGCCCGTTAAGGCCTGCTCTTGACGCCCTTCCCCTAATTTTTTATAATAAAAGCATAATTCCGGCCCTTGCGGAAATTTCCGCAAGGGTCTTTTTGCAAGGGAGGAGCGGCCATGGCACTTGAGGAACTGATCAATGAACACCGGCAGGAATTGAACAATACAGATATGGGAATCTGGAAATATATCGTACAGCACCGGGCGGCTGTGCGCCGCAGTTCGATTCATGAATTGGCTCGAGCCTGCAACGTTTCGACGACGACCATCGTCCGCTTTGCGCAAAAATTGGGGCTCGAAGGCTTTGGCGAATTCAAATTGCTCCTCAAGCGGGAGCGGGCAGCCGTTTCCGAGTATGATATGAATACCTTGGAAGGCTTGAATCAATTTTATGCTCAAACTGTCGACAAGGTCTGCAAACTCAACTTTGACAGAGCAAGCTCCCTCGTCCACGAAGCCAACCGGATTTTCACCTATTCTTCAGGCTACGTTCAGAACAACGTTGTCCAAGAACTGAAGCGCCTCTTTTTCTATGACAATATCTTGATTTATGATGTGCCGGCGCGGGAAGAATTCCGCAATCTCGTCCATTCTCTGACGAAAGACGATTTATTCATCATCGTTTCTTTTTCCGGTGAATCGCCGGCTGTTACGGAATTGGGCCATCTCCTGAAAGCTCGGGATATTCCCTTTATTTCCGTTACCCGCCTGCAGGACAATACCCTGGCCTCATTGTCGACGGTCAATTTCTATATCTCCCCAGGGCACTTCCAGCTCTATGACAAGGAAGCAGAACACGTTCCCTTCCAGTCTATGATGCCTTACTTTGTCCTCATTGAAGTCTGGTATGTCAATTACTGCATGTACCTCCACCGTCTGCGCCAAGGTGACGAATAACATGTACCAAAGTACGCAACTTGTACCAGATTACAGCACCGTGCCGCCGTGCCGGAAAGCCGCGAAACTATTGTGTTCGCGGCTCTTTTTTTATATCCTGTTAGTAAAGATAGCTTTCGGTAATACATCACATGATGTTATGGCCATAGTATAGCGAGAGCTAAGGACTTATTGTTATGTAAGAACGGAGGAAACAGATATGACATTCAGCAAGGAACGCAGTATGCAGGAACTGCAGCGCTTCGGCGGTGCTATGTATACGCCGGTCATTTTATTCGCCTTCTTCGGCTTGACCGTCGCCGTGTCGATTATTTTCAGCAACACGGGACTCTTTGGCAGGCTGGCTGAAAAAGGAACCCTTTGGTACGATTTCTGGTACGTCGTTCAGCAAGGCGCCTGGACGGTTTTTAAACAAATGCCGATTCTTTTCGCCATTGCCGTTCCTATCGGCTTTGCTAAAAAGGAACAAGCCCGCTGTGCTATGGAAGGCTTCGTCATTTATATGATTTTCAACTATTTCATTTCCGGTCTCTTGAGTCTCCACGGCGGTTATTTCGGTGTCGATTACAGTCAGGAAGCCGGAGCCGGTACGGGCCTGGCCATGATTGCCAACATCAAGACTTTGGATATGGGCATGCTCGGTGCTATCTTCATTGCCTGCATTTCGGCCTATCTCCACAATCGCTTCTACGACACGGAAATTCCGGACTGGCTCGGTATCTTCAAAGGACCGGCCTTCGTCGTCGCCGTCGGCTTTTTGGTTATGCTGCCGACAGCCCTTCTCTTCTGCTATATTTGGCCGCCCATTCAGCATGGGATTGAGCAGTTCCAGTTCTTCCTCAAGACCAGCGGTATCTTCGGTGTCTGGGCATATACGTTCTCGGAAAAGATGCTCCTGCCGGCAGGCCTTCATCACTTCATTTACCTGCCCTTCATTTTTGGGCCGGCTGTCGTTGACGGCGGCATTCAGGCCTACTGGTTGGGACACATCAACGACTTTGCAACCAGCGCCCAGTCATTGCGGGACATGTTCCCTCAAGGCGGGTTTGCCCTTCACGGCAGCGGTAAAGTCTTTGGCCTGCCCGGTGCGGCCTTGGCCATGTATTACTGCGCCAAACCGGAAAAACGTAAAAAGGTAGCAGCTCTCTTGATCCCGGCTACGATTACAGCCGTCCTCTGCGGCATTACGGAACCGATTGAATTTACCTTCTTGTTCGTCGCTCCTGTATTGTACGTCGTCCATGCCGTTTTATCGGCGACGTTGTCGTCTATCCTCTACTTTATTGGATTGTCGGGCAACTTTGGCGGCGGCCTCATCGACAGCTTCGTCCAGAACTGGATTCCCTTGTTCCGCTTCCATGCCTGGACGTATATCATGCAGATTGCCATCGGCCTCTGCTTTACCCTCATTTATTTCGTCGTTTTCCGATTCCTCATCCTTCACTTCGACTTTAAGACGCCGGGCCGGACCGATGACGGTGAAGACGATAAATTGTTTACCAAGGCTGAATATAAAGCCAAGAAAGAAATGGAAAAGAAAGGTCTTGCCGGTGGTGCCGATGCCCTGAAAGCTCAGGTCTTCCTCGACTGCCTCGGCGGCCCGGACAACATTCAGGAAGTCACCAACTGTGCGACCCGCCTGCGGGTAACGGTCAACGATCCGGATAAAGTGGCCGCTACCAGTAAGTTTACCAATGCCGGTGCCTTCGGCCTGGTGAAAAACGGCCGTGCCGTTCAGGTCATCGTCGGCTTGTCCGTACCCAACGTCCGCAGCCATTTTGATGCCTTGCTTAAAGGTGATTACTCGGCCGTCCGTGAAACGTCGACGTCGGACGTGAAAGAAACAGAAGTGACTGAGGCTAAGGAGGTTGCTGCTGAAGCAGCTGTTTCCGTCGATGAAGATTCACGTTCCATGCGGCTGAAAGCCTTTGTGTCCGGTGACCTCGTCGATATCAGCGAAGTTCCCGACGACGCCTTTTCTCAGATGATGATGGGCGATGGCGTGGCTATTAAACCGACCAGCGATACGATTGTCGCTCCGGCAGACTGCGTCGTGTCGATGGTGATGGAAGATTCTCTCCATGCCGTCGGCTTGGAACTGAGCAATGGAGCGGAAATCCTCATTCACATCGGCCTCGATACGGTCAACCTGAAGGGGGAAGGCTTTACCCTCCTGACTCAGACCGATGCACAGGTAAAAGCCGGAGATCCCTTGATTCGCTTCGACCGCGATGTCATTGCTAAAGCCGGCTATGACGATATCGTCATCATGGCCGTCACCAATTCGCCGGAATATCCGCAGATGAAGAAAGAACCGGACCAGCCCGTCGTCGCTGGTGAAACACCGATTGTCATTTTCTAGGAGGTTTTTATGGATACGTTAAAATGGTGGCAGAAAACAGTTGTCTATCAGGTTTACCCTCGAAGCTTTCAGGATACGACAGGAAGCGGCGAAGGCGATATTCCCGGCATTACGCGTCATCTCGATTATTTGAAATCCTTAGGCGTCGGTGCCGTCTGGCTCACGCCGGTCTACCCGTCGCCCATGGTCGACAACGGCTACGATATCAGCGATTACACGGCGATTGACCCTCGCTATGGAACCATGGCCGATATGGAAAACCTCATCGATGAAGGGAAAAAGCGGGATATCCGTATCGTCATGGACTTGGTTTATAATCATACGTCGGATAAGCACGCCTGGTTTCAGGAATCGAAACGGAGCCGGGACAACGCCAAGGCCGACTGGTATATTTGGCGCGATGCCAAGGCAGATGGTTCGGCACCGACGAACTGGCGCTCCATCTTCGGCGGATCGGCCTGGACGTGGTGCGAAGAGCGGCAGCAGTACTATCTCCATACCTTTGCCGTCGAACAGCCGGATCTGAACTGGGAAAATCCGGACGTTCGCCAGGCTTTGTATGACGCCGCCAATTTTTGGCTCGATAAAGGCGTCGGCGGCTTCCGTATCGATGCCATCGTCTATATCAAGAAGCCGGCTGTCTTTGAAGACGGTCCTGTCGACGGGGCCGACGGCTTGTCATCCATTCACCAGATGATTGCCAATACGCCGGGCATCCTCGATTTTCTCCATGAATTCCGCCGCCAGGTCTTTGATGGCCATGACATCTTCACCGTTGCCGAAGCCAATGGGGTTTCGCCGGAAGAGCTGCCCCAGTGGGTTGGCCGTGACGGAGTTTTCAGTATGCTCTTTGAATTCAGCCATACGAATATGGAATTCCCGAATGACGAAATTTGGTGCCAGGCATCGTCGTGGCCGCTGACGAAACTCAAAAAAGCTCTGTCAGACAGCCAAAAGGCAACGGCTGGCAACGGCTGGTATCCGATTTTCTTTGAAAATCATGACCGCAACCGCTGCATCAATCACTATTTCCCGGAAGGGACAAATCCGCAGCAGGCGGCGAAAGCTATGGCAACGGTCTTGTTCGGCCTTCGGGGGACGCCGTTTGTCTATGAAGGACAGGAAATCGGTATGACCAATACAGCCTTCGAACGGATTGAAGACTACAACGATATTTCGACTCACGGCCAATATCAGCTGGCCTTAGATGAAGGCTTGGAACCTGCCGAAGCCTTGAAGGTCGTGCAGTTCCACAGCCGGGATAATGCCCGGACGCCCATGCAGTGGACGACGGAGCCCCAGGCGGGATTTACGACAGGTATGCCGTGGCTGCCCGTTCACGATGATTTTGCTTCGTGCTGTGTGGAATGGGAAGAGACGGACGACCGGTCGGTCCTTACTTATTACCGCCGCCTTCAGCATGAACGGTTCCACGGGGGAGCGGCAGCAATCTTGACTCAGGGGAATTATGAAGAAATCCTGGCGGACGATGAATGCATCTATGCCTTTAAACGGGCTCTTGGCGATCAGGCCGTCCTCGTTTTGGTCAATTTCACCAATGAAACGGTTCATTATGATGCGGATTTGGTCCGGGGCGCATCGGTTCTGATCGGGAATTTTGAAAGCCCGCAGGCAGGCAGTCTGCGTCCGGCAGAAGCCGTTATCTATCGTATATGAGGAGGATGATTATGTTAAAAGTTGCTGCCAGTGATTATGACGGAACTTTATTTCGAGACGATATCATTACGGCCTTTGATGCCGAAGCTGTCCACAAGTGGCGGGCTGCGGGCCATAAGTTTGGCGTCGTATCCGGCCGTGATCACGGCATGCTTTGGCCACAGCTCAAACATCACGGCATTGAATACGATTACCTGGCCTGCAATAATGGCGGCCTCATCAGCGACGGGAAGAATAACGTTCTCTGGGAAGCCCGCATCGAGCCTGCCGTTTTAAAGAGAGCCAGTGAATTGCCGCTGGTGCGCAAGTCTTTCCACTTCTCTTTTTCATCAGAAGACAAAACCTATCTTTGCCATGATCTGGATGGGACTTGGGTTCGCCGTGAAGCGGCAGAGTGGAATTATCCCCTGGTCTCGATTACGGAAGACGACATCGAGCACCTTCCTCAGATCATTCATCAGTTTTCTTTAGGCTTTACGAAAGCAGAAGATGCCCTGGCTGCCAGCGAGGAAGTAAACGCGTTCCTGGGCGACGTTATCCACGCTTATCCCAATCGCTGTGCCGTCGACATCATTCCTGCCGATATCAGTAAAGAGCAGGCCATTTCCCATACGCTCTCCCTCTTTAAGTGGGACGGCGCCGAAATCTTGGCCATTGGTGATGAAATCAACGACCTGCCCATGATCCTGGGATACAACGGCTATACCGTTTCTACGGCCCGTCCGGCTATCCAGGATCAGGCCCGCAAAGTCTATGACAGCGTAGGGGCCATGCTGAACGATAATTTGTAAGAAAAGAGGTCCTTACGATGTATTTTAATAGAAAAGCATGCACCGTCCTGGCAGCCCTGATGCTGGGAATCTCCGGAACGGCCTTTGCGGCATCGGCAGACAGCTTCTCCGATGTCCCGAAAGATCATTGGTCTTATGAAGCCCTCGATTATCTGGCTCAGGAAGGGGTCATCGAAGGGATGGGTGATAATACCTTTGAAGGCGGCCGTACCATGACTCGCTATGAGGTGGCCAGCATCGTCGCCAAAGCCATGCAGAAAGGCGGCGGCAGCTTCGGCGATAAGGCGGTCCTTGAAAAGCTCCACGGTGAATATGCCGATGAAATCAGCATCCTCCAGCAGCAAGTGGCAGCCAATACGAAGCAGATTGACCAGAATACCAAGGATATTGATGAATTAAAGAACGGGATTGCCGGCAAAATGGAGCTCAGCGGTTTTGTCCGCGTCCAATACGACCATGATAAATACAGCGGCCAGGTGCAGAACAACAGCGATTTGTACAAAGACAACAATCGCTTCTACATGAGTCTCAACGGGTCCTATAAAGTAAACGACAACTGGAAGGCTAAATTCCAGTTAGAAAAGAACTCCTTCTACAACGGCGGTCATGACCACGAAAATGAATCGGGCTCGTGGGCGACGGACGGCAAGGATAAAGGCCGGGCGAAGCGCTGGTCAGGCCATGACGGCAATATTCAGCGTATCTGGGTCGAAGGAACGGATCCCAAGACCGGGGCCTGGATCAACGTCGGCCGAGCCTGGCGCGGCTTAGGTCAGCAAAACGTCCTCTTCGGGACGGAATCGGACGGCGTTCAGGTCGCCGTACCTATCAAGGGGACGAATCTTATGGCCAGCGGCTTTTGGTTTGCCTCGACCGGTGCCGGCAACCACGAAAGCTGGTACGGCCTCGGCACGTGGGGCAATATCGGTCCGCGCGGCGGCATCAACCTGGCTTACGCCCTCAACTCCAAGAATAAAGGCGACGTTTACGAGAAGAACACGACTCATCTCGAATCCTGGGGCGATGAAACCGTCGATTACGATAAGGCCTACGTCCTCAGCGGCTGGTTTGACGTCTCTAAAGACGTCCGCCTCTTGGCCGACTATGTCCGGACCAACGCTGATTACCAGAACAGCAGTACCTTCCTGCGGCTGAACTACAAAGAAACGGATCTGAAGAAGCCGGGAACCTGGCAGGCCTATGCCCGCTGGTATCGCTATGGCACGAACGGCACTATTGCAGGCGATGATGAATGGGGCTCCCTGTTCTACAATGGCAGCGCCGGCAGTAAAGGCTGGATCCTCGGTTATAAGTACGTGCCTTGGAAGAATATCGAATGGGAAACGCTGTATTCGAAACAAGAACAGACTTCTAATTCCGATAATAAGCGGACCCTCATCCGCACGCAGATGGATTTCCATTTTTAAGCATTCGCTGAAAACTCTTAGTTTGAATAAATAGGCATAAAAACAGACCGTACATGGAAGCGTATCTTTTCATGCACGGTCTGTTTTGGCTATATGAAGTTTGTGAATTAAAGCTTACGCATTGTTTCTTGGTTGGCCATGGAGAAACCGCCGCCTCGGACGTCGTCGAAGTCGAGGCTGGGATCGTAGTCCGGGAGCTTGGCCAATCGTTTTACAAGGCCATAGGGGTTCTTTAAGGAGAGGCTTTCGCCGTGGCCTGAGAGGACCCAGAGGACTTTGTAGCCGCGCGGCGCTGTTTGCAGTTTTTCTTCGCCTTTTCCGTCGGTGAAGTAGACTAAGAGGTCGATGTTTTGGGTGTTGGCATAGTCAAAGACCGGTGAATAGGCTGTGCCGCCGCGGATGTCCAAGCGCCCTTTGACGTCTTCCAGCTCGCGAACGTGGTAGGTGCGGCGGATTTGGTCGTCACATTCGGCGACGATGATTTCATGGTCGTAGGCGCGGACCAACTGAAGGACTTCGCCGATGGCCTGGCGGAATTCGGCATCGGTAATACTGCCGCTGATGTCGAGGCCGACGAGGATTTTTGCCGTATGGGAGCGAAGCTTGCCCGGCAGGTCCAGCCGCTCCGGCTGGCGGCGGTTGCGGCGCATGGGCGACCGTTTCCATCGGCTGGTGACCGATCCGACCATGTTTTTGAGATACCAGTGCCAGGGGAGGCCGTCTTTGTTGTCTTTTAAGGCCTTTATCATGCTTTCCAAGTAGTTGGAAAGTTCGCCCTTCGAAGAGGCGTCGACGTATTTTTCGGTGAACTTCTTCAGGGTCTCATCGTCGACTGGATCGCTTTCATCCCAAATTTCATGGGTCGTAATGGGGTTATAGGAAACGGCGACGGTTTCGTCGGAATCGCTTTCCGGTTCCGGCAGGTCTTTGTTTTCCGTCCGAAGGTCAAGGGCGGCCTGAATCTTGTCGACGTAATATTCCAAGCTTTCGAAAGGCTTCAGAAGCAAGGAGAAATTGGTGTTGACCCATTCTAAGGTCGTCGAGAAGGGCGGCAGGTGGTCGAGGTAGGTATTGACGACGATGTCCATGGCCAGATTGATGGCTTGTTTGCTGTACGACTCTCGGAGCTCCTTGGCACGGATGAGGTGCAGGGAGACGACGTGGAGGATTTCGTGTTTGATGGCGCTTTCCATCTGCTCCGGCGACAGGGTCAGGAATTGGAGGGGATTGAAATAGAGCTGATACCGGGTCCCTTTGAAGTTGACGCCGGTCGGTGAAGCCAGGTCGAAGCGGATTTTCTTTGTCATCTGAAAGAGAAAGTATCCGAAAAAATTGTCCTTGTCTTCCATGAGGTGGCCGTTGATGCGGCCGAGGAAGGCGAAGAAATCGTTTTGAAAATCAGCCGGGATCTCCGCGTCCGGGTTGGGAAGGACATTGTCTTGGAGAATATCGTCGGCGATTATCGATGCCTGCTGGTAGAGGAGTGTGGCTTCAACGGTTAAGGACTGTTTCATCAATTCTACCGCAGGGAGCGGAAGGCTTCAAAGTAACTGTCGATGAAGTCGGCGTTATCCAAAGCGCAGGCATAGACTTTGGGGTTGGCGGCTTTCATGTCTTTCATGACACCTAAACGAAGATCGACGGGATAGAGGGAGAGAAAGGCGACGAAGCGGGATAACAAGGCTTGGTTGTCGCTTTCTTGGGAAATATGCTGGTCTAGCTGTTTCAAGACGTTTTTTGCAGTAAGGTAGAGGCGGGTGTGGCTTTCGCCGGCAACGCGGCCGCTTAATTCGGGGTCCAGGCTTTCGCCGCTGAAGACATCGTTATAGGTGATGAGCGGCGACGCATCGGAGTTGACGAATTGGATGAACTCTTCAGCAATGAGTTTGCCGACGTTGCCGCGGATGACGTTGTGGAAGACGGATTTGGGAATGCCGTTGGCATCATTTTTATAAATGGTATAGAGTTTTGAAATTCGTTCATAGCTGCGCGGCGTGGCATTGATGTCGTCTTCGTTGGTCTTGTCGAGGTATTCCGGATAGGTGGAAATGAATTCCATGACTTTTCCGTCGATGCCGGCTGACGAAGCCCAGTCGAGCCACTGCAGGTAATCCGGTTCCATGTACAGCCATACGAAGCGGTTCTTCTGGGCTGCGTCCATTTCGACGACTTCATAGTCGTAGGAATCGGACGGGTTCATGGCGGCAATGATATGGACTGACGGTGACAAGGCATAGCCGTTGATTTCGCGGTTCAGGATGAGGTTCATCAATTCCTGCTGGACGGCATGATCGCAGCGATTGATTTCATCGATGAATAAGAGGACGGTTTTACCCTTTGCGATTTCTTCGTCGATTTTACGAAGTTTATGATGGACGGCATAGACCGTGGTCCCGTTTTCGACGGTGGGAAGGCCGCCGATTTCCCCTTCTTTCAATAAGTTGCCGTCGATGCCGATGAGGCTCCAGTCATGGCGACGGGCCAGTTCGCGGGCAAGAGAGGTCTTGCCGATACCCGTTTCGCCGACGAGAAGGGGAACTTCACCGGCTGTGAGAACGAGTTCTACGCTTTTATATGTATCTGTAAAGTTCATAATCTCTGCTCCTATTTTAAGGTCAATTTTTCATCTACAGCAATGCGTCGGGCCTTTTGGCTGCCATAGTCATCGACGAGGAGAATCTTGTCGACAGGCGATAAGTCGACGGCGCTGCAGGTAATGAAGTTGCGGACGTATTCTTCGGACACGTCTTCTTGTGAAAGGATGGCTTTGAGGGTATCGCGCCAGTCATCGGGGGTGAGGCTGATATCCTTGGGGATGTATTTGCTGACCAGGACGTTGAGGCCCAAATAATGGAGAAAGTCTTCTTTCTTTAAATTGCGGATGAGCCGCAGTGCTTGGGCGTCCTCGCGGATGGCCAGGTCTTTGGCTTCGGTCGTCGGATTTTCGATGTAGCGAAGGGCTTCGTAGTTGCCGCGGACAGCGGCCAGCTGAACGTCTTCTGCCGGATCCTTTATGTACTTGACGGCGTCGTAGTTCTTGTTGACGGCGCGGAGCTGGAGATCGTGGCCGGCATCTTTGATGTACTTAATGGCCCAGCCCGATTGATCCAAGGCGGCGTCGATGAGTTCCTGCGACGGATTGTCGAGGTAGCTTAAATTATTCCAGCCGGCACGTACGGCCTGCAGTTTTATGGCTTCTGACGGGTTTTCGATAAACTGAATGGCCCGGGCCGTGTTGGCCACAGCCGCTTCCTGGACGGCCGGGGAGGGATCGGTAATATATTGGAGAGCCTGACCGTTCAACTGTACGGCCAGGAGCTGCATTTCTTCTGTCGGATTTTCGATTCGCCCAATGACATAAGGATTGTTGCGAATCATATTCATATATTGTTCTGTAGTCATATCGGGTACCTTTCCTTGAAAATACAGAGGTCTTTTTATTTATATTATACAATAATCATTATTAATAAGATATATTTTGTTGTTATCGATTACAGTTAGTATAGATTACATATGTTAATAAAGCCATTGTGCAAGGACATTTATTTCTGTAAGATGAATGGATGGGGGTGAGTAGCTGATTTTTTGCCTTTAGAGAACAAATATGTTCCATCGGGAACAATGTCGTCCCATCTGTATACGAAAATTGCCCACTTTGTTCTTGATAAAACTATTGAAATATCATAAAATTATCTTATGGAAAACGCAAAGAAAGGAAAGGGTGCCATGTTAGATTTTCGTATCCATACATTTTTGTGCGTTTGCCGTCACATGAATTATACCCGAGCTGCCGTTGAACTCCATATCACGCAGCCTGCCGTTTCTCAGCATATTCGATATTTAGAACGCGAATACGGGGCCAAACTTTTTAGTTACAAGGGGAAACATCTGCAGTTGACACAAGCCGGCCACATTCTCTGGAATGCTGCGACGGCTATTAGTCATGATGATACGCTTTTAAAAGAGCATCTGCATGACCTGCAGCATCGTAATCGCTCCTTGTCTTTTGGCGCGACGCCGACAGCCGGTATGGGCATTCTCGATAAATTATCCGCCATTTTGAAACAGAATGGTGATATGAATCTTCACATGGAGATTGCCGATGCCGATAAACTGCTTCAGTCTTTAGATAAAGGTACCATTGATTTTGCCATTGTCGAAAGTTCTTTTGACCAAGGTCATTACGATTCGCTTTTATTTTCTACGG
The DNA here is from genome assembly GCF_900539295.1 of uncultured Megasphaera sp. GTDB lineage: Bacteria > Bacillota > Negativicutes > Veillonellales > Megasphaeraceae > Megasphaera. The sequence goes on from NZ_UQBH01000016.1 coordinate 12,859, forward strand.
AGCCCATCGTTGCCGTCTGTTCAGCCGGATACGATGTGCCTGATGAAATAACCTTGGCGGATCTTATGCACTATCGGCTCATCGTCCGCGAACGCCAGGCCGGCGTCCGGCGGATTTTAGAACGCAAGCTGGCCGAACAAGGGTACACACTGGAGCATTTTCCGTCCCGCTATGAAGTGGGCAGCCTGTCTGCTGTAAAGGGACTGGCCTGCCGCGACTGCGGTATTGCATTCTTATATGAAAAATCAGTTCGTCAGGAACTGGCTGAGGGAAGGCTCAGAACCGTCGTCATTACGGACTTTTCCGTTATGCACGCATTTTCATTCTTGTGGCGCAAGGGCAGCATGTATCGCGCTTTATTTACACAGATATATGACCAGTTGAAAGACTGAGTCGTATACTTGCTGCCGTTTATTTCATAGATTTTGAAAGGGTGAAGAGAACATGTTGTATTCAACAGAAGTTAAGAATATGTGTCCTGTCACAAAGGGAGCATATCATGGACCAGCACCGATTCCGGAAGAAGGCGAATGGGTACAAGTAAAGGAAATTAAAGATGTCAGCGGTTTGACGCACGGTGTAGGCTGGTGTGCCCCTCAGCAGGGTGCCTGTAAGCTGACCCTCAATGTCAAAGACGGCATTATCGAAGAAGCCCTCGTCGAAACGATCGGCTGTTCCGGCATGACCCATTCCGCAGCTATGGCTTCGGAAATCCTTCCGGGCAAGACCCTTCTCGAAGCCCTCAATACTGACTTGGTATGTGACGCTATTAACGTAGCCATGCGCCAGCTTTTCCTCCAGATCGTATACGGCCGCACGCAGACGGCATTTTCTGAAGGCGGTCTTCCTATTGGCGCCAGCCTCGATGACCTCGGCAAAGGCCTTCGCAGCCAGACCGGCACCATGTTCGGTACGAAAGCGAAAGGTACTCGCTACCTCGAAATGACCGAAGGCTATGTTACCCGCATGGCCCTTGATGAAGAAAATCAGGTCATCGGCTATGAATTCATCCACCTCGGCAAAATGATGGAAGCTATTAAAAAAGGCATTGAACCGGCAAAAGCTATGGAAGATGCTAAAGGTCATTATGGCCGCTTTGAAGAAGCAGCTTCGTACATCGATCCGAGACAGCAATAGGAGGGCAAAACAATGGAATTATTTGAAAGCTACGACAGAAGAATTGATAAAATCCTCGGCGTACTGAAAGAATACGGCATCGGCAGTGTTGAAGAATGTCGTGATATCTGTGCTGCTGCCGGATTAGATCCGTATAAAATCGTCAAAGACGTACAGCCCATTGCCTTTGAAAATGCCGGCTGGGCCTACACCGTCGGTGCTGCCATTGCCATTAAAACCAATGCGCGTACGGCTGTAGAAGCTGCTAAAGCTATCGGCATCGGCCTCCAGTCCTTCTGCATCCCCGGCTCGGTTGCTGAAGACCGTAAAGTCGGCCGCGGCCACGGCAACTTGGCTGCTATGCTCCTTCAGGACGAAACGAAGTGTTTCTGCTTCCTCGCCGGCCACGAATCCTTTGCTGCTGCTGAAGGCGCTATCGGCATCGTCCGCAACGCCAATAAAGCCCGCAAGGTACCGCTTCGCGTTATCCTCAACGGCCTTGGCAAAGATGCAGCTCAGATTATTTCCCGCATCAACGGCTTCACCTATGTTCAGACCCAGTTCGACTACAAGACCGGCGAATTGAACATCGTTCGTGAAGTACCGTACTCCAAGAGCGAACGGGCTAATGTCCGCTGCTTCGGTGCTGACGACGTCCGTGAAGGCGTTTCCATCATGCACCATGAAGGCGTTGACGTTTCCATTACGGGCAACTCGACCAACCCGACTCGTTTCCAGCATCCCGTTGCCGGTACCTACAAAAAAGAATGTATCGAAATGGGTAAAAAATACTTCTCCGTTGCTTCCGGCGGCGGTACAGGCCGTACCCTCCATCCGGACAACATGGGCGCAGGTCCTGCTTCCTACGGCATGACCGATACCATGGGCCGTATGCACAGCGACGCTCAGTTTGCCGGTTCTTCTTCGGTTCCGGCTCACGTCGAAATGATGGGCTTCCTGGGCATGGGCAACAACCCCATGGTCGGCGCATCCGTTGCTGTTGCTGTTGCTGTTGAAGGCGCAGCTAAAGACGGCAAGTTCTAATTCACCCTTGACCGTTAAAAGACTTCACAACTCAGTTGTGAAGTCTTTTTTTCGTATTCACGATAAAGATTAATCTGAAAGCTACTAAAAAAGAGAAAAAACTGGTATAATAAACGTATATTTTACAAAGCGGAGAAAGGGGTATTCGATGAATACGACAAAGAAAATAGCAGCCGCACTGGGATTCTGCGTCCTGACTTCCATATCGGTTGTCGGCGCAACTTTCCATCCCGGTGACCGAGGCGACCAAATCGTCACCATCCAGCAGGCGCTGTCCAGTAGGGGCTATGCCGTCGCTGCCGATGGTGATTACGGCGTTTCGACACAGGCTGCTGTCCGGAAGTTCCAGGAGGATCAGGGCCTGGATTCCGATGGCATCGTCGGAGCCGCGACGTATGCGGCGCTCACCGGTTCATCCATGCCGGAAAATGATTCCAAAGCCTCAGCCTTTGTTACTAAGGCAACGGCAGACAATGAAATCCTCCTCATTCAGCAGGCCCTGGTCAATGCCGGATACAGCGTCGATGTAGACGGTATTTTTGGCGCCGGCACAGAGCAGGCCGTCCGCTCTTATCAAGGCACTCATGGCTTGGAAACAGACGGTATCGTCGGTCCGTCGACCTTTTATGCCCTGACGGGACAGCAGCTTCCGACAGGTCCCATACGCCGCTTCGGCAATGGCGGTTACAATGGCGTTCCTCGTATTGAAAGTTCGGCGGCAACCCATATTCTCGATATTGCCAATCAGTATATCGGCGTTCCTTACGTCTTTGGCGGGTCGACGCCGTCGGGATTTGACTGCTCGGGCTTTACGCGCTACGTTTATTCTGCAGCCGGTATCGATTTGCCGCGGGCAGCCGATGAGCAGTACGACGTCGGCGAATCGGTCTCCATGTCCAATTTGCAGCCCGGCGACTTAGTCTTCTTTACGACTTATGAAGCCGGCATCTCTCATGTCGGAATTTATATCGGCAACCACCAGTTCATCAATGCTGCCAGCGACGGGGTCAGCGTGTCTGACATGGACAGCAGTTACTGGTCTGCCCGATATGTAGGTGCCAAGCGCATTATGTAGTGTAAGAAAAACTCCTACAGAAAATCAGAATTTTTCTGCTACCGTTGTTAGAATCTGTTTATTATAATAAAGCCGTACCATACGGATTTATCATTATTCGGATTCTTGCAACGGAAGGAGTTTTTTTTATGCTCAATTTAATCTGGAACTTTTTCAGAACGGCCCCGGACGCCGTGCCGATGACCGACGGCGAGGCTATCAAGAAAAAGTTTAATGCTATGCGCTGGCGCGTCTTTGCGTCCATTACGATCGGCTACGCTTTTTATTACATCATCCGCCAGAGCTATTCGGTCATTAAAAAGCCGCTCCTGGCATCGGGCATCGTTACGCCGACGGAAATCGGTATCATCGGCTCCATCTTTTTCGTAACCTACGGTCTTGGGAAGTTTACCAACAGTTTCCTGGCAGACCGTATGAACAACAAGCGATTCTTTTCCTTTGGCTTGTTCATTTCTTCACTCACTATGGTCGGCATGGGCTTGGTCAACTCCTTCGTTCCCTTAGCCGTCTTGTGGGGGCTCAATGGCTGGTTCCAGTCTTATGGTGCCGGTCCGTCCATTGTCTCCCTGAACCAGTGGTTCAGCAATAAACAGCGCGGAACCCTCTATGGCATCTGGTTTACGAGCCATAATCTCGGCTCATCCTTCGCTTACTTTGCCATTGCTGCCATCGTTTCCATGTACAACTGGTCTATGGGCTTCATTGCGGCCGGCATCATCTCTCTTGTTGGGACGGTCTTCATTTACTTCGGTATGAGCGACCGCCCGGAAACACAGGGACTGCCGAATGGGGCCGTCTATTACGGGGAAAAGACGCCGGAACAAATTGCTGCGGAAAAACAGAAATCGGTCGGTGCCATGCAGTGGAATGCTGTCGTCAAGAACCCTGCCGTTTGGATTTTGGGCCTTTCTTCCCTTTGCGTCTATATCGCCCGCTATGCCGTTGAAAGCTGGGGCGTCGTCTACCTGACGTCGCAGAAGGGCTACGATATCATGGGCGCTGCCGGCGTCATGGCCTACATGCAGGTAGCCGGTATCTTCGGGGCTCTCTTGTGCGGTGTTATTTCGGATAAGTTCTTCAACCATAAGCGCAATATGCCGGCACTGTTGTACGGGATTTTCTACTCCCTGTCCATTGCAGGCTTCCTCTGGGCACCGCAGTCCTTTACCATGGATATGTTGTGCATGACCTTCTACGGCTTCACCATGGGTGCTTTGGTCTGCTACATGGGCGGCCTCATGGCAGTTGATATCGTGCCGAAACGAGTTACCGGCGCGGCTATGGGTATGATCGGCCTTCTGAGCTATGCCGGTGCGGCCCTGCAGGAATTCATTACGGGGAAACTCATGACCGTCACCGTCGTCGACGGCGTCAAGGTCTATGACTTCGGCTTGGCTACGGAATTTTGGGTCGGTGCGGCTGTCCTCTCGACACTGCTGGCACTCCTGGTGTGGAATGCAAAACCGAAAGAAGATTAATGACAAAGGCGTTGTCTCAAAGGGCAGCGCCTTTTTTGCGCAGAACGGCAGGACGCGGTAAAACTCTACTCAGTCAGGCCGATTCAGGGTATAATATATGATATAAATTGTATGCAGGGAGGCATCATGAAACGGGTTATTTCTATGATTTTGCTGAGTCTGGCCTGTCTCTTCATTGCAGCCTGTGCCCATCCCGAAGGCTATATTGACTTTACACAGCCCCAAGGGGCGCGGCCGGCTCTCGTGCAGCCGGGGGAAAAGCCCCTTCGCATTGCCTTTGCTTCCGTTATGTCACCGCGGGAGACGCGGCAGGTCTATCAGCAGATCGTCACTTATATTTCTCAGAAACAGCAGCGGCCGGCCGTGCTCATCCAGCGCCGGACCTATGAAGAACTGAACGCCCTCTTGGCGAACGGCGACGCCGACGTCGCTTTTTCGTCGACCGGGGCCTATGCTGCTTATCAGGGACAAGTGCCCATCGAGCTGCTGGCCATGGCCGAGACCAACGGTTCTTCCCACTACCAGACCTACATCATTACGGCAGCTGACAGCGACATCCGGGATTTCAGCCAGCTCCGGGGGCGGGTTTTCGCCTTTACGGATCCCCTGAGTTACTCTGGCTGCCTGGCCGTTAAATTCCTGCTGGCCCAAGAAGGGGAGACGCCGGAAACCTTCTTTAACCGCTTCTTCTATACCCACGGCCATGATAAATCACTGTGGTCTGTCGCCAATCACCTGGCCGATGCCGCCGGTGTCGACAGTCAGATTTATGAACTCATGGCCGATACCAATCCGGCCCTTGCCAAAGAGGTTCGCATTCTGGACGCTTTGCCGGAAGCGCCGACCGGGCCGGTTGTCGTCCGCAGCGATTTGGACGGGGCGGAAAAAGAAGAGCTCCGCCATATCTTTTATACGATGCATAAAGACGAGGATTTAGCCAAGGCCATGAAGACCATCGTCATCGACCGTTTTATTCCGCCTGATGCGGCGGCGTATGATGATTTTAAACGGCAGTATGCGGCACAAAAACGATTGGCAGGAACGTAAGATGAGAAACTACACGTTATACGTAAAATTTAATGTCCTCATCGTCGGCACGATTTTTATCTGCGGACTCCTGGCGGCGTCGCTGTTCCTCTATTCGACGAGTGAGTATATGAATCGTGAACTCGATGCTTCCGGGCGGGAACTGGCCGTGTCCATCGGACAGGTCATCAGCAACGACATCCTCGTCGACGACCGCTTTGACATGACCGAGCAGCTGCTCCATGCCCAACAGACGAACAGACAGGTCCGCTACATTCTGGTGACCTATCCGGACGGGCGCATTCTGGCCAGCACCTTTACGGAAGGCTTGCCGAAAGGCCTTCCCGAGCGGCGGGATATGGGAAAAGACGGCCTCGAACAGACGCTGACCTTTGACAGTACCGAAGGCTATATCCGAGAAATCATCGTGCCCATCGACGGCGGCTTAGTCGGCTATTTCCGCGTCGGCCTGTCGGAGCGGCCCATGATGCAGCTCATGTGGAAGCGCTTTGTCGAGACCATGCTCATTATCTTGGCAATCTGCCTCGTGGCTTCGGCCTTGGCTACGCGATACGCCCGGGCTTTTCTGCGCCCCGTCCAGGCATTGGCGAAGGCCATTCGGCAAATCGGCCGCGGCAATTACAGCGTCCGCGTTTCCGTCGACACCAAAGACGATGTCGGACAATTAGCCAAGGCCTTCAATGTCATGAGTAATCGATTGGCCGTGAAAAATCGGGAGAATTCAAAACTTTTGACGGCGCTGCGGGAAAAAGGAAAGGAATCGGGTCTGGCTCATCGACCAGCTGTTTTCGGCCCGTGAAGATGAACGGCGCCGTATTTCGCGGGAACTCCACGATGAAACGAGTCAGTCTATGGTGTCGATTTTAGCTTATCTGCGGCTCATTCAGGACCAGACTGAAAAGCCGGATGTGCGGGAATTGGTGACCGGTGTCCGCGACCTGACGAGAGAGACCTTGGAAGGCCTGCGCCATTTGGCGGTCAATCTTCATCCGCCCCTCCTTGATGACTTAGGCCTCATCGTGGCCATTGAAAAATACTTGGAGACATATCGGCAGACACAGCCGGGGCTTACCGTTTCCTTTTATCATGACGGTGATATTGCTAAGGTGTCGCGTCCCGTGGCTCTGTTTTGTTACCGCATGGTACAGGAAGGGCTGACCAATATTGCCCGTCATGCCCGGGCCAAAACGGTGACCGTGGAACTGAAAATCCTGCCGTCTGCCCTGTCGCTGGTCATTGCCGATGACGGCGTCGGTTTTAGTGCCGACCGGGCTGAACAGGCTCGGCTCGACAATCATTTAGGACTGGTCAGTATGCGGGAACGGACGGATGTCTTAAACGGCACTTTTTGTATTGACGGCCAGCCGGGAAAAGGGACGACCCTGACCATAACCCTGCCGCTGTGTCTGAGTGAGGAGATGGACCATGAACATACTATTGGCTGATGACCACCGCATTTTGCGGACCGGCTTGAAATTATTATTAGCTTCGCAAGACGACTGTAAGGTCGTTGCCGAAGCGTCGAACGGACAGGAAGTCCTCGATATATTGGAAGAAACGGACGTCGACGTCGTCCTCCTCGACTTATCCATGCCGGTCATGAACGGCATCGACTGCCTGAAGGAAATACGGCGCCGCCGGCACGACGTGAAAGTCCTGGTCCTTACCATGTACAGCGAACAGGAATACGTAACGGAACTGATGCAGCTCGGCGCCGACGGCTACTTGTGCAAGGATTCCCTCGACTCGGAACTGTTCAAGGGCCTTCACTCCGTCGCTGCCGGAAACCGTTATCTCAGTGAACGTGAAGCCCGGAGCCTCTTAGACAGTGTCTTAGAAGAGAAAAACGACGCACCGGCCTTGTCGGCGCGGGAACAGGAGGTCCTCGTGGCCCTGGTTCACGGCCATTCCTTGTCATCGATCGGCGAGACCCTTCATCTTTCTATCAAAACCGTTTCGACGTATAAAACGCGGCTGATGCAGAAACTCAATTGCAAGACGAAATCAGAACTTGTCGACTATGCCTTAAAGCATCGCTTGATGTAACTTCTTCGGGCATACAAAAAAGCATTGCCCGAAGGCAATGCTTTTGGTCGTCAGATTATTCTTCTTCGGTTGTATCTGCAAGTGAAGGCTGACCGGCTGCGGCATTTTGAATGGCCGTGCTGGCGTCTTTGAAGTAGTCCTTAAAGGACTGAACCCAGGTCCGTGACGGATGGGAAAGATAGCCCTTGCTTTTCCAAATGAGAGCCAGCGTCCAGTACAGGTGAGGCTGGGTCAGGGGAACCGATACGGCAAGGTCCGGAGAAATGCGCTGGCAGATCGTATGGGGCATGAGGGAGATGCCGAGCTTGCCCGATACCATCTGGGCCAGGAAGTCCCAGTTGCTGGAGCGGCAGACAATCTTCGGATGAGCCATGATTTCCTGAAAAGCCGAGCGTAAATAGGGATTTAAGGAGAAGCCGTTGGGATAGAAAACGAAGGTTTCGTCCTTAATATCCGATAAGGTCAGGGACGGCTGCGAGGCCAAAGGATGGTCCGGCCAGAGAACGACGTCGAGAGGCTCTTCATGGAAAATAAAGAATTCATAAGGGATTTCAGTCGTAATCGGCAGGGCGACGAAACCGACCTGAATGAGTCCGTCGTCGATCGCCGAGACGACGTCTTGGGAGCCGACTTCCTTCATTTCCAATTCGATTTTAGGATAGGTATTGATGAAATGAGCGATAAACGGCGCGATGACAGAAGACCCGATCATAGGCGGAACACCGACGGATAGCTTGCCGGAGTTGAGCAGTTGGGGTGATTCCATTTCTTCATTCAGCTGGGTGAAGCCCTTGATGAGCTCTTCGATTTTAGGAAGCAGGTAGGACCCCGTTTCCGTAAGCTCTACATTCTTACCCTTGCGGTCAAATAATTGCACACCCCAATGTTCTTCCAGGGCCTTGATGCCTTTACTGATGGACGGCTGGCTGATGTGCAGCGATTTGGAAGCCTTGGTAAAGCTTTTTTTATGAGCGACTTCGATGAAGTATGTCAATTGGAATAAATCCATAATGTACTGTTTCACCTCTCTTTGGTATTCTTATAGTTTACCATATTACGGAATGAAAATCCAATAGCAGGCGTCCGCTGTAATCAGCGTAATTCCGCCGTTTTTACAGACCTTTTTCTTTTCGGCAGGGACGCAGGACTTCCTTTATGGAGAGGAAGGGGAGTCACTGTATTTACAAGACGGCGCCGGTGTATCATAATAGAGACAGAGAGGGAGGGAGCTTATGGCAACGCGATGGATTATGCACGTCGATATGGATGCCTTTTACGCGTCCATCGAGCAGAGAGACAATCCGGCTTTGAAGGGCCTGCCGGTCGTTGTCGGCGGCCTTATGGACCGCGGTGTTGTGGCCACGGCCTCCTATGAAGCGCGGCGTTATGGCATTCATTCGGCCATGAGTATGAAGGCAGCGCGGAGACTTTGCCCGAACGGCGTCTTTTTACCGGTTCGGATGGCGGCCTATCGGCGCGTTTCTCATCAGATTCGCTTGATATTGTCGCATTATTCCCCATATATCGAACCCTTAGCCTTGGACGAAGCCTTTTTGGATGTGTCAGGCATGGAGCGCCATTATCCGGATATCGTCGATATCGGAAAAGCCGTTAAAGATGAGATTTATCGGACGACGGGCCTCGTCGCTTCGGCAGGGATCGCCCCCAATAAGTTCTTAGCTAAATTGGCTTCGGACCTGCAAAAACCGGACGGATTGGTCTGGATTCCTTACGGGAAGGAACAGGAAATCTTGGCTCCTCTGCCAATCAGCCGTTTATGGGGCGTCGGCAAGGTGACGGCAGAAACCTTGAAGAAGGGCGGATATCATAGGATCGGCGATATTTCAGCGTCCAGTCCCGATGCCTTGAAGCCCCTGTTGGGCAATCAGGCTGAGCGGATTTACCACCTGTCCCTGGGCCGGGATAATCGGCCCTTGGAGGTGCGCCGGCGGCCCCAGTCGGTGGGCAATGAACATACCTACAGTCGTGATTTGACCCTTCCGTCGGAAGTGGACGAGCAGTTTCGCCTCTTGGCCAATGAAGTAGCCTGGCGCCTTCGCCAGAGCCGTCTTATGGGACGGACGATTACCATTAAGATTCGTTATGCGTCGTTTAAGACGATCACCCGGTCGCTGACCCTCAGCGATATGGGGACGGCTTCGGAAGAGCAATTATATTTTTCGGCGAAAAAATTGTATAATAAGGACAAGGGGCATGAGCCGATTCGTCTGTTGGGCCTCACCGTCAGCCAGCTCCAGCCGTATCAAGTCCAAGGCGATTTATTTTCGGAAGACGAAGAGACCAAGGAGAAGGTCATCGAGGCCATCGACAAATTGCAGCAGCGGTTTGGCCGCACGGCCATCATGAAAGGGTTTTTATGGGAAATGTCCCATGACAAGGATACGTAAAAAAAGGAGTTTTAGACATGGCAATTTTTAAAGTCGTCGCCCATACCGGTGACAATAACAACGGGTATATCGAGTATAATACGGAAACGAAGGAACTGGGCGTTCATCTGAATGATGAAGCCGTAAACGAACGGGCACGGGAGTATTTGACGACGGAAAAGGTCCTTCATCAGTACACCGACCTTTCTCAGTACAAAACTATCAGTGCCGTTCCGACGTCGAGCTTGGAAACGCTGAAACTGGCCATGTGTTATATGTGGCGGGCGACAGGTGTCCACATCGATTGGAGCCGTCCCGTCGAATAAGACGCCCTTGGTTTCATTCACAATGTATCCACATTTTCTGTGTACAACAGTGACAGAAATGTGGATATTTTTTTTGAAGCCGCATAGTTGTGCAGATTTTCTCGGTGTATACTTTAAGGAGATTATGTATTGAAATGTGGATAAGTCCCGTGGATAAATATATATCCCCAGTGGAAAGACTGATTAAATGGCTTAACTAAGCTATTTTCTTGGAGGAAAATATGAATATTCACAATGTGTATAATTCTTGTAGAAATGTGGATAAGTGGAGAAGATGATTTACTCACAATATGTGGATAGATTGTGGAAAGATATCCACAGTAGGACAAAGCATAAAAACGCCATTTTCGGACATATTCACAAGTTATCCACTTTATATATCCACAATTTCCACAGCTTTTATGTTTGTGGTATACTGGAAATAGTGAATACGATTTTAGGAGGCGTGTATCATGAAAGCAATTATCGACGGACTTTTAGTCCTGCCGAATGAAATTGTCAATGGACAGGTTATTATGTATGAAAAAGATATATGGCGCATCGTTCCGCGCAAGCAGTTCAGAGTGGGCATGTGTTCGGAATTTATCGATGCCAACGGAGGGTTTGTCGTTCCCGGCTTTATTAATGAACACATTCACGGCTGTGCCGGTGCTGACGTCATGGATGACGATGACCGGGCCCTGCCGACGATTCAGCAGGCGCTGCCGGCGACGGGCGTCACGTCCTTTGCGGCGACGACGATGACCATGGAACAAGGTGTCATTGAAAAAGCCTTGAAGCGGATCAGAACGGCGAAGGAAAATTATACCGGCGGGGCCCAGGTCCTCGGGGCGCACCTGGAAGGGCCTTTTGTAAGCCCCCTCTATAAGGGGTCTCAGTCCGAAGACTGCATACAGGATCCGGATTTCTCTTGGCTGGAACCTTATGCCGACGTCATAAAAATCATCACCTTGGCTCCGGAACGCTTAAAGAATAAACAGTTCCTGCAGGCCTGTAAGGATAAGGGAATCGTCGTATCCTTAGGTCATTCGGGTGCTTCTTTTGAACAGGCCGCGGACTGCATGGAAACCCTCGGAGACTGCCATGTAACCCATCTGTATAATGCCATGACGCCCTTCCGCCACCGGGAACCGGGCCTCGTCGGCGCCGCCCTCCTTCATAAAGATGCCTGCTGCGAACTGATTTGCGATAATCTGCACGTTCATCCGGCAGCTCAGAAACTGGCCTATCAGATGAAAGGACGGGACGGCCTCATCTTAGTCACCGATTCGATGCGTGCCTGCCTCCAAGGTGATGGTGAATCGAGCCTGGGCGGTCAGAAGGTATTCGTAAAGAATGGCGAAGCCCGCCTGGCTGACGGGACACTGGCAGCCAGTGTAGCGCCTATGAATGAAGTCATCCTCAACTTTATTCTGAACTCCGGAGCCGCCCTTCCCGACGTCATCGCCATGGCTACGATCAATCCGGCCAAAGCCCTCGGCGTTTACGACCGCATCGGATCTCTCGAAGAAGGCAAACAGGCCGATATCGTCGTATTGGACAGCAATGACTTCCATGTAAAATCTACGGTCGTCGCCGGTGAACTGGTGTACAACGAACCGATACAATAAAATCTATTATATGTAATATAAAGAAGGCCAAGGTGTTCTGTCACCTTGACCTTCTTTTTTGTCGGATAGAATCTATCCGAGTGCTGATTTTTGATTTTTCAGTACATATAGAGCGCCTAAGAGACCGGCGTCATTTTGAAGTTTAGCGAAAGCGAGGCCCTTGGGCGGAAGCATCCTTTCAGGCAGGCGTTCGGACAAGGCTGTTTCGAGTGGGCTGCGTATCAAATCGCTCTGGCTCATAATGCCGCCGCCGACGATGATTTGCTCGGGGTTGAAGAGGCTGATGATATTGGTGAGGCCGTCGGCCAAATTTTGGCAGAATGTATGGAAAATCGGGAGTACCTGCGGGTCCTTCTCGCGAATCCATTGAAAGGCCCGGTAGCCGTCGACGTCTTTCGGTGCGGCGTCCTTTGCTTTTGCGATTTCCCGGCAGAGAAAGGCGGCAGAAGCGACGTCGTGGAAGCGGCCGGCAGGAAGACGCATATAGGCGATTTCGCCGGCTGCGAAGCGGGCTCCGTGCAGTACCCGACCATTTTCTATGATAGCGCCGCCGATGCTGGTGCCGACGGTTACGGCAAAGAACGAGGAGGCGCCCTTTCCGGCACCGAGCCAATATTCACCGAGGGCGGCACAGTTGGTATCGTTTTCGACGCTGACCGGTAGATTGAATTCTGCCTCTAGCAACGTTTTCCACGGCGTTCCTGTATAGCCGGGGATGGAGAGGGCGTATTCTACCGTGCCGGTTCCCGTGTTTACGATGCCTGCCGTCGACAGGGCGATGCCGGCAAGGGATACCTCTTCCTGCTGCTGACGGATCAGGCTGCGAACGGCAGCGACGATGGCCGGGCCGTCTCCCGATGGGACGAGGCCTCTTTGGCGGAAGTGTCCTTCTTCGTCGATGAGGCCGAATTTGATCGCTGTTCCGCCGACATCAAAGCAACTGTAAATCATTATAGTTCACATCCTTTTTACGAGTAAAAGTTAACTTATACAAATATTATACATGGATTTGACAGTTTCTATGTATAAGGTCCCTATACTGTTCTTATCAATGTAGTCTTTTAGGAGGTCATGATATGAAACGACAATGGTTAAAAAGAGCAATTCTTTCTATGGTAGCTTGTGGTTCCCTGTTAGGCGTCGTCCCCGGCGTACAGGCAGCCGATGTCCGGATCTTACCGGTAGATACGGCTAAATTCTTGGCAGGTGCTAAATTTGACTTTGATGTTGAAGTTTCTAATGCTAAAGATTTGAAGAACGTCGATATTACGATTAATGGTCAGAATGCGAATCAATTCTTCGGACAGAAACTGGAAGGGAAAGATTTGGGCAACGGCGTCGTTTCTTATCGTGTCAACCAGGTAAATTTCCCGAAGACCGGTAAATATACGGTCCGCGTTTCGGCTACCGATGCAGACGGCACGAATTCTGCCGATGCACGCTACACGGTTGTTCAGGAAAAGGCTCAGAAACAGGCTAAAAACGTTATCCTCTTCGTCGGTGACGGCATGTCCCTGCAGGCCAGAGAAATGGCCCGCATCATTTCCAAAGGCCTTACCAACGGGAAATACAACGATCTCTTAGCGATGGAAAAAATGCCCCATAACGCGCTGATTACGACGAGCGGCTATGATGCTCTGACGACAGACAGTGCCAACTCGGCTTCGGCTTATGCTACGGGTCATAAATCGGTCGTCAACGCTCTCGGCGTTTACGAAGACTCCACCAAAGACCCCATGGACGATCCCCGCGTTGAAAACGTTGCCGAAATCCTGAAACGTACTCGCGGCATGTCCATCGGCATCATCACCCAGGCTGAATCGACGGATGCTACGCCGGCCGCTATGGTTGGCCATACGCGCCGCCGTGCTAACCAGGATCTGTTAGCTTCGGAATACCTCGAAGATTACCATCGTCCGGACGTCATCATGGGCGGCGGCTCCAGCCGATACATTCCCCAGTCGGAAAAAGGCTCCAAACGCCATGACAATGAAAACGTCATCCAGGAATTTAAAAATAAAGGCTACACCTTCGTTACGAACTCGAAAGAAATGATGGCTGCCGACAGCAATAAACCGCTCTTGGGCCTCTTCCATCCGAGCACGATGAACGTTTATATCGATCGTGAAATGCTCAAGAATCCTGAAGTATTAGGTAAATATACGGATCAGCCGAACCTCATCAATATGACGAAAAAATCCTTGGATATCCTCAGCAAGAATCCGAAGGGCTTCTTCGCTATGATTGAAGGCGCATCGATCGACAAACAGCTCCATGCCATGGATTGGCAGCGTGCTACGTACGATACGATCGAATTCGATAAGGCTATCGAATATGCTCAGAAATGGAATAAGGAACACGGCAATGACACCTTGATCATCGTCGTCGCTGACCATGCTCACGGTGCTTCCATTACCGGTACTTACCATGAACACGACGGAAAGAAAGGCATTGAAGCTGTCCGCACCTATGCCGATTCCATCTTCCCGACCTTCAAGGATGCCGATCACGACGGCTTCCCCGATAATCCGGATCCCGATGTAACCCTGGCTGTTCAGTATGCTAACCATCCGGAATATTATGAAAACTACCACTTCCAGCAGAAACCGACCTATCCGACGATTTCTCAGACGGTTACTAAACAGGAAGCTCAGGTTGCCGGCGATAAGACCGAATACCATCAGGTTTCGACCGTCGTTGCTAAAGGCAATCCGGCTCGTCACCACGCAGGCGATCCTATGGAACTCGTTCCGGCCAACATCCCCGCTACCATTGGTGATGAAACTCATGCAGCCGACGATGTACCGTTGAATGCAGAAGGTCCGGGTTCCGAATACTTCAAAGGCGTTATGGATAACACGGAAGTATTCTTCGGAATCATGCGTGCCCTCGGCGTCGATGCTACGAAAAACGCAAAATAAATACGGCTTTGCTCAAAAGCTCCGTTACACTGCCGTTTCATAAAAAATGCTGCCGCAATTTCAGATTGCGGCAGCATTTTTTTATGCTTACTGACCGAGGACGCTGTCGAGGTAGGCAGCTGTATCCGATAAGTAGCTTGCCGGATACCCTTCGATATCGCCCTTATCGCAGTGGGCTGCGAATTCCGGATCGATAGGAAGTTTTGCCGTATGGGGAATGGCATATTTTTGTGCCGATTCTTCGACGTGGCTGTGGCCGAAGATTTCGTGTTTTTCCTGGCAGCTCGGGCACTGGAAGTAGCTCATGTTTTCAACCAAGCCCAAGACGGGAACATGCATCATTTCCGACATGTTCAAGGCCTTTTCAACGATCATGGAAACGAGTTCCTGCGGAGACGTAATGACTAAGATGCCGTCGATGGGCAGGGACTGGAAGACCGTCAGGGGAACGTCGCCTGTTCCCGGCGGCATATCGACGAACATGTAGTCGATGTCGCCCCAGATGACGTCGGTCCAGAACTGTTTAACGGCGCCGGAAATGACCGGTCCGCGCCATACGACGGGAGCCGCGACATCTTCCAACAGCAGGTTCATGGACATGACCTTAATGCCGGTCTTGGTCGTAACGGGGTTGATGCCGTTGTCGTTGCCGGTGGCATGACCGGTCAGACCGAAGACTTTCGGAATCGACGGGCCGGTGATATCGGCGTCGAGGATGGCGGTTTTAAAGCCGCGGCGCTGCATTTCTACAGCCATCAGGGACGTAACCAAGGATTTGCCTACGCCGCCCTTGCCGCTGACGACGGCAATGACGTGCTTGATGTGGGAACCTTCGTGAGGGGCTGCCTGGAGGCTCTGAGGCTGGTTGCGCTGTGCGCAGGAGCTGCCGCAGCTGGAACAGTCGTGTGTACAATTTTCACTCATTGGGATCATTCTCCTTTGAACTTTTCTTTCCGGCACGGCAACAGTCGTGACGGCACGAGCCGGAACGTTCACAAACTTGGATATGGCCGCCTTCGATGACGAGGTCTTTGCCATGAATGAGGGCGTCGGCCAGCTTGCGGCGGGCCGAATTATAAATACCGGTCACCGTCGTGCGAGCTACATTGATCTGAGCGGCACACTCTTCCTGTGTCAGTCCGACCCAGTCGATCAGGCGGATGACTTCATATTCATCGACTCCCATGGCAACCGTATCTTCCGATTGCCGTCGGTCAACCGGTCCGAAGGCTGATGAAACAGGCAGTGAACAAACACGTCGGCACCGCGGTGGTCTCGGCATAAAATCCCTCCTTTACGCTATTTATTATAGATAGATAGCTGACATATGTCAAATTATGTCAAGGAGGGAGTTCGTGCCGCTCTAGGAGTAAAAATGTCATGAGCGAAGCTATTTATTTGTATATATAGGCGGAATTTCAGCGGCTGATTTTTCTCTAACGGACGAGGTACGCCCCGTCGACGGGGATGATGGCCCCGTTTAAATAATTCGAAGCAGCACTGGCGAGGAAAACCGTAATGCCCTTCATATCCTCCGGTGTCCCCCAACGCTTGGCCGGGATGCGGTCTAAAATTTCTTTGCTGCGGACGTCGTCTTCTATCAGCTGGGTATTCATTTCTGTTGCCATGTATCCCGGAGCAATGGCGTTGATGTTGAGGCCTTTGCCGGCCCATTCGTTGGCGAGGGCTTTGGTGAGCTGCGCGACGCCGCCCTTACTGGCTGCATAGGCCGGAACGGTATATCCGCCGAAGAAACTGAGCATGGAGGCGACGTTGATGATCTTACCGGATTTTCGGGTCAGCATATTGCGTCCGGCGAGCTGACAAAGTTGAAAGACCGTATTTAAGTTGAGGTTCAGGACATCAGTCCAATCGCTGAGCGGAAATTCTTCGGAAAAGTGACGGCGCTGCATGCCGGCATTATTGACCAGAATGTCGACGCGGCCGTCCAAGGCTGTTAAGGCTTTTTCAAAGATGACAGGAACCTGTTCCTGGTCGAGTAAGTTGCCTTGCAGGGCTAACATCGAAAGGCCTTTTTGACGACATTCGGCAGCCGTCTTTTCGGCACTGGCACTGGATCCGATGATTAATACCGTAGCGCCCGCTTCGGCCAAGGCTTCGGCCATGCCGCGGCCGAGTCCGCGGCCGCCGCCGGTTACGATAGCTGTTTTCCCGGTTAATGCGAAATCATTTAATATAGACATAATACATTCCTCCCTAAAATGATATGATGATTTATTGAAGTATATATTGGAACATAGATGAATCATCACATGAATTATCTGTGATGTACAACTCTATTTTATAAGATAATAGAAAAAAACACAAGTGAAAATCTGGCTGTATTGGAAGGCATTAAGAGAACATATAATGATATAATTAATAAAAACAGCGGGAAAATTACGAATAAATCATAAGAATAATGGAGGTTATTACAATATTGCAATAGCCTGATGTTCGTGTTGACGAGAGATATTCATCTGATGTATTATTAGGGCAACAAGGAAAACGTATGATGAAAAATGAGGGGATTGTGAGAAAGTGTTATGTATTTTTCTTACCGGTCTGATGCTTATTACCCTGAGTGGCTGTGCGAGACAAAAAGAAAATCGAGTTTATACGAAGGAAAATCCCACAGTTCTTCGCAGGTCATTAACGGACGGAGAAGCTGCTTGCTACTATCAAGGAGCTAAAGTAGTTTCAAAAAGAGTCTGCGATAAGACTGGCGGCAGAATTAAAATCAATGTAATTCCCGGTGCCGCCGGTTGCTGTCAATATCTTTGCAGCAGCTTCGGTAACCAAACTCGATACGGGCAAGATTGTCAGCGGTGACATTCCTTTTTTCATCGGATAAGAAGCTGTTTATTTTGCCGTTGTACTGTTCCGGTATCTACGACACTGTTTTTATAAAGAAAGGGGTTTATAATGGATATGAATGATATGACGTCGTGGCGTGTGCAGTCGCCGGAATCTATGGGGTTCCATTCGGTCATTACGCCGGATAAGTCAGCCTGTCAGGTGGCGCAATTGTTTCGCTTGAATCTCCCTAAAGGAGCTTCTTACCGCTTGGAGGACGATGGACGGGAACTGCATGCCGTGTTGATTCAGGGCCGGGCTGTCATGGAACACGAGGGCTTGGGCAAGGTGGAATTGGAAAAATTAGATTCTTTCTATATTCCGGGCCGACATGCCGTTCAAATCACGGCAGTTGAAGAGTGCATCTTCTATATTGCCGGCGCTGTGTTTGACGGTATTGGCGAACCTCTCGTCCGTAAGTTTGACCGGTCCTTGCCAATCGGCGATTTTCATCAGATTCACGGAGCCGGGCCGTGCCGCCGGGAAGTCATGTTTACCCTGGCGCCGACGGACAAGGCTTCACGATTGATTTGTGGTCTTACCTGGGGCGGTGAAGGCTCGTGGACGAGCTGGCCGCCGCACCAGCATGAAAAATATTTAGAAGAAGTCTACTGCTACTTCGACATGCCGAAACCTAAATTCGGCTTCCACCTCAGTTATAAAAACAGTGGTGACGTGGATGACATCGTCGTCCATCCCGTTTATTCGGGAACCATGGTTCAGGCGCCTTATGGCTATCACCCGACGGTGGGCTGCCCGGGAAGTCAAAATGCTTACTTCTGGGTCTTGGCGGCTTTTGATCCGATGGTACGAAAATATGACTTAGCAGAATCTGATCCTATGAGAGTTTAAGAAAGGGTGTTGAAATCATGGCATTTAAAGTATACGTAACAGATTATGATTATGGAACATTGGAACCTGAAAAAAACGAAGTCGCTAAAATTGGAGCCGTCTTGGTTCCGACGCAGTCTAAAACGGAAGACGCGATTATTGAAAACTGTAAAGATGCAGACGGATTGCTCAATCAATATGCACCGATTACCCGCAGGGTCATGGAATCGCTGCCGAACTTGAAAGTCGTCGGCCGCTATGGCGTTGGCGTCAATACCGTCGATCTTAAGGCTGCGACGGACTTGGGAATCCAGGTTGTCAATGTGCCGGATTTTTGTATGGATGAAGTGTCGAATCAGGCGATTACCTTGATGATGGCCTGCCATCGGAAATTGAATATCTTGAATCATCAGGTGCACCATGGCGGCTGGGACTATCAAATTGCAAAGCCAATCCATCGTCTCAACGGACAGACCTTGGGCCTTTTAGGTTTTGGCCGTATCCCCAGAATGGTTGCTCAAAAAATGAAGGCCTTTGGCTTGAAAATTTTGGCTTACGATCCCTATGTTTCCCCTGAAGCGGGAGCGAAGGAAGGCGTTGATATGCTGCCTTTGAAGGACGTTTTGATGCAGTCGGACATCGTTTCGGTTCATGTACCCTTGACCAAAGATACGGAAAATCTGTTGAATGACGAAACCCTTTCCTGGATGAAACCGACGGCCATCGTCGTCAATACGTCGCGCGGACCTTTGATTGATGAAGCCGCCTTGTACCGGGCTTTGAAAGATGGAAAAATCGGCTATGCCGGGTTGGATGTCACGGTTCATGAACCGATTGAAAAAGATAACCCCTTGCTGACCTTGGATAATGTCATTATTACGCCGCACATTGCCTGGTATTCGGAAGAATCGGAAATAGACCTGAAAACGAAGGCTGCACGCGGTGTTGCCAGCGTCCTGAATGGAGAAAAAGCGACGTATCTCGTCAATAAGGATGTCCTTAAATAGCATAGGCGCATCTTCGGTCATGAAAGAAGGCACGGTTATTGCCATCAGCGTCAATATGGGAACGGCAGAGAATTGGCTCAGATTCTGTCAAAAAAATTGAGCGTGCCCTTGTACGATCGACAGTTGATTCACCTTGCAGATGCTAAATTCCACGGTTTCCGTGAACCCCAGCTGCATTACCTTAGAAAAAGGCGCTGATTTAATTATTAATTATATTGAAATCCTTCAGAAATGAGGAGATGAAAAAAACGCTGCTTTTGAAGCGGCGTTTTTTTATCGATTGGTTGATTTTCTCTTTTTATTGTCATTTTGGCAGTGTATCTGTTATCCTATATGTATCAGTCAGCGCGTATATGCTAGTAAGGAGTTTGATATGGTTAATTCTAAGCCCTCAAAATCTAAAATTGAAGAAACTTCCAATAACATCATTGATTTTATTACGTCGAGGCAAATGCTGCCCGGTGATAAAATGCCGACCGAACCGGAGTTGATGGAAGATTTGAATGTCAGCCGTTCGACCCTGCGGGAGGCGATTCGGACCTTAAGTGCCCGCAACATCTTAGAAGTGCGGCAAGGATCCGGAACCTTTATTTCGAAACGCTGCGGTGTTCCCAGCGATCCCTTGGGACTGACCTTTATCTATGACGATGACCGCCTGGCCATCGATCTCCTCGACGTTCGTCTGATGATTGAGCCCCAGACGGCCTTGTTAGCGGCCATCCATGCGACAGACGAACAGTGTCAAAAATTACTGGACCAGTGTGCTTTAGTAGAGAAACTTATTCAATCCAATGAAGAATATGAAGATGAAGATATTGCCCTGCACATGATGATCGCCGAAGCCAGCGGAAATCGGGTCTTGACCAACCTATCCTATATCCTTCATACTTCCGTCAAAAAGAATATCATATCGACGGCCGATGCCCTGCGGGACAACAACACCTATGTTTATCACCGCCGTATTGTCGATGCCATCGTGCGGCATGATGCAACCGGCGCCTATAACGCTATGACGATCCACGTGACGATGCTGTGGGAATTTATTACTGCAAAGTTAAATTCAAGAGGTTGACTTCTCCTTTGACCGAACAGGGTCCTTGGTTAGAAATTCTTGATAGGACAGGCTGAACTTGTTTTCTTGAGAGCAATTAATTTTTGCATGTGACATCTTCCTTTCTAATGTTGATCTTCATATTGCTTTCGTTTTCGGACAAAAGTGGATGGCGTTAACCCCAGATTTTTTGAGGCTGTTCGGACGTTGCCGAAGATTTCATATGCATTTTGCATATAATTATACTCGATCTTTTCTAGGATTTCTTTTAAATTTAGTGGAAACTCAACCGGCGGTGCGTCGAAGTCGGCAGGCGTATTTTCGGCTTCCTTTTCTTTTATGATTACGATGGGTTTGCTGGCAGGATGGATGTGAAGGTCTTCCGGCTGAATGGCATCCGAGGAACTGATGATAATGGCCCGTTCAACGATGTTTTTTAATTCGCGGATGTTGCCGGGCCAATCGTATTCATGGAGCAGCTGCATGGACAGGTTTGTTAGATATTTTTTCATTTGGTATTTTTGATTCAGCTTTTCCAAGAAAGATATTGATAAGGGCTCGATGTCTTTTTTTCGCATTCGCAAGGGAGGAATCGATATCGGAAAGACGGTGAGCCGGTAATAGAGATCTTCTCGGAAAGTGCCGTTTCTTACCATTTCTTCGAGATTACGGTTGGTTGCGGCAATGATTCGAGCGTCAATGGTTATGGGTTTTGTGCCGCCAACCCGCATGATTTCTTGTTCCTGCAGGGCTCGTAACAGCTTTACCTGCATGTCTTTGGGAAGTTCACCGATTTCATCAAGAAATAAGGTCCCGTTATTTGCCAGCTCGAAGAGACCGATTTTTCCCCCTTTATTAGCGCCCGTGAAGGCACCGCTTTCATATCCGAATAACTCACTTTCAATGAGGCTTTCCGGAATGGCCCCGCAATTTACTTTTATGAAACTACTTTTAGCTCGATGGCTGTTTTGGAAGATATATCGAGCCATTACTTCTTTACCGACACCGGTTTCACCAAGCAGCATTACTGTAGTGTCCATTGAAGAAACTCGATTGGCCAGCAGCATGGCGGCTAAGGTCGTTTCATCTTTGGCAATGATTTCTTGGTTTTCCTCAGATGTCGTTTGCAAATGAGCCAATTCTAGGGCTAAACGGTCCATGGCGGCCGTTTTTTCTTGTACGACGGCTTTTAAGTTATAAATCTCGGTTAAATCTCGGACGTTGGTCACGACCATAATAAAGTTCCCATCTTTATCAAAAATGGGAGAGCTCGTTACTAAGGCCTCTTTTCCGGAACGGAAACGCTGCTGTATGGTAACGGGCTGTTTTGTTTTGATGACTTGTAAGGAACCGGATTCAGATATCAATTTATCACGAACCAGAGCAGCCATATTTTTACCAAGGACCTCTTCTTTTTTCAAGCCGGTAATAATTTCATAAGCGTGGTTGATGCGTACTACATTGGCTTTAGCGTCAGTAATAAATATACCGTCAAAGGAATGCTCGATAATTGCATTTAGCCGCTCTTGTGCCTCTGAGAGGGTAGAAAAAATTTTTGCTGTATTTGTCATAACTATTTTCTCCTTTACAGCAGACAATAAAGGAGTCCCGATGGGGCTTCTGAAGTTGATACACTATGCATGTATATATGTTATAATTATAACAATTTTTAATTATGACAGCAAGATGGATGGAGGCTGGAAATTAGTGGCGATAGGGGGATTTGTATTTTTGGTGACGGGTGTAGGAGTTGGAAATATGCATTATTCCTCGATATTTTTGAATTAACCGTCGAGAAAAGGTGTGGCCGAATTGGCTCGTCAACAAATCGGTCAATTGGTCGTCGCTATAAGGATGGTGTACATCTTCGTTTTCAATCAGATGTGCGAGAGCTTGTTTTACAGCATCTTTGGAAATGGTTGTTTTCGTTTTTGGGAAAGGCCTCTGGAATAGTTGCTTGAATGAAATCGTCTTATGCGGCGTTTGTAAGTATTTATCCCTTATTGAGCGGCTGATCGTAGACGGGTGAAGGCCTACTTTTTTTGCAATATCTGCGAGGGTCATCGGCTGTAAAGGGCCTTGGTTTTGTAAGTAGTCATGTTGACAACTCCAGATGGCGTCAGTTAAGGCGTGCAGCGTTTTGCGGCGGCGTTCAATGTTATAAAAAAGTAGACGACATCGGGTATATTTTGTTTGGAAATATTCTTTTACGCTCTCGTCTGTCGTTGTTTGCATCATTCGTACATAGTAATCGCTCATAGAGTAAGATGCTGACCAGGAGTCGTTTAAAATAACTTCATGACCGTTGTTGGTGAATTGGATAATCACATCGGGAATAATATAGGAGGTTTCTGTTTCGAAAAAAGGACTGAGTGGGGCCGGGGTTAATTTCTTGATAAGGGAAATAGCGGCATCAATCTCTGCTTTAGAGCCTTTTACAGATTGGTAAATTGGGGAAATTTTTTGTTTGCCTATGGTCGCAAGGTGATGATCAATCAGATCTTCTAATAATGGTGTTAACTTATGAGTGCGCTTTAACTGCAGTTTTAAACAGTCTTTTAGCGATAGGGCTCCGATACCGGCAGGATCTAAACTTTGGAGACGATGCAGACAGAACTCAAAAAGGCCTGCCGGTAAGGGCAATTTTTGTGTCAGCTCGTCTTCCGTTATTGTCAGATACCCTCGGTTATCCACGTAATCGGCTAAATAAGAAAAAAGAGCCCATTGGGGAGTAGTAAAATTAGTCGGATTTACTTGCTCTAAAATAAATTGTTTGACACTTTGTTCTTCGGGAGCCGCTACAAAATCTAAAAAGGAAGTGTCGTTGTTTGAGGAAGATCTTTGATTGGGACTATATTCCATGAAGGGATTTTCCTCAGACTCTTTTTGGAGCAGATTGTAGAGGGATTCCGTAGACAAAGCCAGAATATTCAACGATTGAATTTGATTCGTTGAAAGTTTTTGCAATTCTTTTTGGGTCAGTGTTAAGTTAGTTTCCATCGTATTATCCCCCTTTCCTTTCGGTTAGTTCATTTAGTACCGGGTATTGGGTTTTACCGGAGGTATTTTTTGGAATTTTGTTTATCTGGTGAAGGGTAAAGCAATGAAGATGAAGACCAATTTTATCGATTAAATAATCTTCTATGCTTGATTGTCGGTCGTCATTGACAGTCATAAAGATATGAAGGTCATCATCTTTTCCGGTACAAGCGAAGTCACTAAAGTCGAAGTTGTTTTTTAATAGTTCTTCGACTTCATCCATATTTACTCTCTTTCCCATTATTTTTAAGAAACGTTTTTTTCGGCCCGTAATGTAGTAGTAGCCGTCTTGGTCGACATAGGCCATGTCACCGGTATAGAGCCGGCCGTGGCGTAAATCGCCTAACGCTAAGTCTTCTGCCTTCTGTGCATAGCCCATGGTTACGTTAGGGCCGTCATAGCAGAGCTCTCCCGTTACTTTCGGAATGGTGATTTCTGTTTTTTCATCTTCCATGATGCGGAATGTCCCGCCCGGAATCGCGATGCCGATACTCCCAAGTTTTTCTAAGGCACGGTCAAAGGGGAGATACGACATGCGGGCCGTTGCTTCTGTTTGTCCATACATGACGATAAATCGTTTTCCCGTTTTGTGTGCAAATTCGAGATATTCTTTTTGCAGCCGTGTCGATAAATGGCCGCCGGCTTGAATCATCAGATTTAATTTGGGTAAATCCATAGACATGATTCCGATGCGCTTCAAACATTCAAAGGTGAAAGGTACGCCTGCAAGGGAAGTGATATCTTCTTTTTTGCAGATATCCCAAAATTGTTTGTCGAAAACCGTAGCCTCTGTCAGACATTCACAGGCCCCTTGCAGTACATGGCTGTTGATAACTGACAGGCCGAAGGTATAGTGCATCGGGAGTGATGAAATGGGGTAATCTGCTTTGGTGATTTTCAGGTATTCTGCGATAGATGCGGCGTTTGACTGGATATTTTTATAGCTTTGGCGGACTAACTTGGGGCTTCCGGTACTTCCGGATGTCGTTAATAGCAAAGCTAAATCCGGGTGAATGGAGTGAGGGACTTCGTTAACGGGATAAAGACCATAATCATACAGTGTATAAATTGGCTCTTCTATGTCATCCACCGGCTTAAATACATAATTGGGGTTATAGCGCATTAATAAGTGCTGCTGTAATTTCGCATCCATATCGTGATCAATTAGCAGGGGGACGATGCGGTTTTGCAGACAACACAGATAGGATAAGGCCGAGCCTATCGTGTTATGACAAATAATCGCGGCTAATTGTTTGGGCTTGTTTTCTATTATTTGATGGACGCTTTTGCTATGTTCGTACCAATCGCCATAGATAATAGAATGGCCTGTTCCGTCAGTGAACAAAAGGTGATTTTTATACTTCGGATTTTCATCAAAAAAACACAACATAAGTATCCCTCCTAACGAATGATACGGGTTAGTGCTTCCAGTAGATTGCGGCCATCCCAGATCATATCCATATCCATGGCCTGGCCAATCGGTACGATTCGATCGACGCCGGTGGCTTGTGCTTGGATCAGCTGACTGCGGATTTCAGCCGAGGATACATTTAATGTAGTAATGGTCTGGACTTTCGCCGTAAGGTAGGGAAGGATGTCAGATAAATTTTGTACGGGATATTGAAAAAATTGACCAAAAGTTCCGGATAATTGGGTTAAATCAGCAGGCAGGGAAGACAAGGTATAGACATAAAGGCGATTATTCTCATATGCGACGGATTGAATTTCATCTTCGTGCATGGCGAATCGCCAGGCTTCCGTGAACTTTCGGCTTACCTTGATGGGAGCCAGGTCATATTTTTGTACTTCAAGCGTAACTGCATTCCACCATCGAGACTGAGCCTCTTTAAAAATTCTATCCGGTCCAAGCCAAAAAATCAGTCTTGGTGATGAACAAGCGTTTTGATCTACCTCATAGGTATCTAAATAAAAGCGATGGATCTTTTCTTTTAATTCTTCATCTGAACAGGTCGCAACATAGCTGCTGTCAAAGATTGCCAAAGAATAGCGATCGGAAAAGGGAATATCGATTGCCCGGGGAGATAACGGAGATTTTCTGATTTCGCAAATGGTTTTATCTCCGCCCCAAATCATGCGGCTGTCGCAATGTTTTGAAAATTTGTCGGTTACTTTTTTTTCGTGATCATAGGTTATAATGGCATTTTGATTCCATAATGATCTATACGAAGGCGTTTGCAAAAGGCAATCGAACAGGCTGCAAATGGGGACAACGTTTGGCAGCAGCTTGGGGGAAATGCGGACAACATTGGCATTACCGGCTAATAATGAGATAAATAAACTGTATAAAAACATGACAGGCATGTTAGCCGGTGCAATGTGGAAGGTTAAGCCGCGGCCTAATCGAGATTGAGCTGGGGGTAATAATGATTTATATTCTTCTACTTTTCTCGGCCGCAGCCAAAAACTAAAGGCTGCCCAGGACGGATTGTCTTTTGCCAGCGGATGACTTTGCAGTTGGCGCGCGAAATCTTTGCAGAATTGAACTATTAAGGGGGAGAATGGGGGATATGGCGTTATTTTTTCCGGGATCATTCCCGCGATTGTTGTGAACTTTTTAGCTGTGTGCATCGCTGCACCCCCTTATTTCTGCTTTGGCAATACGGCCGTCGATGCGGAAATACTTTCCTAAACGACCGCAAGGGCAATCATCGATGCCTAATAAGGTTCCTGTGTCTTCGGTCAAAATGGAGTGACCAGGATAGGAGGTTGCCAAAGGTGTTAATACTTGAACGATTCCTGACTCTCCAATCGCACAAGGCGAAAAATTTTCGGGATTGCGAATGATGATGTCTGAAAAAATGCTGGCATGGAGGTGCCCTTGTTCACACTCCATATAAATACATCCGGTCTGTTCGGCCATACCGTAGTAATTGTGGACTTCTTTAATTTTAAACTGATCGTATAGCCGTTTTTTATAGATTTGGGGAGAGACGGCACGATCCTGCATTTTTTTCCAGCCTCCGCCATGGATGACGATGGCATTGGATAAGTCGATGACTCCGGGGTAATCAACTAGTGCCTCACATAAATACTGCCAAATCATGAAGGTGAAGCCGAATATGAGCACCGGCTGATCATGATAAGTTTGAATGAAGGTACGGATACTTTCTAAGTCGATGGAGAGATCGGACTTAAGGGCATAATACTTTCGCTTTGCAAAGATAGAAAATCCTAAAATAGCAGCTCCACGGGCGTTAAATGCAGCGCGATTTTTTAATAAATCGGGGGTGTCGATAATGAGCATCGGCAAACGAGCAGAGCCTATAAAACTTTCCACAATATGGTATAAGGCAAATTGTTGATTGCTGGCTGTCGTCGTATCGAGATATAAGTGAGATGCCATGCCGGAGGTTCCCGATGAGGTAATGACTTTAAAAACTTCTTGGTCACTAATACTTTTTAACTCTTCAGTCTTGAAAATAGAGATGGGAAGCATTGGAATTTTTGAGAGTTCATTATAATGAGCTCGCTTTAGGTTTAGAGTTTGTAAGGCCTGACCATAAGGCGGACAGGCTGTACTGTGTCGATTCGTTAATTCGGATAAGAGGTTCACATAATGCTTTTCTTTTTCCGCTTGGGTCCAATCAAAAGGGGGTTGGTCCAGCCAAGTATTATAGTCCATAGGCATCCTTCACCTCCTTTGTCAATACAAAAGGTGTCCCATGGCCGGGATATGTTTTTATGGGGGTGGGTAAGCTGTATAAGCGTGGTTTGCCGAATTTTTCATAGGCATTTTCGTCACCGCCGGGAAGACGTGTGATTACACTTTCATTCGGAATAAAGTAGTCTCCGGAAAACAAGAACGAGTCGTCGATGATGATGCAGCTGCTGCCGGGAGTGTGCCCCGGGGCGGATAGACATAAAATCGTATGTTGCCTCCAAGTCGCCCTGTAGGTTTCTTCAAAGGTAATATCTGCAGCTTGACAGGTAAAGGGCGGGTAGGAAATGTGAAGCTTGCCCTTACTTTTAAAATATAAATAAGTTTCCATAATCCTTGTCATATTTAGGGTTGTGCTTTGAATCCCCGAGCTGCAGGCTGCGCTGCATAAGACTTTTACGGGATATTGCTTTCTGAGATCGTTGAGAGCTGCTATATGATCGCAGTGTTCATGTGTTAAAATAATGAGCTCTGGAATTAGAGCATTTTGATTAAGATAGGAATGGATTTTTTTGTAGTCATTGGGATCGACGATTAGTGCGTGATTACCGGAAACCAACAGATAACAGTTACTGTCGGTCAAGGCATCAACGATTATTTTGTCGACCATTTAGATATCGACGCCGTATTTTCGTAAAATATCCATTCCTTTTTCATAAGAGCTGAAAGCTAATACATCGGGGGTGTCGATGGAAATATCAAAGGTATCTTCCATTTCTTCCATCAATGTCATATGGCCCATGGAATCCCATAACTTGATGCTGCGATATTTCAGGCCGGGAAGGTCTTCTTTGTTTAATTTAAAGTTAGTCATAAAAAGGTGTTCGTATTTTTCTAAGTTTGTCATAGCTAATTCTCCTCTTCTTTGTAATTCGATGTGTTGCTATAGCTAAATAATGTTTTCATCATCAATTGATGGATGGTGCCTTCAACGACAACTGTTCCGTCTGATTTCCGGCAGATTCCTCGGAATTCTCCGATGTACCAACGGTTCTTTTCTTCGATATGAGTTAATTCTATAGAGGCTTTAATTGTATCGCCGGGATAAATTGGGGCTGTGAAGGTTAACTGCTCATCCATTAAAATCGTTCCATCACCCGGGAGAATGGTTCCCATGATGGAGGATAACAGACTGGCGGTCAACACTCCGTGAATGACGGGGCGGCCGAACCCGTGTAGGGCAGCGAAGGTTGAATCTGTGTGGAGCTTTCCGTAATCGCCGGTTAAGGCAGCGAATTGGAAGATGTCTTCTTCTGTAAACGTCCTGGTCATACACGCCGTGTCCCCTAAATGGATTTCTTTTTTTTGCAGAAGGGGGAACTGATCTAGATCCTCTAATTCTTTTGCAAAGAGGCTAAACTGCTGAGGTGTGAGAAGGGGACGAAATTGTCGTGCTGCGATACCGGTCGTATCGGCACAAGCCGTCATGCAGCCACAGACGAGAAGGCAGAAATCACAGATCGTATTTTCCGTATCATACGTAAAAGTATGTTGGGGAAATTTTTTTTTGAGTTTCTCCACTTCTTTGCTGCGATCATAGCGAGGATTGCAGCCGCCGCAATATTTTATGCCTATTTTCATAACTTACCTCTGCATGTGGCGCATACGTAGTATATCCTTAGCTTGAGCGATGAGATCATCGCTGACTCCGGTTACTAAGATGATATCTTGGATATCATCTATGGACTCACGAATCTTCGCTCCGATTAGTTCTTCCGTCGTTAATTGAGCTGACGGACATCCGCTGCATTTTCCCGTTAGGCGGATTCGCAGAATACGATTTTGGTAGTCGACTATTTCGACATCGCCTTGATGTTCTGCTAAGATGGGGCGGATTTCTTTTTCTAATACAGTTTCTATTTTGCTTTTTATTGAAGCGTTCATTTTATTCACATCCAATCTGATTAATTTATTATTTATATGAAATTATCATGCCAGATTTAAAGTGAGAGAAGGCTTGATGAAAAATAGTGCTAAATTTCACTATTTTTATTTTGCTAAGTATATGTATAATCAAAAATACTTCTAAAAATAATATATATTCGATACAGGAAAATGATATGTGAGTGCAAGGTATATATATAAGGAGTGGATAATTAAACGTTTTACTAGTTATAATTAAAAAAATACAGGAAAAATATATTTAAGACATTCGGTTTTATTGAATTAATGTTCCGATAATGGCACATTAATTCAGTGTTTCATTTTTAAAACATCGATCGCAGAGAATTGTTCTAAAAATGAAACTAAAAAGGAGGTAAATATAATTGATTGTTAAATGTGAAAAAATGAACTATTTTTTTGCTAAAAAAATAAAAATCAATTTAAATGAGATGGATACTATGATTTTAGGGAAAGATGATACGGATTTTTTCTCATAACCGTTAACTTGGCACAATTTTTGCTCTTACTATAGGCAAAGCACACTATCGTGTGAATCAATTGTCAAGAATTTATTATAAGATAAGTAGAAAGGATGATTTATTATGGCATTAATGACAGGCGAACAGTACATCGAAAGTATGAGAAAGAAAAATTTACAGGTCTATATGTTTGGGAAGAAGGTTTCCTGTCCTGCTGATGATCCGATTCTCCGTCCGTCTATGAACTCCGTTCGTATGACCTATGATTTGGCTCAGCAACCGGAATATCAAGAACTGATGACGGCTGTTTCTCCCTATACCGGTGAACGTGTTAACCGCTTTACTCACATCCATCAGAGCACGACGGATTTAATGAATAAAGTAAAAATGCAGCGTCTTTGCGGTCAGAAAACGGCTTCTTGCTTCCAGCGCTGTGTTGGTATGGATGCTTTTAATGCTGTGTTCTCCACGACTTATGACACGGATAAGAAATACGGGACGAAATATCATGACAACTTCATGAATTTCCTGAAACGAGTACAAGAAGAAGATCTTACGGTAGACGGCGCTATGACCGACCCCAAAGGTGACCGCGGTTTAGCTCCTCATGCTCAGGCAGATCCGGATATGTATCTTCATGTTGTAGAACGTCGCGCGGATGGTATCGTCGTTCGCGGTGCTAAAGCACATCAGACCGGTTTCATTAATTCTCATGAAGTTATCGTCATGCCGACTATTTCCATGGGTGAAGATGACAAAGATTATGCTGTATGTTTCTCTTGCTCCACGGATGCAGAAGGTATTTTCATGATTGTTGGCCGTCAGTCCTGCGATACTCGTAAGATGGAAGGCGCTCCCATGGATACGGGCAATCCTGAATTTGGTGGCACGGAAGCATTGGTTATTTTTGATAACGTATTTATTCCGAATGAAAATATCTATCTCAATGGCGAATATGAATTTGCCGGAGTTCTTGTAGAACGCTTTGCCGGATATCATCGTCAATCTTATGGCGGCTGTAAAGTCGGTGTAGGCGACGTCCTCATCGGGGCTGCTGCTGTAGCAGCTGATTACAATGGCTGCCCGAAAGCTTCCCATGTTAAGGATAAGATTATTGAAATGCAGCACCTTAATGAAACACTCTTTGCCTGCGGGATTGCTTGCTCGGCATTGGGAACGAAAACAGAAGCCGGAAACTATCTTATCGATTTGCTCTTAGCTAACGTCTGCAAACAGAATGTAACGCGTTTCCCCTATGAAATCGTCCGTTTGGCTGAAGATATCGCCGGTGGCCTGATGGTTACAGCTCCGTCTGAAAAAGACCTTCGTGATCCTAAGATTGGGCCGTATGTTGACAAATACCTCAGAGGTGTTAATTCCGTATCGACTGAAAACCGTCTTAAAATTTTGCGCCTCATTGAAAACCTCAGCTTAGGTACAGCTGCTGTCGGATACCGTACAGAATCGATGCACGGTGCTGGTTCGCCGCAGGCACAGCGTATCATGATCTCACGTCAAGGCAACCTGCGCATGAAGAAAGAACTGGCTAAATCTATTGCACAGATTGAAGAATAATATTTGATGACGGCTGTTCACTATGCTTTTAAAGTAAAATGAACAGTTAGAATAATATAGTATGAGTAGATGAGATATTGACTGATGCCTGCAACTAGGCTGCTCCTCCTTCGTTGCAGGCGTGCAGTCAATCTACAAGAAAGTAGGTGCGTGTGATGGATTGGAGAAAAGAATATGCCGGTAAGATTGTATCGGCTGAAGAAGCGATAAGCCATGTCCAATCCGGCAATCGTGTTGTCTTTACCCATGCTTGCGGTGAAGCACAAGTTTTAACGGAAGAATTGGTTCGTCAGGCCAATCGACTTGAAAATGTGGAAATCGTCCATATGGTTGCTATGGGACAGGCTCCGTATTGCCAACCGGGGATGGAAAAGCATTTTAAACATAATGCCCTGTTTGTAGGCGGTTCGACACGAAAAGCAGTTGAAGAAGGTCGTGCAGACTATACTCCCTGCTTTTTCCATGAAGCTCCTCAGCTTTTTACGGACGGAACTTTGCCGGTTGATGTTGTTTTCTTACAGTTGAGTGAGCCTGATGAAGACGGTAATTGCTCCTATGGCGTATCTGTTGACTATACGCAGCCTGCAGCAGAATCGGCAAAATTGGTCATTGCTCAGATTAATAAAAATATGCCCTATACCTACGGGAACGGCATTAACCTTAAAGATATTGATTATATCGTAGAGAAAGACGAAGCTCTTATTGAACTTCAGCCGCCTAAAATCGGTGAAACGGAACGTAAGATTGGTGAATATATCGCATCATTGATTCATGATGGTGATACCTTACAGCTTGGTATCGGTGCGATTCCCGATGCAGTCCTGTCTTTCTTGGGCGATAAAAAAGATCTCGGCATCCATTCAGAAATGTTTTCTGACGGGGTCGTTGATTTAGCTCGTAAAGGCGTTATTACGAACAAAAAGAAGACCATCGATCCGGGAAAATTCGTTTCTTGTTTCCTGATGGGGACAAGAAAGTTATATGACTTCGTAGACAACAATCCGGATGTTTTGATGAAGCCTGTTGATTATACGAATGATCCCTTTGTAGTTGCCAAAATTGATAATATCATCTCGATTAATTCGGCGATGCAGGTAGATTTGATGGGACAAGTCAATGCTGAAATGATCGGCTATAAACAGTTCAGCGGTGTCGGCGGTCAAGTCGATTTTGTTCGCGGAGCATCACGTGCTAAAGGCGGGAAAGCCATCATTGCCATGCCGTCTACGGCCGGACACGGTAAAATTTCAAAAATTGTTCCATTGCTGGATGAAGGTGCTGCTGTTACAACGTCGCGTAATGATATAGACTATGTCGTTACCGAGTTCGGCATTGCCCATCTTAAAGGGCGTACATTGCGGCAGCGTGCTGCGGAACTTATTAAAATCGCACATCCGGATTTTAAGCAAGACTTGATTTCGGTATTTGAACAGAGATTTCATTGTAAGTACGAAGAATGATGAAGTCATCTTTTACATCTAATTCTTTTTGATAGGAGGGAATCATATTGGAGTTCGCAGTTGAAAAAAGCCAGGAGTTTAGATCGTTTTTAAACAGACTAACTCTTTTAGGCGGGGGAACCAACTTTTTAGATGGTTATATTCTTGCCTGTATCGGGCCTGCGTTGGTTCATTTGGGACCGATTTTACAACTCAATTCATTTTGGAAAGGTGCAATTGGCTCGGCAGCACTGATGGGGATATTAGTCGGGGCTCCTATATTTGGCTATTTGTCAGATAAGGTGGGGCGCAAGCTGCCTTTCATGGTCATTCCGTTGGCAATGGCAATTCTCTCCATTGCATCCATGTTTGTCACTTCCGCCGAAATGTTGTTTGTCTGTCGCTTTTTGTTAGGCATGGTTATTGGGGCTGATTATCCCAGTGTTACGTCGTATCTGTCTGAATATTCACCCGCTGATCGTCGTGGATATGTTATTGGCGTATTGATGATTATGTGGATCGCTGGTATGACGTTAGGTGAAATTGTAGGTTATATTGTATATGATTCTGCATATAATTGGCAAATTCTCTTGGGAATCACTGCTGTTCCGGCACTGGCCCTGATTTATTTGCGCAGAAACTGTCCGGAATCTCCTCGCTGGCTCATGAATAAAAACCGGGTAGCAGAAGCGGAAACCGTTTT
Organism: uncultured Megasphaera sp.; assembly: GCF_900539295.1. Lineage (GTDB taxonomy): Bacteria > Bacillota > Negativicutes > Veillonellales > Megasphaeraceae > Megasphaera. Next base: position 46,452 of record NZ_UQBH01000016.1, read on the forward strand.
CCATAAAATTTATGGTCCTGATGCAGATATCAGCATTTTAGAAGAAAAGGCTGTTAAGACTTCTTATCGTGAACTTTTAAAACCAAGATATTTGAAACGCGTTATTTTTGCAGGTGTTTTTTGGGCCACACAGGTATTGCCCATGTTTGCAATTTATATTTTTGGCCCGTCATTATTGCAGGAAATTGGTCTAACTGAAGGCCGAGACTTACTGCTTGGTAACTCCGTTATTGGTATGATTTTCGTTGTCGGAGTCGTATTTGGTGCAGTTATTATCGAGAGGTTTGGTCGTCGTCCACTCATTATTTGGAGCTTTGTTGGTATGGCTTTGGGACTGTTTGTATTCGGGATTATGGAAGAACCGCCGTTTTGGCTTATTGTTACAGGGTTTACCCTTTATGCAATTGCTTCTGGCCCTGCCAATGTTTTGGATTGGGTATATCCGAATGAACTTTTCCCGACAGAAATACGTGCAGCCGGGGTTGGATTGGCAACGTTTATTAGCCGTTTTGGTCCCATTCTCGGAACCTTTGCCTTGCCTTCCTATTTAGAAGCTTTTGGTATTCAGATGACAATGATGACGATGGTTGGTATTCTCGGTATTGGACTCTTAGCATGTATTTTCATGGCTCCTGAAACGAGAGGCTTGAATTTGTCTGAAGCTAGTGGAGCGGTACCGATTGGGACCGAAGAATTGGTCAGAGAAGAAATTCAATCTCATCAGATGAACTAAAACAAATTTGTTATGATTTTAATTTTAAATAAAAGAAAGAAGGTAACCCTATGTTAACAAATGAATTACCGAAAATTATCACTGCTACTGTTCCTGGTCCGAAAAATGCTGAAGTTATAAAGCAGCGTGCGATTGAAACACCGGATGCTATTCGTTGCAGCTATCCTGTTGTAATGAAAGAAGCTCAGGGCGCGATTATTGAAGATTTGGACGGGAATCGCTTCTTGGATTGGATTGGCGGCGTTGGTGTTTTAAATGTTGGTCATGCTCATCCGGAAGTTGCTGAAGCTATTCGTGAACAGACGAAGAAATATTTCCATGGCATGTTTAATGTTGTAACACATGATGGCTATGTAAAATTAGCCGCTGAAATGAATAAACGTGTTCCTGTACGTGGGGATAAAAAACAGACCATGTTTGTCAATAGTGGTGCAGAAGCTGATGAAAATGCTGTAAAGATTGCTAAGGCATTTACGAAACGTCCGAACATTATTGTTTTCTCGGGTGCATTCCACGGCCGTACTGTAATGACGATGGCTATGACAGCTAAAAAAGCCTATGCAGTTGGTATGGGGCCGTTCCCTGATGGCATATACCGCGCTAAATATCCCTACATTTATCGCCGCCCGGCTGAAATGTCTGAAAAAGAATATTTAGACCTTTGCATTGAAAGCATTTATGAAGTATTTGATCAGGCCTCCCCGGCTGAATATGTAGCTGCTGTTGTTTTAGAACCGTTACAGGGCGAAGGCGGATTCATTCCGGCACCAATTGAATGGGTTAAAAAATTACGTGAAATCTGTGATGAACACGGGATTCTCGTGATTGCCGATGAAGTTCAGTCTGGCTTCGGCAGAACGGGACGCCTCTTCGCTACGGAATATTGGAAAGAAGCAGGTATTCAGCCCGATATCCTTTCGTCTGCTAAATCTATCGCTGGCGGTGTTCCTCTTAGTATGGTTACGGCACGTAAAGAAATCTTTGATGCTGTACCTCGCGGCGTAATTGGTGGTACCTATGGCGGTAACGCACTTGCTTGTGCTGCTGCTCTGAAAGTACTTGAACTTATGGATCGTGACCATCTGCCGGAACGCTCTCTTGAAATTGGGAAGAAATACGTAGATACGGTTACTTCTTGGAAAGCTAAATATCCGGTTATCGGTGATGTTCGCGGCATTGGCGGCATGGTAGGCGTTGAGTTTGTTAAAGATCCTGTTACAAAAGAACCGAACGGCGAATTAGTATCTAAGTTAGTTCAGGATACAGCTCAGCATGGCTTGCTTGTTGAAAACGCAGGCTCTGACGGACAAGTTATCCGTTTCCTGGCTCCGTTGGTCATGACCGATGAACAGTTGGAAGCAGGTCTTAAGATTTTTGAAGAATCGATTCAGAGATGTTTGGCAAAATAAAATTTTTGGAAATACACTGGTGAGTTTGGATGCCGCTGCATTTTGCGGCGGCATCTTTTCTACAGAGAGAGAGGCGTTGTTTTTATGATCGAATTACAGTTAAAGCCGACTATTTACTCGTACGATACCTGTAAAGAATTTGCAGAAGATTTAAAAGTTGGAACTAGTGATCTCATCATCACGAACCAATATATTTTTGATCCTAATTTCAAAGATTTAGGGTTGAAGTGTCATGTTATTTTCCAGGAAAAATACGGGATGGGAGAACCGTCCGACGAAATGGCTGAAGCTATATACCACGATATTCCTGACGGGATTACCCGCATTATCGGCATTGGCGGCGGCACGGTTATGGATTTATGTAAACTGTTCATTTTAAAACAGGTCAGCCCCGTATTGGATTTGTTTGATGGGAAAATAAAACCGGAAAAAGCAAAAGAATTGGTTCTTATTCCGACAACCTGCGGAACGGGTAGTGAAGTTACCAATGTATCTGTTATGGCATTAGTCAGCCGAAATACGAAAAAGGGGATTGCCGATGCAGCCATGTATGCAGATAAGGCGGTTCTTATTGCGCAGCTTTTGCAGACTTTACCGTTTAAAGTTTTTGCGACGAGCTCAATCGATGCATTGGTTCATGCTGTAGAATCAGCATTATCTCCTGATTCCAGTGACAGCTTTAGGGTCTTTAGCTATAATGCTATTGAACTTATTCTTAAAGGATATCTGCAAATTAGAGATAAGGGTATCGATGCACGAGTCCCGCTCATGAAGGATTTCCTTTTAGCTAGCAATTGGGCTGGTATTGCCTTTAGTATTCCGGGGTGCGCTGCTGTTCATGCGATGAGTTATCCGTTGGGGGCTAAATACCATGTTCCTCACGGGGAATCGAATTATGCGATGTTTACCGGTGTTATGAACTGCTATATGTCGATTAAATCGGATGGCGAAATTGCTAAATTAAACCGGTTCATCGCAAACATCTTGGATTGCAAACCTGAAAATGTGTATGAAGAATTAGAAAAGTTATTAAATGTTATTCTTCCTAAGAAAGCCCTTCATGAATACGGTGTTAAAGAAGAAGAACTTGCAGAATTTGCGAAATCGGTTATGGAAAACCAGGGAAGACTGATGGCTCATAATTTTGTCAAACTGGACTATGATAACGTGTATAGCATTTATAAAGCACTGTATTAATAAATCTAAGAAGATAAAAGGTGATTTCACATGAATAAGTATTTGCAATCTGTTATTGAAAACGTCCGTGCTAAACATGCCAACGAACCAGAATTCGTCCAAACCGTCGAAGAAGTATTAAGCTCCCTCGATGCTGTCGTTGAAAAACATCCGGAATATGAAAAGTTCGACCTGCTCAATCGTCTCGTCGAACCGGAACGACAATTCACTTTCCGCGTTGTGTGGCAGGATGATAACGGCGGGTACCATACCAACACTGGGTATCGCTTCCAGTTTAATGGCGCAATCGGGCCCTATAAGGGTGGTCTCCGTTTCCAGAAAAACGTTTACTCCGGCATCATCAAGTTTTTGGGATTTGAACAGATCTTCAAAAACGCTTTGACCGGTCTTCCTATTGGTGGTGCTAAGGGCGGTTCCGACTTCGATCCGACGGGCAAGTCCGACGCTGAAATCATGCGTTTCTGCCAGAGCTATATGCAGG
>NZ_UQBH01000017.1 GCF_900539295.1 uncultured Megasphaera sp.
TTTATTTACTGGCGTTCATTCAGTTCATTGTTCAGTTTTCAAAGGTCATCTGTCGCCTCAGCGGCGACTTGTTTATTCTACCAAACTCAGGATGCCTTGTCAAGGACTTTTGTGAAGTCTTTCGAAGCTTTTTTCCATCATTTGGCCTTTGTCAGCAAATACTCAAATCGCTTCGAGCCATGCGACATAGATAATTTTATCATTGAAAAAAAAAGCTGTCAAGAAGGTTTTGACAGCTTTTTTACAAAATTTACATCACTTGGCATCGGCAAATCGTTCGGTCATGCTCTCTAAATTCTTTTGTTTGCTTTCCATGCCCATTCCCATGACGACGACGGCAATGGCAGCGAATACGAAGGCAAACATGTAGAAGACGCCGCCGAAATCAAACTGCTGACCCAAGAGCACGCCTACCATAACCGGGGCCGCCATACCGCCAAAACGGCCGAAGCCGGCAGCCCAACCGCTTCCGAGAGCACGAATAGCCGTCGGATACTGTTCCGGTGTATAGGTATAGAGGACACCCCAGGCGCCGAGGTTAAAGAAGGACATGACAGCGCCCCAAATCATGAGCGTCGACGCCGTCGAAGCGTGGCCGAAGAAATAGCTGGCAACGCCGCTGAACAAGAGGAAGGACGATAAGGTATACTTGCGTCCGATTTTGTCGACCAGCCAAGCAGCGCAGTAATAGCCCGGCAGCTGAGCCAGGGTCATGATGAGGACGTATTCAAAAGTCTTGACGACCGTAAAGCCCTGTTGGAAGACGAGAGACGGCAGCCACATGAAGATACCGTAGTAGCTGAAATTGATGCCGAACCAGACCAGCCAGAGCATGACCGTCCGCGAGACAAAGGGCTTTCTCCACAATTCACGGAAAGAAGCTTTGGTGGCGACTGGCATCCGTTCATCATCATACGAAAAAGGAGCTGACGGTACCTGAAGTTTCGCTTCGATGGAAGCAACGATATTCCGCGCTTCTGTTACGCGGCCGCGGGCCAAGAGGTAACGAACCGATTCCGGCATATGAAGGCGAATGAGGCAGACATAGAGGGCCGGCAGGGCACCGATCAAGAAGGCCATGCGCCAACCGTAGACGGGAATGAAGAAATAAGCGATGCAGGCCGCTGCAATCCAACCGAGACCCCAAAAGCTTTCCAAGAGGACGATGAACCGGCCGCGAACGCGGGACGGTGCATATTCCGAAACCAGGGTCGCTGCTACAGGCAGTTCCCCACCGAGGCCGAAGCCGACGAGGAAGCGAAAGAAGAGCAGGGATTCATAACTCCAGGCCAAGGCACAGAAGCCCGATGCAATACTATATAATAAGACAGTAATCGTAAAGACTTTCTTGCGCCCAATGCGGTCGGCAGCCGTACCGGATACGACGGCGCCAAGAGCCATGCCGATGAGGCCGATGCTGCCGATGAGGCCCATCTGTCCCGGTGCCAATCCCCATTCTTTGGCAAGTACAGGCAGGATAAAGGCGATGAGCCCCGTATCCATAGAATCAAACAGCCAGCCCAAACCGGTGACCAAGAGCAGTTTATAGTGAAACCTGCCTACAGGCAAGGCTTCCAACCGGTCTAACAACATAACACTATTCCTCCTATCTACACAAGTGTCATGACACATAAATTGACATGACAACATTGTAGCATATGGAAGGAAAAAGTCAATCGCCGTATAAGACCTTTAAGTCATGCAAAGCGCTGCCGATGGCATCGAGTTCTTCTTCCGTCTTGGCTTCGACCAGATGGGTATGGATGCCGCCGCTGATGGTGCTCAGCATTTCGGCGCGGGAGTCCTTCATCCGCTTGATATACTGCTGGACGTCACGGCGGGAATGGAGATTCAAGGTCCCTTCCAAGTCACCATATACGTCATGCTCGATGACGACATTGTGGACGATGCCGCCGTTGTCGACGATGGCTTCAAGTTCGGCTTCCATCAAATCACTGCCGTGACAGCAGACGAAGACCCGCGTACAGCCCGCCTTTAAGGGAGTGACCAGCTGATAGCCACGAGGCGTTGAAATGATGCCGACGCCTTGAGCCCGTAAAATGGCGACATCGCCGACGATGATCTGACGGCTGACCTTACAGGCCTTGGCTAAGGCCGTTCCGGTAACGGCAGCCGTCGATTCGTGCAGCAGCTGAAGGATTTGTTCTCTCCGCTTGGTGTTATCCATAAAAAAAGTACCTCCTAAATATCTTTGTATACCTGCTGCCCCCGCACGGGAATATCGAGCAGCATGGCAATCCCCCGCCCCCATAAAAGGCCAGTGCAGAGACCCGGCGCAAAGCCCAGCACTTCATTAAAAAACCAGGAATGGGTGATGAAGGAAACATGATAGCCTATGACCTGGAACGAGGCGAATACTGCGCAAATGATGAGATAGGCCGGCATGGCCTTCTTCATGGGCGGACAGTGAAGTCTCCGCCGTTCTCGGCAATAAGTCAATTCCGGCAGTCCCTTTTTAACCCAAAGTCCGATCCCCATACCCAAGAAAAAGCCCATGAGAAAGCAGAGGATGGTCAAAAAAGGGTATTCCGAATAATAATATAATACCACACCGGACCAAATGGCAATGAGCCAGGCGGGACCGGAAAAATACCACAGGCGGCAAGTCCGTTTCTTTTTGAAATAAAAGCCGTAGGCAATCATGGCAACAGCCATGCAGAGCTGCGTTCCGGTCAATATATCGTAAGCACCCATCAGCCAAGATGCCCCCTTTCTCTCCTTTTCAAATAAATGACGGTATGTTATATCAGTATTATACTCGATAAAGATTAAAAATATATTAAAATTTAAAATAAAAGTCAAAAAAATACCCCTTACAGTATGTAAGGGGTGTGATTTACCTTCATTTATAAGTTTGAAAAGTCAAGGGTCGCAAAGAGATCGTCCAAGGTTTCAGCCCGGCGGATTTGGGTTACGGAACCGTCTTCATGGAGGAGGAGCTCTGCCGAACGGAGCTTGCCGTTGTAATTAAAGCCCATGGAATGGCCGTGAGCCCCTGCATCGTGGATGACCAGAATATCGCCGTCTTTGATTTCCGGCAGGCTGCGGTCAACGGCAAACTTATCGCAGTTTTCGCAGAGGGAGCCGACGACGTCGTAAACGTGGTCCTTCGGCGCATTTTCTTTGCCCATGACCGACAGGTAGTGGTAGGAACCGTACATGCCGGGGCGCATGAGGTTGGCCATGCTGGCGTCGACGCCGATGTATTCTTTCCAGATGTGTTTGTGATGAATAGCCGTCGTGACCAAATAACCGTAAGGGCCGGTAATGGCACGGCCGCATTCAAAGGAGAGACGGCATTTGCCGAGGCCTCTTGGGACCATGATGGCTTCAAAGTGTTCCTTGATGCCGGCACTCAATTCATCGTAATCGATGAAGGATTCTTCCGGGCGATACGGAAGGCCGATGCCGCCGCCGAAATCGAGGAATTCAATGTCGATGCCCAGGCTGTCCTGAACGTCAGCAGCTAATTCAAACATCATCTTGGCCGTGTTGATCAAGCCGTTTACCTGGAGTTCGTTAGAGACGACCATGGTGTGCAGACCGAAGTGGGAAACGCCTTTTTCTTTAAGGATGCGGAAGGCATCGAGGATCTGTTCACGGGTCATGCCGTATTTAGCTTCTTCCGGCGTGCCGATGATATCGTTGCCGCCCTGAAGGAGGGGACCCGGATTATAGCGGGCACAAATCCAATCCGGCAAGGGACCGCGTTTTTCCATGAAGTCGATCATGGAAATATCGTCGAGATTGATCAAAGCGCCGAGTTCCATAGCTCTTTTAAATTCTTCATAAGGCGTATCGTTCGAAGAAAAGACGATATCGTGGCCGGTAATGCCGACTTTGTCGCATAGTTCCAATTCTGCCATGGAGCTGCAGTCAGCGCCGACGCCTTCTTTTTGCAAAAGACGCATGAGGTAGGGATTCGGTGCCGCTTTGACGGCAAAATACTCTTTGAAATCATGGGCCCAATCAAAAGCCTTTATCAATTTTCGAACGTTATCAACGATGGCTTTTTCATCATAAATATGAAAAGGTGTCGGGTACTTGGCAATGATAGAACGAATTTGCGCTTCATTAAAGGGGACAGTTTTCTTGTTCATCCGATTCAGCTCCAATTTCTTATAATACAGCAAGATGCATAATCTAAATTACGAAACAAACTTGAAATTCATTGTTTCTCTACAATGATTATTATATAATACAAAGAGATAATTTGTGAAATAGATTATTTCAATTCATTTCATTCGATAATCAAATTGTAAGAAAAGGAGGTCCGGTCATGGACACAACGACGCTCCGGACATTTATTGCCTTAGCACAAATAAAAAACTTTACCAAGACGGCGCAGCAGCTCTTCGTCGCTCAATCGACAGTCACCAACCGCATCCGCGACTTGGAGACGGAACTGGGCGTCCCCCTCTTCGTCCGCAGTCACAAGCAGGTCGACCTGACGGCATCGGGACAAAAATTTCTTGACTATGCCCAGCGCTTCGTATCCCTCGAGCTGACAGCCCTTCAGGATATCCAGGCCTCGCCGACGTATGCCCGGAAGGTAAACATCGGAACGACCAATACGATTTATGAAAGCCACCTCCAGCGCCGCATCCGCAGCTACTTAAAGAAGCAGAAAGACGTCTCCCTCCACGTCACCATCGGCCATACGGCCGACATGATGCGCCAGCTCCAAGAAGGGACCTTAGACGCCATTTTTTCTTTCAGCGCCATGTTCAAAAGCGGCTTCGTCTGCCAGCCTTACCGAACGGATTCGCTGGTCCTGGTCTGCCGGGCTTCCGATACCACCTACGCCAAAGGGATCTATAAAGACGATCTGCAAAAAATCGACTACTTATTCTGCAACTTCGCCCTCCAAGGCGTCGGCCTCTACATTCAGGACCTCTTTCCGCGCCATCACCGCTTCCCCTTAGAAATCGACAACAGTACCAAGCTTCCGCAATACGTCGCCGCAGGCATCGGTTATACCTTCCTGCCGAAGAGCCTCATCGAGGACGACTTAGACGCCCGGCGCCTGCGGGCCATCCCCCTTCTCGATTTTGAACCGCCGAAGGTCGACAGTTACTACATCACCCGCAGCCCGTCGACGGTACCGGCAGATCTGGAAGAGGAACTCTTAGCCGACCGGTCACATCGATTCCAAGAAGACGATCAAGGTCGACATGATGACGATGGAAATGAGGATATAGAAGGAGCTGATGCAGGCCGCAACTTCGATTTTTAACTTCAGTTTTGCCGTATAGTAGCAGGCCATGCCGGCGATAGGTGCAAAGACCAATACTATCAGTACCCGCTTGATATCCATCGAATAGTCGAGACCGAAGTAGATGAAGACGGCAAAGACCATGGAAATCAACAGGCGCAGCCCCATATTGGTATAGATGAGGTGCAGGTATTCCTTCTTTAAGGACAGGCCCAAGGCAACGCCGATCATCAGCATCGACAAGAAGGTATTCGCCGATGCCGGCACCTTGACCCAGTCGATGACAACCTGAGGCAGGACGAATCCCCCTAAAGACAGAGAAATCATCAGAATGTACGACAGGACCGGCAGGGACGAAAAGATTGTCTTGCCCAAAATACAGAAGATATTCTCCCCTTTTTCACCGCGTACATAGCGGGCCAGGCCATAACCGCCGCCAAGGCACATGAGAGAGTTGCCGGCATCAAAGAGGCAAACGATAAGAACGGCAGCGTTGTCGAAGAAGTACGACACGAAGGGCAGAGCAAAGTTGCCGATATTATAGCCGTTCAAATTGAGCATATAGAAAGCCTTTTCGTCTTTGGTCCGCCCGGCGCCATAGCCAAGGCCGACCATAATCAGGTTAAAGACGATGGCTAAGAGGCTGATGAGCAAATAGCTCACTTCGAAGTGGATACCGTTGAGATTGGCAATGATGACCGACGGCAGAGTGATATTAAAGACAATCGTCGATATGGTATGAAAAGTGCTGCGCCCAAAGAGGCGCAGCTGTTTTAATACATAGCCGCAAATGATGAACGACACCAGAATGGCCGCTTTTATGATCGTTATTTCCATGGGTTACGGTTTGACGATGCGATTGGCCGTACGCATCATTTCGATAATGCGGAACATGTTGGTAATGGAGCCGACAGCGACTTTTTCCGTCAGGCCATAGTAATTGAGGCAGGCGCCGCAGGCATAGACTTCGACCCCCTGGGCTTCGAGATTCTTCAAATCTTCGAGGGACTCCGAATCTTCCGTGACCAGGGATACGCCGCCGTTATAGCAGATAATCTGCTTAGGCAGTACGTCCTGTTCAGTCAAGGTATAAATAAAGGTCTTCAAAAGGTTCTTGCCGAGAGTATCGTCCCCCAAGCCCATGACCGGCGCATTGAGGACGACAACATAGTCCGACCCCGATACAGCCGGTGCTTCTTCAACGACCGCATCGGCCCCTTCTTTCACCAAGGTGACCGTATAGTGGGTTTCTGACTCTTTAGTCATCGTGTAGGCACAGTTCATCTGTTCCGATAAGTTTTTGAGATTTTCCGTAGCAATTTCATTGTCGACCGTAATTTCAACGGCGTCGTGATCTTTCAAAGCCTTGTGGGCTTCAATGACCGGCAAGGGGCAGGCCTTGCCTAAAGCATCGATTTTAAACATCCTGATTCCTCCTCATCGCCCCTTACCCGGGTAAGGGAATGCATACATATGAAATGAAAAAGGGCTGCACCATGAAGACAGACTCCATGGGACATCCCTTCTTTTTATCCTTTTTGTGTTTCTGCAGCTTCTTCGTCTTCTTCGGATGCATCGTCAGAAGCTTTGAGGCCCCGTCGATTCGACGTATGGTTTTTCCATACGACCCAGATCGACGTATCGACACAGATGGACGAATAAGCCCCGCTGATAAAGCCGATGAGCATGACCAGGGAGAAGTTCTTTGTCGATTCGCCGCCAAAGAAATGGAGGGCACCGCAGGCAAAGAGAACCGTCGATAAGGTGTAGATACTACGGTGGATACTCTGAGAAATACTGTCATGAGCCAGTTTTTCATAAGAGTCGGTTCGCCGGTGGGTCCGCGTATTTTCACGGACGCGGTCAAAGATGACGACGGCTTCGTTCATCGAATAGCCGACGACGGTCAGGATAGCCGCCAAGAACGTAGCGTCGATTTCCAACTGGAAGAAGGAGAAAACGCCCAGGACCATGATCAAATCGTGAACGATGGAAATGAGGGCCGAAATGGCAATCTTATACTCGAAGCGGAAGGAAATGTAGGCCGCTAAGGCGATGAAGGCCACGGCCAAACTGGTAATGGCATTTTTCGTGACTTCCGATCCGATGACGGCACCGACCGATTCGGTCCGCTTGATTTCTGCACCGCCTAAAGAGGTGCTCAATTTTTCCGACAAGGATTTCGTTTCGTCACTGGTCAGATTACGCATGCGCAGCATGACGTCTGTCGACGAATCCTGATCGGTAACGCCGGTCAATTGGATGACCGTATTGCCCAGATCCATATTGGCTCCATCGATGACCTGACGGACTTCAGAAACGCTGACAGCCTTGTTGAACTGCATGTCAAGGATGGTACCGCCTGTATAGTCGATACCGAAGTTAAATCCATTGATAAAGATGGAAATAAGGCTGGCAAGGACCAGGACAGACGATAAGATGAACCACCAGGTGCGATGTTTGATAATATCAAAACTCATTTCTGTCCCCCCTTTTTCAGCATATGTTCAGGCGGTTTACGGTTTAAGCCGTAGAACCAGGGATTGATGATCAATCCCGTATTAATAAACCAGGTCAGAAGCGAACGACTGACGACGATGGCCGTGAACATGCTGACGACGAGACCGAGGGCCAAGTTGACGGCAAAGCCTTTGACCGTGCCGCTGCCCATGACGATGAGGACGACGGCGGCAATCATGACCGATACGTTGGCATCGAGGATGGTATTGAAAGCCCGGCGGAACCCGGCTTCCATCGACGTTCGCAAGGTTTTCCCGACCAGGACCTCTTCTTTAAACCGTTCGAAAATGAGGATGTTGGCATCGACGGCAAACCCCATAGACAGGATGACGCCGGCAATCCCCGGCAGGGTCAGTGTCGCATCGAGGTATTTCAAGATGCCCAGCAGGATGAGGACGTATACCAAGAGGGCGATATTGGCTACGATACCGGATACGCGGTAGATGACGATTAAAAAGACCATAATCAGAATGATGCCGATCGCAAAAGCCCTTTCACTCTTTAATTTAGAGTCAAGGCCCAGGCTCGGACCAATCGTGCGGACTTCCATGACTTTCAATTTAACAGGCAGTGCGCCCGAACGAAGGAGGATGGCTAAATTCTTGGCATCTTCCAAGGTCTGGCTGCCGGTGATGACCGCTTTGCCGCCCGTAATCGGTTCGTTGACGACGGGGTTGGTCAAGAGTTCACCGTCAAGGTAAATGCCGATTTTATGGCCTACATTAGAGGCTGTAAGGTCGGCAAATTTTTTAGCCCCTTCATCGGTAAATTCAATGCCGACGACGTTTTTATGGCCTTGGTCGATCTGTTCTTTTGCCGTTTTCAGATCGCTCCCGGTCATCCGCGTCGTTCCGCTTTCATCTTTAAACTCCATGACAGCCGTTTTACCGATTGTTTCGATGGCTTTTTCCGGATTCTTTTCACCCGGCAATTCGACGATGATTCGACGAGCGCCTTCTTTCTGAACAAGCGGTTCGGTCAGGCCCATTTCATTGATACGGCGTTCGACGATGGTGACGGCACGGCTCAAAGAGTCTTCCGTAACCGGTGCGTCCGGCGTATCTTCGGCTTCTAAGACGATATGCGTACCGCCTTGTAAGTCCAGGCCTTGTTTAATGGAGTTGGCAAGCGGATTAATAAAAGTAACAAAGGCTGCCACGATGATGATGACGGCCCCAAAAAATTTTATCATGTTACGAGTCCGCAACGATACTCCCCCCTCTGGGTAAATCTTATGGTTTTATTGGTGAAGCACGAGATGGCGCCTGTCCGTAACCACTTCGGTCATGATGACGTCGTGGCCTTCTACGGGTACAGTGGGAACCATCTGAACGTCCCAAGCGACAGCAATGGCCGCTACCGGTCCCTTCCCGCTAAGGAAGCGGTCGTAGTAAGCAGCGCCGTGACCTAAGCGGCCGCCATTTTCATCGAAGGCCAGGCCCGGGACAAGGATGAGATCGAGGTCAGCTGCCGCCACGCGCGGACTGCCCTCCGGCGCCGTGCGGATGCCGTAAGCTCCGACGACAGCCTGATCCAGCCCTTCCAATCGGGCTGCCACGATTTCGGTCCGACTGATACAGACCGGGACGTAGACCTCTTTCCCATCTCGAACAGCCCGGGAAATCAAGGCGTCGAGGCTGACTTCGTCAGGCATATTGAGAAAGGCCATGATGCGCCGTGCCCGGTCATAGGCCGGCAAAGCCGAAATCCGGGCACAGACGGCCGCACTGGCCGAAGTTTTTTCGGCTTCCGTCAATTGATGGAGGCGGTCATACATAGCGCTGCGCAGTTCTTTCTTACTGAGCATCTTTCTGGTTTTCATCAGCAGGCTGAGCTGCTTCTGCTTTTACGTCACTTTTTTCTTCAACAACTTCCGGCTTTTCGGCCTTCTTAGCAGCCTTTTTGCCTTCGCTGCTGTTCTTGCTGAGGACCTGAGCAACAGCTGCGCGGGTAACGCGGATTTCGACCTTATCGGCTACGCGGATGACGAGATAATCGTCATGCAGGGATACGATCGTACCCATGACGCCGCCGACAGTGACGATTTTAGCGCCCGGCTTCAGGCTGTCCAGCATTTCCTGCCGTCTCTTCTGCTGCTTTTTCTGCGGCCGCCACAGCAGAAAATAAAAAATGACGACCATGAGGATAATGGGCCAAAAAGCGGTAAGCTGTTCAGTCATATCCATGTCAAACACCTCCATCAACTAAAAAAATTAAAATATTTTATGTGCAAGCGCTTACGCGTCTTGATACCTTTTCCAAAAATCCCGGCGGAATTCGCGGAACGTCCCGTCGAAGATCGACTGACGCATATCCCGCATGAACTGCAGCAGGAAATAAAGGTTGTGAATACTGACCAAACGATAAGCCAGAAGTTCTTCCGCTTTGAAGAGGTGGCGGATATAAGCCCGCGAATAATTGCGGCACGTATAGCACTGGCAGCCATCTTCAATGGGATGAAAATCATGAGCATACTTGGCATTGCGCACGGTCAGGCGTCCTTCATGGGTCATAGCCATGCCGTTGCGGGCAACGCGGGTCGGGAAGACGCAGTCAAACATGTCGACGCCGCGGGCAACGCCTTCAAGGAGGCAGTCCGGCGTGCCGACACCCATCAGATAACGGGCCTTGGTCTTCGGCAGATACGGGGTCGTATGCTCAAGTATATCATACATTATATCCTTAGATTCGCCAACACTCAAGCCGCCGATGCCGTAGCCGTCAAAATCCATGTCGACCAAATCGCGGCAGCTCTGCTGACGAAGATCCTTGTACATCCCGCCCTGGACGATGCCAAACAACCCCTGGGTCTCACTGTGGTGATGGTCGAGGCAGCGCTTTGCCCAGCGGCTGGTCCGTTCCGTCGACAAGCGAGTGTATTCGTAGTCGGACGGATAGGGAATGCATTCGTCAAAGGCCATGGCAATATCGGAATCGAGGGCCATCTGAATGTCCATCGACACTTCAGGCGACAAGAATTTTTTCGAACCGTCTAAGTGGGAACGGAAGGTAACCCCTTCTTCGGTGATCTTGCGCATCTGGCCGAGGCTGAATACCTGAAAGCCGCCGCTGTCGGTGAGGATCGCCTGCTTCCAGTTCATGAATTTATGAAGGCCTCCCGCTTCCTTGACCAAATCGTGGCCCGGGCGAAGGAACAAGTGATAGGTATTGCTGAGGATGACCTGAGCCCCCATATCGTAGAGCTCTTCCGGCGTCAGTGTCTTGACCGTCGCCTGCGTACCGACAGGCATGAACATGGGCGTCTTGAACGTACCGTGAGGGGTACGCAGGATACCGGCACGGGCGCCGTCGCATTCGGCCTGTTGTTCGTAGGTAATAACCATAGATTCCTCCCTAGTGAATGAACATGGCATCGCCAAAACTAAAGAAACGGTATTTTTCTTTTACAGCCGTTTCGTAGGCTTTTAAGATTTTTTCCCTCGTCGACAAGGCACTGATGAGCATGAGCAGTGTCGATTCAGGAAGGTGGAAATTAGTGACCAGGGCATCGACAATATGGAAGGTAAAGCCCGGATAGATGAAGATATTGGTCCAACCGGAACCGGCTTTTAAAGTCCCTGTCGTACCGGCGCTTTCAAGGGTCCGGATGCTGGTCGTACCGACGGCAATGACCCGTCGTCCTTCGGCTTTGGCCTTGTTGATCGTCGCTGCCGCTTCTTCCGTAATGCTGTAAAATTCGCTGTGCATTTCATGATCTTCGATGTTTTCTTCCTCGACAGGCCGGAAGGTTCCCAAACCGACATGCAGGGTGACGAAAACTTCTTCAACGCCCTTATCGCGAATTTTCTGCAGCAATTCTTCGGTAAAATGAAGGCCCGCCGTCGGCGCCGCTGCCGAGCCGCGTTCATTGGCATAGACCGTCTGATACTGGTTGGGGTCTTCCATCTTTTCGTGGATATACGGCGGAAGGGGCATTTCCCCGATAGAATCGATGATGTCGTCGAAGTTGCCGTCATAGGAAAATTTGATGATACGACCGCCAAAATCGGTCCGATCTTCGACGGTGCCCGTAAGGCCTTCGGCAAATTCGATGGTCGTTCCCGGAAGGGCTTTTTTGCCCGGCTTTACCAATACTTCCCAGCGGTCATCGCCGACAGGCGTCAAAAGCAGGACTTCGACCTTGCCGCCCGTCGGGGTGCGCTTGCCGTAAATCCGCGCCGGAATGACGCGGGAGTCATTGAATACCAGGACGTCGCCTTCGTGGAGTTCATCGACGAGGTCATAAAAATATTTATGGGCTACATCGCCGCTCTTTCGGTCATACAGCATGAGCCGAGCGTGATCCCGAGGTTCTGCCGGATGCTGGGCGATGAGTTCTTTCGGTAAATCGTAATAAAAATCTGTCAGTTTCACAATAAGACCTTCCTCTTTTAATGCATTAATAGAGCTTCTTTATTTCCGTCCCCGTATAGTAATGGGTCAAAATCTTCCGGTAATAATCTCGTTCTCCGGCGTGCTCCTGCGCCATCTGGTAAGCCCCGTACTGGCTCATTCCCAAGCCGTGGCCCCAGCCAAAACCGTAGATGGTCAAGGGCTGACCTGCTTTGACCGTAAAATCGAGCTTGCGGGCAGCCTTTCCCGTGTCGGGATCCGGAGCCGTCCCCTTGCCGCTGTAAAAGTCAAAAAGCGTGCTGCGCAGTCCGAAGATGGACTGGAAGGCCAGGCCCTTTACGGTGACATCGCCTTTGGTGCCGTGGACGACCAGTGACTGAACCCGGCCCGATACGCCGCGGTCCTTTGTCGTCATAGGCCGTTTGGCCAGAGGCGACAAGGTAATCGACTTGATTTTCCCTACGCCCTTTCCGGCAGCCGTCAGTTTCTCAGCCATCTTTTCCGGCGTTGTCGTCACCGACCAGCGGTAGCCCGGCATCTTGTCGCTGGTATCACTGACACCGCGCAGATACGGGATGTATGTCCCCCATACATTTTCACTGTTTTCGGTCCAGCCGCCGCCCGTCGAGAAAAAGAAGGCGTCGATAGGCTTTCCCTGATAAGTCAGTATTTCGCCCTTAGTCGCATTGACCGCTCGGATGACCGACGGCGACTCGCCGCCGACACCGGCATAGACCTGGCTCGACGTATCGTCCGTCAAGTCAAAGCCGCGCTGACTAAAGCGCTTCTTATGGGCAATGGCATAGGTCCGAGCAGCGACGGCCTGGGCCTTCAAGGCTTCTTCGCTCCACGCCGGCGACATTTCTTTGCCGACGACGCCGTAAAGATACTGTTCTACGGGCAGGACATTGACGACGGTAATCCCCCAGCGGCCGGGCGACTTCATCAGTTCCAAGTCACCGCGGTAGGCATAGCCGTCCGTGACCTTGACCACGCCGTTTTTTCCTAAGGAACGGACTTTCAGGTTTCCCTTGCCGGCCGTTCCGTTGACGGCCAAATCGGTTCCCGATAAGGTAACCGTAACCGGCACATTGGCTGCCGATTTTTTCCAAAGGGAATCGCCGCGGTAAATGCCCAGCCCCTGGGGGCTCGTAAAGGATACGCGGCCCTGCCCTTCGCGGATGCCGATGCGTACCGTATCCGTTTTTTCCTCAACCGGTTTTTGCTGCGGCACCGTCGTTTTAGACGACCGGCCGGATTTTGTCTGAACCGTCTTTACAGGCTGGCGCGAAACCGTTTTTTTATCTTTAGCGGGCGCTGCCCAAACACTGGTCGTAAGGAGTGTGCAGACGGCAGCTGCCGTACAAATAAAAGCCAATCGACTTCGTTTATTCATAAAAACGCACCTCATAAACGAAAGAATAGATTCAATACAATCGTCAAGATCACGCTGATGAGAATACAGGTGACAATAGGGAAGGAAAAGGATGTATTCCCTCTGGTAAAGGAAATATCTCCGGGCAGATGGCCCAAGAACTTTCCGATTCCCAAGGCATCACCGGCCATCCAGATAAGGCCGGCAAGGATAAAAAAAACGCCGATCATGAGCAATAATTTTCCCATGCTGTCCCTCCTCATTCCGCAGTCGGCACGGGGAGACCCAAATGCCGATAGGCAGCATCGGTAACGACGCGGCCGCGGGGCGTGCGGTTCAAAAAGCCCTGCTGCATCAAGAAGGGCTCGTATACGTCTTCTACGGCGTCAACGGACTCGCTGATCGCAGCTGCAATCGTGTCGAGCCCGACGGGACCGCCGCCGAATTTTTCGATAATGACCTGCAGAACCTTGCGGTCGGTCCGGTCCAGGCCGCACGAATCGACTTCCAGCCGATTGAGGGCATGATTGGCAAGATCCGCCGTAATGGTCTCGACGTCGGCCACTTGAGCAAAGTCACGAACGCGCTTCAACAAGCGGTTGGCAATACGCGGCGTCCCCCGTGAGCGGCGGGCGATTTCAAAGGCGCCGTCGTCGTCGATATCCATAGCCAGAATATCTGCCGTCCGTTTAATGATGAGGACCAGATCTTCGGGCTTATAAAATTCCAAGCGGCAGATGACGCCGAAGCGGTCGCGAAGAGGCGGCGCCAGTCGCCCGACCTGGGTCGTCGCCCCGACCAGCGTAAAGGGCGGCAGATCGATGCGCACCGACCGGGCACTGGGCCCCTTGCCGATGACGATATCGAGGGCATAGTCTTCCATGGCCGCATAGAGTACTTCTTCGACGCTGTGGGACAGGCGGTGGATTTCGTCGATGAACAACAGATCCCGTTCCTGCAAATTGGTCAATAAAGCTGCCAAATCACCGGGGCGCTCGATAGCCGGCCCGGACGTAATGCGCAGGTTGACCCCCAATTCATTGGCGACGATGCCGGCCATGGTCGTCTTGCCGAGGCCCGGCGGGCCGTACAAGAGGACGTGGTCTAAGGCTTCCTTGCGAAGCTTGGCCGCTTTTATAAAGATCTCCAGATTTTCTTTCGCTTTGGTCTGGCCGATATATTCTCGAAAGTAGTGAGGCCGCAGACTGTACTGCCAGGAATCACCGGGCAAATCTGCAGTCTCGATGACGCGATTCTCTCCCATGTCTTACCTCCCGCTCCCTAAGGACTTCAAGGTCGCTTTTAACAGCGCTTCGACGGTTTCACATTCGGATAAATGGGACTCAGCCACGGGCAGGACTTCCTGCTCGCTGTAGCCGAGGCCGGTCAGGGCCGCTACGGTTTCCGCGAGGAGTCCCGACAAGCCGGACGGAGCCTGGCCTTCCCCGACTTCCGCCGCAGGGGCAACGCCGTCGAGGCCGATTTTATCCTGTAATTCCAAGACGATCCGTTCCGCCGTCTTCTTGCCGACGCCGGGCATCTTAGTCAAACTCTTGATATCCTTATTGTGAACGGCCAGTCTGAAGCCGTCGGCCTTATCGGCACTCAAGATGCCCAGGGCTACCTTAGGCCCGACACCGTTTACGCCGATGAGGAGCATGAAGAGGTCGTATTCGTCCTGGGTGGCAAAACCATAGAGCAGGATGGCGTCTTCCCGAACGCTCATATAAGTATATAAGAGGGCTTCCCTGCCGACGGTCAACGTATCCAAAGTCGATGCCGGCGCATAAGTCCGATAGCCGACACCGTGGACATCGATAAAGCAGGAATTCGAAAAAATATGGCTGACAATGCCTTTTACATATCCGATCATAACTGTACCTTCCGTTTCAGACTCATGGAGTGGCTGGAATAAATGGCATAGATAGCCATGGCCAGGCCATCGGCAGCATCGTCGGGCTTAATTTTCTGACGGATGCCTAAGAGGCGCATGGTCATATCGATGACTTGTTCCTTTGTCGCCCGGCCGTAGCCGGTAACCCCCTGCTTGACCTGCAGAGGAGAAAACTCCAGAATCGGGATGCCCGCCTGCTGAGCCGTCAGCAAAATGACGCCGCGGGCTTGGCCGACCGTAATGGCTGTCGTAACGTTGCGGTTGAAGAAAAGCTGTTCGACGCCGATGAGGTCGGGCTGATATTTCCGATAAAGTTCATTGAGGCCGTCAAAGAGCATGACCAGGCGTTCTGCATCGCTCGATTTCGATGGCGTCTGAATCGTTCCATACGTCACCGGTTTCAGCCGGCTGCCGTCACTGTCGACAACGCCAAAACCGCAGATAGCCGTCCCCGGATCGATTCCCATGGCACGCATCTTTCAAACCTCCTATCATAACAGACTAGTGTTTATTATAACACGAAACCAGGGGACTGGTACAGACCGGTCCCCTGGTTTTTACGCAAATAAAACATTATTAAATTTTCTATCTTTCATCCTTATCATCGCTGACAATGCTGATGATCGTAGCCTTGGTATCAATGATACTCCCCAGCAATTTGTCATAAGACCGGATGATAGCCGCTGAAACAGCTGCACCAATAGCGGCGCCGATCAGGGCACCGACTTCATTACTCTGGACGAAATATCCGAGTACCGCAGCTGCTAAAATTAAGAATACCGGAACGATGAAGCAGACGAAAGCACC
The DNA here is from genome assembly GCF_900539295.1 of uncultured Megasphaera sp. Lineage (GTDB taxonomy): Bacteria > Bacillota > Negativicutes > Veillonellales > Megasphaeraceae > Megasphaera. Next base: position 16,186 of record NZ_UQBH01000017.1, read on the forward strand.
CGAAATGAGATGGGAATCGTCGACTTGATAGCGAACGCGGTCGCCTTCATCGGCACCGAGGTAATTGTAAGCTAAAATTTTGACATGATCTGCCGCCGCACAAGCACTGCAGGCGACATAAAGAGAGTCGCGGCTAACCCTCACTTTGGCTAAGCCATTGTCTTTGATTTCTTCAATGAAACCTTCACCAATACGCATGGTTTACGCCCCCTTAAAACATAATCAATAATAATTATTTGTTACAATTAATTATAGCACGTTCAGCAGAATTCATCAAGCTTCGCGGTGGGCAAAACCGGCGACAATGTGCTTGCGGCACATATTATAGACGACGGCCAATACGATAATCGTAAACAGCCAGCTGACCGGATACGTCGCCATGAGTGTCGAAAAGTCAGGCCAAGCCGCAAAGGCCGTGTAGAGCCAAAGGATTCGGACGCCGCAGATCCCGATGAGGGCCACGATGGCCGGCGGCAACGAATAACCGTAACCGCGAAGGGAACCGGACAAGAGGTCGACCATACCGTTGAGATAAAAAGTCCCGAGGACAAAGAACAACCGCGTCGTCCCCAAGGCTACGACGGACGCATCGCTGTTGAACAGGCCGATGAGTTCCGGCGAGAAGAAGAGGATGATCGCCGTGACGACGAGGAGGAAAGCCGCTTCGACGCCAAAGGCCACTTTCGTAATGCGGAAGCAGCGACGCAGGTTGCGGGCCCCATAGTTTTGGCCGACAAAGGTCGTCGTCGCCTGACTGAAACCGTTGACGAAGCAGTACGTATTAGCTTCGATAATAAAGCCCGCTGCCGAAGCTGCCATGGCTTCCGTCCCCAGGCTGTTGATGGCCGATTGGATGAGGACGTTGGACAAGGCAAAAATCATGCCCTGAATCCCGGCCGGCAGGCCGATGCGGATAATATGGCCCAATTCTTCCTTGGAAAAGTGAAGGTCATGCAGATTCACGCGAATCCGATCCGTCGTCCGACAGAGCAGAACCAAGAGAATCAAGGCGTTGACCACGTAAGCGATAACCGTCGCCCAAGCGATGCCGACGACGCCGAAATCAAAGACGGCAACTGCCAGGAAGCCGAGGACGATATTGATTCCGTTGGCAATAATCAGACTGTAAAGGGGCGTCTTGCTGTCGCCGCAGCTGCGGAAAATAGCCGCTTCAAAATTGTACAGCGACAGGAAAGGCAGGCCCAGTAAGAAAATGCGCAAATAACTTTCGGCCATGTCATAGACGTCAAGAGGTACATCCAAGATCAGAAAAGCCGGATAGACGATGAGTTCACCGACAACGGTCAACAGGACCCCCAAGGCTACGGACAGGATGATGGCCGTCTGTACCGTCTGGGACACTTTTTCATCGTGCTTGGCTCCAAGGTACTGGGCAATGGTAACGTTGGCCCCCAGGGAAATCCCCATGAGCAGCATGACCATCATGCCGATGACGGGCATATTGTTGCCGACGGCGGCCATAGCGCTTGTCCCGACGAAACGGCCCAATAAAAAGACGTCAGCGCTGTTAAAGAGCTGTTCGAACAGGCCCATAAGGCCGATCGGCATGGCAAACAAGAAGAGCTTATCGGCAATGGAGCCGTGCAGCATATCGATGCCGCGCCGCTGGTTCTCTCGTTTATTCTCCATATATACACCTTATTTCCTTCATAATATTACGTATATGTTCTGTAACGATCATCCCACAAGGAATCTTTTTAGCCCGTGAGATGACGTTTCGTGTTTAATAACCTAATTCACTCAGCCAGGACAGGACGCTGTCTTTGGCACTGCCGACGTCACTGGCTTGAACGCCGTAAGCCCGATTTTCAACGTTCGCCCCTTTTTCAATCGATTGGACGTGTTCCGGTGTATTCCCCAAGCCGCTGCTGCCATAGGTTCCGAAGAGGACGATCTTTTTCCCGCTCAAGTCGTGACTTTCCAGGAAGGTATAGACCGGCATGGGCAGGTCACCCCACCAAATCGGATAGCCTAAGAAAATGGTATCGTACTGGCTGAGATCGCCGAAGTCATCCTTAATGGCCGGACGGGCGTTCTCACTCTGTTCGAGCTTAGCCTGAGCTGTGTGGGCACTGTGATCGGTCGGATAGGCCTTAACCGATACGATTCGGAAGACGTCGGCACCGGTCTTTTGAGCAATGAGGCGCCCCAAATACTGAGTACTCCCTTCCATGGCGTTCATGTCGCTGCCTTCAGGATCGGAGAAGTAAATGACGGCCCGGTGACTACCCGTATGCTGCCCTTCTTTCTGAGCCGATGCAGCGCCTTTAATAGAAGCACTGGCATTGGCATCAATCTTGGGCTTCGCTTGAGACGTCTGTTCCGTAGCCCCGGCTTGACCGTCAGCCTGAGTACGAACACTGCTGCAGGCCGATAAACTGATGGCCATAACCGCCGCTGCAAGGATAGCCACAACATTTTTCTTCTTCATGATATAACCCCCTATTACCTCAAACAACATGATAGAAACGTAACGCCGACTGAACAGAGAATTTACACAGCCGGCCTTGTATTTATCTATATAACGCGATATAATGATATAACGCTATTTAGAAAGGATGATGAACAATGAAAATCATGGCATTTAACGGCAGTCCCCGCCGCAACGGCAACACAGCAAACCTGCTGAAAGAAGCCCTGCGGGGCGCTGCTGCAGCCGGAGCCGACACAAAGTACGTCGATTTGTACACTTTGAATTTCAAAGGCTGTATCAGCTGTTTTTACTGTAAGCGCAAAGACAAGGAGCACGGCACCTGCATCGTGAAAGACGACCTGGCACCGCTACTCACAGAGATCAAAGAAGCCGACGCCCTGATTTTCGGCACGCCCATCTATTTCATGAGCATCACGTCCGGCATGCAGGCCTTTTTAGAACGGCTCTTCTTCTCGAACTATATTTACAGCGCAGAAATCCCGTCGGTCTTTGGCAAAAAGATTCCGTCGGCCTTTATCTACACCATGAACGTCACAGAAGAACAAGCCAAGGAATATAACCTGGCTCAGAACCTGGCCGCTCAGGAAGGCTTTACCGACCGCATCCTCGGCCTTCCGCCAAAGACCCTTTGGGCCTACGATACGCTGCAGTTCAATGATTACTCGAAATATGAATCGTCGATCTTCTCAGAAAGCGACAAAAAAGCTTACCAGGAAAAGGCCGGCCCCATCTGTCTGAAACAGGCCTATGATATAGGCCAAAGCCTCGTACAGGACACAACCAAATAAAGACGTCCAGAAAGGGTTCGCATGAAACAATATCACGCGAACCCTTTTTTACTCTATCGTACAGATCGTACTACTCGTACTTATTATACCCCTCGATTCAGGCTGGCTTTGAAAATATCAATGAGCTCCTGTCGGTCGAGCTTTTTATAGCCGCCGCGGAGAATCATGGTAGCATCGACGATACCGTCAAGCATCGATTCATCGGCGCCCAAATCCTTAATGGACAAGACGACGCCGATTTCTTTCATCCAGTCTTCCATCCGGTCGAGGCCTTCGCGGGCAATCTGTTCATCCGTTTTGCCTTCAGGCTGTACACCCCATACATTTTCAGCAAAACGTTTGAACTTCGGCAGGCCGTACGGAAGGATATGCCGGTAATACGGCAGAGAAACAGCAGACAAGGTCATGCCGTGCGTAGCATTGGTATAGCCGCCGACAGCCTGGCCCATCATATGAACCATCCAGTCACCGGGTTTGCCGCAGGACAAAAGTGTATTCAAGGCCCAGGTGGCCGACCACATGATGTTGCTGCGGGCTTCATAATCCTGAGCATCCTTGACGGCAATACGGCTGGAATGGATGACCGAGCGAAGCAGTCCTTCACTGAGGTAATCGCTGGTCACGTCATCGTTTCCGGAGAAATACTGTTCACAGATGTGGCTGAAGATGTCGAACATACCGGCCTTCATCTGATAATCAGGCACAGTCATAGTATATCGCGGATTGAGGATGGAGAATTTCGGCATGACGTCGGAGCTGGCGAAGACATGACCGATTTTCTGCTTCGTTTCCGTATTGGTAATGACCGAACCGGCATTCATTTCCGAGCCCGTGCCGGCCATAGTGAGCACACAGCCGAGAGGCACTATCTGACAGGACGGTTCTTCAAAGCGGATAAAGTATTTATCCCACGGATCTTCATCGCAGTGGACCGAAACGGCTACAGCCTTCGTATAGTCACAGACGGAACCGCCGCCGACGGCCAAGAGGAAATCCGCCTTATGATTACGGGCAATTTCAATGCCTTCGTACAACTTTTCAAGGGTCGGGTTGGGCATGACCCCTGAAATTTCAGCGACATTCTTACCATTTTTCTGCAAAATATCCAAGATATCTTGGTAGACGCCGTTCTTTTTAATCGAACCGCCGCCATAGACCAGGACGACATTTTTCCCGTAGTTCGGTAATTCTTTATTTAAAAAGTCTAAGGATTCGTCGCCAAAATAAAGTTTCGTCGGATTGTGGTAAGCAAAATTTCCTAACATGTTTTTTCCTCCTTTGTACCTTACGAAAAACCATCATGTATCCTCAATAAGGGGCATCATTCCTACTGCACAAAAAGCCTGATGCTGTATGTCAAAACCAAGGGCTGAGGCCGATGGTTAGAACAATTTCAAAGGTGTACCCTAACTGTACACTATCTGTTATTAATTGTCAAAACCTGAAGCGGCCTCGAAGTCACGATTTTCACTGTACTGGACGGAATCGACGCTCTTTACAGCTGCCGGTGCGTTCAGGTTAATGGCGGCATTGTAATCGCGGTTTTCGCTGTAGCCGCGGATGTCATCGCTCTTAGAAACTGCCGGTACACTCAGGTTAACAGCAGCCTGATAGTCACCGTTTTCGCTGTACTGAACGGAATCTGCCGAAACGAAGGCTGCGCCTGCCAAAGACATAGTCAATACCATAGCCGATAATACTTGTTTAAACATGTTCTTCTTCATCATCATAATCTATCTCCTTTTATATAAAAACCATCGTCATTCACATGGTCAGAATTTTCTAAATTTATAATCTATTGTTTTATGTAATCGCGTTAGGCGTTGAAAGCCGAAGCTGCAACCTGATCGCCGTTTTCGCTGTAGCCGCGAGAAGCAACGACTTTAGTAGCCGGTTCGTCCAAGTTAATGGCTGCCTGATGGTCAGCATTTTCACTGTATACGCGGCTTGCTGCAACCGGAGCCGATGCCGGTACGCTTTCGATAACAGCGGCTTTATAGTCGCCGTTTTCACTGTACTGAATGGAATCTGCCGAAACGAAGGCTGCACCTGCCAAAGACATGGTCAATACGGCTGCCGATAACACTTGTTTAAACATTACTTTTTTCATCTTTTTTATCTCCTTTTTATATAAAAACCAGTGGGGTTTTCCCAGTAGTCAGAACCTTTTATATGAATCGTTTTAGATACTATTAATTATTATCAAAGGCTGAAGCTGCAACATAGCTTCCGTTTTCACTGTAACCGCGAACGTCGACGCTCTTCACGGCTGCCGGTACGTTTTTGATGACAGCGGCCTGATAACTTCCGTTTTCACTGTAGCCGCGGATGTCGGACTGCGTAGCTGCCGTCGGCACCGTTTCAATGACGGCTGCGTTATAATCACGATTTTCACTATACTGGACGGAATCGGCTGAAACAAAAGCAGCTCCGCCTGCGAGGGACATGGTCAATACCATGGCCGATAATACTTGTTTGAACATTCCTTTTTTCATAATTCACTGCACTTCCTTCTATGTAAAAACCATTACTAATTGAAAATCAATCTTTATCATGGTTGTATTATACTCCACATTTCGAGATATATCAATATTACAATGAATGTATTTTTGATATTTTTTCTTAAAATTATTAATGGTAATTAGTTATTACCATTAATAATTAAGAATTACTTGTTTTACTGATCTCCGTAGACTTCCTTAGCATATGCAAATGCTGCCCATGCTTTAGGCCATCCGCTGTAAAAAGCGAGCTGGGTAATGATTTCAACCATTTCATCTTTGGTCACGCCGTTTTTCTTGGCTGTTTCCATATGGAACTTCAAAGACGAATCGACAAGACCCTGAGCGATTAAGGCCGAAACAGTGACGATGCTCCGTTCCTTCAAGGCGAGGACATCGTTCTTGCTCCATACTTCTCCGAAAAGGATATCGTCGTTATAGCGGGCAAAGTCCGGTGCAAAATCACCTAAACGCTGCCGACCGGCAGTCTGTACGATTTTTACAGCTTTTTTAGATTGTGTATCGTTGCTCATAGCATAGGCTCCTTCCGTTCCCATAAACAGCGTCCCAGCCAGCAGCATAAAGCTCAAAGCCAGAACCAATTTGATATATCCTTTAATAACCATCATGCACCGCCTTACGGAAGCTCGTTATAATCGGCTTCGGAAACGGGTTCACACCATTCACAGCTCGTATCCTTGCCGGGGACTTCAATAGCCAAGTGCTGGAAAGCACTGTCTTTCGCAGCGCCGTGCCAATGTTTGACGTTGGCCGGAATATTTACGACGTCGCCGGGGTGAAGTTCCTGTGCCGGCTTGCCCCATTCCTGATACCAGCCGCGGCCGGCCGTTACCAACAGCATCTGTCCGCCCCCTTCTGACGCATGATGAATGTGCCAATGGTTGCGGCAGGCCGGTTCAAAGGTAACGTTGCCGACGATAACCTGTTTCAGGGACAACATATTTAAGTAACTCATGCCGTCAAAGTACTGTGCATAATCTACGTTTTCTCCGCCTACGGCAAAGATGCTGTTTTTCTTGAGTTCTTCTAATGTCATATCCATACCCTCCTAAAAACTTACGCCTTTTCACTATACTTGCTCTTAATGTCTGCTGCCCAACGATCGATGTCGCCGGCATCGCTCACCAAATCGCTGCCGCCGTTGCTGTCAAACTGAACTTCCAGGGACGGTCCGAACTCAGCGCCTTTCGCCGCTTGTTTCATATCCTTGATGACGTGTCCCGGCCAGCCGCCGTGGGTCATAAAAGGAATGACCGTCTTTCCTGTAAAATCGTTGGCTTCCAAAAAGGTCTTCACAGCCGGTGCCATCGTATACCACCAGGTCGGCGTTCCCACGGCGATGACATCGTAATCAGCCGCATCGTATTCAAGGGGCCGGATGTCCGGTTTATAGCCCTGATTCACTTCGCGCTGACCTTGATTGACGACATTCATATAGCTTCCTTCATAGGGTTTCACCGTTTCAATTCGGGCTATATCGGCACCGGTCGCTAACCGAAGTTGTTCGGCAATCTTTTGCGTATTGCCGTTAGACCAAGAATAATAGACAATTAACAGGTTCATAATCAGCCTCCCTTTTTTAACTGATGCAGTAAGTAATCGAGGCGGTCCAGCTGCTGCTGTTTGTCGTGAATCTTATCCAGCAGGCACCGTCGGTACTGACGCAAGTAAAGGAAGCGCTGTTCATCGTCGTTCAGTCTTTTATATTGCTCGATGCAATCCTGCGAGCAGCCGACATCGACTAAATCTCTCCATGATTCAGGTCCCATCGTCATGGCCTCCCTTCTTGCCTGTCTTACAAGGACTTATCTTAACAGACGTTCCTTGAAATGTAAAAAGCTTATATCTTATTTCCAGACATACGCTTCAGGCATGTTTCTTATTTCCAATCCCGGACGTCAGAAAATCCGACGAACGAAGATTCATATCTCGACGTTTCTAACGCCTGTCCCTTGGAACACTCTTATCTTAACAAAAAGAGTTAGGAATGTAAAAGTGTTATATTCAATACCTAGAAATTCATAAAACGTATTTCAAGAGGTATTTCAAATATGGCTCTTACTTCTAAGCCCTTCCAGCAAAGACTGCCGACAACGGCAATTTCATATCTCGGCGTTTCTAACGCCTGTCCCTTGGGACGCTCTTATCTTAACAAAAAGAGTTACGAATGTAAAAGTGTTATATCAAATACCTAGGTATACACTCCATGTATTGCAAGGATTAGGAAAAAGTCGTATACTGACAGTAACACATTACGCCATAACGCAAGGAGGAAGCTATGGAAATACGGACACTGCAATACTTTCTGGCCGTCGCCAGAGAAGAAAATATGACCGAAGCGGCCAACACCCTGCACATTACCCAGCCAACCTTATCGCGCCAAATAGCCGATTTAGAGCAGGAATTGGGCAAACAGCTCTTCATCCGAACCAACCGCAGTACCAAACTGACCGAAGAAGGCATCCATCTCCGCCAACGAGCCGAGGAAATCCTGTCGCTCGTCCGTCAGACAGAAGCTGAAATCAGTGACGATCAAACCGATTTAACAGGCTGTATCCGCCTCGGTGCCGGCGAAACCCGTATTGCTCACTTCTTAACCGATGCCTTTACGGATCTGCACCTCCAGCACCCGCAGGTCACGTGCAATCTCTTTACAGGCAATGCCGATATCGTAGAAGAAAAGCTGTCCCACGGACTGATCGACTTCGGCTTATTCATCGACCCCTTCGATGCGTCGGGCTTTGAATCCATCGCCCTTCCCGAAAAAGACCAAGTCGGCATCATTACCAAAAGTGACAGTCCATGGAGCCATTACAAGGCCATCACGCCGGAAATCATAGCCGACATGCCTCTTCTCGTATCGTCGCGCCGGACGACCCACTCCTTCGACTTTGAAGCCTGGTCCGGCGGCACCCTCAAACAGGAAGATCTAAATATCGTCGGTTCTTTCGACCTCATAGGAAACGCCTCTTTACTCATAAAAGGAGGCCTTACCAATGCCATGGCCATGTCCGGCCTTTATCAGCAACAGGATAACGATATCACCTATGTCCCCTTAGAACCGGACCGGTATTTTTCCTGTGTCGTAGCCTGGAAAAAATACCAGCTCCTGTCCCGAGCCTCGGAAGCCTTCTTAAAATGCCTGAAAAAGCAAATCGACGAGTATAAGAAGGCGAATCCCTGACCTATCTCAAAGGAAAGACTGATTTCAAGGGGAATCAGTCTTTCTTTCCTACAAAAAAGCACACGAAAAAAGCCGGTTCATGAAACGACGTGTTCATGAACCGGCTTTTTTATGTACAACCTTATTCGGCCGTTGTGTTGTTGACAACCTGTTTGCCTTTATAGTAGCCGCAAGTCGGGCATACGTGATGAGGCATCATTGCTTCGTGGCACTGCGGGCATTCAACGAAACCCGGTGCTGTCAATTTCCAGTTTGCGCGACGCATCTTCTGACGAGTCTGGGATAATCTGTTCTTTGGTACTGCCATGGTCTGCACCTCCTTAGATCACATGGTACGTTATTTCTAGCGCTCTTCTTTGGATCGTAATAATTGAGCCAAGACGTCGAGTCTCGGGTCAATATTGTCGGTAGGACAACTACAGGGTCCGTCATTCAGGTTTGCACCGCACTGCGGACAAAGTCCCTTACAGTCAGGCCGGCACAACACCCTCATAGGCTCGCTGAGGATCAACGTTTCTCTAATTGTCTCCGTCAAATCGATGTATTCCCCGTTATAGGGCAATACGTCCTCTGGAAGCCCTGCTTCCGTACCATAGACTTCAGACAGTGTTTCATTCCGATCCACCAATACCGGTGACAAGCATCGGCTGCAGGTGTAGCCTCCGGATACGCGTATGTTTCCATGTACAACGATATGATTGCCATCGAATCCATACGTTCCGTCTACAGCTACTGTGGCATCTTTCCAAGGAAATTCGTCCACATCACCCAGTTCGGCAGCCGGACATTCAAAAGAGAAGGGAAATGACTTCCCCGCTTCTTTTAGTGCTTCTTCGACTTGTAGTTTCATATTTCTACCTCGACTATACTATTATATCTATCTGCTTAGGCTTTGTCAATTCTTTTTTCGGGCCCGATAAATTCCCGCAAGAGAGAGTTGCGCGGCACGACGGAAGCGTCGACGCTCTTAAAAGGACGAAGGAATTTCAACAGTCGCTGGGCCTCGGCATAGTGGACGCTGTCCTTATCGATGGATTCCAACAAGGGTTCGGCATAAGGCTTCAGGACGGCCAATTCATAGGGCAGGGCCGTATTGAAGATTTTATCGGCATCTTCCTGGTAGGGATAGATGTTCTGTTCTTCGCCGCGGCGGACGTCATCCCAAATATCCATGGTCGCCATGGGACCGCGGTCGCGGAACTGCTGGTCCCGCACCATGCGCCGGATGATGCGCGTATCGGACGTGGAAATGCGGTTGTGGTCGTTGATCCGAATCTGGGTCAGAACGCCTAAGGAGATCTTAGCCTTTTCATACCGCGGCAACATGTAGGTCAGGGAATCGTTCATGGCGTGGAGCCCTTCTACGACGACGGGCTGGCCTTTTTCCAAGGTGACCGGCGTATCATCAAAGTAGCGGTGGCCGGTGACGAAGTCAAAGCGGGCCAGGCGAACGGCCTTACCCTGATTGAGGTCGTCGATCTGTTGGTTGAACAAGGGGACATCGATAGCGCGAATCGATTCAAAGTCGTAACTGCCGTCGGGATTTTTCGGCGTATCTTCACGGTTGTAGAAGTAATCGTCGAGGGAAATGCCGAGAGGACGCAGGCCGTTGACCCGCAGATGGGTCAATAAGCGCTTGCAGAAAGTCGTCTTCCCTGCCGACGACGGACCGGCGATGAGGACGACCTTGATTTTAGGCCGGCGGCTGACGATGTAGTCGGCAATCTGGCCCAGTTCCTTTTCCTGCAGAGCTTCGGCTACGTCGACCATGTCCTGAATCGTACCGTCTTCAATATAATGGTTCAAATCGTAAACGTATTCGCAGCGGACGATGCGGCCCCATTCTTCGGCATCCAAAAAGAGACGGGCCATCTTGGGGATTTCCTTGTATTCTGGCAATTCATTGGGATTGCCGACGGTGGGCGTTTCCAAAATGACGCCCGGCGCATAGGGCCGCAGATTAAAGCAGGTCAAATAGCCCATACTGGGAAGGAGCGGCCCCATGTAGTAGTCAAAAGTCGGGCCGCACTGGTAGGCCAGGATATGGGTGACGTCGATATGCTGGAGCAGTTCCGCTTCCCGATCCATATTGCGGTTGCGGCACATGGCCATGGCCGTTTCCGTACTGGCAATGACCTGCGAAATGGCTTCATCCTGGTCGACGATTTCATGCATCCGCGTCTTGATCATTTCTACGTCGTGGAAGGTAACCGTATGGCCGATTTCCAGCTCGCAGTACAAGGCCTTGCGCAGGGCATGCTTGACCAGCACCTTGCCGTTGGGATAGAGATCGCTGACGGCACGGACCAAGAGGAGAATCGCCGTCCGTATCAGGCATTGGTTGCCTTCCATCGTATTGAGGGGCAGCCAGTCGACGTCGCCGTCACGGTCTGCCTTTGTCATGAGGCCGACACATTCATTATTATAGAGAGCAGCGGCAATGGGGACATCGCTTTTAGGGCCGTATTGCTCATAGACCTGCTGCAGCGTCGTTCCTTCTTTTACATTGTAGGAAGTACCCGACTTCACATCCTGTAGGGTAATCACAGGTATCAACCTCCCTTTCTATCGATTATGATGCTATCATTATAACATAAATTGAACCTTTCCGACATTTTAACCCCACCGGTACCGCGAAAAGGACGGGAATTGAGAAGAATAAAGGGACGAGACTAACTCCGACGGCCCAACTATGGTATAATGAGAAAATAAGGTTTTACCATGCAAGAGAAAGGATATGCTATGAGAAAAAGAGTACTGACCCTGTGGGACGGCAAAGTATTTCTGGCCTTGCTCATCCTTGCAGGCTGTATGATAACCGCCATTGCTGCCTATCGACAGGTCTATGTGAAGATGCCTGATTACGCGGCCAAACAAATCATCCGTTCCGTCCAGGACGGCGACGTCGAAACCTTCAACCGCTACGTCGACCAAGATGCCCTGACGGGCCAATTCTTTGATGCCCTCATCCTGCATACGACGGCCCGCGAAGATCAGTCCTTGGTTCTGAGTGTCATCCACTCGCCCCTGCGGTCGGCCTTTGTAACGACGGCCGACCTCTATATCACCTGGACCCTGGCCGGCAATACCGACAACGACCAGTACGGCACGGCCGCCACCAGTATCCGCAACACCCTGAAAAGCGCCGGTCTCTCCATTCCCCTGGCGGGCTGGCACATCGATTCTGCCGACTGGAGCCATGACAACACGATCACCTTCAACCTCTATAACGAGCAGCTCGACGCCGTCGTTCCCTGTACGGTCACGATGGAAAAGACGCCGTCCGATACCTGGAGGGTCACGGGCCTTGCCGATGCCAAAGGCTTTATAAGGGATCTCCAGTCGGTCATGAGCCGGGAACTCGAGGCCTACAATAAACCGGTCCGACAAAAAATCGATGCCGTCCTGACCGTCCAAGACGTATCGGCCAAACTCGTATCTGATCAGGATAAGACCTTTCTCCGCCTGAGTTATACCCCTGTTTTCCATCAAGACCGTGAACAGATCGCCGCCATCAAGGCCGTATATACCCTGCGCCGCAACAGCGACAAGGCCATTCTCTATACGTCGCCCCTGCGCCTGTCGACCTCGTTAGAACGGCGCACCTATGAAAGTCAGTTTCTCCTCAATCCGTTGATTCCGTCCCAATATGCCCTCATCAGTTCAGCCAATATCGACGATGCCTCCAGCTCGTTAGAGATTACGTCCATTACCCTCAAAGACGGAACGGAGCTGACCGTAGCCAACGACCTGCCCCAAGGTTATTGAGAAATAAAAATAAGCACAAAAAATCGCCCGCTGTGGAAATGAATCCATAGACGGGCGATTTTCAGATATGACGTTGTTAATAGCAGATTTCAATAATTTTCGGTTTAGACGATTCTTCCTTCGACAGTGAGCGGTCAAAGAGCTTGACGCCGACAGCACCGACCATGAAACCGAGAACGCCGCCGATAACGGCAGTCTGAACGGTATCAAAGCCTTGGGACAAGGCCAGGAAATGACCGGCAAAAGCACCGGCTGCGCAAACTAAAAGCGGCATGACAAAACAGATAAAAGCACCGATGACGATATTGACGTCCCGGAATTCAAAGCGGACGTGCTGCCCTACTTTGACGCCCAACGGATCGACAGCCGTGACGACGATGTTGTCAGCTCCGTCACAAGCACCACAGGCGATGCAGTCGGAATGGCGGCCAACTTTGATTTCTGCGCTGCCAGCTTCTTTTATAGCGATGATAGTCCCTTCTTCAATCTTCATAGAAATCCCCTTCTTTCTGCCCCTATTATATCATGGCTCATTTTTTCAATCAATACTATTTTCGTGTACATTAGATGAAAAATAGGAATCAAAAAACTACCGGCCTTCCCGCAGGAAAACCGGCAGCGATTTGAATCAATGATTTTCAGTTTTGGCTAAGAGGAACTCCCGGAACGGTTCTGCCAAATCCGGCCGGCGAAGGGCGTATTCGACATTGGCCTTCAAAAAACCCAGTTTATCGCCGACGTCGTAGCGCTTGCCTTCAAAGCAGTAGGCATAGACGGCCTTCTGGCAGGCCAGGGTCTGCAGGGCATCGGTGAGCTGGATTTCTCCGCCCTTGCCCGGTTCGGTGTGCTGCAGGATGTCGAAAATATCCGGCGTCACGATGTAGCGTCCCAAGACGGCAGTCCGGCTCGGCGCTTCTTCAACGGCGGGCTTTTCAATGACCTGGTGTACCTTGAGTACCGGTTTCCCTTCGACGGGGATCCCCTGGACGATGCCGTAGGACGATACCTTCTGCAGGGGAACTTCCTGGCAGCCCAAAATGGTCGAATCGAGTTCATCGTAAAGATCTATCATCTGCCGCAGTGCCGGGTTGGTGTCGTTGTAGACGACGTCGTCACCGAGGAGGATGGCAAAGGGTTCGTCGGCAATGAACGACTGGGCACAGCGGATGGCATCACCTAAGCCGCGCATGTGCTTCTGCCGGATATAGTGGATGTTGATTTCCGAAATGCTGCGCACCATATTGAGCAGCTTCGTCTTGTTCCCATCTTCCAGGTGCCTTTCCAGGCCCGGGTTGGTATCGAAGTGGTCTTCAATGGCCCTTTTGGCATGGCCGCTGATGATGAGGATTTCTTCAATGCCGCTCTGCAGCGCTTCTTCGACGATGTACTGAATCGTCGGCTTGTCGACGATGGGCAGCATTTCTTTCGGCGTCGCCTTGGTAGCCGGTAAAAACCGAGTGCCAAAACCAGCGGCGGGGATGACGGCTTTACGAATCTTTTTCACACTAAAACTCCTTATTCAAACCAACGAGACAGATCAAATTCTTCGCCAATGATTTCTTTGACGAAGCCTTGGGCCAGGTACAGGCCTAACAGGGACAGGGTCGATACGCGCAGGAGCGAGCTGTCCCAAATATCACCGAGGTCAGCCAGGACCGGCGAAATGTCTTCCATGATATCCAGTGCTTCTTCCCCACTGAAATTGGCCGGCCGCTTTTTAGCAAGACGCAGGATGTGGTCCTGTATCGTTCTATCGGTAAGGCCGGTCATGCGGAAGAACCGCTTGGCCATACTTTCATCGACCATAGCCAGCTTGACTAAGGGCGAATTAAAGGACGGGACGATAAATTCATCGGAAAGGCGCATGCCCTTTAAGGCCTTGCGCAGTTCTTCTTCTGTAAAACCGCGGTAGCGGAACAGGAGAGGATAGGAGTCGGACAGGATTTCCGCAAAATGAGTTTCCTTCACTTCAAAAGCCGTGCAGTGCAGGTAATCGAGCTGCTGGTAGTACGGCCGTTCCGTCGGGAATCCTTCCAAGAAAGGATAGATATACTTATCGATATACTGGCAGAACGAGTCCTTATCGACGTTATGCGAGTTCCGCGAGTACAGGAACAACAAGAGAATGGCCAAAATCTGGTAATGGCTCTGAGACAGGTAGGGCATGACCTTCAGGGCATCGATGGCAACGAGGTGGCGCGTTGAAATGGGCGAGCCGTTAATGATGTCGTAAAAAGCCTTCAAAGCAATGGTCGCTACATAGTCATCGGGATGAGCGGCATAGGCTTTTTGGACGTTTTGCAGGGCTTCCTGTGCAATGAGGGGAGCCATGGCCTGCTGCCGTTCGGCATCGGTTTTACAGCCAATCTGATCAAAGGCGGCCGCCGTAATGTATTCAGTCTGCTGCTGCAATTCCGGCGATACGACGCCGTACTGACGCAAAAAGTGGGATACGCACTGACGGACGACGGGCGACTCGACAGTACTGTCCTGTTCCCAAAGAGAGGGATGGTGCAAATCAGCAGACGCAGCCGGCGTACGCATATCGAGGCCGGACGAGCCCGATTCCCATGATGCCTGGGCCGGCTTCACGACCGGCGTTGCCTTTTCCTGGGACTTGTGAGCCCGTACAGGCGGCATGACCATCGTTTCGTCAGCACTGCTCTTCTTCGCTGTCGTCGCAGCGTCGATATGGATCGGTTCCATCCGCTGGGTCTTTTCAAGCTGGGAGGCGACGGCTTTCATGCCTTCGCTGACGACTTCCTGTTTTTCCGGTCCCTTCAAATCGGGAGCGCGGAGAACCTGCGTTTCATCAGAAACACGATTGTTTTCAGAGACAGCCTTATCGGCTTTAGGGACCTTTTCTTCCGGGCGTGCCGGTTTAGCCTTCGGTACCGCTTTCCCTTCGACAGGCGTGCTGGCAGCAGCACGAGTTTTTTCTGCCAAATCGGCAGAGACGACGGCTGCCATATCGGCCAAAGGCGGCTTTTCATCTTTCGTATCGGACAGATCTTCCGACCACTGACGACGGCCATTACCATCTTCTTCAGCCTCAGCTACGGCAGCAGCACGGCGAGCCTGTTCACGGCGTTCCCGATGGCGAGCAAGCTGCTGTTCCTGTTCTTCTCGTTCTTTTTCAGTCTGGCGCTGACGGGCCAGTTTTGCTTCTTCTTCCCGAGCCTTGTAAGCCGCCGCTTCTTCCTTGTCCACCTTTTCCATGGCTTCCAGGATTTCGTCGCGCGACAAGACTTGGGTCGCATCGACATTGTCGGCATTAGGGCCTCTGCGGACGGGTACAGATGCTTCTCGATAGACGATTTTCCCGTTATGACGAACGGCTTCCCCTTTAGTCGTAACGAAGGCCGTTTCTTCCGGGTGTTCCCGCCGTTCACCAAGGCTCATTTTCGGAACCGTCGGCAACGGTTCTGTATCTTCGTCTACCGTCGATTTCGGCAGCTGTCTGGCATGTTTAACTGTTGCCGGGCTGCGGTGCTGGACCTTCCGCGGCTGCGGTTCGCCGTCGTAGCGCATTCTCGTCTTCCCGTTCTTCTTCTCTTTTTGGGGACTACTCTCAGAAGGTCCTCCACTGGAATACATAATGTAGCAAATCACAAAAAAGACGATTGCAATGCCCGCTATAATAGCGTACGGCAAAAAGTTTGTCATGTCATCCTCTCCTCTATTTCATCAAACTTCTGTACCCATTGTAGCATAAGATGCTTGCCTGAGCTACCATATCTTGACCTTTAATTCACAACTTTGCATAAATAGACAACTCAAAGGCCGTCCTATCGTAAGCTGCCGAACAGCCCGGCGGACAGCCGAATAATATAGAAAACAAAAACGGCACTGCCTCATAGACAGCGCCGTCAGATGCGTCAATCAGCACCTTCGCTACTGTTGCAATCTTATTTCATGACGTCGTTTTGAACGCTGGTCACTGCCGACGAGGTAGTATCATCGAGAGCTGCTGCGTAGAGCCTGCGATTGGCTGTCTGGCCGGACGTTTCATCCTTAGCCTTTTCTGTCGAATCATTGACGCCGGGAACCTGGACGACAGGCGTCTGACCGGCCGGAACCATGGTTTCTAAACGAACCCGTCCGGCACCGACGCGATTAGCAAGTTGCGTCAGTGTATCCCGGCTTACGGGATGGCGAACGCTAATGACGATCTGTTCACGGGCGTAGTCCGGTACAGCACCGACGTAGTTTTGGACGCCTTCGCTATCGACAAGGGTGTGAATGGCCCGGTTCATGATCTGGCTGTAGTCGCTGTGGCTCAAAGAAGCACGGCGGATTTCAACGGCTTCCGGCTTCGACACATCGTCCTTAATCCGTTTCGTTAAGTACTTGCTGGGACTGCCTTTGATACCAAGAACCAAGATATCGCCGTCCCAGTACATCGTCCCCCGCTGGAAATAGGCCAATACCGAACCGTATTCGGCATTGATGGCCTTCATGACCTGGGATTCGATTTGAACGTGAGACGTATAATCGCCGTCGGAGTGCATGAAGCGGTAGAATACCTGGGCCGCATCGGCTCGGGTCATCCCTTCTTTAGGCCGGAAATAGTTATCTGCCGGCACCATAATATTCTTGCTGTGAAGGACGGCTACGGCCTGAGCATAGGCCGGTGAAACCTGGGATTCATCGGCATAGGGCGTCACTTCCTGATCCGGATCAGCCATGCGGCTGTACTGCAGGTAGCGGTAAATGACATCGGCAAATTCTTCCCGGCTTACGGGCGCTTCAGGCTGGAAGTTTCCATCCTGGTAGCCTTCCAAAATCCCTTTGGCGGCTACGGCATTCATGGCATCGCCGGCCGTCCCTTGGGGAACGTCCTTTAAGGTCGCTACTTCCGGCGAAACCAGGGGGATGTTTCCGGCAACATTATACAAGAGCTGGGCCAAATCACCGCGGGTCAGTACACGGTTCGGTTCAAAGTTTTTTCCCGTAATAAACGTCAGGTTCTGCGTATCGTACAAATAGTCGACGGCTTGACGGTCGGCCATACTCCCTAAATCGGTGTACGGTGCTTCGGCCAAGGCCGGACTGACTGCGAGGATCGTCGCAGCTGCCAAGAAGGCAGCGATTTTCTTTCCTACCATGAGAGACCTCCTAGCTTACTGAATGACGATACGAAGGGCACTCCCCAGCGCTTTATTGAGATTGTTCTGCGTTTCCTTAGAAATGGACGGAACAGTGAGGATAACTTTTTCATTGAGGTAATCCGGAGCCGTCGTGACAACAGCATCCGTCGATTCCGTAGCCTTATAAATCTTTTCGGCCTGGGCCATGAGATTCTTATAGTCATTGTAGCTGTACGTCGATTTCTGGACGTAGACCGATTCAGCGGGGATATCCTTGTCGCCGGCAATGGCATCGGCTAATTTCTGGCGGTTCTTGACGTCTTTTACGCCGATATGGAGCTTGTCGCCCTGCCAGTACATGATGCCGTCATTGGCAAAAGTCTTGACTGAACCGTAGACGTCTTTAATGTCCTTAAAGGCCTTCGTTTCCAAATTGTCCTGGCTCTGGTTGGTTACCTTGACGCCGGTCATGATGCGGTACAATACGTTGACCGCTTCACCGCGGGTGACGTACTGTTTGGGGTTGAACATGTTGTAGTTGCCGCCCTTCATGTAGCCGGCAGCGGCCAACGCGTGGACGGCCTGGCGGGCCCACGACGAAATCTTGGCTTCGTCTGCAAAAGGAGCGGCCCCTTCTACGGTGGACATGCCCTGGTAGGTCATATAGTTGTAGGCAATGACAGCAAATTCTTCACGAGTGATTTTCTGCTGCGGCTTAAAGGTACCGTTGCTGTAGCCGTTCATGATCTGTTTGTCGACGAGAGAAGCGATAGCCCGTTCAGACCAGCGGCCTTTGACGTCACTGAACTTTGTCGTTTTGACCGTCGAGGCCTTGCCGATCATGTTGTCAATGACCGAGGCGGCTTCTTCGCGGGTAATATCGTCGTTCGGGCGGAACTTACCATTGGCAGCGCTGACATAATGGTTGTCATAAAAATACTGAACGGCATCTTTGCCCCAATAATTACTGATATCGGTAATGCCCGTGCCGGCAGCAAAAGCCGACGTGCTGAGCGCCGCCGTCAAGGCCGTCAATACCACTAATTTTTTGTACTTTTTCATGATTCAATCGCTCCTATCTATATGGCGTCGTAAGGAATACATCGATAACATGCCTGTAGTTTATATATCTTATTTATTTTATCACACCCGGCCCTATTAGGGAAGGTACAGGGCCTTCAGTTCCCATCAATAAGCATCAAAGAAAGCCTGTATTTCGGCGAGGTCTTTCGTCTGGCTGAGGGCCAGCTGCAAGAGGATTTTTGCCTTCTGCGGCGTCAGAGAATCGGCCGTCACCGTGCCGTCATAAGCCGAGACGGGCGTGACCATACCGCCTACAGCGCGGGCTGCCCGAACGACGACGAGCCCTTCTTCCATCAAAGGCTGCAGGGCCTTCCAAACGGGAGCCGGCATCTTGCCGTGGCCGAGACCGGCGATGACCAGACCGGCTTTTCCCTGGGCGATCTGCAAAACGTCGTCGGCACTGAGGCCGACATAGGCATACACGATGGCTGCCGCCGGGAGGGTCGACGGAGACGTCAACTTAGAAGAAAAGGTGTGCTTTCGCAGCGGTCTCTGATAAAGATGAGGCCGTCCGTCCTGCATATAGCCCAAACACCCGAGTTGACGACCTTTAAAAGTGTCGACGTGGGTCGTATCGGTCTTTTCGACGAACCGCGCGCTGTGAATGGCACTGTTCATGACGATGACGACGCCGCAGTCGCCCAAGGATGCATCGGCAGCTGCCTGCACGGCTTCGAGAAGATTCAAAGGCCCGTCAGCACTGATTGCCGTCGCCGGGCGCATGGCTCCGGTGAGGACGACGGGCTTACGGGTGTGGACGGTCAGATTCAAATAGTAAGCCGTTTCTTCCATCGTATCCGTCCCGTGGGTAATGACGATGCCGTCGACATCATCTCGATTGGCAACTTCCTGCACGCGGACCGCCAAGGCCTGCCACAAGGCTTCAGTCATGTCGGAGCTGTCAATATTGACGAACTGTTCGCCTTTTACCTCAGCATAGTCGTTCACAGCCGGCACGGCGTCCAGCAGCTCTCCGATAGAGGTCATCCCGGCTTCATACCCGGTCAAATCATCAGCCGACGCAGCCTTGCCGGCAATCGTCCCGCCGCAGGCCAGGACGTAAACTCTTCTTTTTCCCATCATCGTTCCCCCTCAAGGTGAATATTTTCTAGTCGTTCTTCTTTCTGTTACGCCTTCTTATGAACGCGAATAAGGACAACTTCCGGCGACGGCCCCAAGCGGAACAAAGCCCCCCAGGCGCCGTAGCCGCTGGAAACCATGGCCGTCATATCCCCAAATTTACGGGTCCCGTAGTCGAGGGCAAAGAGGCGCCCCGTCACCAGCCGGTTCGGCCAAAACTGACCGGCATGAGTATGACCACTGACGTGAAGATCCCAGCCGGCTTCGGAGGCCTGATGGATATGCATCGGTTCGTGTTCCATAAAAATCGAAAAAGATTCGCTGTCGGCCTTTCGGACAGGCGCAGCCGGCGCAATGTAATAATCTTCCCGGCCAAATAGGGTTACCCCCGGAATGGGCGACACGACGTCGCCGTTTAGGACTTGAACGCCATAGCGGCCTAAGACTTCCGCTTCCAGAGCCAAGTTTTCACCGTACGTATCGTGATTGCCCATGACAGCAAAGACGCCGGCCGGAGCCGTAAGGCCTTCAAAACCGGAAAAGCTGTCTTCTCTTAAGACGTATTGCAAATCGCCGTCTATGATATCACCGCCCATGAGGACCATGTCGGGACGGCAGGCATTGACATCCCGCGTCAGTTGGCGGCTGAAGGACGTTCCCAGGACAGCTCCCAAATGGATATCGCTGACGAAGGCAATGGAAAAATCGCGGTCAATGGCCTTGTCTGTTTCAATATCGACGGTCCGCACGACCTGATGATGGCCGCGCCAGGCACCGACAGCCAGCAGCAGCCACGAAAGACCGAAGGCAAAGGCACTGTAATGGACGGAAATCGTCCCCTGCCAAAGATCATTTCGGCCGACGAGCTGAGCCCCCAGCCACAGTAAGAGCCCCGGAATGAGGAGCATCGTCGCATAGTAAGAAAAGGAAAACCAATAGCCGGCAAAGCGGGTCAATCCCCTCGTCACCGCCGGCGGCAGGGATTCCGAAAAAACATAAGGTATGGCATATAGAACAGGAAGAACCATAAAGAGCGCTAACAACAGCGTCTCCGGTACAGGCAGACTGTGGCGAAAAAGAGCCCATTGACCGAGTACCGACAGTTCTCCGATAAAGGCCAGAATCAAATAAAAATAGTGGCGTTGTTTCACAGCATCTCCCCCATTCTCAGATTCTAAAATCATGTTACCTTATCATAAAAATTTCCATCGCCCCTGTCAAGGCAGCCGTAAAAAAATCCGAAAAAAAACAACAACGGCAAGGACGAATTACGCCCGGCCTCATCAAAAGATAAGAAGCTAAGCGTCCGCGTCAATGCGGTTGTTGTTTTGTGTTCCATAGGATTTGTTATGCCTTCAGTTCCTGATTGAGCCAGGCTGCGGCATCGCCCATCATATTCGTCGTAACGAAGTGGCCGAGGCCGTCGTAGACGACGGACTGAGTCTTTACATCGCTGTGCTGAGCCAGTTTTTCAAGATAGAGCTCCTGAGCAGCCCCATCGACGACATCGTCGGCACCGCCGCGAAGGGACAAGAGAGAACGGCCGCTGAGGCGGTCCATATGCTGATAAGGATCCATAGCGGCAAACTGCATCTGTAAGAAGTGGTAGGCCCGGGGCTTTTCGATGTGGAGAGACGAGCGGAAACGCCGTTCCGATTCTTCCCACCAGCCGGAACCGTTCATGACGACAGCCGTCTTGAACTCTTTAAACAGGCTCCAGGCGCCGACAGCCGTAAAGCCGCCCATGGAATGACCCATGACGGCAATCGGCGTATCCGGCCAATGTTCCGAAATATATTCCAGCATAAGGGGTACTTCCATCATGTTTTGGAAGATCGTCTGCCAAAAATCAGCATACACGCCCTTGCTTTCATAATCAAGGCTGCCGCGATGGCCGTGATTGACGGCGTCGGGAATGACGACATCGTAGCCGTACGAAGCTAAGATGCGGCCGCGGACGGCCTGAAACTCCTTCTGCGACGACCAGCCGTGATAAAACAAGACGACGCCCTTTGCTTTTTCGCCGGATGTAATAACGAGACCCGGAATCCCTTTAAGACCTACTTCTTTTTCTTCAATCATTTATGGTTAAATCCTCTCTATTTTTTGGTGAATCCTTTGCGGTGAGCCAGCGGTTCCTGCCAGATCTCCGACCAGACGAAGCCGGCATAGAGTTCTCTCGCCTGGGGCGTAAGACAGCTCCAAGCGGCAGGACGGACGCGCTGGGGTACGACGACCGGCACAGACCGGGGATGGTCTGCAGCGACCCGTGGCGGCACCATCTTTTTCGGAAGCGCCGGTTCCGGTTCATCAGGGAAATTCATATTATCCCAGCCCTCATCCCAATCGGGAAAGGACGGTTCCGGTACTTCCGGTTCCGGTGCTTCCATCTTTTGGGCCGGAGCCGGCTTACGCCGCGGCGGTACGGGAATGGGACCCTTGCTCCGAGGGTACTTCCGCTTGCGGCGCAAGAGGTCGGGCAGGACCCCCATCAAGACGACGACGATAATCATCCATACAAGATCCATGGTCATCACCTACTGTTCCGAATGGCTTCCATCGTGATGGTCGTGGTGGTCATCCTTTACGGTCGACGCCGACTGGGTCTTAGGCACACCGGCCTGGGCGACAGCCGTACGCATGTCCGTATCGGCCATGATATTCTTCATATTGTAATAATCCATGACGCCTAATTTTCCTTCACGCAGGGCCTGGGACAACGCCAGGGGAACTTCCGCCTGGGCTTCGACGACCTTGGCCTGCATTTCCTGGGTATAGGCCTGCATTTCCTGTTCCTTAGCGACCGCCATAGCACGCCGTTCTTCGGCTTTCGCCTGAGCGATCTGCTTATCGGCTTCAGCTTGGTCAGTCTGCAGACGGGCACCGATATTGCGGCCTACGTCGACGTCGGCAATATCGATGGACAAGATTTCAAAAGCCGTCCCGGCATCGAGGCCCTTGTTGAGGACGGTCTTACTGATTTTGTCCGGGTTTTCCAAAACTTCGGAATGGTCCTGAGCAGAGCCGACGCTGGTAACGATGCCTTCGCCAACACGGGCGATGACCGTCGCTTCACCGGCACCACCGACGAGGCGGTCGATGTTGGCGCGAACCGTAACCCGGGCTCGGACCTTCAATTCGATCCCGTTTTGGGCGACAGCTGAAATGAAAGGCGTTTCGATAACTTTCGGATTGACGCTCATCTGAACGGCTTCCAAGACGTCGCGGCCAGCAAGGTCGATGGCGCAGGCCCGTTCAAAAGTCAGGGACATAGTCGCCCGGTGAGCCGCAATAAGGGCATCGACGACGCGGTCGACGTCACCGCCGGCCAGATAATGGGCTTCGAGCTGATTGACATTGACGTCGAGGCCTGCCTTATTGGCCTTGACCAAGGGCAGGATGATCTTCGACGGAATGACCCGGCGCAGACGCATACCGATGAGATTGACGATACCTACGGAGACGCCGGCTGCCATAGCCGAGATCCACAGGCCGATGGGCACGAAGTGCAAAAATAAGGCTACGACGAGAATCGCCAAGGCAATGATAAAGATGGGTACTGCTAAAAAAGATACAATAGTCATAACGCAGATGCTGCGCAAAACACAGTCCGCACAGGTACTTGCGGACACGATGAACCTTCTGTGCTGCAGAGGCCGCAGCAAATATCGCCACCTTTCCCTTTGCTCACTGAAAAACACGGCCCAAGTGCCTCTGCCAGTACCTGGGCAGCTCCTTCTCCGATGAGAAGGCATTCATATTTTGAAAGTTTTGACTATAACATATACCGTTTATACATAGTTCTATTATAGCTCACTTTTTCCCTTTATTCTATCCTCAGTCCTTCAGATGGCGTTCCGGCTCAGGTTCGACGACGATGCGGCCCCCTTCGACGCTGATGACGCGAACGACGACGTCGCGGTCGATAAAAGAGCCGTTGGCTACGGCATCGACCCGGTCTTTTCCGATACGGATCGTTCCGGACGGACGCAAAATAGTAATCGTCGTCCCCCGTTCATAGAGGTATTTACTGTAGTCTTCCTGAGACGTATAGCCCTGTTCCTTGGTCGAACGATTCTTAAGGGTGAATTTATCAAAGAGGGAGCTCTTTGGCAAATAGCGGCCGAGAAAATAGAAGAGCACCATAGCCAAGACCGTCCCGCCGGCCAAGATATAGACCGACTCATAGGTCGCCCCAAGCATAAAGAACAGGCTTCCGAACAAGAGGACGACACCGGCCAGGCCGAAAATGCCGATGCCCGGCGACGCCAGTTCGAGACCAATGCACAGTAAGCTGACTAAGAAGGCGGCGATGATCTTAAGGTCCGCCACCAGCGGTTCATTGCCGGAATAGAGCAAAAGACCGCCAAAGACGAAGGCCGTGGCAATGCCGGCACCGATACCGGCCATCTTGATTTCTGCCAAGAGGGCGGCGATGATCAAGGCGACGAATAAGGTTCGTACATAGGGATTCTGTAAAATACCGATCATGTCATCACGCCAATCTTTATCTACATAAATCGTCTGTGCATCGCCAAGGCTGTAAAGAGCCAAGGCGTCGGACAAGGTATCGGCCGAACCGTCCGATACGTTCAGTTCTTTAGCCTGTCCGTCGGACAAGGCCAGGATTTTTCCCGGTTCTGCATAGCCCGGATATCCCTTAGTCTTATCGACCATGGCTTCGGCAACGCCGGGATTGTGACCGGTCTGAGCCGCCGTCGCACTGAATTCAGCCTTTAAGGCAGCGATGTTCTTTTCCGTATCCGGTATGGGCTCGGCAGCGCCAATGCTGCTTCCCGGGGCCATGATGATGTGGCGGCTGGACAAGGCGATGAGAGCGCCTGCCGACCAGGCCCGTGACGTAATATAGGCGATGACCGGCACGTCAGAGGCCATGATCATATCCCGGATTTTTAAGGCACTGTCGACGCGGCCGCCTAAGGTGTTGATAGGAATGACGACGGCCGTATCGCCGTTTTCTTCAGCCTGGCGCAGCCCTCGCTGAATAAAGGCCACCTGACTGCCGTCGATATCGCCTGAAATAGGCAGTACACGGACCGTATCGGCCTGCACCGACGCTGCCGGCAGGGCAGCTGTCAGCGAAAACATAAGGACCAAGGCGGTTATCATGCGCAATACAAAGGTCATTCCCTCACCTGCTTTCACTCACTCATTTTGTCAGGCGCCGCAACGCATTGAAAATAACCGGCACGATGGAGTTTTTCCAATTCTTCCGGTGAAATATTGCGGGCAGCTTGCTTTTCTAATTCTTCAATCGGTTTTTCCTCAATCATATGGATCTTGTCGACGACGGCATCATAGACAGCCGGCGGCTTATTGGCTTTAATCCATTCCAGCATGTGATCGAACCAGGTGCGGCAGGTCCAGGCATCTTTGCCGTGGTTGTGACCGCAGAGAATCTTAATCTGATCCTGTTCCGGAATCTTAGCCAGTAACCAATTCCACCGTTCACGGGCAATCAAATAATGATAAAAGGCATCGACCTCACGCAAATGTTGCTCTTGAAGCTCCAACGTATAGCGTGACCAAAATAAACTGAGAGTCATAATGACTACCTCCAAGCAATATAGTAAAACTTAGATTACCTTACGATAGATATTCTACACCATCTTGTCAAATTCCTTCTTATCCAAAGAAAAAACGAGGCCACCACCAGGCCCGTCCGGCCCCGTAAATTCGCCCGATGGCAAGGTGATTCAGAGCCTACCCAGAGTATACCATAGCTGTAATTGAACCTCTCCCGCTTATAAAAGCGGGAAATTCTTGAGAAGTTTGATACATGGACTAACGCCTAACAACATATCCCGAGGGAGGTAGTTGTCAGGATATCCTTATTCTCAAAGGGCTGTCCAAAAGCCCTCTACACAGTTCTTCGTAATCGAAGTTCTGCTTACTTTTTCTGAGTATGTTAGCTGCACCGTTTACGTCGGCATTCGCAATCCTGCCATCAGCAAACTGGTACAGGCCACGATGGACACGTTTCCCGCTGAAAGCTCCCGTATACGGCTGTTTAAGATGGTAGACAGGAATATCGTCTAAATCCAAGCAGCTTGCCTTGGAAGTGTAAGATTCTTCCTGCTCGATGTACTTCATGCCGTAACGCTCGCAAAGCCCTTTCAAGGTCTCACGCAAACTGCCGAAGCTGATTTGCGTAAACTGCTGATTGGTAATCTTACCAAGATTCATACTACGTTTGAAGTCGCCATTGTAGCCGCAAACGATGGTGCCGATACGGTGTTCCATGCAGTAGTTGATGATGTAACGGGCAACCTTGCGGATATAGTCTTGTGTCCGATGATTCCGTTTCCGAGCCAAAATATAGAGTCGGTGCGTTTTCTTCTGCCCTTGCTTGTCGGCGATACCTTGATAGTAGGCTTTCTGCTTGTTCCAATACTGGTTAATTGATTTCAGTTTACGCCCGTCCATGATGAACGCCGTCCCGGTATTGGTTACACAGGTTGCCAGATTTTCAAGGCCAATGTCGACCGCAAGCACCTTGTCAGCGGAAACGTCTTGAGGTTCTTCTGCTTGAAGATAGCAATACTGTATTTTGAAGTACATACCATTGTATATAGGGCAGATACGTATTTCCTTGATGGTCTTGCCTTCAAGCCTTTTCGGGAATGGAATTTTCACCTGTTTACTGCCATGCAGCTTGGAGAACGCCCGGCTCATAGGCACCGTCAGGAATCCATCCTTGAGATGTATGGCATTGGCGGACAGAATCAGGTTGAACATACCGCCTTTTTCTCGATAGCGGGGCATTCGGATGTCCTTGAAGCGATATTCACCTGATTTTGCTTTCTTTATGAGATTGAAAAATGTCTTAAAGCTGCGGTCAGCAACTTTCAAAGTCTGTTGAGACACGCCAGCCTGCAATAGTCCATAGTTTTCATTTTCTTTGCAGACATGGTAGTTCTCCTCGTATTTCAGAAACTTTTTCTCTTGGAAATAGTATTGCCTGATATTATAGAGAGCCACATTGTAGAGATTATTGCTATACTGGCACATTTCCCGTAGGATGGAGTATTCTTCTTTAGAAAGACCTCTTATGACATTTGATTGAGTTAGATACATTTTGTCACCTCCTTTTTATTATATACTAACTATATACTGAAAAGCATATGTCGACAAGACTATCTACGTGGATTTGTAATTTTCGCGAACACCAAGCCCATCAACCACACGCCATTCATCCCCCTCCTAAGAGGAAGGAGTCTTCTGGCAGGTTAAAATAAATTCCACTATATCCCTTCCCTTTCAAGGATCATATTTTTCTATTATATATTACAAGACCTTTACCCAATACATTAGCTTGCAGCCTGTCCTTTACCTTTACCCAATACATTAGCTTGCAGCCTGTCCTTTACCTTCGCCATTCACAACGACATGATACAAATCTGTCACCACCACGACGTATCTACCTTAAAAAACACAAAAAAGTCCAATATTATATTGACACCGGGATGTTATATAAGATAATATATATCATGTTTAAAGGTAGTTTTTAAAATCCATGGATATCTGTTTGTTGTTATTTGCTATTTATTTGCAATCCGTATTGTTTTTATCAATTATAATCAAATATCATCGCTAACAGCTTGTCAGATTTCTTTTTTTATAAAGTTATCTGTTGTTTATTTTTAATAATTTTATCTAATAACAATCATCATCGATATGAAAATTATCATAATAATAAAAAATTTTCATTTATAAGGCCTATATACACAAAATATGATAATTATCTTTTATGGAATTAAAAAATCTTTATCAAACGCTTCTCCCCGCTAAAATCGCAGGATACTCATCCCTAAAAGGTATACTTACGTCTTAAAAATAGCTTGAACCGTGTTTTAAACGTGATATAATAGACTTGAAAAGTCACAATTTGTTATACTATACTCCGTATCAAAAAACCTTCATATCTACTAAGAGCCCTGGATTTCTTATAAAATTTCATGTGTCTATATTGTAATAAGATAGATTCAAAACGACTCATAATGGCATTTATGAAGGTTTTTATGATAGCATAAATTTGATTATTTCCATCAAAATTATACTAAGAAAAGAGGACTTGATTATGAACACTCAGAATGAGAAACACCTTCTTGCAAAAGTCGCAGCCGTCATGCTGCTCGGCTTGGCGACGGTCGGCGGAACCTACTCCGTCCAGGCTGCCGGCTTGACCGGATCCTACGTCGGTATTAGTGCCGGACCAAAAGATACTGATGTAATCGATAAAGGATCTGTAACTCCAACTGCAGACCAAACATGGGCTATGAAAATAATTGATTATCGTCAGACATATAATCCTTCTTATGCTGGTGGTTCTGATATGTTTAGAACTCCAAAAAATGATAATGCTAATGGTGAGGGCGTAGATGGTACATCTGGTGGCGTAGTAGATGATAATAAAAATGTTGGCAAAATGGCAATAGGTTTTGGTGCCTATGCAGGGCGAAATTATACTACAGCTATTGGTACCTATAGCAGTGCTATTATGGGATCTACAGCTTTAGGTGCAGGCACTTATGCCGGCATTAACAGTGCAGCAGTAGGGCGAAATACATATGCAAATTCCTCGGCAGTAGCTATGGGGGTATTCAGTAGGGCTGACAATGGTGTTGCTATCGGATCGGGAGCTACGGCAGGTCAATTCTATAAATATCTTCAAAATGATGGTAATCAAAACTATGGAAGCATTAATTATAGCATGGCTATTGGGAACAATGCTAAGGCTGTCGGTGGTATTGCTATTGGTGCTAATTCTTCGACTAATGGCTTATATGGTGTAGCCTTAGGTCAAAGTGCTTCTGTTGCGTATAGCGGTACAGCATTAGGTACTAATGCCAAGGTTTATGTTTCTCAGGGGGTTGCTTTAGGGCCTAATTCTGTATCTGATCGGTATTCTAATACGATTGGCTATGTGCCATTTGCCGATGATGGTGGCAGTTATACACCAAAAGATATATCTGGATTAGCAACAGCGATTGGCGCCAGTGATAGTTTGAAGGATTTTAATACAAAATATGCTAATCAAATTACTGAATATAATAGATTAAATCAGGCTCTTTATGACGCACAAGCTAAAGAAGCTGAGCAAGAAGCTACTATAGTAAATACTAAAGGCAGTACTAATGAAGATGAACAGAAAGCGTACACGGCTGCTGTAGCTCTTGAAAAACAATATAGCGATGAGGCGGTAGCCGCAACCACAGCTTTGAATAATTGGGTTGCTCAAAATCAAGACTTTGCTACTGACTTAGGTAAGCAGAGAACTGAACTTAGTGCCTATAAGTCTACAGGTGGTGCGGTTAGTGTAGGGTCCACTCAATATGATGGTAATGGTCGAGTAAAATATGTCCTAACCCGTCAGATTACCAACGTCGCTGCCGGTACTACCGACACCGATGCTGTCAACGTAGCTCAGCTCAGACGTGTCGCTGATGAAACTGCAAAAAAAGCTAACCTCGATGCCAGCAACATTACACCAGACCAAGTTGCAAAATGGCAGGAAGCCTTAGGTATCGAAACAAATACAGTCGGCTACGTCGATGCCATTACCTTGACCCAAGGGGATAATGTAAAAATTGAAAGCACTTATAACGACGACAAATCCCGTGTAAATTATAAGATTTCTGTCGACGACAGCGCCATTAAAGATGCTATCCAGCCGGAACTCGACCAGAAAGCTGACCGCGACGGCTCTAATTTAACGGAAACGGACATCAAAGGTTGGAAAGATACCTTAGGCGTCAGCAACTTGAACAGTGATGTCAGCAACTTGCAGGACCAGGTAACAGGCTTAGATAACCGCGTCAGCAGCTTGAACGACCGCGTCGATAAAGTCGGTGCCGGTGCCGCCGCTTTGGCCGGTCTCCATCCGTTGGAATTCAACCCGGAAGATAAATTCTCTGCATCTGCCGCTCTCGGCAACTACAAAGGCGACAACGCCGTAGCCCTCGGCGCCTTCTATCGCCCCAATGCCGATACGATGTTCAGCTTCGGCACGACGATCAGCGATGAAAAGATGTTCAACGTCGGCGTTTCCTTCAAATTCGGCAACAAAGGCGACCGCATCTATCGCCAGGGTACGTCCGTCGATGTCAGCGCTTTGACGTCGGAAGTCAATACCCTCCGCCAGGAAAATCAGGCTTTGGCCAGCCAGGTCAACAGCCAGAAAGCTGAATTGGAACAGCAGCGCGCTCTCATTCAGCAGCTGATGAACAAAGTCGGCATGTAATCACCTCTCCTATGGCAACAAAAAAGCGAGACCTTCACGGTCTCGCTTTTTTTAGGTTCTATAATAAATGTTGGGGTCTTGTGGACACTCCTGTTCACAAGGCCCCTTG
>NZ_UQBH01000018.1 GCF_900539295.1 uncultured Megasphaera sp.
TTGTCCGGCGTTTCATTCCCAAAGGAAGCGATTTAGCTAAGGTGTCGTCTAAAACCATTGCGATGATTGAACACTGGATCAACGAACTGCCTCGAAAAATCTTTGCGTACGAGGATGCTGAATCTAAATTTCAGATTGAATTATCTCGAGTGTCCTAATTGGTATTGCAATTAACCCGTAAAGTTTTTTGTTCTAACCGCTGTGTCTCCCCCATTTATAAATCGGGTGCTGTCCCAAAATTACAAAGAATCCCTTATCCCCTCCGACCGCCGAAAGCCTCCTGCCCGTTCTTTTATTCACAAAGATAGGCATAGAGCTTGTCTTCTACGGGCTTATCGAGGAGGAACCGGAAATTGACGATGGGAAGAAGATTGCCGTGATCGTCGGCAATGGTCTTCTCTTCCGGCTCGCCCAGGACCTTTAAATCGCCCATGTAGTAGAAGTTCGATCCTTCAGCATCGCTTTTTTTCACGAACAACAGCTTCCGCGTCCCATCGGACTGAATGGCGGGAATCTGAGACGATGTCAAGCGAACACGGGATCGAGTCATCCAACTGAACTCTTGCGGCGATACGAATTGGTCTTCATACTTCGTATTGGCCGAAATATCTTCACACTTCTCATACGTGACAAAGATGGGACAGGTATTCCCGACGATTTGGTAGCCGTTCAGCGTCCCTTCGCGGTTGGCGGCATAATTTAGGATGCGGGACACATCTTTTCGGGAATAGCGGCCATAACGGGCAAAGCCGCCGACGATTTCGGGATGGTCCTGCACATAGAGGCCTTCAAAGCGATACGTTCCGTAATCGAGAATGTCACCGACATAGGCTTGAAATTCAGGATTCTCTTTCAAGGATTCAAAATAAGGCGTCGTCCGATAACAATGGTTTTCAAAAGAAACAAGAGGCAGACTGCCGTATTTCTTCTGCGCCGTTTTGATAAAAAACTGCAGGCTTAACACACGAGCGGCATGGTCCATGGTCTCCGTCGACGGCAGCATGTCGTACCGATTTTCCATCTCTTCAGCAAGCTCCGCTGTCGACCACGACGATTGATCCATCAAATGGCGGAGGACCAAGATTTCTTCCATCCGCTTCCCATTGGCAAGTTCCAGGCTCATCATCTTCAGCACGGCCCGATGGGCGTCATTCAGCGTCGACGGCCGGGGATCCATGTACTGGGAAAATTCATAGAACGACTCTTTCTTGGCAATAAATAAGGACGGATCTTTGTCGCCGATGCGGACGAAATCCATCATCATCGGCACTCTGCCCAACCGATACGCCATGTCGCGGTAAGATGCCTTCAACTCCCTCAAATCGGCGAGAGCACTCTTGGCGTCGATGGCCGCATAAATCCGTTCTTTCGCAATATCGTCGAAATAAACAGACGTCGCTCCCGGCAAAAAATTGGCCTGCATCAATTGGCGGACAAAATCTTTATCGTAGGTCCGATCGCCAAAGAGGGCGATGGGCAGCAAAAAGTTATTTTCATAATTGCCGATGAAGTCGAGGACTTCCAAATACCGCTTATAGGGGTACTTTCGCAGCCCGCGGCCCAACTGCTGGACGAAGACGATGGCCGACGTCGTCGGACGGAGCATGATGACCTGGTTGACCTGCGGAATATCGACGCCTTCATTAAAGATATCACAGGTGAAGATATAGTCAAGATAGTCGTCATCCTCAGCAGCGTTCGCTTCTAAACGGGCGATGGCTGCCTGTCTTTCTCCTTCGCTCGACGCCCCAGTCAAGGCCGCCGCCCTTCTTCCGTGACGGCAAAAGGCTGCCGCCAACGACCGGGCTTCATCGACACTGCGGCAAAAGACAAGACCTTTGACGCGGTCCGTATCGCTGCCGTACAAATCGGCATAATAGAGGATATGGCGCACCCGTTCTTCACAGGTCAGGGCATTAAAATCACTGTGGTCATCGAGTATTTGTCCATTGACCGTAATTTCGCTGACGCCGTGATAGTGGAAGGGTACCAGCATATTTTCGGCCAAGGCGTCGTGGAGGCGGATTTCATAGGCAATATTGTGGTTGAACAAGGCATAGATATCGAAATCATCAGACCGCTCCGGCGTCGCCGTCATGCCTAAGAGAAACCGGGGCTTAAAATAGTCGAGTACCTTCTGATACGTCGCCGCGCCGCCGTGGTGCACTTCGTCCATGACGATGTAGTCAAAGGCATCGGGTGCAAAAGAATGAAGGATTTCATCGCGGGCTAAGGTTTGGATCGTCGCAAACAGATAGGGCTTGTCGCCCTCTTTGACATGGCCGGTCAACAGCCCCGTATCGGCCGGGTTGACGCCGACCTTGACGTAGCTGTCGCGGGCACTCTTGACGATGAGTTCCCGATGGACGACGAAGAGAAACCGCCGTGGCTGCAGTTTCATGACATCGAAAGCCGACAGATAGGTCTTGCCGGTCCCGGTCGCTGAAATCAAAAGGCCCCGGTCCTCTCCTGCCTCGCGCAGTTGTTGAATGCCCGAAAGGGCCGCCTTTTGCATGGCATTAGGCTGAATCTTATGGAAGGGCAGAAAGACCTTCTCCCGCTTCGGATTATGGCAGCTGTAGATAGCTTTATAGGCCCGAATCCAGTCGTCATCGACGACTTCTGCCGTATCCCACAGAGCTTGGAATTCCTCTTGGGTCTGACGAATGAGAGCCCCATTTTCAGCCGACGTAAAGAAGACGTTCCACTCCTGATTGCTCGTCAAGGCGTTGGCCGTCATATTGCTGCTGCCGATGACCATAGTATAATTTTCCGGCCCGGCCTGGGCGCGGTGAAAGAGGTAGCCCTTGGCATGAAAGGCCCTCTCTTCCGTCACCATGCGCAGTTCGACGTTAGGGAACTTCAGCAGTTCCTGCAAGGCGTCGGGCTCAGTAAAATTCAAATACTGCGAAGCCAGAATTTTTCCCTTGGCCCGGTCATTCTCGATGAGGGCGTCCTTCAGGCAGGCAATGCCGCTCTTGGTCAGGAAGGCGACGGAAAACAGAAACTGGTCGCAGACGTAGAGCTGGGACAAAATGGTATCCAGGACTTTTCGCTTTTTTTCTTTATTATTGGTCAGTATTTTCGGTACGTAGCGCTGGTCGGCTTCGATGGTATAGTCGATAAAGCCTTCGCGCAGGCACTGTTCAAGGGCCCCATATTCCACCATGACCGCCTCTACTTTCCGGCCAGTTTCTGCATAATCGGCACATCAGCCGGCGCCCAATCCAGGGTCGGCAGTTCCTGAGGGGCCAGCCATTTGGCATCGACATGTTCTTTCCGGATGAAATCGGGCTTGTCCAATACGCAGTAAAAGGCGTGGAGACTGATGGAAAAATCAGGATAGTCGTGGTGGACAGTCATGTACAGGTCTTCTTCCTTGACCGAGACATGAACATCCATTTCTTCCCGCAGTTCCCGTTCAATGGCTGCATGCTTGGCTTCACCGGCCTCAATCTTTCCGCCCGGGAATTCATACTTAAAACTGACGTAGTCGAACTTCCCCTGTCCCCGTTCCATACAGAGGATTTTTCCCTTATATTCCAAAATAGCTGCCACTACTTCCAAATGCTTCATCACACGGCCTTCTTTCCTCGTTTTTCCCTATTTTACCATGGTAAAGTTCTTTTGCCTACTGAAAGCCGCCCTTTCCGGGAAAAATCCCCGTTCAGAGCGAAAAATCAGGCAAAGGCCTTTTCAATGGCCTCGCGCAGGGTGGCGACGCCGACGAAGCGGCAGTCCGGGAATTTATCGGTTTCGACGTCTTCGAGGTTTCCCTTGGGCATGATAAAGGTACGGAACCCCATTTTCGCCGCCTCTTTGACGCGGCGCAGGGCTTGGGGAACGCGGCGGATGTCGCCGGTCAGACCGACTTCCCCCATGACGACGGTCCGGCTGTCCATGGAGATGTCGCGCAGGCTGGAATAGACGGCCAGGAGGACCGGGAGGTCGGCTGCCGTCTCGGTCAGGCGCAGGCCGCCGACGACGTTGATATAGACGTCCTGGCTGCCAAGGGCGGCGCCGAGGCGCTTTTCAAGGACGGCCAAGAGGATGATGAGGCGGTTGTAGTCCATGCCCGATGCCGTTCGACGGGGAACGGCAAAGACGGAATGAGCCGTCAGGGCTTGGATTTCCCCCAGCATAGGCCGCATGCCGTCGAGGACGGCGGCGACGGCAGAACCGGCTTGGTCCGCCGCCCGTTCCGCCAAGAGGAGCTGAGACGGATTTTCCAGTTCTGACAAGCCTCCGCCGGTCATGGTGAACAGGCCCGACTCGTTGGTAGAGCCGAAGCGGTTCTTAATGCCCCGGAGGATGCGGAACTGGTAGTTGCGTTCCCCTTCAAAATAGAGGACGACGTCTACCATGTGTTCCATCATGCGCGGCCCGGCAATGGCCCCGTCTTTAGTGACGTGGCCGATGACGATGACCGGAATGGCTTCACTTTTGGCAAAGGTCATGAGGCGGCTCGTCCCTTCTCGGATTTGGGACAAGCTCCCCGGCGTCCCTTCGACGGCCTGGCTGTACATGGTCTGAATGGAGTCGACGATGACCAAGGCCGGCCGCCGCTTGTGGGCTTCGCTCAAAATGTTGTCCAAGGACGTATCGGCCTGAATGACCAGGTTCGGCGCGGCAATGCCTAAGCGCTGAGCCCGCAGTTTGATCTGACCGGCCGATTCTTCACCGGACCCGTAGAGGACGGTGCCGTTCTTGGCGCAGACGGCCGCTGCCAGCTGCAGGACCAGCGTCGACTTGCCGATGCCCGGATCACCGCTCAAGAGGATGAGGGCTCCCGGCACGATGCCGCCGCCGAGGACGCGGTCCAGTTCGCCGATGCCTGTTTCGACGCGGGTCATGTCTTCTAAGGCGATGTCTGACAAGGACGTAGCCCGCGACGCCGGACCGCTGCGGGCCATGCTCTGAGCCGCCTTAGGTACGTCGGGCGTCACCTGTTCTTCTTCCATCGTATTCCACTCGCCGCACTGGGGACAGCGGCCGAGCCAGCGGCTGGAGACGCTGCCGCAGCTGGTACAAACGTAACGAATTTTTGCTTTTGCCATATTACTCCTTCGCGCTGACCTGCAGCGCTGTTTATAAAAAAAGGCTTCGCATGGCAAGCATCAGCCTTCATGCGAAGCCCTATCATCATTCCGTCGTAAAGACGAGTTTCTTCTTATCTACACTGTCGACGTGAATCGTATTGCCGTCTTTGACGTCGCCGCTTAAGAGCATTTCCGAAATCGGGTCTTCGACCAGTTTCTGGATAGCTCGTTTCAGCGGGCGGGCACCGTAGGCAAAATCCGTACCGTCTTGAACGAGAACGTCGTCGGCTGCCGTCGTCCAGTTGAGGCCAACGCCTTTTTCACCGAGGCGTGTGGTCAGCTCTTTGAGCATGATATCGACGATCTGGCGAAGATCGGACTGAGCCAGGGGCTTGAAGACGATCATTTCATCGATACGGTTCAAGAATTCCGGCCGGAAGAAGCGTTTCACATCCTCAAGAATTGCCTTGCGGGCCTCGTTAAAGGCCTTTTCTTCACTGCCGCCTTCGCTTCCCGTAGCAAAGCCCATGACCGGTCCGGACGGACGGAGATGAGAAGCCCCGAGGTTGCTGGTCATGATGATGACCGTATTGCGGAAGTCGACGGTCCGGCCCTTCGAGTCGGTCAGACGGCCTTCATCGAGGACCTGCAGCAAGAGGTTGAAGAAGTCGCTGCTGGCCTTTTCGACTTCGTCGAAGAGGATGACACTGTAAGGTTTTTCCCGGACCGCATCGGTCAGTTCGCCCCCTTCTTCATAGCCGACGTAGCCCGGAGGGGCGCCGACCAGGCGGGAGACGCTGTATTTTTCCATGAATTCACTCATGTCGATGCGGATCATATTGTCGGCACTGTCAAAGAGCTGGGCCGCTAAGGTGCGGGCCAATTCCGTCTTGCCGACGCCGGACGGGCCGAGGAACAAGAAGGACCCGATGGGACGGTTGGCATCTTTCAGGCCGGCCCGGGCACGGCGGACGGCTTTAGCCACGGCCGTAACGGCATCGTCCTGACTGATGACCCGTTTATGCAGTTCTTCTTCCAAGTGGAGCAGGCGCTGCGATTCCGTTTCCGTAATCTGCTGGACGGGAACGCCGGTCCACATAGAAACGACGTCGGCAATATCGTTTTCGGTGACGACCAGTTTTTCATCGTCGTGCTGCTTCTTTTCCTTCTGGAGGGCAGAAATTTCCGAAGCGATCTTTTTGCCGGCATCGCGCAGGGATGCGCATTTTTCAAAGTCTTCCCCGTCGAGGGCCGCTTCTTTTTCTTTCTTGATGTCCGCCAATTTCTGTTCGAGAACCTGCAGTTCCTGAGACGGCGCAAAGACTTTCATGCGGACCCGGGCCGTCGCTTCGTCCATGACGTCGATGGCCTTATCGGGCAGGTAGCGGTCAGAAATATAGCGGGCCGACAATTTGACAGCCGCCTTTACGGCATCGTCGGTGATGCGGGCCTTGTGGAAGGCTTCATAGCGGTCGCGGAGGCCGAACAAAATGGATACCGCATCTTCTTCATTCGGTTCACCGACCTGGACGGGCTGGAAACGCCGGGCCAGGGCCGCATCCTTTTCAAAGTGCTTCTTATATTCGTCGGCTGTCGTCGCCCCGATGCACTGCAGGTCGCCGCGGGCCAGGGCCGGTTTCAGGATGTTGGCTGCATCCATGGCGCCTTCTACGGCACCGGCACCGATGAGCTGATGGATTTCATCGATAAAGAGGATGATCGAATCATCATGGGAAATGGTGTCGAGGATGCGTTTGATCCGTTCTTCAAATTCACCGCGGTACTTGGTACCGGCGACGATGCTGGCCAAGTCCAGGGAAAAGACACGCTTATTCTGCAGGCTGTCAGGAACGTTGCCGTTCAGGATGCGCTGGGCCAGTCCTTCGGCGATGGCCGTCTTGCCGACGCCGGGAGCGCCGATGAGGACCGGATTGTTTTTAGTCCGGCGGCTCAAGATCTGAATGACGCGGCTGATTTCTTGTTCCCGGCCGATGACCGGGTCGACTTTATCCTTTTTAGCCCATTCATTGAGGTCGCGGCCGAACTGGGACAAATCGCTGCCCTTCTTATCGCCGGAAGCCTCACTGCTGCCGCTGTCGCCGTCGTTCATCAGCTCGCTCAGACGCTGGGATACGAGGTCAGGATCGATATCCATATCTTCCAAGATTTGGACCGCCATGCCCGTCCCTTCTGCCAGGATGCCGAACAAGAGATGTTCTGTACCGACGTAATTCTGTTCCAGACGGTTCGCCTCGCGAACGGCCATTTCCATGACCCGTTTCGTCCGCGGCGTCAGGCGCAGTTTGCCCGTCGTATCAGTCCCCCAGCCGACTTGCTGTTCAATAGCGCGGGTAACATTTTCCGACGTCAGGCCCAGCTGGGAGAGAATAAGGCCTGCAATGCCGTCTTTATTTAAAACGAGACCGAGCAGAATATGCTCCGTTCCGACGTAATCATGATGGAATTTTTGTGCCGTATCCTGTGCGTATTGAAGCACGGCTTTGGCATCATTGGTAAATCGATTGTTCGCCATGGGAAATCACTTCCTTTTGTACTCACCGAGCACCTGCTGAACCGCTTTGGCACGCTGGTGCTCCAAGTCCTCGCCGCTTAATTCCGAGCCGGCCTGAAGTTGAAGGTAGGCAGGATCAGAAGCGGCCATAATGGCTTCATAAGCCAGGGGATGCACGGGGATGACCCCCATGTCGATGCCGAAGCGAAGGTCGCTGGCAAAGTTCAGTGTTTCCCGGTCATCGAGGAGCCAGGCCTGACTGAGGGTGCCGCAAGTGCGCAGCCATTTATCTTTTAAGGTATTCTTATTGTGGTCCCAAACCATGCTGCGGCAGTTCTGTTCTTCCTGCACGATTTGAGTTACGATCTTTCGCAGCTGTTCCATCGTATCGGCTTCGGTCACACCCAGGGTAATCTGGTTGGTGATCTGGAAAATATTGCCGATGGAATCGCCGCCTTCTCCATAGATACCGGAGACGGAAAATCCAAATTTAGTCGTTCCTTGGACGATGCGGTTGAACCGCTTCATCAGCACCAAGGCCGGGACGTGAAGGGTCACGCCGACGGTCATGGCCGTGCCGGTCAGAGACGGGCTTGCCGTCAGGTAGCCGAAGTCGTCGCGGAAGGCAAAGTCCAAGTGACTTTCCAAGGCATCGTCGATCTGGGCGGCCTGATCCCAAACGCGCCGCAGGTCGAAGCCCGGGGCGGCCACTTGGATGCAGAAATGGTCGTCGCCATTGATCAGGATTGACACGGCACCATCGTCGCGAAGGAGGATGCCCCGATGTTCCGGCCGTTCAATGTGGCCGGCCGACGACAAGTGCTTGACGGCCAGTACTTCCCTTTCAAGGGATGACAAATCTTCAAAAGAGATGAAGCGATAGGCGCCGTGCCCCAAGGTGTTCAGCGTGCCCAGCTGACCCTTCGCTTCTTCGAGGACGGCCGACAATTCCGTATCCGACGCCTTATCGGGAAAGACGTATTTCTTCAAATTCCGATTCAGTCGGACACGGCTGTCGATGACGATGTCCTTAAACTCGCCGGTCCCGTCCTGCCAGGGGCAGAGCGGAGCCATGAGCATATCGAAAGCCATGGCTTATTCCCCCTTTCCTTGATCGGGCAGCTGGCGCTGGAGAGCCCGAATTTCATCGCGGACTTTAGCCGCTTCTTCGTAGCGCTCTTCCTGAACCAGCTTTTGCAGGTGCTGGCGTAGGCGCTTGACCTGGGTTGCCGTCCGGAATACACCGGTACCGCGGTTAG
Source organism: uncultured Megasphaera sp. (assembly GCF_900539295.1). Taxonomy (GTDB): domain Bacteria; phylum Bacillota; class Negativicutes; order Veillonellales; family Megasphaeraceae; genus Megasphaera. The sequence goes on from NZ_UQBH01000018.1 coordinate 8,811, forward strand.
GCACCTTGCCGACGTGTTTGCTGTGGCCGTGAATCCGCCGCAGGAGCGGCGGGATTTCTTCTTTAAAGGCTTCATAGCAATCGGGGCAGCCGAATTTCCCCACGTGGTTGAATTCCCCATAAGTCATGCCGCAGCTGGCACAACGCGGTTCATCGCCGCTGGCCCCCTGATAATCTGGATAGGCCATTTTACGGAAAAAATCATTATCGATAATATTCAGATCTTGCGGATTGGAAAAGTTTGTCTGTCTCTTCGCACAGGTCGCACACAGGTGGACGTCTGTGCGCCGGCCATTTTCAATTTTGACGATATGGACAACAGCTTCCCGTTTTTTACAGGCATCACAGAGCATGGCCCTCACGTCCTTTCTATCTTCAATGAAGGTTCAAATTTTTCAAAATATCACTGATGACCAATAGGCGCGACCCTTCGTCGTCAATACGGCGATAGAGGGATTCAAAGGTCAAGTGGAGGATGACCGCCTCGTTGTTAGTGAGGCTGCGCCGCTTCAATAATTCATATAATAAGGCATCCAGGTCTTCCATGGAAATGCTGACCGCCGGCAGGCGTTCGTGGAGCAGGACCGGCGTCCGATCTTCCTTCTTCGGCGTCAGTTTAATGATGCGGACGAAGCCGCCGGAACCGCGCCGCGATTCGACCAGATAGCCTCGGTCATTAGAAAAGCGCGTACTCAGCACATAGCTGATCTGCGACGGTGCACACTGCAGCTCATCGGCCAGCTCATTACGGCGCAGGACGATATCGGAATTGTCTTCTTCCAATAATTTATGTAATATAAATTGTTCGATTTTATCAGCTAATACACTCATCGTAAATCACCTCTTAAAAAAAATCGACTCAAAATTTTTCTTTTTGACTTTCGTATAGGTATATTATATTCGTCTTTTTGACTTTACGCAAGGGGTAGGGAATGTAAAAAGTTCTCAAATTGATAAAACAGCCCTTTTATTGCTCGCAAATTCCATCGGTATGGTGTATGATGAATGGACTACATAAGCGAGGTGTTACCATTGAAAAACTGGGGACCCGGTTCCGTTTATTATTACTTCTTAAAAGAAAAGAAAATTCTCTTTATCGTCACTGTCAGCGGCATTCTCTACAACGTCGGCATGATTGCCGGCCCTTGGTTTGACGGCCAGCTGGCACAGTACCTCTACGATATGTTCGGCGGCACGAAAACGGCTGCCGATATGTATGCCCTCTGTCTGATGTACGCCCTGGTCATCGTCGCCGTCCAGGCTATGCGCTACGTAAAGCGGCTGTACGTCCGAAAGTTCGCCAACAACGTCAGCCTGACCATGAAAGACCGGCTCTATCAGCAGCTCGTCCAGACGCCGAAAGACGTGATGGAGCGGGAACACACGGGAACCTTGATGACCAAAGTCATTTCCGACATCGACACCTGTGTCGAAGGGATGCGAAAGTTCACGACAGAAATCTTCGATACAGGCGTCGTCATGGTGACCTACCTGGTCATGCTCTTGGTCTACGACTGGAAACTGACCCTCTGTATCTTGGTCTTCCCGCCCTTGGCCTACGTCCTGGCCAACCGACTGCGGCGCCTCGTCGCTGAGACGGCTGCCCGCAGCAAAGAGAGCAGCGGCGCCTTGTCGGGCATCACCTTGGACCGCATCAGCAACGCCTTGACCTACCGCGTCTACGGCGAAGAAGACGTGCAAAATGCCCAGTACGAACGTTACCTGAAAGACTACGAACAGAAGATGATTTTGGCCAATCTGTGGGAAAACACGATGCAGCCTATCTATAAAATCATCGCCATGATCGGCACGATTCTCGTCGTCTGGCTCGGCGGCCGCAACGTCCTCGGAGAGGGTTGGCAGATCTGGGACATCGCCGCCTTTTCGACGTACCTCTCCTGTTTCGTCAAGATGTCCATCAAGACCTCCCATGCAGCCCGCCTGTTCAATGCCGTCCAAAAGGCACAGGTGTCGTGGAACCGCATCCAGCCCCGGCTGCAGGCCTCCCATCCGCTGCCGGAACCGGTACCGACCTATCCGCCGGCAGCGCTTACGGTCTCCGACCTGTCCTTTTCTTATCATGAAAATGAACGGCCTGTCTATGAGGGATTATCCTTTTCTGCCAAGCCCGGCGACATCATCGGCATTACCGGTCCCGTCGCCTGCGGCAAGTCGACCCTGGGCCTTACCTTTCTCGGCGAAAAGCCTCACGGCGGCGAAATCCGCTTCGGCTCCGTTCAATTGGGAAACGGCCATACCGGGCCGGAAGGCATCGTCGGCTACTGCGGCCACGACAGCGAGTTATTTTCAGCGACCATCGAAGAGAATATCCGCTTCGGCCTTGCCGGAGATGTCACAAAGGTTCTCACCGAAGTCTGTATGGATGAAGACTGTGCGTCCTTCCCCTTAGGCATAGAGACGCCTATTGGCGAAGGGGGCCAGCGCCTTTCCGGCGGTCAGCAGGCCCGCATCGCCCTGGCCCGCACCCTCTTTCATCGGCGGCCCCTCCTCGTCTTCGACGATCCCTTTGCTGCCGTCGACATGACGACGGAACGAAAGATATTCCACCATCTCCGAAAATCCTACAGCGACTGTATCATCCTCCTCATTTCACACCGCCTGGCCTTATTTTCCTACCTCGATCAAGTCATTTGGCTCAGCAGCGACGGCCGGCCGCTGGTCTCTACTCACCGTGAACTGTACGAAACTCACGGAGCCTACCGCAAACTCTACGATATGCAGCAGAAAGGGCAGGGAGGTGACCGCCATGTATAAGATTTTCTTACAGACCGTAAAGGCCAATCTGCCTCTCATCATCGGTCTGGTCCTGGCCATTGCCGCCTCCATCGCGGTCAGCGTCGCACCGCCTCTTATCCTACAGTATATCGTCGACAGCCTGGCCGGCGGCAATTTTGCGGCCATGTCCTTACTGACGGCAGGCGTCGTCTATTTTGTCGTAAACGCCGGCAGCGGCCTCGTCGACGCCTTAAAAGAAACGTTGATTACCATCTTCGGCCAAAAGATCACCCACGGCCTGCGCTCAGCCATGTGCCGCCGCCTCAGCGCCCTGCCGGCACCTTATTTCGTCAGCCACGAATCAGGGGCCGTCACATCCCTCTTTGTCAACGACGTCGACACCTTGGAAGACCTCTTCGACTCCGGCGTCGTCAGCATGATTGCCGACGTCCTTACGATCTCCAGCATCCTCGTCGTCGTCTTCCACTTGAGCGGCGGCCTGGGCATCTTGTTGTGCATCGCCCTGCCCCTCTTATTTCTCCTGACCCGATACTTTCAAAAACGCATGCTTCAGGCACAACGGGATAACCGTGCAGCCATCGGCAGGACCAACGAACTCATTCCGGAAACGGTCCACAACATCCGCACCATCCATACCTGTCAGCAGGAACGCCACCTGCGCCGCCGGTACGGCAAGACCATCGGCGACAGTTTCGCCGCTATGGAGAGAAGCAATTTCTGTGACGCCATCTATTCGCCCATCATCATCACCTTGTCGACGCTCATCATCTGCATCATGATGGCCCTCTCGGTCAGCAGTTCCTTCCTGCAGGACCTCTTCGGCATGACCGTCGGCACCGTCGTCGCCCTCATCGCCTACGTGCGCCTCATCTTCTCGCCGATTGAAAGCATCGGCATGGAAATCCAAAACATCCAGTCGGCCATAGCCGGCATCAGCCGCTTGAAAGAATTTTTTGCCGAACCCGTCCAAGAAAGGGGAACGGCAGACGACCTGACAACCACTGCCCCACCCTTGGTCATCGACGATGCCGCCTTCGGCTATGGCAAGGATGAAACGGTGTTCCGCCACCTGTCCCTGGCCGTCAAAAAAGGGGAAACAGTCACCATCACGGGCCGCACCGGTTCCGGTAAGAGCACCCTGTTTAAACTGATCCTCGGCCTGTACGCCCCCCAAGAAGGGTCGATCCGCGTCTTTGGCTGCGAGCCGTCTCGCCTGGCACCGTCCCTTCGGCGCCAAGTCTTCGGCTACGTAGAACAGCAGTTCCACGACGTGGCCGGAACCATTTCCGACCAAGTAAGCCTCAAGGATCCCCGCATAGACGAGACAGCCATTGAAAAGTCCCTGCGCCTCGTCGGCCTGTGGGACCTCTGCACCTCCCTGCCCGAAGGACTTCACACGCCGTTCCGGCAGGAATACTTCTCCCGCGGCCAGCTGCAGCTCCTGTCCATCGCCCGGGCCGTCGTCATGAACCCGCAAATCCTCTTACTCGATGAAATCACGGCCAACCTCGACGCCCTGACTGAACGCCAGGTCTTAGAAGCCCTGCAGGCGGCCTCCCAAAACCGGACGGTCCTCTCCATTTCCCATCGCCTCTACGAAGCCCAGGGCGGCCGCCTCGTCGTCATGGGCACAGCTCAAAGGGGCCGTCGGTCGTAAGGCCCTGCTGCCAACAATTCCACAGAATCACCTGAAAAAGCGCTCCTCCGGACTTTGGCCCGGGGTAGCGCTTTTTGGCTTATCTCCCTTTTATCCGTACCTCCATAAATCACATCAATCCGGGCCTTTGATTTCTGTCAATATACTTTTTAGAATGCATTCTAGAAAGTATGTTGACATTTTTAATTTCTCGTCTTATAATTAGAATACGTTCTAGAACTACTTTAAAAAGCAATTTATTTCACCGCAAAAGGAGATTATGAATCATGACACTTGAAGAACGCATTCAACGCTTAGAAGACATTCACGCCTGTGAACAACTCCAATATAAATACGAATATTACCTCGACCACGGTTATCAAGGTGAAGGCATTGCCTCCTTATTTACGGCCGACGGCTTATGGGAAATCAAAGGCTGCGGCGGCACGGCCCAAGGTCATGAAGCCATCAAGGCTCATGCAGCCCGCTTAGGCAAGGCCATCCCCTGGGGCCAGCACAACATGATGGCTCCCATGGTCGAAATCAGCGGCGACGGCCAATCTGCCGAGGGCTCGTTCTGCCTGGTCTGCCTGCTGACCATGACCGATGAAAAAGGCACGGACGATGCCTACGTCTTAGTCGGCAAATATAAAAACAAATACGTCAAAGTCGACGGGAAATGGTACTTTAAGGAGTTGACCGGCATCATCGAAAAGACAGCCCCCTGGGAAAAAGGCTGGGTCAAAGAAACGATCACCCGTGAATCCTGGTAAGGAGGCATGACAAATGCATTTTAACAGTCCCATCGTGCGGCCCCCGACAGACGCCGACAGCGTCTTTATCGAAGTCACCGTCGGCTGCACCCATAACAGCTGCACCTTCTGCAATTTCTACGAAGGCTATCCCTTCCGCGTCGCTCCCTGGGAACAGATAGAAGCCGACGTCAAAGAAGCGGCGCTCCACTTCCCGAAGGCCAAGAAAATTTGGGCTTCCGGCGGCAACCCCTTCGCCTTGAGCACAGACAAGCTCTCCGATTTGGCAGCGCTCTTTCAATCTTATTTCCCGGATTGCCGCATCGCGGCCTATGCCCGTATCGACGACTTGTATCACAAGAGCGTCGACGATTTAAAGGCACTCCACGCCTTGGGATACGACAATTTGGTCATCGGCATCGAGAGCGCCGACGACGAAGTTTTGACCCATGTCAATAAAGGCTACTCCGGTGCCGACGTCCTGCGGGAATTGAAAAAGATGGATGCCTCGGGCATGACCTACCGGGTCATCTACCTCGGCGGCATTGCCGGCAAGGGCAAGGGCGAACAAGATGCGAAGATCACGGCGTCAGTCCTCAATCAGGTCCATCCGTCATACCTCTTCCTGACGACCGTCGCCTTCCTGCCCGGAACGCCCCTTTACGACGAACTCCAAAACGGAACCTTCGAAGAAGCCTCCGAAACGGAACGGCTCCGCGAGTTCCGCACCTTTATTTCCGAACTGAAAAATCCCATCACCATCGATGCCCGCGGCGCAGCCAATGCCGTGTCCTTCCTGGCCCGTCTCCCCCAGGATAAAGAACGCATCCTGGCCGAGTTGGACCGACTCATCGAAAAAATGGATACCGATACGGAAAAAGCCTTACAATATCGTCGCTCCCTTTTAAGGAGTGTATAAAGAAACAGGGCCCGGCACGAAGGCGATACACCTTCAGCCGAGGCCCTGTTTACTATGCCCTGTGATTTCACATTGACAGGCGAAAAAAATCATGTAAAGATTAAGTGACTACAAAGAAAGGGGCAATGACGATGCCAACACTAAAAGTTCCCCGCAAAGTGAGAAGCCAGCAGGTCAAGCAGAAGATTTTTGACGCGGCTCTGGCCTTAATCCAAGAAAAGGGCTATGAATACGTAACGGTCAACAACGTCTGCCAAACGGCAAAAGTTTCCGTCGGCAGTTTTTATCATCATTTCGGTAATAAAGACGAACTCTTATCCTACTACTTCGTCGCCGGCTATGAGCGCTATAAAAATGAATCTCAGCCGCCGGAATCAGACGATTTCATCGAACAAATCCTCTATATCTTCGGACTCTATGTCCGCTTCTGCCTTGACCAAGACATTCAATTCATCAAAAATTTCTACACGCCGAGCAATGCCAGCCTGTACATCACAGCTGACGACGTAAGCGACAAGACGCGCCTTCCCATCTTGGCCAAAGTCTATGAAGCCTTGGAAGAAGCCCGAAAAAAAAGCCAGCTCCCGGAACGTATCAATACGCGGGAACTGGCAGAAGATCTCTGCGTCCTGGAAAAAGGATGCATTTTTGAATATGCCCTCTCTGACGGCCGTTATCCCTTATGGGACCGCAGCCAAAAGATGCTCTGTGCCGTTTTAAAAGGGCTTGCGGCTACTGATTAAAGACGGTCAGTCACCCCTTCGGCGCCTCGATGGGGTCGTAATCGGCAGGCTTATCGACGATAGATGCTTCATCGACGGCCGACGGCGTCGGCGCAAAGCCTTGGCGGAAAAGCTTGCGAATGGCTTCGATGTAAGGCGGGACGATGGCGTCCATGAGGAGATAGCGCTTGCGGAAGAGGTTGCGTTTCTGCGACTTAATTTCGTCGTACTTACGGCGCTTTTCTTCGATGGGCAGACGGAAATACCAAGCCTCGCCGGCATCGGGGACGGCACCTTCACCGATCCAGAAGTCATTGAAATTGGTCTTCTTGGAACGATTGCCGCGCAGCAGATGGCTGTTGGTATAGAAGCCCTCGTCAGTAATGACGTACATATCGCGGATGCCCAAAGTCTGAACGAAGATGCGCATCAAATAGAGGATGAAATTCTTCGGCCGGTAGCCAAAGAGCTTCTTGGTCAGAATTTTCGTCGTTTCCAAACCATGCTTCGAGCCCTGAATAGTGCCGATATACATAGACGGCGTGCCGTCGCTGTTGTAATCGAAGCGGAAATTGAAATGATAGATCATCTGGCCTTCATGATAGAGATAAAGCGACAAGAAGCCTTCTTTTCGCTGGCCCGTATCAAAGATGAGCCGCATTTCAAGAGGCAAGGCCGAATCGTCCGACGTCCAAAGGGTATAGCCCTTCCCCCAGTAAATTTCGCGGATGACTTCATCGGAAAAGAAGGTCCGTAAAATGGTGAAATGATGCTTCAAGGCGTCGAGCCGCTGGCGCATGGTCGAGTTTTTGAACAAGAAGACCCGGGTCATGACTTCCTGAAAATCCGGATCGTGCTGCTCAAAAAAGCCTTTCATCGGCTCATAACGGTCGAAGAAATCGTATAGCTCTTCGAACAAGGCCCTATTAGAGACCGCCCTTGCAAAAAAAACGACAGCCCGCTTGTTCTCTTGAAAATTCCGAGGTCCGTATATGAGTCGCGACAAGTGCCAAAAATAGGAAATACTATGCATGAAATTCCTCCTATCAAGTACAATCCAATAGGACTATTATACGGGCAGGCCGGCGGGCTGTCAATTATTCATGTTTTAAAAGATCTTATAACCGTCTTAAGATATCCGGTGATACGTTGGATAAATCGTGAACGCCGGTAATCATCATGGCATCCATGATTTCTCGTTTCAAAGTATCGAGCAGGAGCTTAACGGCTTCCGCCTGGCCGCCGATAGCTGCGATGGCGACGGGACGACCGATGAGGACGGCATCGGCACCGAGGGCCAACATCTTAAGGACGTCTTCGCCGTGACGGACACCGCCGTCGACGAAGATCGTCAGCCGGCCTTTCACGGCCTTGGCGATTTCCGGCAGGACGTCGGCCGTACCGACCATACCATCGAGGATGCGGCCGCCGTGGTTGCTGACGACGATGCCTTTCGCGCCGGCATCGGCACAGGCAACGGCTTCTTCAGGAGACATGATGCCTTTTACGATAAAGGGCAGAGACGTCGATTTGACCAGTTCGGCAATATCGCTGGCGCTCTTCGGACCTACAGGCTGGCCAAAGATATGCATATTGATTAAGGTAGCTGCATCGATATCGCTGGCGACGGCAAAGGCATGTGCCTTTTCAGCTATTTTAATCTTTTCAATGATCTGGTCGTTGCTCCGCGGTTTGATTGTCGGAATGACCGTTTCTTCCCGTTTTTTGGAGGCTACGATTCCCGATTCAAACATGTATTCCATGCCGCCGTCACCGGTAAAGCACAGCGTACCGGCATCAAAGGCGCCTTTGGAAACGTATTCGTTATAATCCATTTCTACCGTAGCCGGATCACCGGGGACCTTGGAGTTGAGGATGACGCCGCCAACGGGAGCGACGAGGACAGGCATGCTGATTTCTTTACCGAAAATCGTAACCGCCGGATTGGGATCAACCACACTGCCCATGCTGCGCATGACCAGGCCGTATTCTGCCAAGGCTTCTACGTTGCGCAGGAAGGACTTCGCCGTCCGCAGACCGCCAAAGCCGGGAATCATCCCCTTACAGGCCTTGCCATCGCATTCGGGACAGACGTAGCAGCCCTTCATCTTTTTGCGAGCGAGTTCGCGAGCTTCTTGTAAATCCATAGAAAAAACCTCCTTAAATTTATAAAATATATAAAAAATTTAAATAAATGATAAGCAAAAATTACGATTTATGCAGTCAATCCTTACCTGCTTTATACAATCGGCTCCTATGATAGATGAGGTTCACAAATCCATCACAAGGAGCGTGTATGAGAAATGTTTTTAAAAAGTATTGTTCGTATGACGGCAGCTTTACTGTTGGCTGCCAGCCTCAGTCCCGTCGGACTGAGTGCCGTCCGCGCCGCAGACACTGCCAAAGATTACCAGCGCATCGTCGTCCTCAGCGATGTCCATTACGGCAGTAAGGAAACGAAGGACAAGGCCCTTCGGGCCCAGAAGATGGCTAACAAAGAAAAAGCCGTACAGGATATCAACTCCTGGAAAGACGTCGATCTCTGCGTCTTTACCGGCGATATGACCCAGTTGGCCGGCGGCCGGGAAGAACACCGCCTGGCTCATGAACTGACGGACAAAGTCAGCCATCCGAAAGCCTTCGTCGCCGGCAACCATGAAGTCGTCTACAGTGAAGTGCCGGAAGTCGACGGAAAGCTGCAGCCTGCCGACCCGTATGAACGGATGAGCCATATCGGCCTCTATCAGGAAAGCTACGGTCCTCTTTATTATGCCAAGGACATGGGCCATTACCTGCTGCTCTTCCTGTCGCCTGACGAAATCGAAGGCCATATCAATGCCAGCGGCAAGCCTTATGCCGTCGAACTGTCGCAGGCAGAGCTGACCTGGCTGAAAGCAGAACTGGCGGCCAACAAGAACAAGCCGACCCTGATATTCTGCCACACGCCGCTAAACGGAACGATTCTCCCGGACAACAGTGAAAACCAGGCCCGCAACTTCACGGCCCCCGTTCAGGACCTTCACGACATTTTAGTCAAGAACCCTCAGGTTCTCGTCTGGGCTTCGGGCCACACCCACACGCCGCCTACGGATCCGAGCTTCGACAATCCCATTAACTACTACGCCGGCACCCAGGTCTTGGATGTCTACAACCCGGCTTGGGAAAGCGACGAAATTTGGACCAATTCTTTCTATCTCTACCCTGACAAGATCGTCATTCGGACCTACAGCCACAAGAATCAGCAGTGGATGCCTCAATTCGACCGCACAATCGTGCTTCCGGCAGCCTTGAAAGCATCCAAACGAGCCGCTTAAGGGAGAAAGATTTTATAAGAGGCCCGAGCCGTATAATGCTGTTCCAGCATCCTCACATGAGACAAGAAAGCCGGATCGTCAAAATACTTGGCCCCATAGGGACAGGAAAGGACGCAGCGCTGACATTTGATGCAGATGCCCGTCACCTTGTCCGGCTGAGAAAAGTCGATGGATCCCATGGGACACAGGCGGGCGCAGAGGCCGCAGGATACGCATTTTTCCATATCCGTCTTGGGGACGGCCTTTAAGAATTTAGCCGGCTGTCCGTCTTCCCCCTTAGGAATATAATAAGGTGCTTCGGCATCGCCGTCAACGGTCAAGGAGCCTGTCGGACAGTCTCCCTGCTGCAGCCGCTGCGCAACCTTAAGGGCAAAGTCCGCGACGGCAGCCAGGTCATCGTCATCGGGACGGCCGGCAGCCAAGATTTCGGAAAAGGCATGGCCGGCAACAAAGGCCCCGGCACCGGCTAGGTTAAAAGCATTTTCTTTTAAGATGGCACAGAGTTCGGCCAGGGAATTGTCAAAGGAGCGGTTGCCGTAGGTCACTAAGGCGACGGCCGGCGTCCCCTTTCCGATGAGATTCTCCCGGAAGGCCGGCATAATCTTATTGGGAAGCTTTCCGGCATAGGTCGGCCCGCCGACGACGACCAATTCCCTTTCGGAAAAGACATGACGGTCCTCTCGCTCGGCCGGTAAGTCCAGCGCCATCGTCCGCAGCGGGACTTGAAGGGCCTTAGCAGCTGAGGCTGCAAAGTGACAGACGATTTGCTTCGTCTTCCCGGTGGGACTGAAATACACAGCAGAAACTTGCTCAATATTCAAAATGAATCCCTCCCAACCTGAAAACGGTAAGGTGTATACTTCCATTATATAGAAAACAGGCGCTAAAGTCACTGACTGCGCCTGTTTTCTTTTTCTTTTTTATGATACAATCATAAGCGTTCCTTGATGACAAAAGAATGAGGTGTCTTATGCAAAAGAAGATATATGCCGTACGGCAAGGCCGCCAAACGGGCCTGTTCACTTCCTGGGAAGACTGTAAAAAACAAGTCGACGCTTACCCGGGAGCACGTTATAAAAGTTTCACCGATGCGACGGAAGCCATGCGCTGGCTAAACGGCAGCGACAGTACCCCCGTCCGCAAAGGAGGTCCTTCGACGTCAAGGGCACGAACCCTTAAGCCGACCTTAGCCGAACCGGCCCTCCCTTCCGACAAGGATCAGGATTTCGTCATCTACACCGACGGCTCCTGCCTTCGCAATCCCGACGGTCCCGGCGGCTGGGCTGCCGTCGCCTGCAACGTAGCCACAGGCGAAGTGACCGAACTCTCAGACGGTCACCCGTCGACGACCAATAACCGCATGGAGCTCCAGGCCGCCATCATGGCCCTGCGCTTTGCCCCGGAAGGGACCAAAGTCGCCCTCTATACGGACAGCCAATACCTGAAAAACGGCATCACCAAATGGATGGCCAATTGGAAGCGAAGAGGCTGGACAAGAGCCGACGGCCAACCCGTCTTAAATCAGGAGCAATGGGTAGAACTCGACAAGCTCTACCATTCTCATACGGTCACCTTCCACTGGGTCAAAGGCCACGTCGGCGTCGCCCTCAATGAACGCTGCGACCAACTGGCTAAGGCCGAAGCGTCAAAGTTTCGCTGATCGCCTCAGCTTACGGCGCGGATGAGATTAAAGACCTGCTGGGCCGTCCGGGTCATGTTGCCCATGGCCGTGTCGCGGTCCATGGCTTCCTGCAGGGGCATGGCTTTGTCGACGATGGAAAAGAAGGCATCGATGCCCTGTCGATTGCACTCGCCGGCATCTTCCGTCGTGCAGCCGGCCAGGGCGATGACCTTGGCTCCATACTGTTTGGCAAGCTTAGCCACGCCGATGGGTGCCTTGCCCATGGCTGTCTGGGCATCGAGGCGGCCTTCACCGGTAATGACGTAATCGGCATCGGCCACGACGTCGGCCAACCGGATGGAATCGAGTACAATCTGGATTCCCGAACGCAGGCTGCCTTTCAGATAAGCCAGCACGGCAAAGCCCATGCCGCCGGCTGCACCGGCACCGGAAGCCTGACTGTAGTCTTCGCCTAAATAGGCCTCGGTAATGGCGGCAAAAGAGCGGCTGGCTTGGTCAAGGGATTTGACATCGGCCGGCGACGCCCCTTTCTGAGGTCCGAATACGGTAGCTGCCCCTAACGTTCCGTACAAGGGATTGGTCACATCACAGGCGACGTCGAAGGTGCATTCCTTCAAAGCCGGCAGGACCTGACTGTCGTCGACAGAGGCGATGTCACCGACGGCCAGCCCCCCGGTCCCGACGACGCGGCCGTCTTTATCGCGAAAGACGTAGCCTAAGGCCTGAAGCATGCCGACGCCGCAGTCACTGGTAGCACTGCCGCCAAGGCCGATGATGAAACGGCGGATGCCCCCTTTTATAGCCTCGGCCATGACCTGACCGACACCGTAAGTCGTCGTATAGAGAGGATTTCGCTTTTCTTCCGGGACGAGACCCAAGCCGGCAGCGCCGGCCATTTCGATGACTGCCGTTCCCGTATCGGGCAGATAGCCGTAAGCACAAGAAACAGCGTCCCCCAAGGGCCCCTGAACGACGGCATGGCGCAGTTCTCCATTCATCCCTTCGACGAGGGCTTCGACGGTCCCCTCTCCACCGTCGGCCAAGGGTTTGACGACGATTTGTACGGGCTGCGCCCCATAAGCCTTGCGGACGCCGGCTTCAACGGCTCTTCCGGCTTCGACCGACGTCAGGCTGTTTTTCAATGAATCGATAGCAATGACAACTTTCATATCCCCCACTCCTTTATACACTATGAGTTATCTACATATTTATTGTGTCTCTAGTGTAACAGAGGAGTTTTTTCATTTCTATGTTACCGATACTAAGAAACGCTGCCATTTTTCGGTTTTAGAACCATGGCAGCGTTGCAATATATAGGGTTACGGCATCGCTGAAGGAACGGGGATCGAGGCCCGTCGTCTCGGCGATCTTTTTCAGTCGGTACTGAAGGGTATTCTTATGGATAGAGAGGATTTCCGCCGTCTGCCGGATGGAAAGATTCTGCCGGTAATAGACCTGCAGCAAGTGGATTTCGCTGTCCGTCAGGCCCTTGCAGATATCCTGGCGATAGCGGCGCCGCAAAGGGGCGTTCAGACTCTGCAGTAAAAAGGCCAGCTTCATGTCGTCGGCGCGGACACAAAAGACCTGGCGGTCAGCCGCTGCCTGAAGGGCCATTTTGGCAAAACGGTATGACTCATAAATCCGGTGAAAAGGCTCTTCCGTCCCGACGCCGACGCGAAGGTTCGGATAAAATCGCCCCTTCCACAAAGAAAGTTGCTTCTCCCAACGGGGATAGATGTCCCCGGGAATGATGAGCACAAAATTATCGGGATAGATATAGGTAAAGAGCGAAATACCGAGTTCTCCGCAGGCCGTCGTCATAGCCTTGCGAAAATCGTCGCCCCGGCCGGCCCCGTCATGCCAACGAAAGACGGCTGCAACATAGGAGCCTTCCGTCAGTTCGGGCCGTTCGTCCGCCATCTGCTGCATCGTGTCCCGGTCGTGATAAATGAGGGCCATGACCTGGCGGCTGCGGTATTCCTGCTCGCTGAAGGCCTCTTCATTGAGGCCGTATTCTTTAAGGAAGACCTCACAGATTTTAGTCAGTAAAAAGCCGTACTGGCTGACGACTTCCGGTTCTCCCGTAATGCCGATGACGCAGAGGACCTGGCGGTCCATGATAATGGGATAGTTGACGCCCTTACTGACGCCGTCCTGCGGTCGATTTTCGTAAACGGTCTGAACCTGGCGCAGGCGGGCTGCCTCAGCTCCGACCTTATGATAGGTACCGATTCGCTTGGCGTCGGTACTGGCCATGATTCGGCCGTGGCGGTCGATAAAATTGATATTCCAGCCGATGACAGCCTTGGCTGAGTCGACGATTTGCTGGGCTAATTCATCGGTAATGCGTACCTTCACAGCGGTCCCCTTCTTTCGCAGTCAGACCTTACGACAGGGCTACGTCCATGGCCATCATGACCGTAAAGCCCAAGGCAAAGGACAAGACGCCGATATCGGAGTGTTCGCCGGCTGACATTTCAGGGATCAATTCTTCGACGACGACGTAGCACATAGCACCGGCTGCCAAACTGAGGAGATACGGCAGGACGGGCAGGATAAAGGCCGTAAGGGCGATGGTAACGACAGCCCCGATCGGTTCGACGATCCCCGAAAGGACGCCGCCGAGAAAGGCCTTATGGGAACCCATTCCGGCCGACTTCAAGGGCATGGAAATGATGGCCCCTTCGGGCATATTCTGGAGGGCAATCCCTAAGGACAAGGCCAAGGCACCGGCAGCGCTGATGCCGGTCTGATCGGCTAAAAGGCCGGCGTAGACGACGCCGACAGCCATCCCTTCAGGGATGTTGTGCAAAGTGACGGCCAAGACCAGCATCGTCGTCCGCTGCAAATGGCTGTGCGGCCCTTCCGCCTCTTCACTGTACATATGAAGATGCGGAACGAGTCGGTCCAAGGCTAAGAGCAGCAAGATGCCCAGCCAGAAGCCGACGACAGCCGGAACGAAGCCAAACCGCCCTAAATGGGCCGATTCTTCCATGGCCGGAATGAGAAGGCTCCAAATCGAAGCGGCAATCATGACGCCTGAGGCAAAGCCGGTCAAACCGCGCTGGACCTGGTGGTTCAATTCCCCCCTCATCGCATAGACACAAGCTGCCCCTAATGAAGTCCCGGCAAAGGGAATTAAAATGCCGAGAATGGCACTGTTCATTACACTGTCCATATCAAAACCCCTTTCTACACCTCTATTTTTACCTTTCATTCTACATACCGAAGGCCCTCCTGTCAATGAGGATAAGGCCCTGAAAAAATGGGATTAATCCTCAATTTATCGGACTTTCGGTCTCCCTGCCGTCATCGGAAACGAAGGGCCAAACAGAATCTGTCAAAAAAGGCTGCCATCTATTGTAAACAGAGGTCACAATAAACTACAGCCTTTTTTGAAACACACTATATGAAGTTGTAAAAATCCAAGTTCAGCCAATTCGCTTAATCGCTATGGACAAGGACGTGAACACTTCGCTCATAGGCGGGGAATCCCTCGTGGGAATCAATGGTTTGATGTGAGCTTGGATTTTCTGGCTATTCTTCAGGGGCTAAGGCACTTTCACCGGTAATCTTACCGGGAAGGACTAAGGACAGGGCCATGCATACTAATGCCGGCACCAGCCAGCCTAACCCGCTGTCGCCTAAGGGCAGGCCTTGAATCAAGGTTCCAGCCGCCCGGACACCAAAGAATTGGTAGGCGATGTCGATGGCAGATACCATGCCGGCCGCTGCTGCCGTGCAGCGCATGCCCAGTTTCGACAAGCTGACGAATTTATTGAGGATGGTCAGCATGACGACGACGATGGCAATGGGATAGACGAAGAGTAGCAAAGGCAGGGTAACCTGAATGATCTGATTCAGTCCCAAGTTCGCCAAGAGGAAGCTGACGACGCAGATGAGGGTGACGTACTGCTTATAGGACAGAATCGTAAATTCTTCTGCAAAGAAGGTCGAAACGGCGGCGATGAGCCCGACCGTCGTCGTAAAGCAGGTCAAGGTGACCATGACGGCCAAGAAGGCCATGCCGACGGTACCGAAGACTTGGAACGACGTCTGAGACAGGACATAAGCGCCGAGGTTGACGCCGGGGTCGGAATAGACCGACTGGGGAATGGGAAAATGGTTGCCCAAGAGGGCCAGGCCCAGGTACAAGCAGCCCATGAGAACGGCGACGGCTGCACCGGCCATCCATACACTAATGACATGTTCCCTTTCCGAAGCGAAATGGACGCGCTTCAGGGCTTCTAAGGCGATGATGCAGAAGGCAAAGGAAGCCAGTGTATCGACGGTGTTATAACCTTCGATAAAGCCGTTGCCGAAAGCCGAGGCGGCAAATTTCCCCATAGGAGCCGCATCGGACGGCGTCGTGTAGGCGATCATGCCGACGATGATGATCAGGACGATCATGATGACGAAGATCGGCGTCAATACCTTGCCGACGCGGTCAAGGAGCTTCGACGGCGTAATCGACAGCCACCAGCCGCAGGCAAAGTACAGGGCCGTAAAGATGGCCAGGGGTATCATGCCGTCACCGGTAATGGGCAGGATGCCAATGGAAAAAGACGTCGCTGCCGTTCTGGGAATGGCCATCAAAGGTCCAATGGACAAGTACATTAAGGTTAAAATAATAAGGGAAAATAAGGGCGAAATCTTACGATTCATTTCAGCTCGGAAGCCTCCGGGGTTGAAAGTCCCCATGATGACGGCGACGACGGGCATGCCGATGCCGGATAAGAGAAAACCGAGGATGGCCGGCGTGAAAGCCTGACCGGCCTGAAAGCCTAAGGACGGCGGGAAAATAAGGTTCCCGGCTCCAAAGAACATACCGAATAATAGCAATCCAACTTGTGCTCCATTTTTGAACATAAACGGGATAACTCCTTTCTGAGTAGACAATATCTCCGTCTATTTTAAAGTTTAAAGCTGGCACTGTCAATTATAAAGTATGCATCATAAGACCCTTGTTATTTCAAAATTACATTGCCAACAGCCTGGGCGACGAGAGCTTCCCCATTCGGTTCAGACTGGAGCATGTTGAGGTACATACAGGAGAGCTGAGCTTCTGCATAGTTTTTGAAGTAATTGAAAGCCGGGCCGTCGCTCATGCCGTACTGGGATGCGGCGATTTTCTTTAAGAGGGCAGACGTTTTTTGAGCGGCCGGCGAACTGAGGACCCAATCGTGGTCACCGAGGTGGACGATGTAGCCTTCCTGACGATGCGGTGCCGGGAGGCCGTCGCCCATCTTATTCAAGGCGCCGTAGGCAATGGGATCTTTCTGGGCTACGATAGCAGCGGCTTTGATCCACGATACGACGTCGGCTTCCCCTTTGGCATCGTTCGGTGCGCCATGGGCACAGGCCTGGGCGACGACTTCTTCAGCCGGGAGGCTGCGGTACATCGATTCGGCAATGGACAGGACGTGATGAGCGCCTTGACCGGCAATGGTGTATTCCTTCAAGGACGAGCCGTCGGCCTGCCACTGGAATACGAAGGGTTTCATGATATCGTGAAGGAGCTGGCCTGCCAGGGCGATGTCGGATTTGACGCTGTAGCAGAAGACTTCTTCATAGGTACGGATGATGCTTTCCGTAATGTGGACGTTGGCACTGACATGAGTCGACAAGCCGCCCGGATAAGGATGGTGGCTGCCGTAGCCGCTGCCGGGGGCCGTCATGAAGGGCTGTACCTTTCCCGAAAAGGGCGGCAGGAGATGCTGGACGTCGATTTTACTGGTATCGATCAAGCCGGCAGCAGCCAATTTAGAATAGAGCATGCTGATCGACGAAGCCGACGTATATTGCTGCATGAACATCGGCGTCGGATGCTGGATCATGGTCGTGACCGTATCGCGGAGCCAGCCGTCTTTGAGCTGACGAGCCTGTTCCAGAATATAGGAATAATTGCGGGTAACTAATTTAGATGCTTTGGCACAGACTTCAGCGTCTTTCGGCAGCTGGCTGACGGATACCGGCGTCAGTTCCTGTTTGGAAAGGCTCGATCCACCGGCTTTCGCCAAGGAAAGGTCGGGCATAGAGAATAAGGCCGCACCGACAGCCGTTCCTGCAGCCATCTTCAAAAATGTCCGTCGTGAAAAATTATGTTGTTCCATTGTAATCCCTCCTAAAGTAAAAAACTAGTGACAGTATAAGTCAATTTTGTATAAAAAATGTATATGCTGAGAAAAGATAAAGAAAAAATAAATAAGGAGGGATAATTTTACACAAAAGCAATTCTTTCTTTACGCAAAGCCCACATCTTCTGCCTATACTGATAAAAAAAGCAAGGAGGTTTTTCTCATGTTTGGTTTAGGTGTTCCTGAATTAGTCCTTATCTTAGTCATCGGTTTAGTCATCTTCGGGCCGGGCAAACTGCCCAGCATCGGCAATGCCCTCGGCAAGAGCCTGAAAGAATTTAAAGAAGCCGTCCACGAACCGGCCGCTGCCAAAGAAGACATCAAAGAAACGGTTTCTGAAGCCGTATCGCCGGCATCGACTGAAAATCATGGAAAGTAGAGAAGCGGTCATGCCCCTCACGGGGCATCTGTCGGAACTGCGCCGCCGACTGATCATTTCCATCGCCATGCTGGCAGTCGGCATGATGGTCAGCAACTTCTGGCTCGATGAGATCATGGCCTTTCTGACAGCGCCGGCAGGAAAGCTGTATTTCATGAAACCGGCCGAGGCCTTTTTCATCTATTTCAAAGTCATGCTGACAGCCGGCGCCATCATCACAGCGCCGGTTCTTTTTTACGAATTTTGGGCCTTCTTGGTCCCGGCCTTCACAACCCATGAAAAGCGGCTCCTCTTCTTATTGGTGCCGACGTCGCTGTTCCTCTTCATGGCGGGCATCGCCTTTTCGTGGTTCATCGTCCTTCCCCAGGGTCTCCAGTTCTTCCTCAACTTTTCGTCAGAAACGGTCCAGCCCCTGCTCTCCATGGAAAGCTACCTGAATTTCGTCTTCATGCTGGTCCTGCCCTTCGGCCTCATCTTCAACCTGCCCTTGGTGCTCATCGTCTTGGCAAAACTCGGCTTCATCTCGTCGGACATGCTGGCCAAAAAGCGAAAATACATCGTCCTCCTGTCCTTTGTCGCCGCAGCCGTCATCACACCGACGACGGACATCCTGTCCCAGTGCCTGTTGGCCATGCCCATGATCGTCCTCTTAGAAATAAGCCGGCTCATCATCAAATTCGGCCTTCGCGCCTGACAAAGAATTTTCCCTTCGGACTGCCCTCCTGCGGCAGTCCCTTTTTTATGCTATACTAAAGACGAACGTCCTACGGACGAATCCATATAAAAGAGGAATACCTATGGAAAAACACTTTGACATCAACGAAGAAGGCTACAGCGTCCGCTGCCGCCTCTTTCTCCATGACAGCGCCAAAAACAAGCGCACCTTCGACAACGTTGCCATCGTCACCCACGGTTTCGGCAGCAGTAAAGACACGGCCGGCACGGCCCACTTTGCAGAACAACTGACGTCGAAATATAAAGACTACGCCGTCATCGCCTTCGACTGGCCCTGCCACGGCGAAGACGCCCGCAAAAAACTGGCCGTCCCCGAATGCATGACTTATTTGACCTTAGTGACGGACTACGCTAAAAATACGCTGGGCGCCAAATTCCTGTACAATTATTCCACCAGCTTCGGTGCCTACCTCACCCTGCGCTACATCCTTGAAGTGGGCGACCCTTTCCGGAAAATCGCCCTGCGCAGCCCCGGCGTCAATATGTATGAAAGCATGAGCAACCATATCGCCGAAGAAGGCTTTACCAAGCTCAAAAAAGGCAAGGAAATCCAAGTCGGATTTGAACGCAAAATGAAAATCGACCAGGCCTTTATGGATGATTTGAAGAGCTTCGACGTCAACGACCACGAATATTTCGACGTCGCCGACGACATCCTCATCATCCACGGGACGAAGGACGAAATGATTCCCATTGCCTTATCCCGGCAATTTGCCGAAAACAACGTCATCGAATTCTATCCCGTCGAAGATGCCAACCACCCCTTCCAAAATCCCAATCACATGGCCCTGGCCATCCATAAGATCATCGAATTCTTCCGACCCGAAGGCTGATATGCCCTTGGCGTAAAAAATCCCTGTCACGCAACTGTGATGTGCCCCCAAAAAGTTAGATTTTAGGTCCAACTTTAGGGGGTCGGTTCACTGCCGTGACAGGGATTTTTATATATAAAATTCTAGTTAGAAAGAGCCGCCGCGGCCGCCATGACCGCCTCCGCCTCCTCCCAAATTGAAGCTTCCCGGCCCGCTGTCATCGTCATTACGACGGCGAGGTTTGGGAATGCGCTGTACCGTAAGGAATAAAAAGGTATCGGTCTGTTCAGACAACTGGAAGCTGTGCGAATCGAAGTAGGTATCGGCAGCAGCTGCACGGCGGACGTTGCTCATCCGCAGGATGAGGTAACTGCGGAAGATCATGCCGACCAGGAGAGCCAGCACAGATGCCGTCGCTAAATGCAGCCATTGAAAGGCATCGTCCGGATTATAGGCCTTCCCCTGGTCATTATAGTAGGCCAGCAGTTGGCCCGACGAATGGCCATATTCCTCAAAGGCCTCCATATAATTGCCCTTCTTCAGGAGCGGCAAAACAGCCTCTTCGATATGCTTGAGCCCGTCCCTATCGGTGATTTTATCACGCATGGTCCGATCCGTGGCGATATACCACTGGCGCTCATCCATGGCTACCAGGAAGACCATATTGCCGTTTTTCCCGTCGCCGAACTGCTCGTCGAGGACCCTGTCGGCGTAGTCACCGACCTTCATGCCGTGAGTAGAACGGACGATGTAGACGGCCAGGCGCACACCATAAGTAAAGTTGACGTTCTTCAGATCCTTGTCCAACTGGCTTTTCTGGGCTTTCGTAAGAACACCGGCTTGGTCGACGACATTAGGAGTACCGGCCGCCAAGGCCGTCCCCATAAGGATCAAGCAGGCCGCCGCTGTAAGGATCGTCCGAATGATAGTTTTCAGCACAAGACTCTCCCCCTTTATAACGGCCACGGCGTATTCCCGATAGATTGGACAATCAGATAGAATACGGGCAGCGTAACCAGGGCGGCGATAATACAGGCCCAATAGGATTTCACCTTATCATAAGGCAGGGTACCGACGAAGCGGCCGGTCTGGCCGTTCATCATAAAGGTATAGGGCTTGTCTTGATAGCGCGTCGTCAAGATCCATACCGGCGCCATGGCGTATTCTACGGAATCTTCATCTTTATGGACGAAGCCCCCTTCCATGGAGCGGCGCTGGTGATTGACGACGGTATTGCCGAGGAGGGCAAAGGAACTTTTCTCCAAGCGGGAATCGGCCCGAGGCACGGCAGCCTCGGCATCGACGTCGTACTTATCGGCTAAGTAGCCGGCAAAATAAGCGGCATTAAAAGGAACCATCTCGCTGTAATCGAAGGGTTCGATACTTTCCATATAGACGTCATTGATTTTCTTGCTGCCGTCGACGGGAATCCGATTGAATACCAACTGGCCCGTCCGATTGCACTGGTAGACCCGGGTTTCGACGATGCGTTCATCTTCCGTCTCAAGGTAGGAATCGTCTTCAGCCCGAAAAGACGCCGACGCCGTGACTTTGGCATTGAACAGCCAAAAAGGAACGTACATGGGCTGGACGTCTTCGATGCGGTTGTCCGCCGTAAAGGCCTTGGGAAGGAGCCAGTGCCCTTTATAAAACCGTTTTAAAGCCGCGACGGCCTCGTCCTTCGTCTTTTTAAAGGGAATGATGAAATCAGGCCGCAGCATGCCGGCGAAACGGCTGGGAATGAGGGTCGCATTGCCGCAGTAACAGCATTCCGTAGCCATCGTATTGTCGTCGCAGACGATTTCAGCCCCGCAGGACGAGCAAGTATAGGTCTTCAGCCTGGCTGCTTCCTCGTCGCTCCACTCATTGCCGGCCTTTTCGGTCTGCCACTTGGCCTGCCGGGCCGCATCAGCTTCGGCTGCCAACTGTTCCTTTTTGGCATAAATCGACTCCAATACGGCAACGTCGAACTTAGTGCCGCAGTAATCGCAGGTAACGGTCTGCGCTTCCGGTTTAAACTGAATCGGTGCCCCGCAGTGGGGACATTTATAACTGACTGACGTATCCGCCATGGGAATCACCTCATTCTTCCGGCTTTTTAGTACCGCAGTTCATGCAGAATTTTCCCGTATTCCCTTGTTGGCCGCAGGACGGGCAGTTCCATTCAGTCGAAGCCGCCGGTTTGGGCTTACCGCAGTTGGTGCAGAACTTCCCTTCGTTGCCGCTGTGGCCGCAAGACGGGCAGGTCCAAGAAGTCGGTTCCGGTTTCGGCTTCCCGCAGTTCATGCAGAATTTTCCCGTATTCCCCTGCTGGCCGCAGGAGCAGGTCCAACCGGCTTCCGACGCTGCCGGAGCTGCCGGCTGTGCTGTCGGGGCCTGAGCCTGTTGGCGGGCAGCCAATTCCTGGGCCAGACCGGCTCCGGCCTGACCGGCCATATTCATGCCCATGTAGCCCATGGCAGCCCCCATGGCGCCTTCGTTTCCGGCCGCCGTTCTCATGGAATCGGCCGTAGCATCGACCAGGGTTCCCAAACCGATGTCGGGACGGCCCATGGTCATGCCCATCTGGGCTTTCTGGATCTTTTCTTCATCTTCTTCGTTGGCCTTGACACTGTTCATCCCCATGGACACGATTTCAATGCCTCGCAAATCGCGCCATTTCGGCGATAAGACGTCATTGAGGGCCTGCGTCAGTTCTTCCGTATGGCCCGGGATCTGCGAGTAGTCGATGCGCAGGGCCGACAGTTTGGCAAAGGCCGGCTGAAGGGCCGTGAGCAGTTCCGACTTCAGTTGGCTGTCGAGGCGGCTCCGATCGTAAAAATCAGCTTCGTTGCCGGCGACGTTGGTATAGAACAAGATGGGGTTTACCATGCGGTAGCTGTATTCGCCAAAACAGCGCAGGCGCACGAGGAGCGCCAATCCCGTCGTATCGTCATAGGTCTTAAAAGGCACTTCACTGGGCGTACCGTACTTATTGCCGATAATTTCCTTTAAGTTAAAGTAGTAGACCCGCTGGTCCTTTCCGGCATCGCCGCCAAAGGCAAAGCGATCCTTCATCTGCGACAGGAGCTGGTGCAGCATTTCCCCTAAATCGCCGGCATAGTCCCCTGAAAAAATGGACGGTTCCGTCGATTTGTCGTAAGTATACTCGCCCGATTCAGCACAGACTTCGACGACCTTCCCCGATTCGACGATCATCATGCACTGGCCGTCGTTGACGGCGATGCGCGAGCCGTTGGAAATGATGTTGTCTTCGCCCGACGTGTTGCTGCTGCGGCCAAACCGGCTGATCCGCTTTTGGCCTTTTGCCATCAAGATTGTTTCGTTCAGGCTGTCACAGTAAAAAAACTCTTTCCACTGGTCGCCCAAGACACCGCCTGCGGCACCGATAGCCGCCTTAATTAAGCCCATAAAAAATACCTCCTAATGTATGTGATATTATTTTAAACTCCCTTTATGCTTCATCCAGCGGCGGCTGCCGAAGAGCAGGACCGCTAAGAGACAGACCATAAGACAGACGGCAATTAAGCTGTGCGGATCAAAATGAATGAGATCGTATCCCAGCCAGACTTCCATACAGACGGCGAGGATTTTCCCGGCCATGGTAGCTGCGCCGTGTTCGGCAAAGCTGATGCGGCTCAGGGCACTGAATGCCGTGACGACAAAGTTGGGCGAATAAGGAATTGCCCGAAAGAAAAAGACCAGTTTACAGTCAATCTTACCGTTGAGCTGCGACAGCCAGCGGCTCTTATCGACCAAGGTCTGGGCCTTATGCCGAAAGACGTAGCGCATGATGACGAAGGCCAGCACATTGCCGATGACCTGCCCGGCCCAGGAGATGATAATCCCCGGTACGAGGCCGAAGAGGATGCCGTTGACGGTAACGAACTGGACCGACGGTAAGCCGGTCATATTGGTCAGAACGATGAGCAGGATCATGATGAACACAGCGACGCTGCCGAAGGATGAAATATAGTCGGTCAGGCCGGGAATATCATGCTGGACAGTCAGCTGCCACAGGGTGCTGTAAAAAGACGGAATGAACCAGTGAATGGCCAGACAGATGGCGACTAACAGCACCAAGGTCAAAGGCTTCATCAAATTGGCAATCATCGTTCGATTCATAGAATGTCCCACTTCCCATAATTAGATTCTCTATTACTTTCATTTTATAGCAAACCCGGTAAAGGCACAAGAACAAACCAACATTTCTCGGCAGTAATCTCCCTGCAAAATAGGCTACGAAAAAACGGCCGCCCTTGCCCCCTTTCAAGGGTAGAGAACCAGGCGGACATCCATATCGCGGTGCTGCAAAAAAGACTGGACAGACTCTTTGGCAACGGCCAGGGCCGCTTCCCTGGGATAGCCGAAGATGCCCGCCGAAATGAGGGGAAAGGCGATGGACTGACAGCCCGCATCCGCCGCCAGCCGTAAAGCCGTTTCATAACAACCGGCTAAGAGTTCCCCCTCGCCCTGCTCCCCACCCTGCCAGACGGGACCGACGGTATGGATGATGTACCGGGCTTTCAGGCCGTAACTTCCCGTTAAGACCGACTGCCCCGTCGGACAAGGGGCTTTGGATGAACATTCCGCCTGCAGCTCCCCGGCACGGGCCCCGACGGCCCGGAAAATGGCCCCGCAGACACCGCTTCCGGCCAAAAGCTGCGAATTGGCAGCATTGACGATAGCATCGGTCTCCATGGTGACGATATCGCCGTGAACGATTGAAAAAGCCATTAAAATCACACCTTTCAAAAAAACTCAACCGAATCGTACAGAGATTCGCCTAAAACAAAGAGGACTGCCGCTCAAACGGCAGTCCTCTTTCATACCTGCTTCGGCCGTCGAGCTGTCAAAGCGATGTTTACGATCAAACGGTACGGACTAACAATCTTCGTCCCAAGCGTTGATGACGACCGGTTCCGTTTCCAGCAGCGCCGCTTGCTGAGGGCTGAAGTGGCGTCTGTCGATGACGGCTTCATAGACGTATTCCTTGAAATATTTTTCGGAGCAGACGAAATAGCCTTTATCGCCGACGTCTTTGCCCCAGGAATTTTCGATTTTCCAGCGGTCAGGCCGACCGTCGCCGTCGAAGTGGACGCCGGTGAGCAGCATGGCGTGCGTCGCTGAACTGCTGCCGTACTGCAGGCGTTCCCCTTTCGGCATGTCCGTCGAAAAACCGCCCAGCAAGGCTTCGTACTGAACGCTGTCCGGGTCCCAGACACCGTCTTTGCGAGCGCCAAAGGCGCCGGCATCGCAGGCAAACCACACAGCCTGTCCGGCTTTAAGCTGGGTGACGCACAAATCTTCCAGTTCTTCCTGCGACAGGTGGAGGGCTTCCATATCGGAATCGGCCATATTTTCAATGCCGTGGAAGCGAATGAGGCGATGGAGGGGCTTATCCGGCGTCGGTTCGTGGATGACCGGCACATAGTCACGAAGGGAGATGCCGACGTACGTTTGGTAAAATTCCTGAGGCGTCAGATTCCGTTCTTCGTGATAGACCTTGTCCTTGTCGCGATAGGCAAAGTCAAAGGTTTGTACGGGCTCGCCAAAGGCGATGCATTCGGCCTTATAAATTTCAGCCAGCATCTCCTGTTTGCGTCCATAAGGATCTTTTCCGGCCAGGACCAATTCCCGCAGCTCCCTGGCGTCTTTTCGCAGGAGACGGTTCATCATGGTCACGAAGCAGTCGGTGTGATCGGACTGGTACGATTCGGGCTGGACCTGTTTGGGAACGACACCGTATTTTTCGATGAGGTCCACGGCTTCCGTCCAGTAGCCGCCGTCAGTCATGCCGCGCAGGACATACTGCATGGCCTGTCCTTTAATCGGTTCATGGGCATTTTCAATGACCATTTCCAAGAAGTTGTTGGCCTTTTCTAGTTTATCATAAAAAGACAGGTAATTCTGCGACAGTTCAAATTCATCCAAACGGCAGGTTTCAGCCACCTTTTCCCGCAGGATATTGAGGGCCGCAAAGAGCCAGCAGCGGCCCGATCGCTGTTGAGCCGTAATCCCCCGGGTCAAAACTTCGACGGAAAAGGCTCCTTTTAATTTCGCTCCCGCTGTGGGGACATAGGCCAGGTCTGCCATATCGGTCTTAGCCAGGGCCGACTGGAGGACCTGAGCCTCTTTATTCGAAGCATAGGATTGACGAAATCCTTGTAATACATCTTTCGTAATGTCTTTCATAGCCTGCCTCCTACTTCTTCAAGGTATAAGCCCGTTTGGCGATTTCAACGACCGTTTCGCAGGCTTTTACCAAAGACTCAATGGGCAGGTATTCGAAACGGCCGTGGAAGTTGGCACCGCCCGTAAAGAGATTGGGGCACGGCAGGCCGCGGAAAGAGAGTTGAGCCCCGTCAGTACCGCCCCGGATGGGAGCCACTTCCGGCGTGACGCCGACGGCTTCCATGGCCGTCTTAGCCAGGTCGACGACATCCATATGGCCGTCTTCGATTTTTTCCAACATGTTATAGTAGACGTCCCGTTCACCGAGGTCGACCGTCCCTTGGCCGTACTTGTCGGTAAAGAGCGCTGCCATCTGCCGCAAGAAGGCCTTGCGCTGTTCAAAGCGCGTCCGATCGTGGTCGCGGATGAGGATGTGCATCGTGCACGTTTCGACGTCGCCGTTCAGTTTATAGACGTGGAAGAAGCCTTCGTGACCTTCGGTGTATTCCGGTTTTTCCCCGGCAGGCAGGAGTTGCTGCCATTCGGCGGCCATGGTCAGGGCGTTTTTCATCTTGCCCTTGGCATCGCCGGTATGGACGCTGCGGCCATGGAAGGTAATGGTCCAATTAGCAGCGTTGAAGTTTTCATATTCAAGGCCGCCCAGTTCGCCGCCGTCGACGGTGTAGGCAAAGTGGGCGCCGAATTTTTCGACGTCGAACAAGGCCGCACTGCGCCCCGTTTCTTCGTCCGGCGTAAAGCCGATGCGAATCTTGCCGTGCTTGATGTCGGGATGCTGCAGAAGGTATTCGACAGCGCTGACGATGGATGTGACGCCGGCCTTGTCATCGGCGCCGAGGAGGGTCGTGCCGTCGGTGAACAAGATGTCCTGGCCCTTATACTTCAGGATTTCCGGAAAGGATTCCGTCGAAAAGACGATGCCCTTTTCTTCATTCAAGACGATATCCTTGCCGTCATAATTGTCTTTGCGGACGACTTTGATGTCCTTCCCAGAGGCATCGGGGCTGGTATCGACGTGGGAGAGGAAGCCGACGACAGGGCCGTCGACGCCGTTGGCCGGCAGGGTAGCCATGACGTAGCCGTGTTCGTCAATAGAAACGTCCTCCAGGCCGAGGCCTTTCAATTCTTCGGCTAAGGCTTTTGAAAAGACGAGCTGGCCCGGCGTACTCGGGCAAACGGCGTCGTTTTCTTCATCAGACTGGGTGTCGAACGAAACGTATTTCAAAAAACGATTGATCAATGCATCACGATGGAGCATATTAACACTTCCTTTTCTATAACTATGCTTTATATTATAGCAAAAAAGAAGGATCGCTGCATTAAGGCCCTGTCAGCCTGTAGGCGCAATCCTTCTTTCCATCGGTCCTGCCATAAATTATAATACTTTGACTTGCTGATTCTTTTCGCCGAACTGTTCCATCAAGAGATGTTTAATCGTTTCCCGATCGGTCCCCTTTTCTTCTTCCTGCTTGATCAGTTTATAGGCTCCAAATAAGGGCGACGGGCCGATTTCAGAGCTGAAGAAGCCGATGCCCTGGTTCCAGGCGATGAGCTCGAAGACGTCGTCTAAGGCCCGGGAATCGATGCCGTGGATGTATGCTTTGACCAGTTCCCGTACGGCCTGACGACGGCGGCCGGCGCCGACGGCATTGGCCAGGGACAGCATGAGGCGCATTTCATAGGACAAGTAATGCCGTTCGTCGTTCCACGTTTCATCCCAGAATTCGACGGCAATGCGGCCCAGATTCTTATCGATGATGGGGAAATTCAAGAGGGCTGCCGGGCCGAAGGGCTTCTTCCCCGACGGTGCCTTGGCTTCACGGCGGTAGAACCAGATGTGATATTCATGGGGCTGTACTTCTTCGACATGGTATTCAAAGCCCCGGTCGGTCATGGCTTCATAGAGGGGATAGGGTTCAAAACTCTGAATCAGATGGAGTCCGCTCCCGGCTTCAACTTGGTCGGCCTGTTTAAAGAGGCCCTGGGAAAAATTGCCCTTGGCCTGACGCAGATCGATGACCTTAAACTGTTCTTTTTTATCTTTCCATTCGTTATACATAGGAATACCTCCTGACGTAATCTTTCAGATAGTTCATAAGCTCTCGCTTGATGATCTTATCCTACCAGATTTTTCTCAGGAGGTACGTTGCTTTTCTAACACTTTTTGATTTTTATTTTCAGAAACAGATTTCCTGTCGGAGCGAGCTGACCTGAGCGGATGAAAACAGACTTGCGCTCAAGCTTCCCCGGATTCCATCAGACCGGCTCGGCTCTTGGCCCTTGCCAAGTCGTCCCTCATCCATGTCAGCCAGTGAATATCCTTACTCAGCCGATACTGCAGGAGGTACCCTTCGTAAGCGGTCAGCAGCAACCGCGAGGCCTTTTCTGCTTCGTCCTCCGGAATCCCCGACTGACGAAGAACTTTTTGAAATAAGACCCGTATCTTTTCCAGCCCCTGCAAAAAAGCCGCGGCCAAATCCGGTTCGATAAAGGCGATTTCCATGCCCAGCACTGAAAAGGGACAGCCATAAAAACGGCCGCCTTCGGCCTCCTCTATCATAGTCGCTGACACCTTTCGTATAAAAGGTTCCCAAGCCCCTTCCCGGTCGGCGATGTCTTCCATCATGCCCAAGACCCGGTTCTCATAAAATTCCGCAGCTGCAAAACCGACGTCTTTTTTACGCTTGAAATAAAAATAGAACGAGCCCTTGGTCACACCGGCGGCCGTCAAAATATCCTGGACACCGGTTGCCACATAGCCCTTTTCCCAAAACAGGCCGGCAGCTCGGCAGATAATCTTTTCCTTCGTTTCTTCACCTTTCGTCATAACGCGTCCCTCCTTTGCTACTATACAAAAAATAGAGCGGGAATGCAATACAGGTATTGACAAAATAAACCAAACGGTCTATAAATAGACCAAGTGGTTTATTTTTTTATCAGAAAGGAATCTGCTATGACTACCTCCCCGTCTCTGCTTGCTGAAAAAATCTATCAACAGGCCCGGCTTTCCGGCTACGACGACTGCGGCATCATCGCCATCGACGAGATGGATGAATACCTGGGACGCTTCCAAGAACGACTGGAAAAGGAACCGACGAGTCGCCCCTTTTATCAGCGCATCGAAGGCGCCATGAATACGAAACAGCGCTTTCCCTGGGCCAAATCGGTCATCATTTGTACGTGGTGGCTCGGCCGGTACCGCCTGCCCGAGTCCCTTGAAGGAAAATACGCCCGAGCCTTCTTTCTCGCTCCCCAAGTCTCCCTCGATGAGGAAGGTCTCCGCAAGAAAGACGCCTTTACGGACTGGCTGACGGCAGAAGGCCTGCGCTGGGAAGGCGGCGAAAAAAGCTCCCACCTGCAAATCGGCGGGCTGCGCCATGCCGCCATGAAAGCCGGTCTGGGAATCATTCGTAAAAATAACTTTCTCTACACCGAGAGAGGCTCTTTCGTCATGCTCGAAGGCTTCGTCATCGATGAATCCTGCGAGCTCCGCCAACACCATGACCTAAAGCCCTGCGCTCCCCAATGCCGCCTCTGTCAGGATCACTGCCCGACAGGTGCCCTCTCGGCCCCCTTTACCATGAACCTCTTGAAATGCATCTCTTTTTGGAATACCTTCGGGAAAAGCCAACTGCCGCCTGCGCTGCCTGAAAAAGCTATGGGGTCTTGGATTGTCGGCTGCGATGCCTGTCAAAATGCCTGCCCCTACAACAAGATTCCCGCTGCCAAAGCAGAGAAAGACATTCCTGAAAAAGTAAATCAGGCCTTGCCCTGGCTGGATCCGGAAAAATTGAAAACGGCGCCGGATACGATCTTACGAGACCAGATTCTTCCCTTATGTGATAACCACATCCAACCAAACGAAGTCGACACCCTGCGATGCAGTGCGGCCCGTTATCTTCGGAATCAGCCAAATCGCTAAGGCCTTACAGCTCCGCTCTCACGCGGTATACGAGAATTTTTTCTTTCGCATCGCCGTCAAAGAGGTCGCCGCAGTCGATCGGTTCTTCTTCCATGAGGCGCAGGTGGTGGCTGAGAAATTCTTCTACATCGTCGTAGGGATAGTAAAAGAAGATCCGCAGCCGCCGCGGCCGTCGCTGCAAAGAATCGAAGATCTTCCCCAATACCCGCTTCAGCGTATGCAGGGCGAAGGGGTTGAAGAAAAAGCAGCAGTCGGCTTCATCGGGCAGGTCATACGTCGCCGCATCGGCTAAAACGAAGGACACCCGCTTCCGTGCCGCCGGGCTCTCGGCGTTGACCAGGGCCTTCTGCCACAGCCGCTGGTCGTATTCGATGCCCAGGGAGCGGCACCCGGTCTGATAGGTCATGAAGATACTGACCCTTCCTTTGCCGCTGCCATAGTCGACGAGGGTATCCTTCTTACGGATATAGCCGCTGTTGGCCAATTTTTCGAGGACGCCGTAATCCGTCGGCTCGTAGGGATGATGCTCCCCGTCAGAGTGGCTGTCGTCCCGGCCGGCCGTCTTGATTTGTAAAAGTTGTTCCCATTCTTGTTCTGTCATCTTCCTGTCTCCTTCTTCCGTATCTGACTCCCATTATACACCATTTCTGTTTTTACACGGCTCTTACCCTTTTATCACAAAACATTGATGCCTTTTTGATAAAATGAGCTGAAATATGCAGGAGGTGCATGATTATTATGAAAAAACAATGGAAACGCTGGCTCGCTCTGGGGCTGACCCTTACCGCCATGGGAAGCATGGCCCTGAGTGCCAAGGACGTCGATGCGACGGCCTACATCGTCCATGCTGATGCCTATCAGCTCCCGTATAAGGGAAATGAAAAAGCCTTTAACCATCACATCAACCCCGGTTACGGCTCGGCCCTGGCCCTGAAATCGGTCAACCGCGACGGCACGATTGAATTCTATGCCATCACCGACCGCGGCCCCAACGGCGACATCCCGGCCTATGTCAAAGACGGCAAAAAGATGTCCGGGAAATTCTTCCCGACGCCGAATTTCACGCCCAGCATCGGCATCATCAAGGTCAACCCGGCCAAACAGCGTGCCGACATTATCGCTTCCATCCCCTTGAAAGTAAACGGGAAAGCCATCAGCGGCAAACCGATTCCGTCAGGCCTGACGGGTTCGACCAATGAAGTCGCCCTGGACTTCAAGATGAATGATCTCGGTACCGATCGGAACGGTCTCGATACGGAAGGCCTGGCCCTCGATAAGGACGGCAACTTCTGGATCAGTGACGAATACGGTCCCTTCATCGCTAAAGTCGACAAAAAAGGCAATATCCTTGAAAAATACGGCCCCGGCATGGGCCTCCCCAAAATCTTAGCCGACCGCGTCCCCAACCGCGGCAGTGAAGGCCTGACGGTCGATGAAAAAGGCCATGTCTTCGCCCTCATCCAAAGCCCCCTCGACGTCGACGGCAAAACGGCCAAGACGGCTAAATACACGCGTATCGTCGAATTCGATCCAGTCACGAAAGAAACGACCATGTATGCCTATCCGGTCGACACGGGCTACAAGAACACCGGCGCTGCCAAAATCGGCGATATCACCTCCATCGGTAACGGCCAGTTCCTCATGATCGAACAGGGCAAACAGCACGGCGCCATGCAGAACCTGATCTACAAAGTAGACCTCAACGGCGCGACTCCCATTGCCAACAACGGCGACCTCGAATACGGCCGCTTGGACGGCAAAATCGTACCGGCTAAGAAGGAACTCGTCCTCGACCTGCGTGCAGAAGGCTGGAACATCGAAAAAGCCGAAGGCCTGGCCCTCTTGCCGGACCGCAAGACCATTGCCGTCGTCAACGACAATGACTTCGGCATGGACATCGACGTCAAAGATTCGGCCGTTGCCGATCCGGAAGTTTCGGACTACACCTACGACAGCGACAAAAAAGCCATGATTTACAACAAAGACAATAAAGTCCATAAGGTCAAGATCAGCCTCAAGAAAAACGCTCCGACGGAGCAGGAAAGCCAGATTTGGTTCTTCACCCTGCCGAAAGCCTTATAAGAAAGAATCACCCCTCAGCCGCCTCCAAAACGGGTGAGATGAAAAACGCAGCCGCGTCATGTGGCTGCGTTTTTTTGTGTTCCCCTTAAAGAGGTACGAATTCATCAGCAGCGAAGGAGGACGCCTTTTTCCGGACCGCCGCATAAACGAAAAAAGGTTCCCCTTCCCCCCCCGGCCGGCGTCTTCCACGAGAAACAAGGTCCTGACAGCGCAAAAAAAGACCACCCATGGCTGAGTGGTCTTGGTAAGTTACTTGATGAGGAAGGATTAGAATACGAATACGAACTGGGCACGCGTCAGTTCTTCCGGATCTTTGCCGTCGCCGTCTTTCACTTTCGAAGCGAAGGACTGTCCGACCTGGAACTGAGCGTTTTTCGCGAAGGTATAGTCGATGCCGACGCCCCAGGATTCGAGGTTATCCAATTTGCCAATCCGTCTCCAAGAGCTGGTGGCTCCCATAGCGCCCACCGCATAGGCACCGTCCTGAGCATTGATGTATTCAACCCAAACGTCCCATGTCTTGGGCGTCGCCATGACGGCCTTGCCATAGGTCAAGCGGCCGATCCAGACACCGGCCGAATCTTCGTTGCCCCGTGCCGTAGAGACGGCCTTTTCGTAGCTGACCCGTTCGTAGTTAGCGAGGAGCTTCCAGTCCCGGCCGAAGAGGAAGTTTGCATAAGCCCCCCAGAGGTCATCGAGGTTGGTGTCCTGGAAGGAGTTGTAGTAAGCACCGACAGCCGTGCCGCTGCCAAAGTCCCCTTCGATGAGACCGTAACCCGTCTTGGCGCCTTCCACCGTGTCGGACCCTGCCAGGCGGCCCTTCTTGATTTTACCGTAACCGGCTGTAGCTTTGAAGCGGTCGCCCTTATAAGCCAATTCTGCACGGTCTAAGATATCGCCGTAGTTATAGCCATAGGAGTTGTTGCCGCCGATGACATATCTGTCCGTACGGCCGACGCTGAGGTTCCAAGCCTTGCCGCCAAAATTATAGTCGACTTTAGCGATATCGGTCAAGATATCATTTTCATCTTCAGCTGCGCCATTATCCGCAAAGGAGTGGTAATCGCTGCTGATACCGTACGTAACCTTCGTGCGGTCGTTAACCATAGCGTTAGCGCGGAGGCGAATACGATAATCCCAAGATTTATCGTTTTCTTTGTTGTTTTTCTGATAACGATACCGAAAACGAGCGTCACCGGTCAGTTTAACCTTGCCGACGCGGTTTTCGAGAGCGCTGACGCGAACGCCGAGGTTGTTCAGTTCGTCAGCGAATTCATCAGCTAATTTGTTGATGAGGGCGCGCTGTTCGACAGAAGCTTTGTCCATGTGAGCCATGGCTTTGGCAACCATTTCAGCGGCTTCGTAACGAGTGATGTTACGCTGGCCCTGAAAGTGTTCACCGTCAACGCCTTGGATGATGCCGGCGTCAGCCAGTTCGACGACAGATTGGTAAGCCCAGCTGTCGGACGGTACGTCGACAAAGGGGTTCGCTGCAAAAGCACAGGCTGCGCCAACGGCCATGGCTGCTGCCAGAGCTGCGAATACTTTGGCTTTCATGAGTAGTAACCTCCTTTTTAATGTAAGATGAAGTTTCTGTAAGCCTTCCCCCGTTACGGACGCGTGTCGAAACGGATGCATCAAGGGTTCATTGGCGAGTTGTCCCCGTTTCCGCTCTGTTACGGCCTTGCATCACACGTTTGTCTGCCCTATGGTTCAAGTGCGGCCTGCCTTGGAACAACACTTCTTGTAATGAGTATACATTTTGTATTGTAACCTGTCAAAACAAAGTATATTATGGAAGCTCCCTTTATTTTTAAATATCGCCTTCAGTAAGCTATTTTCGTCTGTGAATTTACTAACTTTTTCCCATTACATCCAAGTACCCTTATCGCCGTTTATTTCGTGTTCACCTTGGAACCACACGCAAAAAAAGACCACCCATTGCTGAGTGGTCTTGGTAATTTCCTTGCGAGGAAGGATTAGAATGCGAATACGAACTGAGCACGCGTCTGTTCTTCCGGATCGCTGCCGTCGCCGTCTTTAACTTTCGAAGCGAAGGACTGCATAACCTGGAACTGAGCGTTCTTAGCGAAGGTGTAGTCGATGCCGGCACCCCAAGATTCGAGGTTATCCATTGTCCCCCATCTCCAGGAGTTGGTAGAACCGCCGATGAAGGCACCGTCTTCAGCGTTGAGGTATTCAACCCAAGCGTCCCAGGTCTTCGGCGTAGCCATGACAGCTTTACCGTAGGTCAGGCGGCCAATCCAAACGGCAGCCGAATCTTCGTCACCACGAACGTCAGAGTTGATATTGCTGTTGTAGTTGACGCGTTCGTAGTTAGCGAGGAGGTTCCAGTCTTTACCGAAGTTGAAGCTTGCATAAGCACCCCAGAGATCATCAACTGAGGAGTTGCGAGCATATTCGATTTCGTTGTATTGGTCAGACATAATATTGTTATAGTATGCACCGATAGCCGTGCCGTTGCCGAAGGAACCTTCGATGAGAGCGTAAGCCGTTTTAGCACCTTTGATACCACTATATACATGATCTACATCATTATCATCAGTAAAGGTGAATGCACCACCAGCAAGGCTTCCAGCCTTAAATTTACCGTAGCCACCCGTAATCATGAAGTTGTCATTCTTATACTTCAATTCAGCGCGGTCGAAGATATCGCCGTAGTTGTAGCCATAAGCTTTAGAGCCGCCGATGACGTATTTGTCCGTACGGCCTACGCTGAGAGCCCAATTCTTGCTGCCGCCGAAGTTGTAGTCGACTTTAGCGATATCGGTGAAGATGTCGTTTTCGTCTTCAGCTTTGCCGTTTTCAGCAAAGGATTTGCTGCCCGTGCTGATGCCGTAAGTAACTTTCGTGTTGTCGTTAACCATAGCGTTAGCGCGGAGACGAACACGATAATCCCAAGATTTATCGTTTTCTTTATTGTCTTTCTGATAAACATAACGTATACGAGCGTCACCGGTCAGTTTAACGTTGCCGACGCGATTTTC
Source organism: uncultured Megasphaera sp. (assembly GCF_900539295.1). GTDB lineage: Bacteria > Bacillota > Negativicutes > Veillonellales > Megasphaeraceae > Megasphaera. The sequence continues at coordinate 43,819 of NZ_UQBH01000018.1, forward strand.
GAGAGCGCTTACGCGAACGCCGAGGTTGTTGAGTTCGTCAGCGAATTCATCAGCCAAT
>NZ_UQBH01000019.1 GCF_900539295.1 uncultured Megasphaera sp.
ACGTCCATTCGCGGTGGATGATTTAGTTGGCACCCCAATATTTGACAAAGAGCCCTTTTTCCGGGTCGAGGCCGCTCTTTTTGGCGTAAGCCATGGCTTCGCAGACGCCCATCATGTTGGACGCAATAGCGATTTGGTTGCTCATTTTGGCGTATTGGCCGCTGCCGGCCGGACCGAAGTAGGTCAGGGTCTTGCCCATGGCCGAAAAGACGGAATTCATAGCGTCAAAGACAGCTTCTTCGCCGCCGACCATGATGGCCAGGGTTCCGTTTTTAGCGCCGACGTCGCCGCCGGAGACGGGAGCATCGAGGGCATCCACGCCCAAAACCTTGGCTTTGTGGTAAATTTCTTTGGCAAGGGACGGGCTCGACGTCGTCATGTCGATGACCGTGCCGCCTTTTTTCCCCTTTAAGATACCGTTATCGCCAAAATAGACTTCTTCCACGTCTTTCGGATAGCCGACGATGGAAATGACGACGTCCGACGCCGCAGCGACGGCAGCCGGCGAGTCAAACCACTGGCAGCCTTCGGCGATGAGGGCGTCAGCCTTGCTTTTCGTACGCGTATAAATGTTAACTGGGAAGCCGGCTTTTTTCAGGTTGCGGATCATGCCCGTTCCCATGACACCCGTTCCGATAAAGCCGATAGTCGTTGTATTCATAGATAACACCTCCAATATGTATGCATGTTCTTATTATAGCATAAATAGTTTTAATATAAATATGGGAGATGGCAATCGATAGCCGATGGGAATCTTGACAAAAAGAGTATCCTTCTGCTATACTAATTCCGTAATAAAATAGCGAAGGGGAGTAACCCTCAGTTGTCCATCAACATCGTGCCGTTATGACCGGCTGGTGGCAGCATTGCTCTTGCAATAGGTGAGACTTTCGCATGATACCAGCCTGACTGATACCATGCGGAAGTCTCTTTTGTTTTATTCAAAGAAAGTAGGAGAGAAATCATATGGAACTGTTATCAATGCAATTTTTCACGGCTTTAGGGACGATTATCCTGCTGGATATCCTCCTCGGCGGCGACAATGCCGTCGTCATCGCCATGGCAGCCAATAAGTTGTCGCCGGCCCTGCGCAAAAAGGCTATCCTCATCGGAACGGCTGGGGCCGTCATCATTCGGCTGATCATGACCTTCATCGCCGTATGGCTGCTGACCATTCCGTATCTGCAGGTCATCGGCGGCCTGATTCTCCTGCCCATTGCGGTAAAGCTCCTCGTTCCGGAAGAACATCACGACAATGTCAAAGCGTCGGATAACCTCATGGGGGCCATCAAGACCATCATCATCGCCGACGCCGCTATGGGTGTCGACAACGTCCTGGCTATTGCCGGTGCCTCTCACGGCAGCTTCCTCTTGGTAGCCATCGGCTTCTTGGTCAGCATTCCCATCATCGTCGGCGGCAGTACCATTATCGGCCGCCTCATGGACCGCTTCCCGGTCATCCTCTACGCCGGTGCCGGCCTCCTCGGTTGGACGGCAGGCTCTATGATCGGTCACGACAAAATCTTAGGCCCCATGATCGAGTCTTCCGTCGGCACGTGGGCTCCCTTGGCCATCCAGATTTTCCTGGCTGTCGGCGTCATCGCCGTCGGTTTGGTTCTGAGCCGCAGTGTGACGGCGAAAGCCCAAGGCTAAGGCGGGTTCTAAGGACTTCGCTCCGCCGGCGAAAGCCCCGTCCGTTTGATTTATGATATGAACTGTGTTAAAATGACATAAAACTATTCAATAATTGCAATCCATTGATAAAGTGAGGTAATCGCGATGAAAACGTGGAAAATCTTTGGCCTGACCTTGGCCTTGACGACCGTAGCTGCCGCTGCTTTTGCGTCGGTTCCGCATTCGGCCCTGCGTATCGGCGGCATCCCTTTCGATGCCGAAAGCTCGGTCATTCGTTCGATGTACGGCATGCCGACCAAAGTAGACGTTCACATGGAAAAAGAACGGGCTACGGAAGACACGGAATATGAATACGGCAACTCCGTGTCCATCGACTTAAAGTACGACCGTGTCCATCAAATCGAAGTCTCGGCCAATAACGGCTGGGCTACGGCGGACGGCGTCCATGTCGGCATGGATGTTGCTGAGGTAGAAACCATTTACGGCGAACCCGATGCCGTTCGGGACGATCATTACATCTATTACGTCACCGGCCGCTCAGACCTCGGTATCGACATCGAAATCGAAAATAACCGCGTCGAAGAAATTACCGTCGGAAAATTAGACAAATAAGAAAGCGATAAGACACCGGTCCAAATCCATGGGCTGGTGTTTTTTGTTTCCGGAAGAGGATTTCCTCCTTTTTCATATCCAAAAAAAGCCGGTCGATAGGGAAGTCGGCCGGCTTTTTGGCGAGGGATGGATTTATAAATCGGTGAATACCGTAAGGTCGTCAGGAATGTAAAGGTTGCCGTCGTAATACTTTTTGCCTTCTTCGGCATAGCGGGCCTTACGGTGGGCTAAGTCGCTGTCTTCCGTATGATAGAGGATGACGTTTTGGACGTCCAGTCGCTGAGCGAGTTCACAGGCGTCCTTTACGGTAGAATGATTCTTTTCATAAGGGTGGAAAATGGCTTCATCGGCGTCGAGGCAGAAGGCTTCGTGAAGGAGCCACTTGCTGCCTTTGACGTAGTCTTCTTCCCAGGGCTGGCACGGTTCGTCGCCGCAGCAGGTCAGGCGGCCGTCAGAAAGTTCCATCGCGAAGCCAAACTGCTTGGCCTTCGTCGAGCGGATGTCGAAGAAGGTGACGTCATGGCTGATGAGGGTGTGCTTGTCGCCGTCTTCGACGGTGATCAGATGGAGCTTGTCGTCGAGGTAGCGGCTGTCCTTCGCAGCGAGGAGAGACGTCGCCATAGAGCGCAGGAGGCCGATGACTTCGTCGTGCCCATAGATCGTGGCCTCGCCGTCATACGTCCCGCGCCGCCAGGACTGGCACATCATGCGCATGAGCCAGATGATGCCCAGGAGATGGTCGATGTGCTTGTGCGTGACGAAGACCGTCCGCATATCCTGCCAGCGAAGATTTGCCCTTTCCAGCTGCTGTAAGAGCCCATTTCCACCGCCGCCGTCGACGAGGAGGTACTGCCCCTTTTCTTCTAAAACGAAACAGGTGTTATAACAATGGGTGACGGTAGCATTGCCCGTGCCTAAGATGGTAAGATTCATAACAAGCTCCCTTCTAATCAAAAAGTACCGTATTAATATAACAAATTTTAGGGACGGTGTAAATGCCTGCGGGACGGCTAACGTTCTTGAAGCAGAAAGCGGCGTCGTCGATCCGGAAAAGGTCGCAGCCATCGAAAAAGAAGTACAAATTACAACCTTATAAGACAGCATAGGGGAACACTCCTGCAAAACAGGGCTTTCGATAAAATCACAAGTTATCGGAAGCCTTATTTATATAGAAACCAAGGCCCCATATCTTCTGATACCCATCCCATCTTGCAGTCAACTCCAAAAATCCGTATACTAAAGACACGCACAATAAAAAACAGCCAAGGGAATAGCCCTCTTTCGGCAGTCCCCTGCTGCATTAGGATCTTATTTAGCGTATATCAGGTGCCAGACGGGCACCGGGAGGTATAACATGAAATATTTCATCGCTTCAGATATTCACGGCTCGGCCTATTACTGCCGCCGTCTCCTCGAAGCTTATCAGCGGGAAGGTGCCGACCGTTTCCTTCTCCTCGGCGACATCCTCTACCACGGGCCGCGAAATGATTTGCCGAAAGACTATAATCCGAAAGAAGTCTTTGCCATGCTGAACGGCATGAAGGACTCCATCCTCTGCGTCCGCGGCAACTGCGACAGCGAAGTCGATCAGATGGTCTTGGAATTTCCCATCATGGCCCCTTACGCCATCTTGACCCAGGGGTCCCTCGTCGTTTATGCGACCCACGGTGACCACTACAATACCCATTCGCTGCCGCCCCTTCAGAAAGGGGACATCCTCCTCCACGGCCACACTCATCTGCCGGTATGGGAACCCTTCGGCCAGGATAATTACTATCTCAATCCGGGCTCGGCGTCCCTTCCGAAAGACGGCAATCCCCACAGTTATCTCATCTGGGAAAATCAAACCTTTACTTGGAAGGATATGGACGGCAAGGATTTTCATGAACTGACCTTATAGGGATGCCGGAAAGGGGCGGAGCCGATCCTGTAAATAGCTTTGGAAGAGGGCAGCTGTCTGCGTTTCTTCCGATACGGGAAAGACGTACTCGCCGAATTGGCGGACGGCCATGATGCCCATGAGGGAATTGGTAATAAAACACTCGTCGAAGGACCCTATTTCATCGGGAACGATGGATCTTTCGATGACATCATAGCGAGAACAGAGGTAGGCGCGGACGATGCCCGGCAAGAGTCCGGCCTCGATGGGCGGCGTATAGAGCTGCCCATTTTTTATGAAGAACAAGTTGCTCACGGCTCCTTCGGAAAGTTCGCCCTTCGTATTGCAGAAAATCGGTTCGTCAATGCCTTGTCGGGCCGCTTTCCGTTTGGCTAAGATGGAATCGCCGTAATTAAAGGTCTTATGGCCGACGAAGGGGGAACTTTCATTGCGCCGTATATCCGACAGGGCCAGGACGAATCCCGGACGAGACATCATGGCTTCGTAGGGATTGGGACGGGATGTGAAGCATAAATTATGATCGGAAGCGAGGATTTTTAGAACGCCTTTATTGCTTCCGTCCTTCGTTAAATACGATTCTAACCGCTCTTTCCAATCGGCAGGCAGGGAAATGCCCAACCAGTCCAGGGTACGCTGCAGCCGGGCTTCATGGGCTTCGAGCCAAAGGGGACGTCCATGGACCAGAGACAGGGTTTCAAAGGCACCGAGGCCGAACTGATAGCCGTCATCAAAGGTAAGGTTCATAATAAAAGGGTTCTCCTTTCAAGGCCGTCAGCAAGGCTTTGGCTTTCTGCCAGATTTCTTCGTACTCAAAGTTCCGATCCGATTCGGCCGTAATGCCGCCGCCGACGCCGATATAATAGGTGTCCTTTTGATGGACGGCCGTGCGGATGACGATGTTGAGGTCGCAGTTTCCGTCGAGGGAGAGATAACCGATGGTGCCCGTATAAAGCTGACGCCGGCTCGCTTCCAGCTCGTCGATGATTTCCATGGCCCGCTTCTTGGGCGCCCCCGTGACGGAACCTCCGGGAAAGAGGGCCGTAAGGGCGTCGACGGCAGTCTGGTCCGGCAGCAAAATGCCGGTCACACTGGCGACTAAGTGGAAGACCGACGCATAGTCTTCGACAGTAAATAAGGCAGGCACGGTGACGCTGCCAGGCTGGCAGATTTTATGGAGGTCATTTCGTTCAAGGTCGACGATCATCAACAGCTCGCTGCGATCTTTTTGCGAATCCTTTAATTCTTGGCGCAGGGCCGTATCTTCAGCCGCCGTCTTTCCCCGGCGTCGTGTCCCTTTGATGGGCCGAGTCTCAATTCTCCGGCCGTCGATGTGAAGCAGTCGTTCCATCGAGGAGCTGACGATCTGGTAATTTCCGTACTGCAAATAGGCTCCGAAGGGCGACGGATTGTCCCGGCGCAGGCGGGAAAAGAGAGTGTACGGCGGGCAGGGGCTGTCGACGGTCAACGTACTGGTGAAGTTGGTGACATAGACGTCGCCGGAAACGAGGTAGCTCATCAATTTTCGCAGGGATAAGGCGTATTCATCGGGCGTACAATCAGGCCGTATGGCGGCGGGATATATCTCGGTCAGGGACGGCTGGGTGAAGGCTGCCATGCGCTGCCCGATGAGGCTTTCCATCTTGTCCCACAAGGCCGGAGCCTCCTCGGTATGGCCGTTGGCGATGAACCAAAGGCTGTGATCTTTTAAGTCTTCGATGATGAAAAAGTCGTAAAAGACCCACTTCATCTCGGCGATATCGGTTTTCGGTGCATGCTGTGACAAAAGGCCCTGTCCCTTCATGCCGTAGTCGTAGGTGACGTAGCCGATGGCTCCCGATGTCAACGGCAGGTCGGTATAATTCTTCCGGCCATGGCGTCGGAGGTAATCCTTGAGATAGGCTTCGGCCGATCCCGGATGGTACTTGCCGTCGACGCGGAGGCGCCCTTTTTCGACGGTCACCGTGTGATAGGGAACGAGGCCGATGATGGCGTAGCGGCCCAGCTTATTTTCCAGAGAAGAATCGAGAAAGGCCGCATCTTTTTCGTCGGCAAAGAGGGAGAAAATCTGACTGGCCGTATAGGGAAGGTCCGAACGGCGGACATAGGGTTCAGGCATCGTATCGACCTCCTTTTTCGGCGCAGCGGCAAAAGGCTTGGATCAAGTCGTCGCCGTACTCCGACAAGAGGGCTTCCGGATGAAACTGGAGGCCGAAGAGGGGCAGCTCTTTGTGCGACACGGCCATGACGGCGCCGTCGTCACTCATAGCGTCGACGCGGTAGTCTCGGGGAAGGGAGTTTTTTTGAACGACCAGCGAGTGGTAGCGGGTCACGGAAAAGGTTTCGGGAAGACCTTTAAAGAGGCCTCTCCCTTTATGATGAATGGCCGTCACCTTGCCGTGCATCGGCCTTTTCCCGCGGGTGACAGAAGCACCGGCTGCATAGACCAGGACCTCCATGCCGAGGCAAATACCAAGGATGGGGACGGTCTCTTTGAAGTCCTGCACAATGGCCAGGGACTGCCAGGCATCGGCCGGCCCCTTAGGTCCGGGGGAAATGATGATGCCGTCAGGCTTCATGGCGGCGATTTCGCCGAGACCGATGGCATCGCAGGAACGAACTTCGACGTCGCGCCCCGTTTTAGCGACGAGGTCGGCCAGGTTATACGTAAAGGAATCATAGTTATCGACGATGAGATACATTAATACCTCCTTATAAAAAAAGGATAGCGGCGGCAGCTCAAAACTGCACAGTCGTTATCCGTAAAGGTCCGTAATCTGTGTTGAAAAAATATTCTTCTTAATTAGTATACCATAATTCACCTTGTTTTGCCTAAGTTTTTTTATATCTTAAAACAGGCTGTACGAAGTCCGCCTTTTCCAGTATACTAAAAATAAAAAGGGAAATGAGGGATATATATGCGAATTTTACAGAATACACTGCGGGCGGCCATTGCCCAGGCCTCACCGGTGATGTTCGACAAAAAGGCGACGCTGGCCAAAGTCGTTTCACAAATCGAAGAAGCCGGGCGAAATAAGGCTTCGCTCATCGTTTTTCCCGAATCACTGGTGCCGTGTTACCCTTACGGCCTGACCTTCGGCTTTACCGTCGGCAGCCGCTCCGAAGCCGAACGGGCCGACTGGCTGCGTTACTATGAAGAGTCCGTCGTCGTCGGCCGCGATTTGGACGACGTCGCAGCCGCCGCCAAGGCCTTTGGCATCTACGTCAGCTTAGGGATTACCGAACGGGATGAAACGACGTATTCGCTCTATTGCAGCAACGTCATCTTCGGGCCCGACGGCACTTTGCAAGCCCTCCATCGGAAGATAAAGCCGACCGGTGCCGAACGCTATATCTGGGCCGATTCTCACGTGCCGTCGACCTATTTTCCTATCGTCCAGACGCCGTGGGGGCCCATGGGATCGCTCATTTGCTGGGAAAATTACATGCCTTTAGCTCGAACGGCGCTCTATCAAAAAGGAGTCAGCCTCTATTTGGCCCCCAACACTAACGACAATCCCGAATGGCAGGACACGATCAAGCACATTGCCATCGAAGGCCGCTGCTACGTCTTTAACGTCGACCAATACTTTACCAAGGCCATGTATCCCGCCGATTTAGTGGAAAAAGAGGCTGTGGACAAACTGAATGATCAGACCTGCCGCGGCGGCAGCTGCATCATCGATCCCTGCGGCCATTACGTCACCGAGCCCGTTTGGGATAAGGAAGCCATCATCTACGCCGACCTGGACATGAATCAAGTCGCCCTGCGCCACATGGAATTCGACGCTGCCGGTCATTACAGCCGCCCGGATATTCTCGAACTCAAGGTTCATGAATAGGGAAGGAGAATGGCTTTTTAGACCATAGGGAAGACGAAAAAAAGAGCGTTAAACGAAGATAAACTCCGTTTAACGCTCTTTTCGATGGGCCCTTTACCGACAACAGGGAGGCGGTCGTGCCGGTAGGGGCTATGGAAATTCAGGCAATTTTATTGCCGTTGGCAACCATTTTGAACTGAAGGCCTAATACTTTGGCGGCCCGCTTGCACATGAGCATGCGCTGCATGAAGATTTCAAAGTAATCCATGAGGGAGCAGATCGATTCATCCAACTCGATTTCCAGGCGGATGACGTCCTTGTGGCGGTCGATGTGGAGTTTGGACGACAAGGCAGCGTAATTGACCCGGTCGTGTTTATCGAAGGTTTCGGGAACCTTATTGCGTACGCGGTTGCGGCGGACGTCGCTCTTGTCCGCCAGGATGACGGCTGCCGAAATGGGGTCAAAGGCGACGCCGCTTCGTTCGTCATGCTGACCGATGGCAGAGATGATGGCCGCAATGTCTTCCGGCGGAGCGCCCCAGTCGCGAAGGAACTGGAAGGCCATGAGAGCCCCTGTATGGGCATGGTCGACGCGGTTGATGCTGTTGCCGATGTCGTGCATATAGCCGGCAATTCGGGCCAACTCGACGGTATGCTCATCGTAGCCCAGCTTCTTTAAGATGCGACCGGCCGTGACGGCAACCTTGGCCGTGTGTTTCTGTGAATGGTCAGAATAGCCCAGGGCATCGAGTACTTTATTGCCCTGTTCCAAATAGATACTCAATTCTTTGGCATGAGTGATATTTTCATAGGTCAGCTTTTTCATCGAATCATTCCTTTGCTCATTCTTGTCTTATCGTTTTAGCATACCAAGGCAATGTATATATTGAGTAAAAATCCGATAAAAACTCAGCCTTATTTTGAAAAAGTTTATTTTTATCGATTTCCTTTGTGAAGTCCCGTCGATGGAGTATAATAGAGGTACGAAAGGGGGATTTTATATGAACGAAGTTATGAAAGCACTCTTAGAACGGCGCAGCATCCGTCAGTATGAGGATAAGGCCGTTCCGTCCGAACTCATTGAACAAATCGTCGAAGCCGGCCTCTATGCGCCGTCCAGCATGGGCAAGCAGAATTCAAAGATCGTGGTCATTACCAATAAGGAACTGATCCACGAATTATCTGTCGTGAACAACGAAATCGGCGGCTGGCCCGAAGGAAACGATCCCTTCTATGGCGCTCCTGTCGTTCTCCTGGTCCTGGGCTACAACGGCATGGGCAAGGAAAAATACGACGGCAGCGTCGTCATGGAAAACCTCATGCTGGCCGCTCACGCCTTAGGACTCGGCAGCTGCTGGATCCACCGGGCCAAAGAAGAAATGGAAACGCCCTTAGGAAAGAAAATCTTCGATAAAATCGGCCTCTCGGCAGACGAATGGGAAGGCATCGGCAACTGCATCATCGGCTATCCTAAAGGAGAAGCCCCGAAAGCGGCTGCCCGGAAAGAAGATCGGGTCTACCATATCGACTGATGCTGCAAGAACTATTTTAGACAAAAAAGGAAAGCGATACATGACTCGCTTTCCTTTTTTGTCTGTTTATAAGTGACATCGAACTTGATAGCCGGCACGTGGCGGCCGGGCATTTCCGTGCAAAACTTGAAGTTATAGGCTATCTTTGTTACACTAGGATACATGAGATAGTTCGATGTATTCGGTTTTCCTCACGGAAGTGAGGTGATCAGCATGAGTGTCTATGAGGCATTGTCGTTAATGATTGCTTTTGCAACGTTAATCGTGCTGGTTATTTCAGCTCATTAATCTGATTTATAACTGAAAAAAACCGCATACCAAGCGGTACACGGCCTTCTTCAGACTCAAAATCAAAGAGGAGAGCCGATGTGCAGCCATCGGACTATCTCTGTTCTCATTTTATCACAGGCAACAGAAAAAGGGAAGGCGGCATTTATCAACAAATTATTATACTTTACTGGTATTTAATGCTTAATCTTAGCTGCTTTTTTATGCCAATCTTCAGGGAACCCGAGTTTTGCAAGAATTTCATTATAATGAATAGTCTTCATACGGGTTTCTAATTTATTACATTCTTTGCGTATGGTACAACACCATATTCATTTTTACTCAAAAAACATTGAAGCGAAAGAAAAACAGAATATACAGTATTTCGCTGCATACTAGGAGTAATATTATACTGAGCATGCAAAGGTTCCCAATACTTGCTGTCCCGTCGACAAGTAAACCCTAAAAGTCTATTATTATGCGCACAGATATTTCTTACATCGTTTATATTTTCAATAAAGCTATACATCACTTCTGGTGAAAATGGAATGATCAGAACGGAAGCTGGGAGGTGCTCTCGGATAAAGTTCAGCATATCTTTTGCAACAGCATTTTGAACGGATAGCGTAGACTTCGAAAACATATATTTCAATTCTCCAAAATCCAGATAATTAGCTAATACCCATATGGGGACGTCGTGATGTTGGTTGACGTAATGCGCGATACTGCTGCCTTTGTGCTTTTTATAATGCTCAATTTTTTTAGCTAGTCGAGAAATCGTCGAAATGGCTTCTACGGCCTTATCTTTATCATAACAGTTAATATTTAAATAGGCATAGGGAATATTGGCATTAGCTTCTGCAAAACGATGCGCAAAAATAGCTGTAAAATGAGTCTCCACGGTAAGTATGGCCCGAAGTAAGGCTTGCTTTACTTCACGCTCAAATACATACAAGTGTGAAATCTCATCAAAGCTGGTTCCACCCGTATACTGATCACCTTTTCGAGGAAAATAGTTTGCATAGCCATTGATAATATTATAGTAATTTTGAGTTAGTAAATATCGTTTTACCTTGTCTCTATTATCTATTTTTAATTTGCGTTCCTCGAGTATCTGGACTTGTTGTTCGATAGATCTAAATTCTTTCAAAAAAAAAGGCCTCCCTCCATATAATGGAGAAAGCCTTTCCTTCGCACTGGTCCCCGTAGAGATTACAGCACTCTCTGTGTATCCCTATTATAAGTTATAACATAGTAAAAGTCAATATTCCAAATGCTCCATATCATGAACAGATGCGATACTTTCACATGCACGGTATTGTTTTTCCATTTCCTGTACATTTTTATCGATTAATCCAGGAACACCCTTCCAACTGCCACAATTATCACATACGGCTGCGGTGATGCTAAAGGTGTATTCCTTCTCCTTAATGATTTTAACAAAAGGTTGTTTCTTCAGCGTATAGGCCGTATCTTTCCGGCAGGTCGTACAAAAATCGACTTTCTTTTTTCTGTCATCGTATGCCATCCTTTTCTGGATCATGAAGGGCCGTAAGGCCATCTCTTTTATGCTCACTTTCCGATAAGTATTAATTATCGGAAAAGTAAGAAAAATTCACGATTCATCGATTTCTTGCCGCCGTCTTTTCCGCCATCATTTTATAAAATGGCATCGAGCTTTTTCATAGCTTCTTTATTGCGTTTATCCGTGATCGTGTCGTAAATGTTGGCCGTCGTGGCAATGGAGGAATGGCCCAAGCGTTTCGACACGTAGTCGAGTGCGATGTTATTTTCCAGCATCATCGTGGCGTGAGTATGACGGAAGGAATGGAAGCTGCCGTTGTGAAACTCTTTTTTGCACCACATGTTAAAGTAGCGCATGTCGTTGCTGGTCATGGATCGGCCGTCCTGACGAGTACAGACGAAGTCATTTTCCCTGTAATCGCTGCCGTAGAGACGGCGATTTCTTGCCTGCTGTTCTTTATGACGGATGAGGGCCTTGTATAAAGTCTCATTAAAGGGAATAGTCCGCAGAGAGGACTTGGTCTTCGGCGTCGCCTTGCAGACCGGCGTTCCCGTCTTGTCATATAAGGTGCTGTCCACAGATATGGTACGGTTTTCCATGTCGATATGGGACCACTGAAGGGCTAAACATTCGCCGACGCGAAGGCCCGTACAGTAAGCAATCATACAGGGCGCGTAATATTTATGCCCCAAAGGGAAAGTCTGAAAGATATGGTCGATTTGGTGGCGCGAGAAGATGAAGGGCTTCTTCCGGGGAATGTCGAACTTCGGCATCTTGACGTTGGCCATGGGATTACTGTCGATATACTGGCGGTTCGATACGGCCCAGCGCATGCCGTCGTTAAAGACCGTGAAAATCGTCTTAACCGTCGACCGTGAATAGCCTTTTTGTTTCAGCAGATTGAGCCAATCCTGGATTTCCGCCGTCGTCAATTCGCTCAGTTCATATCCACCAAAACGGGCGCCAATATGCCATTTGATGACGCCTTTATAGGCATCGTACGTGTTGGGACCGAGGTTGATGGACACGTCCTTTTCCAGCCACTCTAAAAAGAAAGGCATGACTTCCACTGCCGGTTCCGCATCTTGTTCCGGGTCATCGAGGGCGGCCATGGCCTGGCGATAGGCTTTAGCGGCCTGGGCGTACGTCGTGCCTCCGACCCGTTCAACTCGTTTGCGGCCCGCACCGTCTGCTGCCGGATATTCGATTGTATAATACCATTTCTTGCCGCGCTTTCGGAGATACACGCCGCACCGCCTCCTTTATTTGTATTGTACAATAATAATTGGGGAGACGCAACAAATGTTCCCATCTTATTTGCCGATATAAGGAAAGATAATTTTCCGACACATGTAATCTGTCGTCAAAGAAGAGAAAACAGCTTAAAAGGGGAAATAGACCCTGTTTATGGCAAAACAGACTTCAATAAAAACAAATGTTCTTTCATAAGCTTGAGAGCCTCGCTAAACATATGTTCTAAATACAAAAAGTGCGATCTGTAGTACAATACATAATGAATCTATCGTTCCTTGGGGAACAGAAAGGGAGAGATATGCCGCATTTGATTACCACCTATACGGGAAGACACTTTGACATCACCAAGATGGATCCCGATGCCATTTGCATCGAAGACATCGCCCATGCCTTGTCCTTGATTTGCCGCGGCAACGGTCACGTCCGGACCTTTTATTCCGTCGGCCAGCACTGCCTGCAGTGCGCTTACGAAGCCGAGGCCAGCGGACTGTCACGACGCCTGATCTTGGCAGCCCTCCTGCACGACAGCACCGAGTGCTACATGTATGACGTCCCGCGGCCCTTAAAGGATGTTATGAACGGTTACCGGGACACGAAAGAACGGCTGCTGCAGCTTATTTATAAGAAATATCTTCACACGCCTTTAGATGAAGAAGAAACAAGAATCCTCAAAGGCATCGACAACGACTTCCTGTGGTATGACTTGACCTACTTGCTGGACGATAAACCGGAGAGGCAAGCCCCGGCCGTTCACGTCCTGCCGGACTACGCCTTCCGGCCCTTTGCCGACGTCGAGAAAGACTACCTGACCTTGTTCCGCCGCTATGCGCCATACGTCTCGAAAGGAGACTGAAACCTTATGAACATACAAATCTTTGGCACGACGAAGTGCTTCGATACCAAAAAAGCCCTGCGCTATTTTAAAGAACGGAAGATTCCCGTCCAATTCGTCAACCTGAAAGAAAAGGGCCTGAGCAAGGGCGAATATAATAAAGTCAAACAAGCCGTCGGCGGCATCGACGCCATGCTCGACCCCAACTGCAAGGATAAGGATACCTTGGCCCTGATCCAATACGCCGTCGACAGCGAAAAAGACGCTAAGATACTGGAAAATCAGCAAGTCTTAAAAACACCCATCGTCCGAAATGGAGCTAAAGCCACTGTCGGCTACGCGCCGGATGTTTGGAAGACCTGGGACTGATGATCCTGCCGGTTTGATGATAGGAATACAATCCCCAAAATACAGATAAAGCCTCAACAGCGAAGTTACGCTATTGGGGCTTTATTGTCGTCAAAATTTAGTTTTATACTTGGACACCTGTTTGTTTTGTATCGGCCGTTACCGGATCACTCCAAGAAGAATTCCATGACGTCCCGTTGGTATAATGGATTTCGGCTAATTCAACATGAAATTTTCTCCCGTTTTCGAGACCGTGGAGCGTCCAGTGATAACTATCAGATGACAGGCCTCGGGGTTCGATAGTGCGTTGACTCATAAGTACAGTAAACGGATCGCCATATCCGAATTCAGTAACTTCCTGACCAAAGTTATCTCTTGCCGACAAACGGACCTTAAAGCCGTCGATGGTCTTATCACTGTCGTTTTTTATCTGGATATAAGCGACTGGTTCTCCAATCACGTTTTCATCGACTTCAAAGCTGGTAATAGAGGCCGGAGCCGGTAATTTTACCGGTTTTTGTTCTTTCACCGGCGCTTGTTTTTCTTCCTGTTTCGTAGGATCTGACAGCGCTTGTTCTTCTTTGCTGACGTCGGAGCCGTCGTCATGGACAGAGTATAGAAATGCACCCATCATACAGACCAGGACGGCGACAACAAAACGATTCCACATCCGCACCCGTTGTTTCCTATCCTTCGGCCACAGATTCCGTACCCGTGAGGTGAGGTTGTGTACCTGCTGCCGGGGTTCTTCGGTCGGTTCTACGGGGTCTTCAGGTTCTGCGGGTTCAACAGGTTCTTTTGAATCTTCAGCTGAGCGAACGGTCGCCCCGCAATAGGGACAAAACTTAGCATCATCCTGAATCTTTTTACCACATTGAGTACAAAACATCATATCGCTTCCTTTTTTCTAAATGGCCGTGAAAGATTTCATTCCCTTGGCAAATACAGCAACGTATATAAATTCTATCCTTCGATTTGTTATAAATACAGATAAAACAGTATTTGCCTATTTCAAGACGAGGGGAACACTAGTTATAATTTAACATACTATTCATGAAACATCAATAAATCTTGGATAATAATGATACATGTAAAGAAATTTATGAAGAAAACGCAACCAAAGGGAGGCCTATGATATGGATAAGCAGCCCATGAACATCGGCCGTACGGATAGAAAAAAGAGCTACAACAGCAGTGCAGATACTTCCGAAGCACTATTTATATAAGCGACGATTTTATATTCTCAATATAATTATCAATAAACGAGAAAAAGAACTACACGATGGTAATTGACAATTCAATACCTATTTTTCACCATATGAACTGATTCATATGGCAGCAGCTATCCGTTGAGCCATAAAACGCCGTATACAGCCATACAGATTATGACAGCCCGGATTCAGTACATAGATTCATGAGCCTTATATACGGATATCTGAATTAGCCTGACATCTCTGTATGTATAGACCTATATAAGCCCGTACAGACTCATAAGGATGACGCAGGCATCCGGTACAAGTCATAAGGAGACAAAACCATGAGGGAGACTCCGGGAAGGCGTCGAGAAAAAAGAATTGCTGTATGGTATATATGGTATATAATGTATAATTGATATAAAACCAAGTTTCAGAGCCAGCCGGATACCGGGGTAGGAAAAAACGTCCAATTACTTCCGATAACGTTTAATTATCGTAAGTAATTTAAAAATGAAAAATCAGGCCAATTTATCCGTATCTCATACACCGCATACCTAAGCCATTTATACCACAATCAACCTATCTTTTGTACTTCTTCATTACTTCTATAACTTCCTGATAACTTCCCATTTTTCATATCAATGTCGGCAAAATATCGGCAAAAAAACCATGAACTTACACGACTTGTACGCATAAGTTCATGGTTTTTTATTTCAATATTTCAAAACTCCAAATGAATCATGGATGATACAAACATTTATTCTTCTTTTCTGACCTTGGGTTTCATACCCCAAACGACGGCGTTCATTATGATGACAATCAGCAGAACGACTGCCATGGCGACCCAGAATCCCATATTGATTCCCAGTAATTCGCCTCTTCCAAAAAGATCTATCCAGAGGCCTTCCCAATCCAGCATCATGATTCACACCTCCTACAGCAGCTCGCCATAATGGCGGACGTATGCTTTTTTCACGCTCGTTGCCAACATCATGTACAGCAGAATACATGGAATAAGGTAGGCAAAATAAATGGCCGGCAAATCCGTAAAGCCAAGGGCCGGTCCCAGCGGTGAAAATGGAATCGCCGTCAAGACGGAATCGCCGTCAAGACGGCAATACCGGCTATGGTAAGGAACATGACCGGAGCTGATGCATGGCTTTGGATGAATGGCAGCTTTGGCGTCCGAATCATATGAATGACCAGTGTTTGGCTCCACATCGATTCGACGAACCATCCTGCCTGAAACATGCCGATATATTTGATTTGCATGGCCGTAAGCTCGGCTCCGCTGTAATGCGCGGCGAGATTGTTAAACAATACGCCGTGTGAAACAAAGATCGGGCAAAATATAAAATACATGAAGGCATAGGTCGTAAAGTCAAAGATAGAACTTGTCGGCCCAAGCCACATCATAAAGCTGCCAACACTGGAAGCATCCCATTTTCGCGGAATGGCGACGAATTCTTCATCGACGTTATCCCAAGGAATGGCCGTGCAGGACAAATCATAAATCAGGTTCAGCAGTATCAGCTGAAGACTCATCATCGGCAGGAACGGCAACAGCGCCGACGCTGCCAGTACGGAAAACATATTGCCGAAGTTAGACGACGCAGTCATCTTGATATACTTAATCATGTTGGCATAGGTCTTTCGGCCTTCGATGATGCCGTCATCGAGTACCATCAAATCTTTTTCAAGCAAAATAATGTCTGCCGATTCCTTGGCCACGTCGACGGCCGTGTCGACGGATATGCCGATATCGGCGGCTTTCATGGCAGCAGCATCATTGATGCCGTCACCCATGTAGCCGACCGTGTGGCCGTTTTCCCGCAGGACCGAAACGACACGGGATTTCTGATCCGGCGTCAGCTTGGCAAAGACATCGGTCGTTTCTGCCGCTTTGGCCAAATCGGCATCACTCATACGATCGAGATCAGAACCAAGCAGCATATTGCGAACTTCCAGTCCTACCTGTTTGCAGATCGTACGCGTTACTTTATCATTGTCGCCGGTCAGTATTTTGGCAATGACGCCATGGGCTTTCAAGGCACGGATGGCATCGGCCGTCGATTCTTTCGGCGGATCCAGGAAGGCCAGATAGCCAATCAGCACCATATCGCACTCGTCCTTTACGCCAAAGGCGCCAACCGGCGAAGGATTGCTTTTCTGGGCCACGGCAAGAACCCGGAAGCCCTTATCATTCAGATTGCTTACGGTATCTAAAATGCGCTGGCGCAGTGCATCTGTAAGCGGTTGTACGCTGCCGTCATAATCGGCATGGGAGCAGATGGAGAGCATTTCTTCGACAGCCCCTTTGGTTACCATCTGTGTCTTCCCATCCTTATTCCTTACCACCGTCGTCAGGCGGCGGCGTGCAAAGTCAAAGGGGATTTCATCTACTTTGACATAGTTTTCAGAGAGATCAACCAGCTTGGGATCCTGGGCTTCTTCCTCTTCCGTCTTGTGAATGACGGCCAAGTCCATGAGGTTTTTATAGCCGGTCTGAAAATAACTATTTAAATAGGCATGACGTAAAACCCTCGTATCTTCCTCGCCATTTACGTTGAGGTGATACTCCAGTACGACCTTGTCCTGAGTCAGTGTCCCCGTTTTGTCCGTGCAGAGAATATCGATGGCACCGAAATTCTGGATAGAATTCAGATTTTTGACGATGGTCTGCTTCTGACTCATGGATACGGCACCTTTGGCAAGGCACGTCGTCACAATCATGGGCAGCATTTCCGGAGTCAAGCCGACGGCAATGGAAATACCGAATAAGAAGGCATCGAGCCAGTCATCCTTTGTAATCCCGTTAATGAAGAATACCAGGGGAACCATGACGGCCATAAACCGGATCAAGACCCAGGAAACGGCATTGACCCCACGGGTAAAACTGGTTTCTACGGCTTCTCCGGCAAGAGCCGAGGCCATAGAACCGAACAGCGTCTGATCGCCCGTACTGATGACAACAGCCGTCGCACTGCCGGAAATGACATTGCTGCCCATAAAGGCAATATTCGTATACTCCGTGACCGATTCCTTCTGGTCGCTGACATGGGTCGTCTTTTCGACAGGTTCGCTTTCCCCGGTCAGACTGGACTGACTGACAAACAAATCCTTCGCCGTCAACATGCGGATGTCGGCAGGAATCATATCCCCGGCCGATAAATGGACGATGTCGCCGACAACGAGTTCATCCAAAGGGATTTCTGTCGTTCCCGTTTCTTCACGGGTGACCGTACAAGTCGTCGTAATCATGGAAAGCAGTTTTTCCGCAGCATTCCCGCTCCGGGATTCCTGGACAAAACGAAGGGTGCCGGAAATCAGGACCATGACGACGATGACAATGACCGTTACCGGATTGAAATCATCGGGCGTGCTGCCCCACAGCGAAAAATAAGGGAAGACGATATCCGTCATCGTAGACACGATGGCCAGGAAAAAGAGAATGGCGGTGAAAGGATTAATGAACGCTTCTGCCAGACGCTTCGCCAGCGACTTTTGTTTTTCCCGCGTTACTTTATTGGAACCGTATGTATCCCTGTTTTCCGATACGGTGTCTTCATTCAGTCCGCTCAGTGACGTATGCAGACTGTTCAAAAGATCCTCGACAGGCCGGGTCGCTGCCTGTTCAATGCGCTGATTCAGTTTTTCACGAAATGCAGTCTGCTGCGCGGTCAGACGAATGGCTTTTTTATTTTCGTTCTGGTTCATGGCTCTCGCCTCCTCTTCCTCAACTATTTTTGATACCGCCGGCTTTTTTCAATATATAAAAGATCCGCTCCCGCCACCATAAACCAGGCGACCATCGTGAGTGTAAACCAATGTCCGGTAAAACCGCTCCACAGTCCCTTTATCAGAAAAATAACTCCGCTGAGCATGATGATGGCGCCGACATTGCGGCACAGAGGTACGATATCGATTTTCTCTTTCTCCTCGGAAGGCATGTTTTTCCAATTCGACAGATGAATATGGACTTTTCCACAGGCAAAGAGGACTCCTGCCAAGAGGAAAAAGACCCCTAAAAAGATACTTGCGACATGCATGGCTATTCTCCCTTCATTGATAAAATACCTCCAGTTAATGGCAACAACGGTCAATCGGATAATGAATTCAGCTACCTAAAAAGCAATAAAACGGAGACCTCACTTATGATAAATTCAATACAAAAATACCAAAGGAGCTCTCCGCAGGTTCATTTTACCACATCCAAACAGCCATTTAAACACCTTATGTTATTTTTACACAGACAAAATTCAAGCCGAATCGGATCCAAATCCAAGTTCTGCCCGATGCTTGAAATTCTTGCGATTCCTCCCAGTTTACAACGACAGCCTGCAAAAAAAAGCCTCCTAAAGTTAGATGTTAGGTCCAACTCTAAGAGGCATTTCATAACAATGCATTTTCGATTAGGCTGTATTGATTGTCAGCGAATTTGCCGACATCTCATCAACCGCTCCTATCCCAGCTTTTCAACCTTCTACATCGGGAATATTCTCTAAGGAAGAAAACGGCATCCCTTTTTCCTGTTCGGCACGGTGTAATTATTCTGCCATTCCGGGAACGCCGTACAGATGCAGCGTCTCCATCAAAGCGTCATAATCGGCCTTAGCCAAAATAACGACATCATCGGCAGCATCCTTGCCGGCAGCCATAACCGGAATATTCCTTTCATTGACGATCACGTAATCAAGGGCAAAATCCCACAACCAGTTCAAACAAAACACGCCAACAATAATAGCCGCATTTATTAGTAATCCTTAGTCTCTCTCCACATCAACAGCAACACTCCTCATGTTACTTTTACATCTGCTATTTTCTTGGTCGTCCAATAACATCCAACTGTAACGACACCACATTGTCAGACGGTTGTTTAACAGCGCCTTCAAAGCGGCCTAGCATGGTAATTGAATTGCCGACTTGAATAGTTTCCAACCAGTATCGGGCTTCGAGGTCCCCAATGACTTCATAAGCCATATTGTTGTGCTTCCAAAAATATACGCGGATATATTTGTGATCAGAATTAAAAAACGTTCCCATATGTACGACGGTTCCAGTCAGTTGAAGAAATTTTCCTTTATAGCGTCTTTCCGTTGCTCGAGGATTTCTGTTATATTCCTCCATCAGCTTTTCAGCCGTCATAGAGTAAGGATTATTTATTGTGCCGATCGTATATTGGGGAAAACTAGGGAGCGATTGCTGAACCGTGCTAACAGACCGGACTGGATCCGTTGTAGACGTCGGTATCTCAAAAAATTTAATCACCAGGCCCATACCAATGAAAATAAAAAGGAGAATTGAAAAGAGTGCAACTATGTCCTTCAGACTGGGGATGATATCTCCTACCCCAGGTTTTTTATATGCGGGTGTTTCGTTCGGAGCGACGCCGTCGACAGGCAAGGTTGTCAGTACAACCGTGGGGCCCGAATTGCTTTCCTCAAAAGACTTACTCTGTGGTGGCTCAAATAACTTCTGAAAATCATCTTTTGCCTCTGGATGATTTTCATCAAACGAACGGCGCAGCCAATCGAAGGCATCCTGGTTCGATGGCTCAAATCCTTCTCCTTTCACATACATCATCCCTAATTGATGCATGGCATAAGACGGGTCTTGTGAAACTGCCTGATGATAGTACTGAAAGGCTTTTTTATAATCTTTCCGGGGAATTCCGATTCCATCATAATACATATCTGCCAGCCTGCATACTGCCTCAATCTTCCCCGCTTTAGCTGCCTGTTCAAAATATTGATAGGCTTCGGCCCACTGTTCTTTCTCATAAGCTGCCTGGCCCAAAAGCCACGGATCCGCAATGAAGGCATGTTCTTCTTTCTGTTCTTTCTTCCCTTTTGACGTCGAAGGAATGGGTAACTCCGAAATGAAATCCGTAAAGAGGCCCGTTTCTTCTTTCGTATCTTCAGGCAGCGAAGTGAGCGGCGGCCAATCTGGTATATCGATATAAGGAGACAGTTTTTGTCTTAGTTTTTCAGCTCGTTTTTTAGCTCCTGGTTCATTAACGGCCTCTCCTTTTTTATACCATAGCAAAGCTTCTCTCAAATCCTGTTTCGTTCCCAGTCCGTCTTCATATAACCGTCCTACAGCAACAGCTCCATACTGTTTCTCCAAACGAAAAGAATCTTTATACCATTTCATAGCCTGAACATAGTCTTTTTCAACTCCCCTTCCATGCTCGTAATATTGGGCAACTTGGAACATGGAACTCACATTATGACACTGGGCGTTTTTTAAAGTACGGTTAAACAAATCCCGGTCAGCCTCATAAACCGTAGCTCTTTCAATCAAATCATTACCGGGATAATATTTTTCCACATTCTCGGGACTTTTATCCTCCGTATAATCCGGACACTGAGACGTGCTGATACATTCCCCGTTTCCAAATCCACATTTGTTTTGATTGCCACGACCATAATGCAAACACTTACGCTTATCTCTGCGCTCTTCACCATCTTTTAAGCGAACTAAATCCACTGTAGAATCTGTTCCCTGTTTCCACCCAGATGACCGTTTTTTACCCAAGGATTATCCCACCATTTCAAAACGCACAAAAAAGTGTATTATATATTACATATTCGACACAAAAAAGGGAATTCCTGCTCGTCTTATTCATCACGGGGGAAACTCTAATTAGTCTAATTTATCCCATTCGACGAGCCTATTGTCTCACAAACAACCTGGAGATGAAATCCATCGATTTTTTTCCGCTTACCTTGATCTTGACAAGAACATATGTTATCATTTAATATATACCATAGTCGTACTCGTCAAAAGGTCTTGATGCTATGAAGTACAAATTCAAAACAACCAAGGAACGCTCTGCTATCATGAGCAAAATCCGAGGCAAGGATACGAAAATCGAAGTCAAGTTGCGCAAAGCCTTATGGCACCTGGGCATCCGCTACCGGAAGAACTACAAGAAGCTTCCCGGAAGCCCGGATATCGCGCTGACGAAGTATCATATCGCCATCTTCTGCGACAGCGATTTCTGGCACGGCTATCAATGGGATGCCAAAAAATGCAAAATCAAAGCCAATCGTGACTATTGGATAAAGAAAATAGAAGACAATATCCAGCGCGATAGAGACTATGATGAACAGCTGATCGAACTCGGTTGGCTGCCGCTCCATTTCTGGGAGCATCAAATCAACAAAGACCTTGAAGGCTGCATCGATGAAATCTTATCGAACCTGCCTGACTATGTACGCTGAAAGCGGTCATCGATCTGCCCTCGGGCAGTGCTAACGACGAGAGTCTTATGACCGTGGAACAAGTGTGATGGCCGTATAGGCCAAGGAGGACTTATCATGAAGAAAACGATTTGCGAACTTTTCGCCGGAGTCGGCGGCTTCCGTCTCGGCTTCGATGCGTTAAAATCAGGCTGGGAGACAGTATGGTTCTCACAGTGGGAACCGGGCAAGAAGATGCAGTGGGCCCATGACTGCTATGTTGCACACTTCGGCGACAGCCTGGATAAGAACGGTGAATTCCATACCGGCGACGACATCGCCACCGTCGATAAAGATACCATCCCGGACCATACGTTATTGGTCGGCGGTTTCCCTTGCCAGGACTATTCAGTCGCGCATACTCTTGCATCGTCGCAGGGAATCGAAGGCAAGAAAGGCGTCCTCTGGTGGCAAATCCGTGATACCATCATCGTTAAGAAGCCGACCTTCTGTCTCTTCGAGAACGTCGACCGGCTCCTGAAATCCCCAGCAAAACAGCGCGGCCGCGACTTTGGCGTCATCCTTGCCTGCCTTGCACAGCTCGGCTATTCCGTCGAATGGCGCGTCGTCAATGCTGCCGAATACGGGGCTGCCCAGCGTCGGCGCCGGACGTTCATCTTTGCCTATCGTGACGATACAGGATATGTGGAAAATATCCGCACCGCTACTTCCGAATCCATCCTAAAAGAGACCGGTTTCATGGC
Source organism: uncultured Megasphaera sp. (assembly GCF_900539295.1). Classification (GTDB taxonomy): domain Bacteria; phylum Bacillota; class Negativicutes; order Veillonellales; family Megasphaeraceae; genus Megasphaera. The sequence goes on from NZ_UQBH01000019.1 coordinate 22,868, forward strand.
ACAGGCCTTCCCTGTCAGTGAAATCAAGGACATCAAGGAAGCCACTTTGCCGAATGATATCGTAGAAGTCTCTGATACTTTCGCTTTCGCCTTTCAGCCGGCCGGCTACATGACACAGGGACATATCTACACGACTTCCATCACCGTCGCCGATGAAGAACCTATCCTTTTAGGCAGCCTGCTTGAAAAATGCAAGGATGAGGATTATTATTTAACTAGTGACAGATTACAAAAGTGGGATTACCTGAAAGGTGCCAAGAAAATCCCCCGTACGGCTGCCAACGGCCATCAATACGTCTTCTCCGAAGGCCCTGTCGCCTTCCCTGATCCGTGGGACCGTCCGGCACGCACGATGTTGACCAGCGAAAGCACATTGAACCGAAGCTCCCACGTCGTCGCCGATCCGGGGACGGGCCGGCTGCGCATCCTCCTCCCGGAAGAAGCCGAAAAGATCCAAGGCTTCCCCGTCGGCTGGACAGGCGGCATGACATCGAACGGCAAGCCGATGCCCTGCCGTATGCGTTACTTCTGCATGGGAAACGCCCTCGTCGTTCCTATGATTACGCGTATGGGCAAGGTTCTCGATAAAATCATCGCAAATGAAAAATGACAGTAATAAAAGAATCCCCTGGGACACAAGTGAACCGACCCCCTAAAGTTGGACCTAAAATCTAACTTTAGGGGGTCACATCAAAGCCCTAGGGGATCCTTTTATTTATCATAAGTATGTATCGAAGCCTTTACTGAAGAATCCTATATCCGGTTCTTCCATCGTGCCTATCAAAACTCCTCTGTCAAGGAAGGCATTGAAGTTTTCACAGCTTGTTTCCGGCAGCAACAAGCAGGAATGGCAGGCTGCAAGGTTCATCGAATAGATGCCCTGCCCTTTGCTGAGGCTGCATACTGGGTCGTTCGTACAATATCCTACTTTTTCTACGGCTTTCTTGATGATATCCGGCAGTGTTTCCTTATAACCTTGACGCACCAAACCGCCTAAGGTCCCTTCAGAGTCGCCGCTCGCTGTATAGATTAAGATGCCGGTCATGGTTTTCCCACTTCCATCGCCTTTATCGCAATAGATACGTTCCCGTAGGGAAGCAATGCTGTAACCGCACTCAAAGCTCAACTGCCGAATCAAGGCATGCGCTAAGGAATGAAGGAATAAAAATTTGACAGTAATCTGTCTCGGCCTGCCCGTCGCATAGAAAGATTGTGCATAGTTATGATTAATTGTTGCCGCACGTGAATTTAAAGCTGGCTCATTCTGTCGAATCCATCTTTCGATTTGTTCTTCATCGAAACGGATGAAGATACCTTCACCAAGCACCTGATAGCCAGGATACCAATCCGTAGACGTTTCTTTGATGCAGACAAACTGTTCTTTATCAGACGGTCCTGATACAGGATTGATCCGTGAAAAACCAATCAACGCCAGAACTTCTCGCATCTTATGGATAAGTACCACTTGTTTCAGGCTAGGAATCATTTTCTGATATGGTACGATATTCTGCTCTTCCCGTTTAAAGAAGTTCGATTCATTAGCATTCGTCGCCTCACCATCTAAGGCTTCGTATTCTTCTTCACAGAACCGCTGGTCTTCATCAATATCTTCATTAATATTTTCAGTACTATCTATCCAGTTTTCTTCCAATAATCTTTTTACATCACATTCTTTTACTCGTTGGCTCAGTTCTTCAACAATTTCTTCTGATGTATCCTCTATGATTTCCCGTAAACGCTCTTCACCACGATTTTTTTCTTTCGCTTTAGATAAATTATGAAAGCCACGAGTGTAAGCATCAGTTTTCTGAATCATTTCATTCAAATCCGTCGTAAAAGGTGGTATGACCAAGGATGTTTTGACGACTGGGAAGTATACAGAAGAAGCACCGCGCAACGTGACCCTAGGATAACAAATACAAGCTTCTTTCGTGTGTTTCCAAGGATGGTTGCCGGGACATAAGAATTCCGGGTCTTCAGCGTCATCTAATTTTTCGAACAAATCCTTGTCCATGATGCCACTCAATGTCGATGAGGCTCCACAATTTTCGCATTTGACAAGAATATTGTCGAAGCCGTATCGTCCCGTCCCCATGGTAATCAACTTCAGTTTTGGATGATCACAGATTTTCTTTTTGCTTCGTTTATGAGCCCAAGCAATCCAAGGAAAATCATTGATATGCCCGTGTTCGCAAATGGTCACTAAGCGCGATAAGACCAGTCTATACTGTTTGCCGCACGAGGGACAATGGGGGTTCTTCAGCATATAAGGATCCCTGTCTTTCTCAGAATCAGATGCCTTTAACCTATAATCTCTCACCCACGCATCCATCGGCTGCAGGCGTTTACATTTCGGGCAATAGTACCATTGAGGGAAACGGACATAAGCCATTCTATGCCACCCATCATCATCTTCGTTTTCCGTCGGCAAGCCAAAATATTTCACACCTAACCTATCTTCCAGCCTCTTATCATGAATCGGTGTGACGTCAGATTCCCAATATTCTGGTGCCGCACACATGAGGACCTGATCCGAAAAATTAATCATAGCCCCGACGCCGAATTGATGTACTAATTGATTGGCCCTGACGGAATACTTCTTTTTATCAAGGTTTTTTCTTTCAACATTTCTACTGTCATCAATTTTTTTCATTTCAATCCTCTTTCCAAATCAATGCACATCCCCGCACTTCGCTGTCGATATTCCTCATTGAGGTTAACGTTTCTCCCGGGAGCAACTTATCATCCGATTTCTGATGGAATGGTTTCAACAATCGGTAAGAAGATTCCTGCGGTTCTTTTCCTTCATAGAACCAACTGTTGCCATACACTAATTGCTTTGACTCGGATGAAGCTATTTCCGCCTTACGGTTCCAATCCTCAAAGAAATCCTCGATTTCCTGTTTGATTTCTGGGATATCATCATGGATTTGGCTTCCGCGGCTTCTTATCCCACGAACTCGGTCTAAAATGAAGCTGCTCATCCTTTCTATCGCATCACGGTAATCATCAAGCCGAAATTCACCAGCCGATTTTTCTTCTGCCAAAGCAGGAATACTCCGCATCATAGCAATTAATACCGCATGCAGTGCCCTGTCCCTGGCCGGTTTTGAGAACGGCGTCGCTCCTGTAGGTTCGACGAATCGATAGAAAGATTCATGGAACGTCTTGAACTGTTCATAATACGACTGGTCCCGGTTCCGTCCCTGATTATACAGGGTAAAGACCAATCCGGGATAAGCACGTCCGACACGACTGGTCGCCTGTATGTATTCACTATTCAGTTTCGGCTGATTGACCATCAACAAAACATTCAAACGTGCAATGTCGACGCCGACAGAGAGCATGTTGCTGCTAAGGACAATATCGACAGGATATGTTTTTTTATTGTCATCAGAATGATATTTAATTTCTTCGAGTTCTTTGAAGACCTGATTCAGCTTGTTTGTCTTGACCCGGCTGGTCAGCTCCCTTAAAACGTAAGCATAACGCGGTTTGGTCTGCAGTCTCTGCGAGAACTGATAGACACTATTCTTAATATCATCAGCAACTAATGATTCACATTGTCCTAAATCCTTGAGGCTGTTGAAGTAAGCCGTCAATGTCCAATATTCATCTTTGACCTCATCCGGCACTTTAAGGATTTTTATTAGCTGCAACAAATCGGAAATGACAGTGACTTCCGTAGAGACTTGGTTCTTGCCGGAAGCCATCACCCCGATGTAGCAGCGGCCATATTTCCCTTTATCATGATCAATGACATCGTTCCGTGCAAAATAGGAGTCATCTGCATCAATGCCTGGCGGCGGGAACTGTCGGGTATCGCGATTGTAAAGAGCTGCACATTGTGCTTTCGCCCGCCTGATAGTGGCCGTCGAAGCGATGATTTTGGGCTTGACATGGCCGCAGTTATTACACATATAATCGATGGCTGTTTCATACAAGCCTACAATGGATCCCAACGGGCCTGAAATGAGGTGCAGTTCGTCTTGGATGATAAGTTCCGGTCCTCGATGCTGACCATCAGCACCAAAGAATTTATTCACTTCATTCTTCCAAGTCATCATAGCGAATTTATCAACTGTCCCGATAAGCAATGTGGGCGGTCTCTTATAGATTTCTTCGTCGATGACCATCACCGGGATTTCGGACGTATGGAACCGGCATCCGTCCTGTGGGCATTGATAATAAAAATGTTTAGGATTGGTTTGATAAAAGTACCCCCATTCGCCTTTCCCATGTTCTTTGACTAATGAAGTCCCGCACCACGGACATTTCAAGAGCTGGAAATCATTATCTGCAATACCATAGGTATTCATCAAATTCTTTAATTTCTTTTTTGCATCATCCAGTCTGTTGGGCGTATGCTGGCTGCCAATCCATAACCCTATCGTAATCGGCTCATTCCCTAGAACTGGTATCTCTTCTCCTGGTTTCCGTCGGGCGAGCCGAGTCCGCGTAGCACTTGCTTTGACCCCGTATGTTTTCCGGATAGCTTCACAAGCACAGATTAAGGTAGCGGCTCTGCTGAACTGCTGGGCAGTCAGCAAGCGTAAGGTATAGCGCATGATGATGTTCGTACCACCACCCTTATCACCATAGACCAAGCGGCGGTAAAAGATAACAAAAGCAGATAATCCTAAGTACGCTTCTGTCTTGCCACCGCCCGTAGGGAACCAAATCAAATCGACCAAGTCCCTGTCCGACGATTTTTCATCAACGATTCCTTTCAAACTCATGAGAAGGAAGGCCAACTGGAAAGGCCGCCACAAATGTTTGTCTTTGACATCACGATTACGATACTGATTGATATCAGCCAATTCAGACAATCTCTTCCCTAAAGGTGAATCAGCAGACTGGTCACCGCCATAACGCTCTGTCCCGTATTTTTCATCAGCAATGATTTCCAGATGTACTCTCTGCATGAACATAGCACGATTCGCCAACGAGAAGGCTGTATATGTTTTATCATCATCCCGTAATAACGCGATGCCTTCTTTCATACGTGCAGCGGCTTCTCGGCAGTCTGTCAGATTCAATGAAGCAGCATGGCGATATCTTTCTGGCAGTTCTTTTTCCTTGCCATCTAATCCTTTGATCCAATGCGCATAAGACTCCACCAATCGAGACAACAGAGCCAATTTCTTTTCTTTGCTGGTACTATCTAAGTCAGAATGGACTTTCATGGAGAGTATCTGATTCGATTCTTCTTCCGTGAATTCATTCGTCGGCAGATTGAAATCCATGCCCGGCAGCTCTTTCTTCGGCAAGAAGTCATTGATGAGGAACCCTTTCCCCTTTTCGTCAATCTGCCATTGTAGAGAAGTACCCATCCCTGAGCCGAAATCTTTTTGTTTACGGTACAATAGATTCAGCCGTTCTTCTTCATCATCGGCTGAAATGCTCTTTTTTATCTGATTTCTGTCAAAGAAGATAACATCATCGTTTTCCTCGATGCGGACTTTGATATGGGGCTGGAAAATAAATCGATTATATTCTCGTAATTTAAAGTCCTTGAATTCGTTGCTCACCATCAAAGTAATCGACCAAAGCTGTTCATCATCATCCATCAATTTACAAAATGCGGTGAAATGGCAGTCTGTATCATCCAAGGAATCCCCTAAATCAATGAAGCCTTCTTGCATCCCTCGAGGTAACTGGAAATCCAATGCGTGCGGGATGCGTACATAACTTTTGTGGTAGGGATCGCTGCATTGCCGTGCAAGTGTCATCAAGGGAATCTGTAAATCGTAAGAACCGGAATCGGCTTCATAAGAATCCAAAACATGCCGTACCCATTTGCTGTTGAATGGTTCCTTGACTGTGAAGAAACGTTTATCCTCTGACACTCCGATATGTTGCTGCACTTCAACCGGCAACATATCATAATCGAGTTTAGCGTTGCAAGGATAACAATAATCCTTCAGTTCACTGACTCGATACGTGCCGAAAGTCAAATGGATATGCATCGCTTCCGGTTTCCCTTTTACGAAGAACGTAATCCCCATCGAGGAAGGGCGCCATTGGTTCCTCAAATCTACAGTATCATCACCATCATCTTGATTTTCTCCCGACGGCTCAATATTGCTGTCGATTTCATTGTTAGTTTCCCCTTCGTCTCCATCTCCATTTACTTCGTCAGCCTGATTACCATCTTCACTCACTTCATCCTCTAAGTCCAGCATAACCTTCTGTGGATACAAGATGCCACAACTGTACCGTCTCGAAGGGATATCGGTGATGATTTCATGTTCTGCATCAGGGATGCTCCCTTCTGCACCGGGGCCTTCCAGCTGCTTCTGCATATTATTGATGATTATATCTCTTGCCTTAAGGCACTCGTCGGTTATATCACTCTTATTCAAAACTCATCAATTCCTCACTTTCTAAAGGCACATTTACATAATTTCCTGGAATCTTCACAGGCTGTTTCAGGCTTTGTATATCGTACAAATTCAATACTTCAATGAATTCATCTAAATCAGCCTGCAGCATCCTATCCAACGGAGTGCTGGTTTCTACCCCTTTCTGCACAGTTTCATAGATACGTGGTAACCGTTTCGTTATCTTCTTAGTAATACCAATGTGGATATCTCGAATATTTTTTGTTGCCTCATAATAGGCATCCGCTGTAGTATCGTCATCATAAGGTGCGATGATTGTCTTGATTGCTTCATAGACTTTCTTACGTCTCGGACCAATGACATGACTCCCAGGAATAACCCATGAACGAACAACGGCCCCGCCAGAATTCGAAACCCCCATATCGCGAAGCTGTTTGCTTAAATCATTCCATCTAATCCCCTGTTGCTCAACGTATTCTGCCAGGCCGTTTTTCCACCTTTTTACTAATTCCAAGGACCGATAAAACGACCGATAAAAATCATCAGAGTTATTCTTTTCCTCTTCTAAGATAGCCTTGATGACATCATGACGATTGCCAAAATCACGACAGTACAAGAAGCTCATCCCGGGCAATAATTTTGCGACCTCTAGAAGATGCACACTGTTATCTTCCTCGTTCAGATAATGGACTTTTCTCTTAGAGAAAAGATACTGCCGTCCATCATCTAATATACCGATACGAACGACATCCACCTTGCTATCTTGGATGATATCACTATCTCTGCTTACAGAATGGAGCCGCTTGACGATATCTGAAATATCGATGGTGGTAAATGGTTCATCCAAAATGTCAGCTCCTTCATCTGTTCTCGGAATGATTTTCTCTTCCCGGTCCGCCAGACCGGATAATACTTCGAAATCATTCAGTTGACGATGTGCATATGCTGCCATATGTCCATAATCAGCCTTTTCAAACTCATACAAGAAGAATATAGTACGTGCAGCCTGTAAGTGCAGAAAGAGAGGGACATCATGCAGCCAAAAAGTACCGCTGATGATAATAAGGCTGTATCTCTTATCCGTCCTTATTTTCAAAGGCGTCGCAATGTCCAGATTATACCTCACCTTATCACCTGCATCGAACACGTTGCATTGATTGGCATAAGGAACAACCAGTAATTTATTTCCGTAAGGATTATCGGATAAAAGAGACATTAACTTTTCTTTTTTATATTGGTTCCGGCTGATATCTTCATATAACTGTTCTACAAAATTATAGATTTCCCGACAGATTCTCCGAAGAACGGAATCACCAACGTCATCCTGTAATTTCTCCAAATTATCGATAGCATAGGACATCATGAAATCTTTTTCTAGCAAGAAACAGCTGGTCTTTAAACGTCGTATAAGGCCTAATGCACAACACATGAATTTAAACCCATTCGGAGATTCTGTTTTATTATGACGCAAAATATTTATCTTCTGCATCACCGCTCGATATTCAGTCCGTGTGATAGCACTGCCGAAATATTTTTCTCCTATCACACCTGATATCTCAGCTGATATCACAGCAGCAAGCCCAGGACGGCTGACCAAATAAGATGGTGTAGTGCCCCAATAGACATCCGCTTTCCGTATCTTCCCTATATCATTCATCAAAGCGAAACGGAAGAAAAAGTTATATAGCTGTAAAGGGATTTTTTTATTATTGAATATTTGTTGAATGAATCCTTGGTCTCTTTGGATAGTCGTCCAATCGGCTACATACAACATGGTGATAGCATACGCTTCTCCATATTCTTCAGCCCATTTCTTTACAATCGCTAAATCATTGCAAATGCAAATAGAAGGGTACATCTCTCCAAGATTACCCGGATACTTGTAAATACAGTCGATATCCTTGCCCTGATAGGCAACTGTAAACAATTCACTGAATCTTTTACGTCCCATTCCTTTTACTGCTACATATAGTTTATCCAATATGCGGTCTGCCCGCTTTTTACCAATGACGATATATGAAATATCATCAAAAGCGATAGCTTTTGTCCTGCTCTGACTGCCAAAAATTCTTTCATAAAAATCGACTCGATTTTTCAAGGTCTGATAATGTTGGACTCTATTTTTTGCCTTTCCATCATATTCCAATATCAAGTTCCATCTTGAGCTTGGTACGTAATTCCGCAATCCCTTTTGATTCACCAAAGGAAGCATGCCATTCACCAAATGAGGCGGTTCTATTACACTTATACGATTTTCATAAGTAACTTTAAGATTTCCATCACTGGCTTCAAGCAATTGGTTTATATAGGCATCGACAGAAAGTTGACTGCGTATATACACGAGCACTCCGGCAATAAAAAAGACGCAACTTAAAAGTTGATCATTAGGGACGACCGAGGTATAGACTAACCTATTATCAGAGAAAAAGTTATCTAAAATCAACTGTATGTATTCTTCCATATTTTCTTTTTCTATTCTTTCATTCCCTAAATACAGTTCACATTTATCAAGTGCTTCCTGTACTTTTTCCCTGTCATTCATATCCATGAGACACCGTCCAATTCCTATTCTATCCGATTCATAATCATATCAGAGGTTCACCGAGCATGATAGTCCCCTTGTTTCTCTGCTACCCACTGCGCCCGTACATCATCGGGAACCATAAGGTTCGTTTCATCGATTCCCCCAAGCCAGGATTCTATATTCGCTTTATCGATGGAATTATTAATTAAGATACGTGCGATATCTGCCGCTGTCACAATCAATATAGGATGACCGTCTTCGACGACTTCACGATATGCCTGTTTATCGACGAAGCTCGTCGTAATCATGATACCGAACTGCCTGTACCGTATGCGGGAGATGAGCCGGGACATCTCCCTGACCCCGACGCTGTTGTCCATGCCGTAGCATTTCGCTTCCAGTGCACATTCCATACGCAAAGGATAGTTGATGGCGCTGCCGGCTTGTATGGCATAAGTACCGATGGCATCCCGGCCGCCGTCACGCCACGGGCGAGTCAGGTTGAATTTCTGGAAATTATTGTCCATCATCTTGGCGATGTTGACAGCACACAGCTCGAAGCCTTGGCTGAATTTTTTATAATGCTTCCGGATCTTATCGAGGCAGATTCTTCCCATTTCATTGCACTGCATCTGTTCCATCTTCGTCGGGATATCGAAGAGGCGCGGTGCCTGCAGGGCCTTGATGCCGTTGCGCCCCGATTTCTGGAACGCCAACCAGGCAGCAGGTGCGTATTGATTGCTGTGTTCATGGTCATCAATCAAGCTCTGCAGCCATTTCCGAGAAATCGGCTTTTCACCCGTATCGAGAACCGTGAAATAGGCTTCGTAGTTCTGAAACCGTTCGCCTTGCGAAGTGCGCCAGAAGGCAACCAAGTCCCTATCCGGCGAAATTTTCGGGTTGCCTGGCACTGCCAGCCCAAGAAACTGTACATTACGCCTTTCTCCGGTCTTCTTGAAGATGAGGAACGGTGGGATATCGTCCAGTGAGCCCTTGCCGTTCAGACAGTCGAAGATGTCTTCCAGCAATTGGTTCCCCTTCAGTTTCGTATCGGTCAGGAGACGGCCTGGTTTGCGGTTGTCCCCATAATAGCGGAAGATTCCTGTCTCTGTATCCAAGAAATCAGGCCATTCCAATTCTTCCATCGAGGTATAGAGGACGACATAGGCAAACTTATTGCTGCCCTTCCGCTTCACTTTCCGGAAACCGCCGGAACTGCCACATTTAGGCAGGAGATGGTGCAGTACTTCTGCCCTGAGGTCAGAAACCGTCCCACTTTCATAAACAGCATCGACATATAAATCTGATTCTTCTAATCGGTCAAAAGGGATTCTCTTGGTTTTCGAATCTTCCATCGCACATCACATCCTCTATTGGGCTATCTGTTCTCTTCCTTTATCTGTCTGATGATGTATGTATTATTGAGCCAGAAGCATTGTTTGACATAGCGCGTATCGTCAGGCCAGCACTCCTTCGTCTTCTCATCCATCAGCAGATGTGTCCCAACCGGTAATGGTTTGGTATCATTCCGGTCCTGTCCATGAGGCCGGACATGTGATACAGTGTGGTCCTTCTTCTTGGGGAGGTTATTATGGAGATTGCCCTTGGCATCGACATGTATCTCCAGCCTACCGTCCTTGATGATATCGTGCATTTCCTGCCATACAGCCCGGACATCGCCTTCTAGATCTTCTTCAGGAATATTCCAGAACTGGCAGCCTGACAGATGTAATTGCCCTTCTGCATCTTTCTTGTAGATGACGAAGAAGAAGCGCGTTTCCCGAAGGTAATTGCCAAAAGTACAATCGTCCCACGTTTCATGGGCCAACTGTTGGTAATCAATGGCTGGGAAAGACATGCTCTGTTGGATGGAACCGGTCTTCTCGATACGGATGGCCTTGACTACGATACCGGCCTTCTCGAATTCTTCAGCTTGGTTCCCTTTGACGCCCAACATACGGAATGCAAGCATTGATCCCAGATTCTTCGGATTCTTGCTGATACCGAAAATCCAGCAGAGTTCATCAACGCTTTTACCGCGGTACGCAGAAATTTTCTTGACGACATACGCTTCAAAATCGTCGACTTCACCATGGACGATAGGTTCATACGTCGCTAAGCCCGGCACGAAGTACTTATTCAGAATATAGGTCATATAAGAGTTCTTAAAGGAAAAAGCCCGCGGCTTCGCTTCGATATCGCTGTAAGGCTGCCGCCGTCGTTTCGACGAATCGGAGCTCTTCGTAGCAGCACCGAGATATAGCGTATCGCCTTCTGATAATTCATGTGCTTTCCCGGCCCGCACCTTGGCGACGATTTTATTGTAATCGGCTTCCATGATTTTCCGGTCCTCTTCAGGCGGAGTGAAGAGCTTTACGAAATCGATATGGAAGTCAAGGTTTGATTTCTCTTGTTCGTAAAGATACCACACCAAAAGAATCAGCTGAGCCTTCTTCCAAACATGACTCTGCTGGAAGGACGACTCATTGACCAAGTTGAAATAATCAATCATCGTAATGATTAACCGTTCCTTGGCCCGCAGCTCTTTCTTCCTGCCGATTTCCTTATAAGGCGTGACTTTTAGCTCTACACCGGAGTCCGGGAAATCCGGTTCTGAATCGCTGTTGCTCTTATATTTGAAATAGCATTCCTCGACGAGGTTCCCCATACCGCCTTTATATTTCTTCTTCGCATGGGATTCCAGATATTCCTTGTTCGCCGTCTTTTCCTTCAACAAGTCCGAGGAGGATATCTCGTTCTCTTCCCATATTTCCCGGAAAGTTTTGCCGACCATCTTTTCCGCATATCGTTCAATGGATGTCGGATCCGCTTTATTATAAAAATCAGACATAATTCTCTTCTCCTTTATAAATTCCAGAAAGGTCTATGATGTTACAAATTCGACACAAAAAGGAAAAAATCCTGCTTTTAGTTTATCATAACAATCGATGATTCCTTGTAAAATGAAGGCTTGAATTTTGTCATCGATAAGAAGACGAAAAAGATTGTCCTGATTATGTACCAAGCCAACCGTCACGGAAATGGAACGGCCATGTCTTACGTCAAACGCTATAACTTACTTCCTGAAAGAAATTAAATGCAATTGGCCACATCGCACCTGATAGCGATGTGGCCGTTTTTTGTATATCCCCTATCTATTTTCCCCTAACCGGCGGATATACTTTTTCAAAATCCGTAAGGATTTTCAATAATCTTTCATCTAAAAACATCAGGGTATGTTTCCTCAGTTTTTCAGGAATGCCGTAGTAGGCTTCGGCGACGCTGCCGCAGATGGCGGCTATGGTGTCGCTGTCGCCGCCGATGGAGATGGCGTTACGGATAGCATCTTCAAATCCCGTCGATTCAAAAAAGGCCATCAGGGCTTGGGGTACGCTCCCTTGGCAGGTCACATCAAAGTGGTATGTCGGCCGAATGGCGTCCAAGGTGAAATTCATGGGATAGTAATCTCGATCGATGGCGTCTCGGATTTCCTGTAAGCTAGAGCCGGTTCTGGCCATATAGACAGCTCCAGCTGTTGCTTCGGCCCCTTTCAATCCTTCGGGATGGTCATGGGTAACTTCGGTTATTTTCCGGGAGAGTAATTTTACTTCGTCCAAACTGTTTGCCACAAATCCGGCGGCACTGACACGCATGGCAGAGCCATTCCCAAAGCTGTGATACGGTTTGGGATCCATGGTAAATATCCAGCGCTTAAAGTTCCCTCCGTACCCGCAGTGCGGATATTTCCGGCCCAGGCTCTGCATATTGTCCACGGCAAGTTCGCCGAGATCACTGTAATCGGTCTTACTTTCCAGAATCGCCTTGGCCAAGGCCAGACTCATGATGGTGTCATCGGTGGGCCTGCACTTATGGTGAAATAATTCAAATTCTTTGGTCTTGATATTGTGCCCTTCAAAACGTGAGCCGACAATATCTCCTACGATTGCGCCTAACATGGAACCACCTCGCAAAAATACTTATGCCTCTACAAAAATCATTCAAATAAAACACACGGTCAGCGCGATTGAAACTCCGCATCTATTGCGCCAGCCCTTGTCACGACTACTTCCGCCAGTCCATTCATTCAAACAACAGCTATACTTTCAGCACTTGCCTTGCCTCTTAATCGACGATGTTCATTGCCGTGCCGCCCGGCAGAATTTCATGAACCCATCATTTCAATCCCCATCCCGCAAAGACTTAATAGGATTGACGTTCCTTCTCTCTGGATTCGGACCTACAGCCTGGCAATTTTGAGACATGAGAAAATGAGCCTCGCAGACGGAGGCTCATTTTATATTACAAATTATCCTGCCATTCGGCTTCTTTGAATCCTACGAGAACCTTGTTTTTACCGACAAGCAAGGGCCGCTTGACCAACATGCCGTCTGTGGCAAGAAGGGCGTACTGCTCATCTTCACTCATGTCTGCCAATTTATCCTTGAGTCCCAATTCTCGATACTTGAGACCGCTCGTATTGAAGAAGCGTTTGAGAGGCAGACCGCTTTTTTCGTGCCACTCACGAAGCTCTGCTTCCGTCGGGTTATCCCCCTTGATGTCACGAACCGTTACGGCCACATCATTGGCTGCCAGCCATTTTTCGGCTTTCTTGCAAGTAGAACAACGAGAGTAGCATACAAATGTCAATTCACTCATAGAGTATCACCTCACATACTTAATAAGTTCGACAATCCTTCCTAAATTCCTGCTCCTTGTCGGAAAGAAGCCTTCGATAATGAGCGAAGTGCTTCATTACAGTGCCGTCCAATATAATTCGACGCTTACGGCTCCATGGCCCGTCATTGATTCCAACCAGCCCTTTTAATGGCCTGTCGATATCGCGCTTCTTCCTCCAAGAGTTCGCTGTATTCGGTCACTTTATTATAGAAGGTCGCTTTTTTCATTCCCGACCACGCCATGAAGGCTTTGGAAGAAAGCTTCCCGCCTTTCCAATCATCGTATTTTTCATCCCAGCCTTCGGGGAAATCGATGCTGGGCCGTCCGGCATTTCGCGAACGGAATACCAAGGGATGGTCCGTTTTCAGTGTTTTTTCAAGCATCTCAAGGATAGTCCCGACAATGGTTTGATTCAATTCCAATCCGTGTTCATAGGTCATTTTCAGATCACAAGAAACGAGGCAGATGCCCTTCTCCATGATGTTCCGAAGCCGTTTGATACTGTCTTCGGCAACCTGCCCCAAATCATCGATGGCTTCGACAACAAGGATATCATGAGCATGGCCCCTTTCGATGACCTTATCGAGTTCTTCGTGTTTCCGGTCATGTTCCGTTACGACGAAGACTTCATCGTCAGGCCGAACGATATCGGCTGCCGCATCCCGGACAGCCTTGCCGTCTTCAGTGAATTTTTTGTATAAATACAGCCGCCGCATGACCCTCACCTCGATTCATTTCTTAAAAAATTTCCGGTACCACGAGTCCTTAAATCGGATGCCCAGCCTTTTTTCCAATTCGTCTCGATGAAAGACGATCATCCAGCCCGTCTTGGTCCACATGGGGGCTTCTTTCATCACTTCGACAGGCATGACCGCAGCCCAAGATTGAAGGCGGCGCATACTGGCTTTATCGGAGCCCGTTTCAATCGTAACCGTGTTTTGATCGATTTCAAAGGCCTTTTTATTCGAAGCATACATCTCTCTGATTTCCCGGAATGCGTCGGCTGTGATATACGATGCATTTTCAGCAAAATCATCCCGCCAAGTCAGTTTCCTGAAGTAATCCGGTTTTTCAAAACCAAAATCACTTATGATTTCCATTAATGTTTCTGAAGAAAGGGGCATAATATCCGGATACCAATCATCGGGAAGACTTTCCCCTTCGTTCGTCTGCATCCGATCGATGGCATCCCAAACTTTGGGCATCATCCGCCGGACATATTCGCGATACAATCCGTTTCCCAGCCTTGAAATCAGGCTGTTTCCGGCAGAAAGCCAGGCCGTCTGGTCGGCATCAGAGGGAATCGTCCCTTCGGGATCGAGAAAAATCATTCGTTTGCGAAGCTGCATATCCGGATCGGTCACATCGTTGGAAGCGAAAATGAGCAGCGGTACCGTATCATTTTGCAGGACTTCACAGATTTGTTCCGTAGTCTTGATGGCCTTTTTCATGTGTGCCAAGTAAGCATTATCGATTTCATCGATAAAAAGTGGTACTCCTTTTCCTTCTACCTGCAAGGCGACGGCGGTCTTACTGGGGCATTCTTTAGCCGCCAGGACTCGCAGATTTTTCTTTCCTGTCATTAATTTCAAGATGGCTTTGACGAAAAAGGACTTTCCCGTGCTGGAATGGCTGGATGAAATCAAAAGATACAAGGGCAGACTGGTCGTCCCCTTGTTTATCAGCCGGGCTTCACAGCGGAGACGGGCAAAAAAGGGCGAGGCGAACATGGCATTGAGGAGCTTATAATAAATGTCCTTTTGCTTTTCCGGAGCCGTTCCGACGAAGGAATTATACTTTTCAAAGATGGACAAGAGATCCTCGATTTCGCCCTTTACTTCGTCTTCCGGTGGATTCAGATCCATCGTTTCCCCGGAAAGGTTCATGGAAGCCTGATTATAGTCAAAGGTAATGTAAGGGTATTTTTCGACGATTTGTTTGATATCCGTTTTGCGTATGGCCGCTTTCTGGGCATTCACAGCTATCTTTTCGACGATTTTGGGATTGATCTTAATGACGCCGTCTTTCGTCGTCCGGATGCCCGTATCCTTTAACAGCTCCATGTATTTTTCTTTGGCCTGATCTCCCCTCATGACATACTGATAATTGGTGATCACAGCCTGTTCGTCTTCAGCAGGCGTTTGCAGGATGACGGCCTTATTCGTTTCCACCACTTTCTTTAATACCGCATTGGCATCTTTGGGATGATCGGCTGCCTCAGATGCAACTACCTTATAGGGGATGTCCGCCGACATCTTCCAAGCCGTAAGGAATTCTTGAAAGTAAGCATCATAGGCATTGGGTTCATCATAAAAGGCGACGTTCTCCATTTGATCGGCAGACCATGCCCTTCGGGTCATATTGGCCGACGCCGTGATGACCCGGGTCCTGCCGTCGTCGCTGCGAAGGAGGTATAATTTCCGGTGGTCCAAGATGTTGACGGAGCTATGGATGACTAAGTCGCCGTCTAACATTTTTTGGACTAAATCCCCGTATTTTCGGATCTCCTGCGCGGCCATGTCTGCTCCTGCTAGAATTTCCGCTACTTTGGACGCCGTCCTCGCGTCTTTTCGTACCATGAAATCGGCACCGAGAAGGATTTCTCCATATTTGAATTTTTCCATCAACCAGTGGATCATGGCCACGTCATAAGAAAAAGTGATGACCCGGATTTCATCGAACCCATTGAATAAATCATGGACCGACATATTTTCAACACTGACCAAACGATTCTTATAGCAGCGCAGCAACGCCGGCTTTTTCTCGTCACGATGTTCAGTTTCAAACAAGGACAGCTGCGGTTCTTCGAATTCCAGTTCGAATTCTCGATCCTTATCTTCCGCCATAACAGGTACTCCCTTCTGAATTTAACTTGATTTCCCAAAACTTTTTGAGTAAAGTATATCATTTGTCTAAAAAATAATCAATTATTTTTAGACAGTCATAAACCAGGCACACATCCGCACAAAAAATCCCCCTACAGTCGAATCCGAATCGATCTGACTACAGGGGGATCGTTTACCCTAAGGGCACGGTAACATCTACTGAAACATTTTTGTTTCACTATCAGCTATGGCAGATGGTAAGGAGCGAAAATTCATTCATTGTCCAATAAACCGCTCATTTTCTGAAAGACGGCGGAAGTCTTTGGTTGCGTTATAAAACGAAATAATGAAGATACTCTTGGTAATTTAAGATGAAAAAAAACACCGTCACAGTTTTCGGCTGAGGCGGTGTTTCTCTATGATGACCTTCATTCCCGGTCCGTTTCCTCTTCGGGTAAGGCTGGTTCTTCTTCCCGACTAAAGAAGCCCGGGGCGTCTTCTGCGCGGTGGCGGATAGGAATCATGAAAATCCACAGGTTCTCATCTCCTTCGGCGAAGTGTTCCAGCTCGTCCTTAGCGACGTAGATGAGGTCCTCTGTGGACCATTCGGGATGGGGCAGGAGTTTTAAAAGGGCTTCCCGCAGCTCTTCCCGGGTCCAGTAGCTGACGTGATAGCCGTACTGGTCTTCCCTTTTCCGATATTCAGCTTTTTTGGTCAGGAAATCGAAGATGGCTTGGGGGATATTTTTTTTAATAGAGGCGAAGATGGCGTAGTCCCAGGGGAAATATTTCCGGAAGACGTCATTGGTCCAAATCCCTTCCAGGCGCATTTCCTCGGCGTAGTAGTAATAGCGGCTGTTCGGCGCCCATTGACTGAGGGCGTCATTCCAGAGGCTGTTGACCGGCACATAGGACGATTCAGCCTCGAAGGATAAGACCAGTTGTCCATCTCCGAGGCTTTGGTACGATTCTTCTGTAATCTTGCCTCGGATGGCCCCGCGCCAACCGTATTCACAGCCGGGATACAGGAGTTCTATGATGTTGTTAAGATGCTGTTCGTAAAATTCCCGGTCGACGAAGCGCTTCGTGTCTTCATCGGCTTCGTCAAAGGACCGGAGGGAAAAGGCCTTCTGGAAGTGATTTCCGATATTCCGGATTTCCTCTTCCGGCCCTTCGAAACGGTATTGGGTGTAACAAATATTGGCCATGATGTTGTCTCCTTTCAGCGAAGCTTCCCCTTTTGGCGAAGTTCTTCCAAAACGGGAATGAAATAGTGGTGACGTTCGCGCACCAGATAATGGATCCGGCGGATGATAGCCCGCGTTCCAAAGCTGCCATTCCCCAGCGGCAGGCCGATTGTCGATGCCACGACGTCCGCTAAGTCGTCGGGAGACAGTTCGGGCAGCGGCACCAGGGACAGCAGCTCCCGGTACAGTTCCTCCCGCGGCCATTGGGAGTAATAGACGTCGTGGTCCCGGCTAAAAATATTAGAATCGGAGTATTGATAAAGGGTATGGCGGCTGAAGATTCGCGAGAGCTCTTCCGGCGTCTCTTTTGAAAGACTGGCCCGGACGGCATAGTCGCCTGAAAAATAATGATGTTCTACATCATTGGATTCGGCGTCGCCATCCCGGAAATCGCCATAGGCCAGATAATAATAGCAGCTGTTGGGGGCCCACTTATGGAGCATGATATCCCAGAGTTCAAGGTAGTTGCCGCCATCGACGTTCACCGCCATGGACCATTTGCCGTTTGGCAGCTGACGGCAAGCGTCGGGGCTGATGTCGCCGCAGACGGAGCCGTTGTGCCGGATGTCCTCCGGTCCCTCCAAGGCGTCGAGGATATGGACCAGGTCATGGCTGCCATCATCCCGCACAAAGCCAAGGGCTGCGAGTTCCTTATCCCGTTCAAGGGGCGGATGTGATTGAGTTTTTAAAATGTCGTTGAGGCGGGTCCGCAGCGAGAAAATCTCCTCCTCGGGACCTTCGAAATAATAATGGGTAAACATAGGCATACCTCCTGTCGGAAAAGACAAGAATGGCAAAAAGTACGCAAAAAAGGGGCTCTTTGTCAAATATTGGGGTGCCAACTAAATCATCCACCGCGAATGGACGT
>NZ_UQBH01000020.1 GCF_900539295.1 uncultured Megasphaera sp.
TCGTATCGCCGGCCCTCGACGTCGAAACGATTAAGCTGTGCAACCGCTACCGCGTTGCCGTCATGCCGGGAACGACGACCTTGAAAGACGTCGTTACGGCCCTTGAATGCGGCGCTGACGTCATTAAAATCTTCCCGGGTGAAGTCGTAGGCATGAAGGCTATAAAAGCCATCCACGGCCCCTTGCCGCAGGCCCCGCTCATGCCGACGGGCGGCGTTAACGTCGACAACGCCGGTGAATGGATTAAGGCCGGCTGCGTAGCTGTCGGTGCCGGTGGAGCCCTGACGGGCGGCGGTAAAACGGCTGCTGAAATTACGGAAACGGCCAAGAAATTCATTGCTGCCGTCAAAGCCGTACGCGCTTAAGTTATTACTATTCACCATCAAATTCCTCGAAGCTTCGTCTTCGGGGAATTTTTTTATGCCTCAAAATCTTTCGTCCTTGGAAAAAATGCCCTTAAGTTTGAGTGGGGGTTTCTGTGATTGTTTGTTACTAAAAGTGTGAAATGGGGTACGAATTCACCCGTTTACACATGGCCCGTATGCGTTTAAATGACGGTATAAGTTGAGGATAAAATGGCTTATTTAAGCTGTTTATTTATATATAAATTATGGTAAATGAATTTAATTTAGTTTATTATGATGTCAACCGAGAAATAGATTTCACCCTGCAGCCATTGACATCGTTTTTGAAATGGATTATGATATCGTTGTAATGATTAAGGTTATAACAATTGAAGGTTATCTTGATTAGGAGGGATTACGATGGATAAGAATGTGATTGATTTTATTACTGTGAAAACTCAGGATTTGCTGGCTGCTCCCAGCGCCAACCCGACGCTGAAAAAAGCTGCCCAGGCATGGCTTGATGCCGATGACAAAGATGCAGCAACGGCTGCCTATGTGGACGCTCTGAAGCAAGGTGTATCTACTATTGATGAACTGCTCGGCTTTGCCGGATCGGATACGGCTGTACAGATTTTAGGGGCCGATGTGGCCGCACAACTCTTAGGTCATGCGAAAGATATCCATGCCAAAGGTGCCGAGTTCTGTGACTGCCCGGCCTGCACGGCAGACTTAGCTATTCTTCATGAAGTGGAGTCCCATTAAACATGCAGATTTCCAGTCGCCTTACGATGGCTGTTCACACCTTATTGTGCATTGCCCATTTCGAAAAAACGGAAAAGGTAACCAGTAATTTTATTGCCGCCAGTGTCGGCACCAATCCGGTCATCATTCGAAACTTGCTTACTCAGCTAAAAGCAGCTGATTTCATCGCGGTCAAGAGGGGAACCGGCGGTGCTGAGCTGAAAAAGGACTTGCGTGATATCAGTTTGTATGATGTTTACCATGCAGTTGACTGTATTACCAGCGATTCCCTGTTCCATTTTCACGAGCACCCCAGTCCGAAATGCCCGGTCGGAAAGACGATTCACCTCAGTCTCGATGATAAATTGAGTCAGGTGCAGACGGCTATGGAAAATCAGATGCGCCGCATTTCTCTGGCCGATATGGCCGGGACGATGGAGCAGGCTTTATGTAAAAAGAGCTGATTTGGCAACGGGAGGTCACTATGGTTCGACTCATCCTATTTCTTCTGGCGCGCCATAACTTGTGGCTTCGCCTTATTTCGTCGTTTACCCGATTTGGACACGGTTTATTTATCCTCTATGGCCTGGCAGCGTGGTTTCTCCCTAAAGCTGAAACGCAACAGCGAAAAGAGAGGAAGACCTTGATTTACTGCTTATTCTCTGTCCTTTTGGGGTCGACTCTTTCTTGGTTCATCGGGCTTTTATGGCATCGGCCGCGTCCTTTTACCCGCGGACTAGGGCCGGCCTTGGTTAAACATAAGGCCAATGCCTCTTTTCCCAGTAACCATGCTATGAACAGCATGGCCGTGGCAGTCATGCTCTTTCTCCGGCGCAGCCTGTGGTGCCTGCCGGCCTTCCTGTTGTCAGTGGCCTTAGGGGCTTCGCGCGTCCTCTGCCGTCTCCATTACGTCAGCGACGTTGTTGGCGGCTTCTTTCTGGGGGCCGGTTCAAGCTATGCCGTTTACCGGAGTAAACGATGTTCACAACTGGCCGACAGACTCCTCTATGGCTGGCATATATTTACGTATTTGCTGCGTGTGTTGTTGAGACGATGAAAGAAGACTGTGCATTTGGGCTTTACCCGATGCACAGTTTTTTTTGTGCACCGACGATTTTGTGAATAATATAGAACAAATTGACACTATAAAGAGACATTTCTATGCTATACTGAGAAATAGCGAGAGTAAAACTCAAAATGATTCGAGAAAGGTGGTCTTGCATATGAAGCATACCAAGGTAATGGCGGCAGTTCTCTGCTTGTTGATGACCGGCGGGACGGTTTTTGCTGCCGATGGGACCATGACATCGCCGGTGTCGGTAGATGCGACGGCTTCGGCGACCCGGGCTAAGGCCGAGTCCGCTGTCAATGCTGTTTACAGTCTCGATCTGGATACGACAAAATACGAAAAGAAGACCATGACTGTCGACGGCAAGAAAGTGGCTTTTCGGGCCTATGAAAACCGCGTTTACGTAGCTCATCCTGTCGATACGACGTATCAAGCCATGAATATTTATGTTCCTGAAGGCTATTTTAAAGGAAAATCTATCAATGGCTATACGGCCAAGACGGCTCCGATTTTTATGCCTAACACGGTTGGCGGTTATATGCCCGGAGAACCGGGGACCCCATCAGAAAACGACCGCATGACCGGTGGCGCCAATGCCATTCTCGTTGCCTTGTCCAAGGGCTATGTCGTAGCGGCTCCGGGCGCTCGCGGACGGACTAACCAAGGGGTCGACGGATCTTATACCGGCAAAGCGCCGGCGCTCATCGTCGACATGAAGGCTGCCGTTCGCTATTTGCGTCACAATGCCGGTCGTTTACCTGGTGACACGGAAAAAATCATTTCCAATGGGACCAGTGCCGGCGGCGCATTGTCAACCCTTATCGGTGCGACGGGCAACAGTTCCGATTATGAACCGTATTTAAAAGCCCTCGGTGCAGCTGATGAACGGGATGATATTTATGCTTCCAGCGTCTACTGCCCTATTACGGACTTGGATCATGCCGACATGGCTTATGAATGGATGTTTAACGGGGTAAACACTTATCACCAGAGTAAGGGCGGCATGATGCCTCCTATGGCACCGGGTGAGGATCCCAATAAATCGGAGGGCGCTGCCAAGGTCCCGTCCGCTGTTATGAATCGCCCTGATAATGCGCCTATGGAGGCGACGACGGGGACGGAGATGACGGCAGCCCAGCAGCAGGTTTCTAAGGACTTGAAAGCCGCCTACCCGGACTACATTAACGGCCTCCGCCTCGTCGATAAAGACGGAAAGGCCTTAACTCTCGATGAAAATGGACAGGGCTCCTTTGCCGAGTACATTAAATCCATTTACATGGAATCGGCTCAGACGGCGCTGGACCAAGGAATCGATTTATCGTCTAAATCGTGGCTGACGATTAAAGACGGGAAGGTCGTCGATGCAGTCTTAGCCGGTTATGCCCGTGATGTCACTCGTTTAAAGGCGGCTCCGGCCTTCGATGCTTTGGACTTGAGCTCCGGAGAAAATCAAGAATTCGGTACGGCATCGATCGATAAACAGCACTTTACCGACTATGGGGAAAGCCATTCTCTGACGACGGCAACGACAGCGGATAAGGCCATCGTAAAATTGCTTAACCCATTGAATTATATCGGTAAGTCTCAGGTCAAGACGGCTCGATATTGGCGTATTCGCCACGGTGAAGCCGATCGGGACACGGCCATTGCCGTACCGGCTGTCGTTGCCCTTCGACTGCAGCAAGCCGGGTACGATGTTGATTTTGCATCTCCCTGGGGACAGGGCCACGGCGGTGATTATGACTTAGCAGAACTCTTCACCTGGATGGATAAAGTAGGCCATAAAGGCTTATAATAAGATACTTCGATAAAAAAGCATTGCCTCCATACGTGACTTGAGGCAATGCTTTTTTGCTACCATAAATTGTCTTCTTCGTTAAACTTCCAAGTAAACGGATCGGAGATGACGGTCATATCGGACCGGCCTTCAATATCTTCCAGGCAGGAAGTGGAGCACTCGATTTCTTCCAGCTTCAAGGTATTCTTAATGCGGACGATTTTGGCTTTATTAGGGTCAGTCAGGAAGGCATGGGCCATGGCCATTTCGATGGCGTCCTTATCGCTGTTGCCGTAGAGGGGCAGTAAGGCCATGCGGAATGATTTGGCCGTAATGCAATTGGTGTAAACGGAGGCGAAATCCATCTTATTGACGAAACGATAGCTGACGATGTCGGCCATGCCGCAGCCGGAGCCGTTTCCATGGGAGGCATCGGTAATGTCGAGGATGACGATTCGTTCGATTTCCGGTGCTAGCGAACGGAAGGCCTGTTCCTGGCTGAACCGTTCCGTCCGGCCGGTGATGTTGGGATCCATCCCGGTGCCGCTGATTTCCTTGCCGATTTCATCGACGATGAGGACGTCGATATGGGGAAGCTTCAATCGAGGCATTTGCTCTTTTGCAAGGGTTTGCAGAGCGGCGTCGCGTTCGAAAAATTTATCCGTAGGGATGACTTCTAGGGCGGCGATGTCGTCGCTGGGGCTCTGGACCATTCCGACGGAAAAGACGACGTTTACCTTGTTTAAGAAAGCCTTGGACACTCGTTCCAAGTTGGGGCCGAAGGTGTCATAACCACGACCGTGGAAGGCAGAGGCCCCTTTGTGCTTACCGCAGCCGATACAGATCATCTTCAATAAGCCTGATTCGTGGTCGTATTTGAAGTGGGTATGCGGTTTAATCTTGTTAAACAAAATAATGCCGTCAGCTTCATAGGCATTCTTGTCGCAGTAAATGGGGAATCCGTCGTCCAGTGTATCGACGGTGACGACGTCCATGGTCGATAAGACGGGCACGCCGAGATAGTCTTCGGTGATTCCGAACTGGGCTAAGTGGGCTTTTTGGCCTTCCGCTGTGGCACCGGCATGGCTGCCCATGGCCGGGAAGATGAAGGGTTTTGCCTGCCACTCTTTGAGCTGGTCGCAAAGGGCTTTCATGAGTTCTTTATAGTGGGGCAGACCGCGGCTGCCGGCGGTGATGCCGATGCGTTTTCCTGCTAAGGTTTCGATGGTTTTTTCATCGAGGGATCGGAGCTGCTCCTTTAACCGGCCAATAGGATCGGCCAAGTTTTGTGACGGGAAGCTTTGCCGGACTTTTATCATTTCCGGAATGACGATACCCTCGGTCAGGGACTGTTTATCAAGTTTGGGAAAGTGCAAAGAAAGGACCTCCTTCGGGGAACTCAATGATGGGGTTAGGTTGCTTGCTTTTATTATACGCGATTACTCAAAAATATACAAAAAAAGTCCTCGCTGCGAAGACGATACTCGGAGCGAGAACTTTTTTAGAAAAACTTTTTTAATTTCTAACAGAAATTTAATACACCGTATACCTTAATTACTTGTTCGAACCGTTTTCCGGAGTGAATTTGGTAATAAAGATGTGGCGGATGAAGATGACGATCATAGCGATGAAGGCGATGAGGCCGAGGATATCAGCTGTGGACTGGAAGTCTTTACCGACCAGGGCCAAGGGGTTTTCGCTGCCGCCGGAGGTGACTGAAACGACGATGAGCAAGGCGATGATGACGCCCATAAGGCTTTCGCCGACGATGAGGCCGGAAGCAAAGAGGACGCCGCGGTGGTTGCAGGCTTCGACATCTTCTTCTTCATGGCCCGGGCTGCGGCGAGCGGCACGAGCTTTCAAGGAACGATTGACAAAGTAGCCCATAACGGAGCCGATAACCAAAGGAATTTCAAGGGTAGGCGGCAAGTAAATGCCCATGCCGATAGCCAGCGGCGGTAAGGCCAAGGCTTTCGTGTTTTTCGTTAACAGTAAATCGATGATGATGGCAACGATGCCGACGCCGACGCCGAAGAGAATGTAATTCCAGTCGAGGCTGGCGCTGAAGATACCCTGGGCAATCGTCGTCATCAAGGTAGCCTGAGGTGCTGCCAAGGCCTGGGTCGGATCCATACCGGCACGGGGCAGTGCACCCGTGAAGCCGTAAGCCTGGTACAAGAGGTTCAGGACCGGAGCGATGGCAATGGCACCGACGATAGAGCCTAAGATAAGGGCGACCTGCTGTTTCCACGGCGTAGCGCCGACGATATAGCCGGTCTTGAGGTCCTGCAGGTTATCGTTGGAGATTGCAGCGATGCTGACGATAACACTGGTGATGAAGATGGCCAGGGCCGTTGCAAACTGGGTTCCTTGAAGTGTTTCAAAGACACCGGCCGAAGAGCCTAAGCCGAGGACGACCAGGGAAGAGATGATGATGCCGAGGATACCGATCCCTGAGATCGGGCTGGCGGACGTGCCGATCAAACCGGCCATGTACCCGCAGGCAGCGGCGACGAAGAAGCCCATGAGGATGGCGACTAAGATGCCGATGACGATGAACATGAGGGTGACCGATAAAGAAAGACCGGCATTGCTTACGAAGTTGTAGAAGGTGATGAACAGCCCGATAAGGATAGCCAGGAAGACGAGGCCGACCGATTTCGGCGTCATATCGATATCCGTGTGGTGGAGCTGTTTCTTTTCTTCCGTGTCGTTGGCGCGAAGGGCGTCAATCGACATTTTAATGCCGTCGACGACCGGTTTTGCCAAGCGGATTAAAGTCCAGACAGCGGCGATACCGATACAACCGGCACCGATGAAGCGGACTTTCTGAGCCCAAATTGTCTGGGCAAAAGCAGCTGCCGATTGGCCTTCAGCCGGCGTCAGCATCGAAGTCAGGTAGGGAACAAAGACGTACCAGGACAAGAGGGTACCGACTAAGATAGCGATACCGCTGGTGATGCCGATGAGGTAGCCGGCGCCGAGAAGGGCCGTTGAAAAGCCGAGCGGAATCTGGGTGACGGCTTTGCCGAAGTGGAGCCAGTAGCTGAATTCCGAGGAGAGAACGTGGAAGCCGTTGGAGCAAAGGCTGAACAGGCCGGCTAGGGCAGTACCGCCGACGATGTCTTTCATGCCGGTTTCCTTTTTAGCTCCCGTTTCTCCGTCTGCTTCTTCTTTGCGGATTTCACTGCCGACTTTTAAGATTTCAGCAGCAGCTCGGCCTTCCGGGTAGGGCAGGTCGCTGTTGACGACCATGGCACGGCGGAGGGGAATCGTAAATAAGACCCCGAGAGAACCGCCGCAGGCGCAGAGCAGTAACGTTTCCATGAAGGGGAATCCTTGCCAGTATCCCAACATGAGCAAGCCCGGCAGAATGAAAATGATTGCAGATAAGGTGCCGGCAGCCGATGCCTGCGTCTGTACCATGTTATTTTCCAAAATGTTGGAATCTTTGAACATGCGCAGGATCGCCATGGAGATGACTGCAGCCGGAATAGACGAGGAGAACGTCAGACCGACTTTTAAGCCCAAGTATACGTTGGATGCCGTGAAGATAACGGTAATCAAGGCCCCGAGAATCATCCCGCGGGCGGTTAATTCCGGCATACTTGGGTAGTTCACAGTCAAGTTTGATTGTGGTTTCATAGACAAACCTCCCAAATAAGAATTAATGAGTACAAAAATGTACTAACACAATAACAATTATATTATACTCATTTTTTGTGCATTCGTCATATATCAAAATGTACACTGGACACGGAAATTAGCTTGTATAATTACTTTTTCGCAATTTATATTCTACATTATGGAATTGTAGCTTGAAAAGGGCCGCCGTGGTATAATAAAAAGCGATTACACAAGTAGAAAGCTACTTTTGAAGGGAGCGTTATACTATGCATGATAATGAAATTATTGAAGGGATTATTGCGGAATTCAAAGGCTTAGCCAAACATCCGCGCCCGTCTCATCATGAAAAAGCTGTCAGCGATTACATCGTAAGCCGCCTCCGTGAATTGGGCGTTACCGACGTCATTCAAGATGACGTTTACAATATCGTCGCCAATGTTCCGGCCAGCAAGGGCTGTGAATCCTGGCCGATTACGGTCCTTCAGGGCCATATGGATATGGTCTGCGTCGCTAAACCTGGCGTTGACTTCGACCCATTGACGAGTGAAATAAAATTGGTCCGCGAAGGCAATATTCTCCGTGCTGACGGCACCAGCCTCGGCGCCGATGACGGGATTGCCGTAGCCTTGTCGCTGTATCTCATTCAGCAGGATATTCAGCACGGACCGCTGCGCCTGATCTTTACGATCGATGAAGAAACGGGCATGACCGGTGCCATGAATTTAGATCCGAAACACGTTCAGGATGTAAAGTACATCATCAACTGTGACTCCGAAGATATCGGTATGCTCGGTGTAGGTTCGGCCGGCAGCGTCCATACGCACTTCAACCGTCCCATCCATTGGCAGACTCCGTCTGGTAAACTGGCGTTTACTATTGAAGCCAAAGACTTTGTCGGCGGCCATTCGGGCGAAACGATAAACCGCGGCAAAAGTAATGCCATCAAAGCCTTAAGCTTAGCCCTGCGCCGCATTGCACAGGCCGGTGTAGCTTATACCCTGGTTTCTATTGACGGCGGCGTTGCGGCTAATGCCATTCCATCCCAGGCTTCGGCTGTCATTGTGACGGCTGACGAAAAGGCTGAATCGGCCATTAAGAAGGCTGTTCAGGAAGAACAGGCCCAGATTGCTGAAGTTTACGGGACGGTGGAAACGAAGGCACAGCTCGTCGTAACTGCCGCCGATGTACCGGCTAAGGCCTTCTCCGAAGACGACACTAAAGCCGTTGTAAACCTGCTCAACATCCTCCACTGCGGCGTCTTTGCCATGAATCAGATGCTTCCGAAACTGCCGGACTTGTCGGCCAATATCGGGACGATTCGCACCGAAGACGATGTCGTCGCCATTCAGTACTTCCCGCGGGCCTCGTCTGACGGCCGTTTACGTGAATTTGCCCTGACGCTGCCCGTTTTTGCAGAGCTTACGGGCTGCACTATTGACCTGGCTACGCCGGAACCGGCTTGGGCTGAAAATCCTAAGAGCAAACTGGTTCCCTTGTTTGCTGACGTATACCGAGAAGAAGCCGGCCGAGATCCCCGCATTGAAGCCATGCACGGCGGACTCGAAACGGGCTATCTCTTCTCCATGAACCAGAAACTCGACATCATTTCTGTCGGGCCGACGACGCATGACATTCACAGTGCCGATGAATCGGTCGAACTCGATACGGTAGCTCTCTTGACCCGCATTGTGGCCAAGGCTCTGGGAAAACTTGACAAGTAATCGACTGATGTAAACTTAAATTAAACGTACCCGCCTTACGGGAGTGTCCTGTAAGACGGGTATTTTTATACTTGTATGAGGTCGTGCAGGGTATCTCCCAAGGCTTCCAAATTGACGGGCAGGCGATGGAGGGGAATGGCGCCGTAGCCGATGAGAATTTGGTTCTGCGGGCTGTCGTCAGGATCGGCCCAGTACGGTCTCAGCGAGTAAACGCCGACTTCATTTTGTCGGAAGCGGCTGAGAATGTCCGTTTCTGCGCAGTCCGTATGGAGCTCTAGGACGAAGTGCATTCCGCCGCCTCCTCCGTGGATGCGGACTCCTTGGGGAAAGTTTTCTTCTAAGTAGCTGCGGATCAAAGCGTGTTTTTTACGGAAGTCATTTCGCAGGGCGTTTACTTGCTTTTCATACTCGCCGCTCTCCATGAAGTCGGTCATGGCCAGCTGAAGGAGAGATGGCACGGGAGAACTGTAGAAGGGATAGTCCGCGGCAAAATCGATAGACAGGGCCGGCGGCAGGACGACATAGGCCAAGCGGATGTCCGGAGCCATCGTTTTGGAGAAGGTTCCCAAATAAAAAGTGCGGCCATAGGTATCGATGGATTGGAGGGACGGAATGGGCTGCTCTTCATAACGAAGTTCACTGTCATAGTCGTCTTCAATGATGTAATGGCCGCCCTTTTCGGCCAGCTGCAGCAGTTCTAAACGATGTTTGATGGGCATGATCTGTCCTAAGGGAAACTGGTGGGACGGTGTGATACTGATTAAAGACGGCGGGAGGTCTTGCAAGGACGAAAGGTGGATTCCCTCGGGACCGACCGGGGCGTAGTGCAGGCGATAGCCTTGGTGAGAAAAAACGTCGCGCGTGCCGCGATAGCCGGGGTTTTCGATGGCAAATTCGTATTTTTCCGGAGGCATGAGGTGTGTGATCAGGCTTAAGGAATGGTGATGGCCGCTGGTTATGATGACCTGTTCCGGGCGGCAGTGGACGCCGCGGAAGCGTTTCAGATACCGGCAAAGCCATTGCCGAAGAATAAACAGACCTTCCGGCGGCTCATAGAGCAGGATGTTCCGATTTTCAAGATCGGCCAGGGCATTGTTTAAGGAATGGCGAAAGGCTCGATTTCGATAGACGTTGCGGTCGATACCGCCGTAGCGGAAGTCATAATGGGGCGGGCGTTCTTTTGCAGGCGGTGTGAACGGCTCCGCCGCTTTCGATTCATACGACTGAGGCGGCAGGGCTTCGACGTAGAATCCAGAGCCGCGCGTGCCGTAGATGTAGCCTTCTAATTCCAGTTGACGATAGGCCGTAATGACCGTATTGCGGGAAATTTCGTACTCTTGGGCCAGCTTGCGAGTTGCCGTAAGTGCACTGCCGGCGGTCAGTTCACCCGATAAGATTTGCTGTTTCAGGCCTTCGTAAAGTTGATTGTATAGGGGCTTAGAACTCTTTTTATCGATGAGCAGCATCGGGGGCCTCCTTCTCATGAAATTGGATCTATAAAATAGACGCGAATTGAATCTTTTTAAGGATCTCTTTTTCTGTTAGTATACAGACATGCAAGAGAGCTTGCAAGATATGGTGTAAATGAAAAGGAGAATAGGACTATGTTTATAGAAAAATTTTATGATTGCTTAAAACACGATGGGATTGTAGCCGTAGCTACGGCATCGAAAGATGGCAAGGCTCATGTTGTGAATACGTGGAATAAATACATCATCGTTACAGACGATGAAAAGCTGCTCATTCCCTGCTACGGTTTCCGTAAGACCGAGCGGAACATCGGTGAAAATCCTTACGTTGAAATTACTCTGGGAAGCCCGAAAATCATGGGCTACAAGAGTATGGGGACGGGGTTCCTCCTCATTGGGACGGCTGAATTCCTGTCGTCAGGGCCGCTCTTTGAAGAAATGCACGACAAGTGCGATTTTGCCAATCGCGTCATGGTCTTTACGCCGGAAAAATGCACTCAGATGATCTGATGTAAAGACGTTTACACGACGTTTATTCTTCAATGGAGTGCGTTTTTATGAAAGCTTCCGATTATCAATGTGATTTTACCCATAAGAAAGCCCTCAAAAGCGGCCAATGCATGGCTGCCATTGAGGGCTTGTTGTTTTTGCAACGGTTTTCTGGAAAGTGATTTGGTATAATAGGATTAACTATAATAAGGGGGGATGAACATGAGTAAAACCCATATTGATGAATTGGTGTCTCCCGATTATTTTAATCGGAAAGAGTGTGAAGGATGCGGCTGCTGCATCAGCATCTGTCCGTACGACGCCTTATCCATGGAAACCTGTGCCGACGGGGTTGAACGACCTCGTGTTGACATGACCAAGTGCCTTCGCTGCAATCGCTGCGTCGATGCCTGTGAAATCTACAAGTGCTACGGGCCGATTTCAAAAGCTATTTGACCGGACTTTAAGAACGGCCGAATAAATACTTCGTGTCGTAACTGAGGTCCATATACTGGGCGATTGTCTCGTCGTCGAATCCGTATTCTTCTGATTTACGAGTCAACTTGCCCCACTTCATCTGCATCTTTTTCTTGGGCGGCAGGGGTTCTTCGTATTCGATGCGAAGTTCCTGCGCTTCCTGGGAGCGGTCCTCTACTTTTACGAACAATCCTTTGTCAAAAGTCAGTTCGTAGATTTTGCGGAAGGCATGGGGGAGCTGGAAGCCGAAGGGGACGAAGTATTTGTCGATGAAGCCGTTGGCAATCAGGATGGAACCGCTGTAGTCAATGACGTGTTCGAGGTCATACTTCAGGTCGCCGGCCGGTGAATGGAAGGCTTCCGGTACGACGCCGTCGATGGCCGGAGGTTCCATGCCGTTGTTATTGGTCAACAGCTTGTGAAGGGTCAGCATCTTTTCATCGTTAAATCCGAAAACGGCTGTATATCCGCGCAGGCACGCTTCGTTGTACATGATGGGATGGAGTCCGAAATCTTCGATATTAAAGAATTCATCGACCTTTTCGATGGCGACAATGCTGAGTTTAAACGTGGCAAAATCGAAGCCGTCAAAAAATTGAGCGCGCATGATAAGTCTCCTTATTCGACAAAGATGGGCTTGTTGTTTTCAAAGCGGGCGATTCTGGCTAAGGATTCTACACGGAAACCGGCTTTTTCAAGGGTTCCCCGTCCCGATTGGAAGGTCTTTTCGACGACGATGCCAATGCCTTTTACGCTGCAGCCGGCTTGGGCGGCAATCTTCGTAAGGCCGACGGCGGCGGCTCCGCTGGCCAGGAAATCGTCGATGATGAGGACCGATTCGCCGGCATGGAGATAGTCTTTGCAAATCGTTGCCGTGTATTCTTCTTCCTTGGTATAAGAATATATCTTAGCCGAGTACTGTTCACCCTTGGTGAGCAGTGATTTTTTTTTGCGGGCAAAGACGACAGGGCAATTGTTCATGGCAAGGGATGCCGCATAAGCCACGGCAATGCCTGAAGATTCAATGGTGATGATGCGGTCGATGTGAACATCCTTGAAACGGCGGGCAAATTCCTGGCCGACATGATTGATAAGAGCTGTGTCGATTTGCTGATTCAAAAAGCTGTCGATCTTTAAGATACGATTGTCAATAACCAGACCGTCTTGTAAAATTCGCTGTTTCAATTCTTCCATTACTTCCGAGTCCTCCCTGGTGATGAGAAATGGTCAACCTTGTCTACTATAATAGTACTAGTCTAATACGATTTCATAGGCAAGTCAACCAAATTCTAAGTTTACTTATGGATTTAAAACGGGTATACTAGGGATGTCTAATGATAAGTATCTATCTTTGAGGGAGGTTATGACATGCAGTCTATCCGACGTTTGTATGTTGCCAAGAAAGGTATTTTTGCTGATGAGGCAAAGCGATTACTCACTGATTTACAGGAAAACCTGTTGATAAAAGGGTTAACTGATATTCACATTTTCCACCGCTACGACGTATCCGGTCTCGATGATGCGGCTTTCGAAGCGGCTAAAAATATGATTTTCTCGGAACCGCCTGTCGATGCCGTTTATGATACACTGCCAACGAAGGAAGGCGATACGGTCCTGGCCGTCGAATACCTTCCCGGCCAATACGACCAGCGTGCGGATTCGGCTGTTCAATGTCTGCAGATGCTGACCATGAAAAATGACAGCCTCGTTCGGACGGCACAGGTGATCGTCCTGTCCGGCAGCTTATCGGCCGAAGATATCGATGCGGTCAAGCACTACTGCATCAACCCCGTCGAAGCTCGTGAAGCTTCGTTGGAACCGGCTGAATCGTTAGAATTGGCTTGGGAAAAACCGGCTGACGTCCCTACTGTCGAAGGCTTTATCTCCATGGACGATGTGGCCTTGACCGACCTTTCGGCGCAGATGGGCCTGGCCATGAGCTTCGACGATTTGAAGTTCGTCCAGACGTACTTCCGCGACGAAGAAAAACGGAATCCGACGATTACCGAAATCCGAGTCATCGATACCTACTGGTCGGACCACTGCCGTCACACGACGTTCATGACCGAACTCACTGATGTTTCATTTGAAAAAGGAACCTTTACGGCTCCTATACAGCGGGCTTATGAATCCTATAAGACGACGCGGGAAAACCTGAACCGCCAGAAACCTCAAACCCTCATGGATATGGCAACCATCGCCGTCAAAGAACTGAAAGCGGCCGGTAAACTCGATAACCTCGATGAATCGGAAGAAATCAATGCCTGCACGATCATCATTCCCGTCGACGTCGATGGCGTCGAAGAAGAATGGCTCCTCTTATTTAAAAACGAAACCCATAACCACCCGACTGAAATCGAACCGTTCGGCGGTGCTGCGACCTGCTTGGGCGGTTGTATTCGCGACCCCTTGAGCGGCCGCTCCTATGTCTATCAGGCCATGCGCGTAACCGGCGCCGGTGATCCCCGCCAGTCCGTGCAGGATACGCTGGTCGGCAAACTGCCGCAGCGCAAATTGACGACAGGCGCTGCCAAGGGCTACAGCTCCTACGGCAACCAGATCGGCCTGGCAACGGGTGAAGTCAAAGAATACTACAATCCGGGCTTCGTCGCTAAACGAATGGAAATCGGCGCTGTCCTCGGTGCGGCACCTCGTAAGAACGTCGTCCGTGAAGAACCCCTTCCCGGCGATATCATCATCCTCCTCGGCGGCAAGACCGGCCGTGACGGCTGCGGCGGTGCTACGGGCTCTTCGAAGAAGCACACCGTTGAATCCTTGGAAACGTGCGGTGCTGAAGTTCAGAAAGGGAACGCCCTGACCGAACGGAAAATCCAGCGCATGTTCCGCCGCCAGGAAGTAACGACGCTTATCAAACGCTGCAATGACTTTGGTGCCGGCGGCGTTTCCGTCGCTATCGGCGAATTGACTGACGGCCTCGACATCAACCTCGATAAAGTCCCTAAGAAATACGAAGGCCTCGACGGAACGGAATTGGCTATTTCTGAATCTCAGGAACGAATGGCCGTTGTCGTGGCCCCGGAAAATGTCGATAAATTTATGAAATATGCTGCCGAAGAAAATCTGGAAGCGACGATTGTCGCCGTGGCTACCGATACCAAGCGGCTGGTCATGCATTGGCGCAATCAGAACGTCGTCAATATCACCCGCGCCTTCCTCGATACTAACGGCGTTACTCAGCGCCGTAAAGCACTGGTCACGGCACCGGAAGACAAGGATTTCTTCAAGGCCCCGGCTGTAAAAGACGTCGCTAAGACCTGGCTCGACACGATGGGAACTTTGAATATCGCTTCGGAACAAGGCCTGGCCGAACGTTTTGACAGCACTATCGGCGCTCGTACGGTCCTCATGCCTTTCGGCGGCAAATATCAAAAGACGCCGGTTGAAGGTATGGTTGCCAAGATTCCTGTGGAAAAAGGAAACACGACGACGGCCAGCATCTTTACCCACGGCTACGATCCGGACCTTGCCATTTGGAGCCCCTTCCACGGCGCTCTCTATGCCGTCATCCAGTCCATTGCCAAGCTCGTTGCCCTCGGCGGCGACCGCAAGAAAGTGTACCTCACGATGCAAGAATTCTTCCAGAGCCTGGGACAGAATGAAACGGCCTGGGGCCAGCCGGTCAGCGCCCTTCTCGGTGCTTTTGTCGCTCAGCAGGTCATGGAAGTTGCCGCCATCGGCGGTAAGGATAGCATGAGCGGTACCTTTGAACACCTGACAGTTCCGCCGACTCTGGTTTCTTTCGCCATTGCTCCGGAACATACCGATCATATCGTATCGCCGGAATTTAAGGCTGCCGACGATGCCGTCCTCCTCTTCGATTTGCCGCGTAACGGCGAAGGGATGCCGGACTTTGATACCTTTAAACAGCATTGTGATTTCCTCCATCAAGCCGTCGTCGACGGTAAGGTCAAAGCCATGCATGCCGTCGGTCAGGGCGGTATTGCAGCTGCTGTCGCTCAGATGGCCTTTGGCAATCGAATCGGCTTTGCCGTAGACTCGGCCTTTGATGTGCAGGAACTGTTTAACCTTCGCTACGGCGCACTCTTGGTTGAAACCGACAGTGCGACGGCTGCTGAATGGAGTAAACGCGCTCAGGTCAGCTTGGTCGGCAAGACGACTGATGCGGACAACATGGTTGTCGATGGCGTAACGATTGCCTTAAGTGATCTTCAAAAGGCTTGGGAACAACCGCTGAATCAGATTTTCCCGATCAAAGATAAGGATGGACAAGGTGACGCTGAACTGCCCTTGTTTACCACCTATGGCCCTCGCCGCAGCGAGTCCTTTGGCGCACCGAAGGTATTCATCCCCGTCTGCCCGGGAACGAACTGCGAATACGATTCGGCTGCTGCTTTTGAACGGGCCGGTGCAACGACGGACGTCATGGTCCTGCGCAACAATACGCCTCAGGATTTGGCGGAATCCATTGATGAAATGGCTAAACGCATCGCCAAGGCGCAAATCATCATGTTCCCCGGCGGCTTCAGTGCCGGCGACGAACCGGAAGGTTCGGGCAAATTCATTGCCACCTTGTTCCGCAACCCCGTCTTGTCCGAAGCTTTGGACAGCCTCTTGTATCAGCGTGACGGCTTAGCCCTCGGCATCTGCAATGGCTTCCAGGCCCTGATTAAACTCGGCCTCCTGCCCTATGGCAAGATTCAGCCCTTGAAGGCCGACAGCCCGACCTTGACCTATAACTCCATCGGCCGCCACCTGTCCCGCATGGTCGACACGAAAGTCGTTTCGGTCATGAGCCCCTGGTTCAGCAGCTGCAAGGCCGGTGACATCCATACCGTTGCTATTTCTCACGGTGAAGGCCGCTTTATTGCGACGCCGGAACAGATTCGTGAACTGGCCGCCAAAGGTCAGATTGCGACGCAGTACGTCGACTTGTCCGGCAAGGCTTCCTATGACAGCGAATACAATCCGAACCAGTCGGTCCTGGCTGTTGAAGGCATTACCAGCCCCGACGGCCGAGTCCTCGGCAAGATGGCACATACGGAACGGTTCAGCGCCGACGATATCTTTAAGAATATTGACGGCAATAAACTCCAGCCGATCTTCACGTCCGGTGTAAACTACTTTAAATAAAACAAAGTAAATGAAGACAGTCTTTCCTGCTTTTTGCGGCAGAAAGACTGTCTTTTTTCTTGCATTCTTCAAGGGCCTGTGATATAATTAAAAAGCTTGATTCGTGTCAAGCTCCTAACCCTTCTGCGGGAAGGGTCATATGTCCAAAAGAGGAGGTGATTTCGTGAACAAGTACGAAGTCATGTTTATTGCACGACCGGTCGAAGAAGCTGAAGTAGATCCCATCGTTGAATTGGTATCGAACCTTCTTACCAAGAACGGCTGCAGTATCGAAAAGGTAGATCGTTGGGGGAAACGCCATCTGGCATACCCTGTTAAGAAACAGGCTGATGGCTACTACGTTTTGATTAACTTTGAAGGCGAACCTGAAGTCATCAAAGAAATCGACCGTGTCATCAAAATCCACGATACTATTCTGAAACACTTGATCGTCAAGATCGACGAATAACCGGAGGCGCAAAGGTATGAACTCAGTACAATTATTAGGGAATTTGGCTCGAGACCCGGAAATCCGTTTTACGAAGACCGGACGAGCTGTCGCTATGTTTACCGTTGCCTGCACGCGGTCGTACGTTCCGACCGGCAGTTCAGAACCGCGGGAATTAACTGATTTTATTCCTTGTGTTGCTTGGGGTAATTTGGCGGAAAACTGTGGCAACAACCTGACAAAAGGAAGCCGTGTCTTCGTTCAGGGCCGTATCTCTGTTCGTTCCTATGACGGACAGGATGGCCAGAAACGCTATCGCACGGAAGTTGTCTGCGACTTTGTTGCCCAGACAATGGGATCAGATCATCAGCAAGCTGCTGCTCCGGCACAGCCTGCCAATGTATCGCAGCCGAAACCGGCTGCTGCCGGCGCCGGCTTTGACAGCATGGGCTCCAGCACGGATGAAGAAATCCCATTCTAAAAGGTCAGACACGCCCCTTCTGATTCTTGAAGGAGGAAACTATACATGAGAAGAGATCGCTCGAGAAAACCGAGAAGAAAAGTATGCAGCTTCTGCGTTGATCATGCTGAACTGATCGATTACAAAGATACTGCAAAGCTTCGCCGTTTCACAACAGAACGCGGTAAAATCTTGCCGCGCCGTATTTCCGGCGTTTGCGCTAAACATCAGCGCAAACTGACTGTTGCTATCAAACGCGCACGTGCTATCGCACTCTTGCCGTACACGGCTGAATAATACACGAAAAAGACTGTCGCTCAGCGACAGTCTTTTTTTGTTGTAATCTTAAATTTGCTTTCCGTTTACATAGCGGGCAATGATATTTCGGTCATCGCCGTCGTAAATGAATTGCTGCAGCTTTTCAAAAGGCGTCCGTTCCAGTCCTTCGATATCGTCGTCCATATGGATGACTAAGGCATCGAAATCATAGCCCTTTTCGAAACTGCCGATATTTCCATAGAATTGACCGGGCCCTTTCGTGGCCAAGTACAAGCCTTCGCCGATGGTGAGGGCTTTTTCTGACGGATGATTCAGGGAATAGAGCTTTGAAATTTCGATGGTCAAGGCGATTTGCTTGTTCATGGCCGGTGTATGGCCGGCAGCGACGTCGCTGGCAATGGTGCAGCGCAACCCTTTAGCCAGATTTTCCCGCAGAGGCATGATGCCGCTGGTCAGATTGGCATTGGACTGGGCACAGTGGGTCAAGTAAACGTCTTTTTCTTTAAGTAAACTCTTTTCTTCATCAGAAAGGTAGATGGCATGGGCCATCAAGGTTTTATGGGGCCTCAGGAGGCCGAAGGCGTAGTAAACGGCGGTGTACGACGGAAGGTCCGGGTGGAGCTCTTTGACCCAGGCGACTTCATTGCGGTTTTCCGACAAGTGAGACTGGACGGGGAGGTCGTATTTTTCGCAAATCCGGCTCAGGCCGGTCATTAACTTTTCCGTCGTCGACGGGACAAATCGCGGCGTTGCGATGAAGCGAATACGGTGCAGCTCTTCGCGGCTGCGGAGGACGAGCTCTTCCGTATCGGCCAGGGAGCGGTCCGTATCTTCCTTCAGATAGTCCGGGCTGTTCCGGTCCATGTTTACCTTGCCGACGAAGCCTTTTAACCCCATGGCTTCGGCAGCTTTCATGAGCTGCCATGTGGCATCCTTATGAATGGTGGCAAAGGCGGAAAAACACAAGGTTCCTTCGGCTTTTAAACGAGCGAGGAAGGCACGGTAAACTCGGCCGGCAAAGGCCGTATCGGAAAAACGGCCTTCCGTAGGAAAGGTATAGTTTTCCAGCCAGGGCAGAAGTTCTTCGTCAAAGCCCAGGCCGCGGTTGATGTACTGCGGTGCATGGATATGGAGGTCGGTAAAAGACGGGATGATGATGTCGCCGCCGTAATCGACGACGGATGACGGATCGGCATGGTCCGGCAGGTCTTGGGAAAAGCCCAAGACCTTTCCGTCTTCTACGTGGATATATTGATTTTCAAGGATGATGAATTCTGTTTGTGATGGGGTATAGAGAAAATTTCCTTTTAGAAACATGTAAACTCCTTTTATGATTGTTTATTCAGGTACATAGACCGATAAGAATGAGGGAAGAACCTTGATGTCGAGGGGGAAGGACGGGCCCGAATCTCCGTCCATATTGGTGGAAAGGGGCTGGTCGCCGACGAGTTCGATGCGTACCTCGTCCAAGGCTTTCAAGGTCATCAATTCCGACGTCAGAGGCTGACCGGATAAGAATTCCGGAATGACTTTGATCAGGTCTAAATAGTTGAAGTCCTTGAAGATTCCCAACCAAAGCTTACCGTCGTCGACTCGCGCCTGAGGGGCCAGATTGCGAAAACTGCCGACGGAATTGGTCAGCATGGCGACGATGAGGGGCGAGCGGTAGATAGAGGTCCCTTCCGAAGTCGTGATTTTAAATAAAGACGTCTCGTGGGCCTGCATGGCGCGGATGCCCGTGAGAAAATAAGCCAGGGGGCCGAGGCGAGTCTTCTGTTCAATCGATACGTGTCCGACGGCTTCGGGCATGATTCCCGTCGCAATGGTATTGATGAAATAGCGGTCGTTGGCCTTGGCTATATCGACTTTGACGGTCTTGCAGCGGGGCAGCATGTCAATGGCTACTTCCGGGTGGAGGGGGATATTTAAGGCCCGGGCCAGATCGTTGATCGTACCCAGGGGGATGAATCCGAAGTCGATCGGTTTATTGGCCTGAGCCAAGCCGTTGATCGTTTCGTTTAAGGTTCCGTCTCCGCCCATGGAAAAGACGGCGTCGAATCCGATAAGGGCCGCTTCTTTAGCCCATAGGGTCGCGTCGCCGGCCTTCTCTGTTTCCCGTAATTCTACGTCGTCAAACATATTTTCCAATTGGCGTCTTAAATTTTCCTTGTGGTATTTTGCTCTCTCACGCCCTGCCGTAGGGTTAATGATTAACATACACCGTTTCAACTTGCTTCTACTCCTTACACTGTAAATTCTTCTCGAAATGAATCATGCAACTACTATTATAGCGAGAAAAGTACTGTTCGGGAAGGTGCGGACAAGGATTTGTTTGAATTTTGTCGAACTCTTTCAAGAGGATATTGTTTACGTTTGTGTTCTTTTGAAAGGAAGTAAGGCTTTATGAAGTTTGATGGTGCTGTTTACCCTTGCGCCTCTCATCGAGAGGTCGTTTACGGCCGCCGCGGCATGGTCTGCACATCCCAGCATCTGGCTGCCCAGGCAGGTCTCGATATGCTGAAAAAAGGCGGAAATGTCGTCGATGCCGCCTTGGCTACGGCCATTTGCCTGACGGTTTTGGAACCGACCAGCAACGGCTTGGGAAGCGATGCCTTTGCCCTCATCTGGATGGACGGGCAGTTATACGGCATCAATGGCAGCGGTTGGTCGCCGGCAGCCTTGACTCGGAAGCGCTTAGTTGATGAAGGTTATAAGGAAATGCCTCTTCGCGGCTGGTATCCGGTTATGGTGCCCGGTGCGCCGGCGGCGTGGGACGAAGTTCATCGCCGCTTTGGTAAACTTCCGTTTACTGATTTGTTTGAACCGGCCATTGCCTACGCCCGGGAGGGCTATGCCGTCATGCCCAATATGGCTGCCATGATGGCCGACAGTGCCCGGGCTTTTCAACCGTATCGGGAGGACCCTCTTTTCCAGCCTTTATTTGATATCTTTTTCCCCCATGGCAGGGCTCCTGAGGCCGGGGATATCCTGACTCTGCCGGATCTTGCAGTGTCCTTGGAACTCCTGCGGGACAGTCACTGCCGGTCGCTCTATGACGGTGAACTGGCCCGTGACATTGTCCGCTGGTCGAAAGAGACGGGCGGCCTCTTGGACGCTGATGACTTAGCCGAGTATCGCCCTCAATGGGTAGAGCCGATACGCACCGATTATCGGGGCTACGATGTCTGGGAAATACCGCCTAACGGCCACGGACTGGTCGTCCTCATGGCCCTCAATATCGTAAAGGGGTTTACCTTCGATAAACGAGGCGATGTCGAATCGATTCACCGTCAGATTGAAGCCATGAAATTGGCCTTTGTCGACGGGAAAAAATATATTGCCGATCCGCGGTTCATGAAGACCGAGGTCGTTGATTGGTTGTCTGACTCGTATGCTGAGGCGCGGAGACAGGAAATCGGTGAACGGGCTCTGCTGCCGGAACCGATCAATGTAAACTCCGGCGGAACCGTTTACTTATCTGCTGCCGATGGGGACGGCAACATGGTTTCCTTTATTCAGAGCAACTACAACGGTTTCGGATCAGGCATCGTCATTCCCGGACGGGGGATTTCGCTCAACGACAGGGGCCATAATTTTTCTATGGATGAGGCCAGCGACAACTGCCTGGGGCCGAGAAAAAAATCATACCACACGATTATTCCCGGCTTCTTGACGAAAGACGGGAAGGCCGTCGGTCCCTTCGGCGTCATGGGCGCTTTCATGCAGCCTCAGGGACAGCTTCAAGTGCTCCTGAATACCATCGACTATCATCTCAATCCCCAGGCTGCCCTCGATGCACCTCGCTGGCAGTGGGTCGGCGGAAAGACCATTGAGGTCGAGCCGGAAATAGGGCA
Organism: uncultured Megasphaera sp.; assembly: GCF_900539295.1. Lineage (GTDB taxonomy): Bacteria > Bacillota > Negativicutes > Veillonellales > Megasphaeraceae > Megasphaera. The sequence continues at coordinate 21,850 of NZ_UQBH01000020.1, forward strand.
GGACATCATCGATGGCCTGCGCGCGCGGGGACATGATATCGTCGTTAAAAAGGATATCCAGACCTATGGCCGAGGCCAAATTATTTGGCGAAATGAGGAAGGAACACTGGCCGGCGGAACGGAGCCGCGAGCTGATGGAGCGGCGGCTGCCTGGTAGGGGGAGGTTCCTTTTCTTCTCCTTTAAAATATGATAGGATGGAGAAAACAAAAGGAGGTACATCCCCAATGAAACCGATAAAACCGAAACTTTCCCTTTTAGACACTGCGCCGACGCCGCTCCAGTATTTGTCCGGCTTGTCGCAGGAGTTATTCCGCGAAATATACATTAAACGCGACGATTTAACTCCCTTGGGAGGCGGCGGCAACAAGCTGCGCAAATTAGAGTATTTAATGATAGAAGCCTTGAATACCCAGGCGACGACTATCGTTACCGTCGGAGCCCCACAGACCAATCACGGCCGATTGACGGCTGCCGTAGCCGCTAAATTCGGCCTGCACTGCATCATCGTCGCCGTCGGTGACACGGACGGTGAACTGAGCGGAAACTTGTTCTTAGACGGTATCTTCGGCGCCCGCGTCGTCTTAAAGCGCGATGACGGGCGAGACCACGACGTACAGCTCGAAGAAACGGTCAAGAAGGTCATCGAAGCTGAAGTAAAGAAAGGTGAACAAGTTTACTTCATCCCCATGGGCGGCAGCGATACGACGGGCCTTCTCGGTTATATGGACTGCGCTCGTGAACTCGATGCTCAGGCAAAGGACCAGCAGATCAGCGGGGCTACAGTCTACGTCCCCGTCGGCAGTATGGGCACCTATCTCGGCTTGTACTGCGGGCTTAAATCGATCGAATCGGATTTAAAACTAGTCGGCATTGCCGTCATGCCCTTCGATATGGAAAAATTAAAGGCCTACTTTACGCAGGCCAAAGAAGAATACGGATTTAATTTTGATGGTGATTTCCACGTCGAAACAGGATATATCGGAAAAGGTTACAATGAACCGGAACCGAGGATTCGCGAAGCCATTTATACCATGGCTCGCCACGAAGGCATCCTGCTCGATCCCTGCTATACGGGAAAGATGTTTGCCGGCGTCTTGTCCATGATCAAGGAAAAGAAAATCAAGTTGGGACGCCAGGTCATCCTTCTCCATACGGGAGGAATGCCGGCCCTGTATGCCAACCCCCATCGGGGAAAAATCGAACGGGAGGTACAGGACCTGATTCAAGTCATAAAATAAGGACGATAAACGCGTTTAAAAGAAAAGGTGCTGCAGGATGAAGTAGGATAAGGCCCCCATGACAGCCGTGCAGGGGATGGTCATGACCCAGGCCGTGACCATCTGGCGGGCAACGCTCCAATGGACGGCTTTGACGCGCTGGGCCGATCCTACACCCATGATGGAGCCGGATACGACGTGGGTTGTCGAAACGGGCAGGTGAAGCAAGGTTGCCGAAAAGATGACGACAGCTGAGTTTAAGTCAGCGGCAAAACCGTGGACGGGGTGCATCTTAAAAATCTTGCCGCCGACGGTACGGATGATTTTCCAGCCGCCGACACTGGTCCCCAAGGCCATGGCCAGGGCGCAGAGAAATTTTACCAGGTCCGGTACTTCAAGGCTGGTGATGAAACCGCCGGAGACCAGGGCCAGGGTAATGATACCCATGGATTTCTGGGCGTCGTTGGAGCCGTGGGAAAAGGCCATCAGAGCTGCCGAAACGACTTGCAGCCGGTTGGCAACTAAGTTTACTTTGGCCGGTTTAAAGGAGTGGCATATTATGAAGATGATCTTCATGATGATGAAGCCCGTAATGATGGCCGAGATAGGCGAGATGATGAGGGATAAGACGATTTTTAAAATCCCGAAGCCGTTGAGGGCGGCCACGCCGGCCGAGACGATGATGGCACCGATCATGCCGCCGATGAGGGCGTGAGACGAGCTGGATGGCATTCCCACCCACCAGGTCAGGAGGTTCCAGATAATGGCGCCTACGAGTCCGGCAATGATGATCATTTCATTGACTAAGGTCGGCGAGACGACGATGTCGCCGCCGATGGTTTTGGCGACGCCCGTAGAAATCATGGCACCGAGGAAGTTTAAAATGGCAGTGCCGACGATGGCTACGCCGGGGCGAATCGCCCGCGTCGATACACAGGTGGCAATGGCGTTGGCTGTATCATGGAAGCCGTTTATAAAGTCGAAGACGAGGGCCAAGATGACGACCATAATGATGAGCGACGTATCAAGCATACTTCATGGTCACCTCTTTGATGGTATTTGCCAGGGTTTCGACGTTGTCCGATGCTTCTTCCAACGTTCCCAGGATGTCTTTCCAGCGGATGACATTGAGCAGGTCTTTTTCTTCGCCGCTGAACAGGCGTGAAATTTCTTGGCGGTAAATATGGTCTATTTCCGATTCCAATCGATTTAACCGTTCGGCATGGCGCATGAGGTTCGCTTGATTTTTATCGATATCTTTTAAGAAGGAGAAAATCTTATTCAATTCTTCGCCCATGAAGATCAGCTGTTCGGTAATGGCGATAGCCGCTGCCGGAGCTTCTGTGACGTGGTACATGCTGGTGCGCATCAACGCACCTTGGAGCGAATCGATGCTGTCTTCAAGCTGGCACGTTAATTTATAGAAATCTTCGCGGTCAATGGGCGTGATGAAGACTCGGGATAACTTGAAGATGATGTCTTGGTTCGTTTTGGATGAGGCATGTTCCAATTTTACGATTTCTTTTAAATGAAGAGAAATGGTGGAAACATCCTGCATAACTTCGTTGGCAATTACGGCGCCGCGGTGGAAGTTTTCGGCGTTGGCTATGAGATAGTCGAAGAATTCTTCGTGTTTATTGCTGATACTGAACATGTTTATTCCTCCTATACAGACATGCAAAACATTATATAAGGGTTGTATCAGCGTTTTGAAAAGAATATGTAAAGAACAGGTAAAATATAATGATGAGCTTTGATTTTTTGGCGGCGATGGTATAATGAAGTCATTGCTATTATTTTTCATACGACATCGCCGATTACGGCCGAAGACCGGCTCGCGATGGTGCTTATTCTGAACATGAGGTGACTTTTACAAATGAATGAAGAACGAACCGCACAGATTCATCCCGTCGACGAAATGCTGCCGACTGGCCAACTGTTTGCTTATGGGCTGCAGCACGTCCTGGCGATGTATGCCGGTGCCGTTGCCGTACCTATCATTGTGGCCCAGGCCTTGCACCTGTCGCCGATGGAATTGGTCCACCTGATCAATGCCGATTTGTTTTCCTGCGGGATTGCGACCTTGATTCAGACCCTGGGCTTTTGGAAAGTCGGGGCCCGCATTCCCATGATTCAAGGCGTTACCTTTGCCTCGGTCACGCCGATGATCCTTATCGGGGCTGAACACGGCATTACGGCGATTTATGGGGCCATCATCATTGCCGGTTTGTTTACCTTCCTGATTGCGCCCTTTTTTAGCCGGTTCATTCGGTTTTTCCCGCCCGTCGTCACCGGGACGATCATTACCATCATCGGGATTACCCTGCTTCCGGTAGCCGTAAACTGGATGGGCGGCGGCAATCCTAAATCTCCTGATTTTGCCTCGCCGATGAATTTATTCCTCGCTTTCATTACTTTAGTTATTATCATCGCCATTTATCGCGGCGGCAAAGGCTTTTTGAGCAATGTCTCCGTCCTCTTGGGACTCATTGGCGGCACGATTATCGCCATGGCTTTAGGGCAGACCGATTTTTCGGAAGTCGGCAACGCTTCTTGGTTTGGCTTGGTTACTCCATTTTCCTTCGGCCTTCCGACCTTTGACATCGGCTCCATCTTATCGATGATGGTCGTCATGATCGTCACTATGGTAGAAACGACGGGCGACTGCATCGCTATCGGGTCGATCGTAGGCACTCCTATCGGACGTGACCGCTTGTCCCGCTGCCTTCGGGCTGACGGTTTGTCGACGGTCATCGGCGGTATTTTGAACAGCTTCCCCTATACGGCCTTTGCCCAAAACGTCGGCTTGATTGCCGTTACCCGCGTAAAGAGCCGTTTCGTCGTCGCTGCATCGGGCATCATTCTTATTGCTCTGGGCCTCTTTCCCAAGATGGCTGCCGTCGTAGCGTCGATCCCGAATTCCGTTTTAGGCGGAGCCGGCGTGGCCATGTTCGGCATGGTCATTGCCAGTGGTATCCGTGCCTTGAGCAAGGTCGAATTTGACGGAACGTATAACTTGATGATCGTTGCTGTCAGCATCGGTGTCAGCATGATTACCCTGACAGCTCCGAACTTCTTCCACAGTTTCCCGTCTTGGGCCAATATCGTTCTCCACAGCGGGATTACTCTGGGAAGCATGACGGCCGTCGTCCTTAACCTGATACTGAACGGCTTCGGTCAAGGAGATGGCATGGATGATAATTAAATAGCTGTAAATGAAAGTAAATTGATATTACTTGAAAGTGAGGGATTTTTTTTGCTGAAAAAAATGGTAGCCCTGACCTGTGCCGTCGCATTGACCACAGGGGCGGCTTGGGCAAATGCAGAGGAACTCAAAACAGCACCGGCTCCTTTTGCAGTTAAGGTTGAAATAAAGCCTGCCGCTGCACCGCAGGATGAAGATAAGTCTGTTCAACCGGCGGTAAACAAGGCTGCAGCCGAAACTCAACAAAAGACTGAAAAGGCTGCAAAAAAATCGACGGAGAAAAAAATCGGCGTCAACATAGCCAGCCGCATCTTGACCCTTTATGAAGGCGATACAAAAATCAAGATGTATCCCGTAGGCGTCGGCAGGACGTCGACACCGACGCCGACCGGTTTTTATGCAGTACAAAATAAAGAAGTGAATCCGACTTGGATTGACCCGGATGATACGAGCATTCAAATCCCGGCTGGGCCGGATAACCCTATCGGCTATCGCTGGATTGGTTTTCACGGCAATTACGGCATTCACGGGACGAACAATCCCGGCTCCATCGGCGGCTACGTCTCCAACGGCTGCATCCGCATGAAGGAAGCCGATGTAGAAGACCTGTATCGGTACGTATCGATCGGAACGCCGGTCACGGTATACTATGACCGCTTGGTCATCGATGTCAGCCCGGATCACGCCGTATCCTACTACGTCTATCCCGACGGCTACGGCTGGCAGGCCTTGAGCGTGGCCCAGGTTAAAAAAGCTTTGGCCGGTTATGGTGTAGAAGACTTTGCCGAATTTAAGGAAATTTCAGATAAAATTAATCGTTCTGACGGCAACGTGACCTATGTGGCCAAAGCCTATGATTTAGTTGTAAACGGAACGAAATTGTCTAAACGAGCTCTCGGAAAAAATGATCAAATCTATCTGCCGTCAGTGACCGTTGCGACGGCCCTCGATTTGGATTTGCGCTGGAATCCTCAGCAGGGAATCTTGACCAGCCCGTATGGTATTGCACCGGGCTATGTAAAGAGTGACGTCGTGTATGTAAATGCCGCTGACGCCTATGCCCTGTTTCATCTAAAGGGGAGTTTAACACCGGACTACGTCTATAACATGTACTCTGTAAAAGGAAATAAAACGCCGACCGTCGTCATTTCCCGCGGCTAAGGAAAAAGGGGCTGTGAAGAATGGAGTTAACCGTTCTTCACAGCCCCTTGTTTTTATTGACAAATACTGACATATGTCATATACTTTAGAAAAGATTGATGACATATGTTGAAAATGAAAATATAAAAACTTTGTCAAGTTATAGCGTATTTAAGGAGAATCTGATATGATGAAGATAGCTGTTACCTATGAACATGGTGATGTTTACCAACATTTCGGCCATTCATCACAATTTAAACTGTATGATGTCGAAGACGGCCGTCTGGTTGAAGCTCGTATCGTCGATACGGAAGGACAAGGTCACGGTGCGCTGGCCTCCTTCTTGACGTCTCTCGGTGTCACGACGGTCATTGCCGGCGGAATCGGCGACGGTGCCAGAAAGGCCTTGGCCGATGCTTCCATTCAACTGTATGGCGGCGTCTCCGGCAGTGCCGATGAAGCCGTCAAAGCCTTGTTGGCCGGCACCTTGGAGTTTAACCCCAACCCGTCCTGCGGCCATCATGGACACGAAGGCGGTCACCATGGTCATCATGAAGGCCACCATCATTCTCACGATCTTTGATTATTTTCCTGAAAGGAGCGGATTATCTTGAAAAATATTACTGCCTTTTACTTACATAGCTGCCCGTACTGCAAAGGTGCTAAAGAAGCTCTTGCTGAACTGATTGAAGAAAATCCGGAATACCGCAAGGTTACCGTTGACTGGTATGAAGAAACGGAAAATCCTGAAGCTGTAAAGGGGCACTCCTATTACTATGTACCGTCCATGTTCATCGGCACGGAAAAGCTGTATGAAGCACAGCCGGGCCAGTCTTACGACGAAATTAAAGCTCACGTCAAAGCTGCTTTAGACGCTGCCCTGACGGCTTAATCGTCACCCAGTACGGCGTGAACGGCTTCACAGCAGCGTCGAACCGCTTCGTCCATGGTCTCTTTTTCAATGGTCAGTGGCGGATTAAAATAGAGGATGTCGCCAATGGGACGCAGGACCAGACCAAGATCCATGGCTTTGCGGAAAATGTGCCATCCCGTTCGTTTTTCCGGATTGAACGGGCGTTTACTTTCTTTGTCCTCTACTAATTCAATAGCGTTGATCAGACCGATGTGGCGGATTTCGCCGACGTTGTGATGGCTGCCGAGAGCAGCATCTAACTTTTCATGAAGGTAGATGCTTTTCTCGGCAGCTTTTTTTAGGATGTCATCGCGTTCCATGATTTTCAGGACGGCCAGGGCTGCCCGGCATGCCAAGGGATTGCCGGCGTAGGTATGGCTGTGAACGAAGGCCTTATGGGTGTTGAAATCGCCGTAAAAAGCCTGGTAAACGGCATCGGTCGTAATCGTCAGTGACATGGGCAGGTAGCCGCCGGTGAGGCCCTTAGACGTACAGAGGATATCGGGACTGATGCCGGCGTGTTCGATGGCAAACATCTTCCCCGTTCGGCCGAAACCGGCAGCGACTTCGTCGTCGATGAGGAGGACTCCGTACTGGTCGCAGAGGTGACGCAGGCGCCGTAAATATTCCGGCGGATAGATTCTCATGCCGGCAGCTCCCTGCAGAATCGGTTCGACAATGAGGGCTGCCGTTTCCTTTCCGTAAGCGGCGAAGGCTTTTTCTGCGCCGATGAAGCATTCACAGTCGCAGTTTTCACGAGTTTTGCCGTAGGGACAGCGGTAGCAGTCGAGACCGTCGAAGTGGATGTTGTGCATCATCATGGGCTTATACATTTGAGCGTAGAGATCCATACTGCCGACGGACAAGGCACCGATCGTTTCGCCATGATAGGATTCGGACAGGCACATGAAGCGCTGACGCTTCGGATGACCTTGTTGGTACTGGTATTGGAAAGCCATCTTCAAGGCACATTCGACGGACGAAGACCCGTTGTCGGTAAAGTTAAAATGAGTCAGCCCCTTGGGCAGCAGCGGCTGGAGTGTTTGGCACAGTTCGATGGCCGGGCGATGGGAAAAGTTGGCAAATATGACGTGTTCCAGTTTATCGAGTTGGTCTTTAATGGCGTCGTTGATTTCTTCGTTGGCATGGCCTAAGAGATTGCACCACCAGGAACTGATGATATCGATATATTCTTTGCCGTTGGTGTCGTAGAGATAGCAGCCTTTTCCATGGTCGATGACGACGGGCGGAAAGACTTCGGCATCCTTCATCTGTTGGGCCGGGTGCCAGATATATTTTAAATCGGTTTCAAGTAAATTCATGTAAACGTCCTCCTCATTGGTATAACTGAATCAATTGGCCGGCATCGGCATCGATGATCTCGTCGTTATCGGCGACGACGGCTAATACCGGTTTTTGACTTAGTTTTTCAATCATGCGGATATTGTCTTTTTCCATGGGGCTCCCCGTGTAGTGATTAACGATGAAACCTTGAACGGGGAGTTGTTTTGCTTTCATATAAAATGCCGTTAAGACGGCGCCGTTGATCGTACCGAGACCGGCGGGACAGATGATGAGCGACGGCAGGTCCAGCCAATGAATGACGTCTTCTAACTGGAAAAAGGCCTGTTCATCATCGCGAAGGGGACAGATGATGCCTCCGCTGCCTTCGACGGTGACGTAGGGATAGCGGGTCGTTACTTTTTGCCAGTCGTGGAGAATGACTTCCTTTTCAATGGGGCGGCCTTCCCAACGGGCGGCTAAATGGGGGGATACGGCATGGCTGTAGAGATAGGACAAGAGCAGGTCCGGATCTTCTCCGATGGCTGCCGTCCGGTTGACAAAGCCGGCGTCACTGTCGGCGACGGTCGGGGCACCGCTGATGGCAGCTTTATAGTAGCCGACGTCGTAGCCGTGTTGACGCAGGGTCTTGACTAAGAGGGCCGTTACATAGGTTTTGCCGATATCCGTACCGGTCCCGGTAATAAATAATCCTTTACTCATGGTGAATTAACTCCTTTCTAACGCGGCAGGCTTCGCTGGATTTGACGGGTCAGAAAGGCAGCGACGATGCACAAGAAGATGTCTCCCGGAATGGGCAGTAAGAAACAGTAAACGAATAGGGTCCACAAGCTGATGGGTGTTCCCAGATAGAGGTTGTTTATCATGGTTAAGTAGGCCATACCGGCGGTGTAAATGACGATCAGACCGGCAAAATTAGCCATGAGGAGATCTTTCAAGGACGGGTGGGCACTTTGGTGAGCTAAATATCCCGTCAATCCGGCTCCGCCGATGAAGCCCAGGAGATAGCCGAAAGTCGGCTGGAAGATGTAAGACGGGCCGCCGCCTGATGTAAAAACAGGGACTCCGACTAAGCCCAGGAGGACATAGACGCCGACGGAAGCGGCGCCGCGGCGGCCGCCCAAGATGGCCCCGGCCAGGGTAGTGAACAATAATTGCAGGGTAAAGGGACAGAAGGGCACGGGGATGCGGATAAAGGCACCGATGGCAATCAAAGCTGTAAATAAGGCGAATAGAACCAAGTCCCGCGTAGTACAGCGGCGTGCAGACAAGGCTGATGAAGACATGAAACCACTCCTTTAAGTATAATTGTAAACCAAAGTTATTTGTGATTTGGTTCACGATATTTATGATTATACGAGGTCACATTCTTATTGTCAATCATAAAATTATAAATATAGTTAACAATAAGGACAAAAAAGCGCAGCAACGATTATCATTGCTGCGCTTTTGGAGTGCGATTGGAAAATAAAGCCTTTACATAAGGCCTTGGTTATAAGAGACCCAGTCCTTGGAGGAGAATCTTCAAGCCGATGAGGATGAGGACAATGCCGCCGACGAGTTCGGCTTTGCTCTTATAATGGTTGCCGAACAGCCCGCCGGCCTTTATACCGATGGCCGAGAGGAGAAAGGTCGTAACCCCGATGATGGTCACCGAGGGAATGAGCTGTATGTTCATGAAAGCGAAGGTGACACCGACAGCTAAGGCATCGATGCTTGTTGCAATGGCCAGCATCAGCATCGTATAGGGTTGAAGAGACGGGCTGCAGCTGCCGCTGGCTTCCCGAGACTCTTTAATCATATTAAGGCCAATGGCACTCAGGAGAATGAAGGTGACCCAATGGTCGTAGGCATCGATTAATTCAATAAAAAAGCTGCCTAAAATATAGCCGATGGAGGGCATCAAGGCCTGAAATCCACCAAACCATAAACCGACAATAATCATATGATGCCATTTGACGTTGCGAAGGGATAAGCCCTTACAGATGGATACGGCAAAAGCATCCATCGACAAGCCGATGGCGATTAAGATCAAATCCAGTATATTCATTAATTGCTCCTCTTTCGTTCCTGACTACAAGATAGACTGCAATTTACTTATTATAAAAGATGTGCCTCTTTATGTCAATGGAAAGTTGACCGATTGAGTGTGATTTTGGCGGCGGGCTGTCGTACACCTCCTTGCATGTTGTTTACGTAGTTTGGAAGCCGGGAATGGAGCGGCTTTGTAAACAAGAATAAACACGGTTGAGAACTATTGTTTTCCTATGGCAAGAAGCGTATAATAAGGGACTGCAGGAAGTAAACTAAGGGGAGCGATTAAGAATGAAAAAAATAGCAAAAAACATGGTTTTGTGTGCGCTGATGACGATGAGTTTATCGGCCATTTGTGCTGCCGAAGAGGCGGCTGCTCCAGAGGCTGAACCGCAGGTGACCGTCGCCTCGACAACCCAGGCTCAGCCAAATCAGACTGTCGCCGATTGGCTGGCACCGGCTGCCGGCGATTGGTATAATACTAAGGGCGATTTAGTTCTGACTGTCGAGGGGGCCGCTATCAACGGTTCGGCCGTTACGGATATTGAAGACTACACCGACGGCTATCCTCGTAAAGGAACGTTTACCATTCGTGAACAGGCCGGGAATCGGGCTATGACACTGGACTTAATGGGGCATAAGTCTCACCAATACCTCATCATGGATGATACGACGCCCTTGAGACGTTCGATTAACGGGGATCACTACGAATCGATTGGCGGCGTTTACTTGGGAATGACCCAATCCGACTTGGAAGCTGCTTACGGACAGGCTGACAGCACTGTTCCTGATCAGGATACGTCACGCCTTATATTCGGCAGTCACCATATGGACGTTTACCTTCGAGCCGGCATCGTCATCGGCATACGGATTTACGATGGCAGTGATTTGAAATTTGATAAGTCTGGCTTGGGCGCAGCCGACACGGCAGAATCTTATGCCAAAGCCTATGGCTGGGAAACGACGCCGACCGTTCCGACCGATGGGACTTCCATTTCTCGTGCCTATAAACTACCGCAGGGAGAGTACCTGCGCTTTGGGCAGGATTTCGTACAACTTTCCATTTAATCACGTTTAATTTCTTCGGCAGTCGCAAGTGGTCCGAGCCTGGCGAAAGTCTGACTTATGATAAATTCGATAGGGGCAGTTGCATTATTTGGTGAAATGATGTAAACTAAAAGAAAGGAATTTAGATGCGTTTTCATTGTGCCGGCCGGCATGGTTAAGCCCTTTATTTCTTAAAAAAAGAGCCTGGTAAATCGAAAAACGGCTGTAGTAAATGCGAGGAGAGAAGATACGTGATTACAACAAAAGACTTAATGGACCGCTATAATATCAAGACCCGTCAGGGGATTATTCAGTTCGTCAAAAAACATTTAGATGAAATTAATCACGACGGGCAAGAACATGCTACGATACAGAAGGGCGAATGGTCCTTCGATACGGAAGCCGTACGCATTTTGGACCAATTGCGCGGGCTGCATGACCAGGCGACGATTACCGAGCTGGAAAGCGAAAAGGTGTCCAATGCGCAGCAAGAGTCCCATAATCTCCGTATCTTACTGCTCAAAACCCAGCAGGACCTCAATACGGCACAACAGCAGGTCATCACCTTGCAGCAGAGCCTTATTGCCAAGCAGAATGAATTGTCGGAAGTACAGGTGAAGGCCCTGGAAGGCCAGCAAAACAAGGATCAGGCCGCGGCCCTTCAAGGTGAAGTCGACCGACTGAAGGAAGAAGGCCGGGCCATTGAAGAGGAGCAGAAACAGCTTCAGGAAAAATTGTCTTCCGTTGAGGCAGAACGAGACAGACTGCGTCAGGAGCTGACGGAAACAAATAATCGACCGTGGTGGAAGAAGCTTTTTGCGTAGTACCGGTCTTGATCAGGAGCCGTTTGACAGGCGGAATATCTGCACTGTCAGACGGCTCTTCTTTTATTCTTTTTGGCGGCGCCGGCGATTCAGGTTGCTTATGGACGGGCGATTCCGGTTGTGCTATACTTTACCTCACCATTACCTCAAGGGACCGATGTCCTACGAAAAGATCTGCGCTTGAGGCTAAGGTAAACACATGAAGTGAAAGGATGTGATCTTTAAGATGCGTAGTCAGTCAATCTCTGTTCGCATTGCTCGGGAAGATGATGCACCAGCCCTGGCCCGAATTTACGCCTATTATGTAAACGAAACGGCAATTACTTTTGAATATCAGGCTCCGGATACGACGGAAATGGACAGACGGAGAAAGACCATTTTGGCCCAATATCCTTATTTGGTGGCCGAAAAAGACGGCCTTGTCATCGGCTATGCCTATGCTCATGAGTTTTATGGGCGGGAAGCCTATGCCTGGTCTGTCGAATCGACGATTTACATCGATAAAGTTGCTCGCCAGTCGGGAATCGGACGTATCCTTTACGAAGCTCTGGAACGGGCCCTGAAGGCCATGGGCATTCTTAACATCAATACCTGCATTGCCATTGCCAAGGATCCGGAGGACCCGTATTTGACCAATGGCAGCTTTTCTTTTCATCAGCGATTAGGCTATGACAAGATTGCCCACTTTCATCACAGTGGCTATAAATTCGGCCGTTGGTATGATGTCATTTGGATGGAAAAAATGATTGGAGACCATGTGGAAAATCCGACGCCGATTATTCCTTTCGATGTTTCAACTAAATTTTAAACTCAAAGTAAACTAAAAATCGACTTTTCTGTTTACAGCGAAGGCGATTTTTGTTTACTTTCCTTTGGAAGAGAGTCTTTTCCCTATCGGCTCCCTTATGCTCGGTGCTACGATAAGGTTAGGTCTCGGACGTGTTTTCTGATATAATTAATATAAACAGTATTCACTCGTGAAGACGGCTCTTTTTATGCCGCCTTTTTGAAGCAAGTGGAACTTCAGATTTGTCTTTTCCCTTCAGAAGAAAGGACGGGGCTTTATATTATTTATAGGGATAATCCAAAAGGAGGTAACTACCATGTTTCTGGGAAACTTCAGCAAGGAAGAGCAGGCAGTCTTTTTGAATTTAGCTTATACGATGATGTATGCCGACCATGAAGTCAAAGATGACGAAAGAGAAAAGTTTCAGTTATATCAAAGGGAAGTAGAGGCCGATATCACAAAGGCTGAAGTCGTAGACTTTGCGGCAGAAATCGCGAAATTACAGAACCTTGACTTACCCAAAAAGAAGATGATGCTGTTTGAACTGTTGGGTATTGCCTTTGCAGACTTTGAATACGCCGACGATGAACGAATTTTGATTGAGCAGGCAGCCTCCTTTTTGGGGGTGTCTCCCGTTGATACCGATCGGATGACGACGTTGGTTCAGGATATACTGCGCATCTATGAGGAAGTAAATGCGGTTATTACGCGCTGATTGGGAAAGCCAAGAGGTAGACGGATGAATAAGAATAGACGGTCAAAAGAAGAAACTAAAAAATCAAGAATCGATGCCGTCATTTCAGGGATTACCAATGCCGAAACGGCCGAAGACATCCTCCTTCACGGTACTGCCGGCAAGGAACACGTCGTGGCCTATGAAGGCTTTGACCATGAAACAGGAAGAGCCCTTAAACGAGGATTAAAGGATATTTCCAAGAGTAAAGTAAATCCGCAGTATAAGGAACAGAATATCAAGCAGCAGGCAGGCTTTTCTGCAGAGGTAAAGGAGACGGCTCGGGAAAACGCTGATCGAATCCTTGGCAAAGATCCGACCCGAAAGGTGCGGACCGATGATATCGGCCGTGTAAACGACCCCTTATATGACCATGTAGAGATTGATGCCAATGGTAATATAATACCGGGATCGGGATCGCAGATGAAGTTCGTCGGAAAGAATCCGAAAGAATGTCTGAATAAGCTCATGTCCGGGAAATATAAAAAATATCGCGATGCCAATGCAGCCATGGAAGTTCCATCTGATTTCTACGATGGCGTCTGCCAAGAAATCGACAACAGCGTTGCTGATTTGAAGCGCCAGATTGAAGGCGCTAAACGGCAAGGAAAGATGGATGTCGCCCAAAAGAAACAGGCTCAAATCGACGATTTGAAACGGACCCGGAGAAATCTGAGAAAATCCCGCGTCTCCCAGTCAGAAGCCGTCGAAGCGCGGAAGAATCCCCGCCTGTCTACAGCCAAAGATATTCACCGCCTGAGTCATGATGCAGGTGTCACGGCTGCAGCATACGGTGCCGGTATCGGCGGGACCATCAGCGGCCTGCAAAATATCGTTTCAGTACTGCGAGGAGAAAAAAGCCCTTCCGATGCTCTTTGCGATACGGCCCTGACGACTGGAAAAGCAGCGGTCTCCGGATATGTCATGGCCTATGGCAGTACGGCGGCGATTTCTGTTATGCGCAACGCCAGTCAATCCTTTGTCCGGTCGTTGTCAAAAACAAATCTTCCGGCCATGGTCGTATCGACGGCAGTCACGTCAGTGGATACGGTTTGGCAATGGATGAACGGTAAGATTACAGGAACGGAATGCCTCCAAGAGATGGGCAAGAACGGTTTTACTTTGTCCTCTTCGGCTGCTTATGCGGCGGCGGGGCAAATGCTGATTCCCATTCCCGTCGTCGGAGGCCTCATCGGCGGCATGGTCGGCTATTCTGTTGCCGGTGCCTGCTATGGAGAATTGGTGGCTGCCTTGAAGGAGGCTAAACTTGCCAGGGAAGAACGCATCCGTATCGAGCGTGAATGTGAAGAAGCTATAGCGGCCATGCGTCAATACCGCCAAGACATAAACCGTATAGCCGATATGTACCTTACAGACTATCGAAATACCTTTGATGCGGCCTTTTCCGATATGCAAAACGCCATGGGAATCGGCGACATCGACGGCTTTATTGCCGGGGCCAATCGGATTACGCGTAAACTGGGCGGGACGACGAATTTTGATTCATTTGAAGAATTTGACCGACGGATGAACGATCCGGAACCCTTTAAATTTAAATTTTGATGAAGGAGGTAAGACGAATGCCTATCCCTATTTTACTCGGCCTTGGTGTTGCTGCCGGTGTGACCGGTGTGGTAAAGGCCGTTGGTGCTAAACAAAAGAACGATGAAGCAAAAGATGTAAACGAGAAAGCAAAGAAAGTTTACGATAACGCACAATCCGATGCCGATAAGGCTCGCCAGGCAGCGAATGAATCTGTCCAAAACTTGGGACAGCTCCGGATAGATACACTGCAGAACGAGATTTCACAGTTTATGAACGCCTTCAATCAGATTCACCACATGGAAGCCTCTTTTTCCGAAGACCTTGGCGGTCAATTGAAGTGGAACAAAGAGCAGTATCTGAAAATGAAAGAATTGGAGACCCTTTCCTTCTCTATGGCGTCCGGTGCCTTTAAAGGATCGGCAGCCGGTGCCGTAACTGCTTTTGGTGCCTATGGCGGCGCTATGACTTTTGGCGCAGCGTCAACGGGTACGGCTATTGCCAGTTTAAGTGGGGCCGCTGCATCCAATGCGACCTTAGCATTCTTAGGCGGCGGATCCCTGGCAGCCGGAGGACTCGGCGTTGCCGGCGGGACTATGGTCTTAGGCGGATTGGTAGCAGGCCCGGCTCTGGCTGTTTTGGGATTTACCTTGAGTGCCAAGGCGTCAGCTAACTTAGACAAGGCCCGCAGCAATTTGGCCAAGGCCCGGGAAATCGCTGAAGAATTGGCGACCGTAAGAGATGCCTGCTATAAGATTCGCGACGTTGCCCATATGTATGAGGCAATGCTTCAAAATTTGAGAGTCCTCTTAGCATCTATGACCGAGTCATTAGAATCGGTCATTCGGGATTACGGAACAGACTACCGGGACTATTCGGAAAATTCTAAACACACCGTTGCCGCCGGCATGGCCGTTTTCCAAGCCATTGCGCCGATTATCAGCGCTGCTATTATTACCAAAGACGGGGCTGTCGACGAACGAGCTCTCCGGATTATCGGCGGGACGAAAGATCGGTTAGTGGAATTAAGGCAGCTGCTGCAATGATGACCTTCCCCTGTATCCGGTGCGGCGAATGCTGCCGCCATGCCGGAGAAGTTCCGCAATTAGCTCCGAGAACTGATGCAGACGGCGTCTGCCTATATCTCGATAAAAGAACGAATCGATGCACCATCTATGAGACGAGACCGAATGTATGCAACGTATCGTATATGTATCAGGCATACTTTAAAGACCGAATGACAGAAACAGAGTTTATTCGGAAGAATCTGAAGGTTTGCTGTCAGTTAAACAAGGTTGCCGGGAACGATGGAAACGTTAAGAAACTACAGGATCTGTTGATTTCTCTTCATAACCGGTGACAAGGGCCTTTTATGAGGTGGAAAATACAGTCACTTCATTAGCGGGCATTTCGAGAAAAAACGAATATATGGCATAAGGCGTTATCCTTTTCAGATATAAAACAGAGCCGGCAAATTTGTCTGCTCTGTTTTTGTATGCCCGTAATATGAGTGTCGTCGCTAATCCTTATTTTGCGTCATGCATTTGCGGTGAAAGCTGTATGGGGGAATCCTTAGGACGTTGGTGAGGATGAGAAGTTTGCATATTGATAGTACGGGAGAATCTCGGTATACTAATGGTTGAGATAAATTTACAAATACAAGTGGCGAGAAATTTTTGGCGATTCATGCGATGAACTGTCGCAGCTTATAAATGGATCAAGAACTTATTTTTTTTATTGGAGGGGTATGTTATGATTTTTTCATCTCTTTATGCCAACAACCGAAGTATCGTCTTTCCGAGTGCCATTGAAGAGGCACTTGAGTATTTAAAAAGCCATGATTTTACAACCATGGAACCAGGGGTTTATGAAATCAAGGGAAAAGACATCTATGCACAAGTTTTTGATACAGAAACGAAGCCCGTTGAAAAACAGCGTCCGGAAGTCCATGAAAAATATATCGACGTTCAATTCCTGGCTTCCGGGAAAGAAAAACTCGGTTTTACGCCGGATACCGGCAACTATGCAGTTGCAGAACGGGATGATGATCGCGATTTAATTTTCTATAAAGAAGTAGAAAATGAAGGCTTTGTGGAAGCCCGTCCGGGCTGTTTCAGCATCTTCTTCCCGGAAGATGTTCATCGTCCTGCCTGCGCATCGGGAGAAACGATGACCGTTCGAAAGGTTGTTATAAAAGTCAGCGTCGACTTACTGTAATGGATGTAGAACGTTTCATCATCCTAACTTATAAGAAGGTCTCTGACGAAGAATTACAGGAGATAGTCATAGATTAGATTTCATGGCAGCAGGCCAGAAAATCAGGAGGGCCATACAGCCTCGAAGACATTCGGTGAGATGCCGGGAATATTCGTCCCTACGACGATGCCTGGGATATGTATTACGACGAAACCTAGCCTGGGATGGAACCCTGTGATGGTTAATAAAAATGCCGCGTCATAGAGATTTACTTCGACGAGATTTTTTACTTAAGGCACTGAATATTTTGATGTACAAAAAAAGCCCGTTCCGGGCTTTTTTTCGTGATGACAACGGGAGTCACGACGAAGACGATCCGCTGCCTTACGGACGACATAGAAGAGCAACTCGTCGTGGTAAGCTCGATAGGGCCGTCGTACAAAAATTATTTTTAGGGTAGATAGAGCCTGATTATGCTTGTTTTGCATAAAAAAATAACCTTGCTATTGAGAATAGCAAGGTTATAATTAAGTGTTGGAGCCACTAATAGGATTTGAACCTACGACCCTCTCATTACGAATGAGATGCTCTGCCAGCTGAGCTATAGTGGCAAGTACTCTTATATTATAGTCACGCGAGGTGCTGTTGTCAACACTTTTTTTCTGACAGCGTGATATTTTTTTCTGGGGTTAATTGCAACACCAATTAGGACACTCGAGACAATTCAATCTGAAATTTAGATTCAGCATCCTCATAAGCAAAGATTTTTCGAGGCAGTTCGTTGATCCAGCGTTCAATCATCGCAATAGTTTTAGACGACACCTTAGCTAAATCGCTTCCTTTGGGAATGAAACGCCGGACAA
>NZ_UQBH01000021.1 GCF_900539295.1 uncultured Megasphaera sp.
AAGGGGCCTTGTGAACAGGAGTGTCCACAAGACCCCAACATTTATTATAGAACCTGTTTTCTAATAATTCGATAATCCGGTGAAAGAGCAATCTTCCCTCTGACACGGGCATCGTAAAGAAATCCCCGATATCAGCAGTTATCGTGATACCGGGGATATATCTTTTATTCGTTCAGTTTTCGTCTGGTCTTACGATCAATGGAAGCGCCAGGTCATGCCGACGTTGAGTTCCCAATCGCGGCCATAGGAGCCGTTGAAGGTTCTTTCGAATTCAAACCACAGGCTTCTGTCGTGACTCAGTTCGGCCGTGATTCCGGCACCTACGTCGTACCATGTATCGTGATCGCTCTTATCGAAGCGCAGGCGTTCCAATCCATCCACAGAGGTCAGATCAAAAGTCCTGTTGCCGGCAAATTCATGAAGGATGTCGGCTTTAAAGTACCAAGATGTATTAGCGTCGATGTCTTTGCCCAAGCGGAAGCCTAAGCGGCCAATGAGGCTGTGGACGCTGTCGAAGTCTTGATGGATGCCGTCGCTGGTCCGGTAGTTGGTCCCATTGATATGCGTATATTGGAGCTGGCTCTGAGGTTCGACGTACCACGAATCGCTCAGAACTTTCTTGCGGCCCCATTCGACGCTGGCCTGTTGGTACCAGGTTCCGAAGGAGCTCTTCGATTCGTCGCCATTGATGAGTCTCGTCGTCCCTTCGGCATTCAAGCGGCCAATACGGCCGACGACGTCGAGGTAATGGCCCTTCTGGCCGAGCCAAGTCCGATAGAAGCTGCCCGTGTAGCCCTTATACTTGCCCTGACCTTCGGTAAAGGAGGTTTGGCTGCGAAGGTAGCTGAAGGAAAAGCCCTGACGAAGGGGGCTGTCGTCGCTCGGTTTTACCGTATCGTAACCGAGTTCAAAACGATTGCTGTGGCCGTCATAGCTGTCGCGGCCGAGGTGACGATAGGTCAAACGAGCCCACATGCCCGAATCTTCACCATCGGCATAACGAGCTTCGCCGAGGCGTTTATTGAGGGTATCCATATTGGTCGCCAAGTCGAAGAGCGTCCGGTTCTGTACGACAGCAGCCGGAACGACATTGCTTTCGACGCTAGCGACGGAGCCGAAATACCAGTCCGTCGTGTCGCCCGTCGTTTCATGGGTCAGGCCGATGAGATAATCATAGAGGTGCCCTTTATTGACGTTGCGCTGTTGAATGGGGCTGGTAAGGACGGCATCGCTGTTATTGAGCTCGGCGACATAGAGGCGGTCGTTAACGGCCATCTTATCGAGGTTCATAACAGTCGGATTGCTCACCAAAGCCTGCGTCCCCGTGGCACTATCAGTGACCTTCAAATAATCACTGTTGGCCGTGACGCCTTTCGTTCCCTGATTGGACAGCCAGTCCAAATCCATGACCAGCGCCCCTGTACCGGAGAGGGTCTTCGCCGTTACCTGCTGTCCCGTCCGATTGCTGCCACTCATATTGACAGTGCCGTTATTGGTAAGATTGGTCAAAGAACTGTCGCCGGTGACGTTCCAAACGGTCCCCTCACCAAGCGTCAGGTTCAAGGTACCGGTGCTGTCCGCACTGTCAGATACAGCCGCCCGATTCACAGACGAGTCGAGAGAAGCCGTGCTGTCCGACACCGATGTCGTCCCGGTCAAATAGGATCCAGCCGTATTCAAGTCGAGAGAAATAGTACCGCCGTTAGAAACGACATTGCCTTCAATATATTTATCCGAATCAGCCGCAGTAGCATCAATGGTGCCACCGTCAGCAGCCCGAAAAGCCGTATCGGTGCTGTGAAAGGTCAAGGGGCCATTGAAAAGAATCGTCCCGCCATTAGTGGCCACGGCTCCGTCAGCCGTATTCATAGCGGCGTCCCCTTCGAGGTTGATACTGCCGCTATCAGCCGTAAGTCCCGTTGCACGGCTCTGAAGTGTTACCGGATCCTTGAAAAGAATCGTTCCGCCATTGGTGGCCACAGCGCCATCAGCCGTATCCATGGCAGCGTCCCCGTCGAGGGTGATACTGCCACCATCAGCCATAAGTCCCGTTGCACTGCTCTGAAGCGTTACCGGCCCCTTAAAAAGAATCGTTCCACTATTGGCAGCCACAGCTCCGCTTCCGACTTCCATGATGACAGGCCCTTCGAGGGTAATGCTGCCGCCGTTGTTGGCATAAGCTCCTACCGCGCCGTTGTTAGAGATGGACATGGTACCGTCCATGACTTTCGCCGTAATCGTGCCGTTGTCGGCATAAAGATTAGATGCAAGCGGATTCGTTGCATCTGTACCGGCCGTCGAGAGAATCATATCGTGACCAGCTATCAAGTTGACAACACCCCCAGACTTCGCCTGAGCGTTGCGAGCAGTTACTCCGATAGATAGAATCATATCATGGTCAGCGGTAACTTCGTTTCGCCCCAATGAATCCGAAGAAATCATACTGCCCTTTACAGTATTGACTCCAGAGGTGATAAATTTGATATCATGGCTAGAATCGATATCAATCGTAGATTTATTACCTGCCCACAAAGTGCTTTGAGCATTGCTGAAAAAGTCCCTGCTCTTTAGGGAAAAGGAGGAATTATTTGTAATTCCTATAGCGGGCGATGATGACAAATTCGTAATATGAAATAAGACGTCGTTATCAGCCGCTACTTCTACAGAAGAATTACCCACAATTTTAAACAGATTGGTTGAGCGAACACTGTTTATTACGATGTTGCGACCAGCTTCAATTCTCGCCTTCATCCCAGAAGCAAAAGAATTGACAGGACTCCCATTCTTATGTTTGTGATTATAGACAATATCACGCCCCGCCTCAATATTGATTTGACTCTGCTTTCCATAAATGATATTTCCGTTACCTTCATTATCGAAGACAATGTCATTGCCGGAAATCATCTCCAGTGAGGAGTCATTGCTTACGGTAAGTATTGGAGAACTTTCTATTTTAGCCTGATTAAACAATAAGTTGCGACCGGCCCGCACCTTCGCCTTTCCTCCATCCGTAAGATTAAGTATATTCGTAGTATTTTCATTGGTCAGAGTCACATCGCGACCAGCCGATAGATGTAAGATATTATCACCAACCATAGAAATAAGAGTTGCAGGTGAATCAGACCTCTTTTTATTCAACTGAATATCATTTCTAGCATCTAAGGAAATATTATGCCCTAATCCAACAGCATATATGAGATTAGCCTTATGTGTGGTGCCGGTGATATTCCAAGCATTCACAACCTCGGCCTTATTATTGCTCCCACCTGTCAAATTGATAAACGAACCGTAGTCGCCAGCAGTAATATTTTTCCCATTCATATCGAAGGTAAAAGAATTCCCATCTTCACCGACAGTTGAAATGATAGACATTGTATCATCATTGTTATCCAAATCAGCTTCTTCCCCATTTTTGATAATTACATCATTTTTGGCTTGAACTGTTTTTTCGCTCTCATCAAAGGAAATAGCATGGTTTCTGCCTTTGATTTCATATGTACCACCGATATCATTCTCATCAGTCCAAGGATAAGAAGATGCCGAACAGACACCGGCAGTAGGCATAGCCATCAGCATGGTCAGAATACAGGCCCGCAAAACTTTTCTTTTATAGTCACACATAGAATCCACTTCCAATCCGTATATTCTTATTCATTTAATTAAATTATAAATCAATTTCATGCATAAATCTATACGAATTTGTTTTAATAAACACATTTAATTGTATTCTAATATACAGTTTTACGTTTAACGTATTGTCGTTAAGCCAAACTTAAAAAGTCTTAGTCAAAAAAATCCCCGACAGCCGTATTGCTATCGGAGATCAGGTATTCATTTATGGCTCATCTTTCACAGACAGAAAATTTAAAACGGTCGCCGTTCAGGGCACTCCATCCCAAAATAAAAGGCCACGCACCTCATTTCCCTGTACCCATTTTGGACAAGGTCGTCAGGCACCAGGCAAAGGCTTTAGCACAGCGCTTATCCGTATGTTGGAAGTGATTGCCTTTATTCCATTCGAGAGCTGCTTCCAGTCCTTCGAGAGAATTCAGATACTCATAGTGGCTGCAGATGCAGTCCTTGACGGCAGCCATGACGGGATTGCGGGTCCGCCATTCTCGATCGCCGAGGCTGAGGTAGACGGCCTTCGTCTTAGGCCGGTCCTGCCGGGCATAATCCAGCCAATCGGGAAACCAAACCGACGGCGACGCAGCGGCAATGGCTGAAAAGGCATCGGTCTGCCACGCCGTCCACAGTGCGAAGAGTCCGGCTAAAGAATAACCGCCTAAGATGATTGGCAAATCTTGAGGCAGTCCGTATTCTTTGGCTGCCTTCGGGACGAGCTCTTTTTCGATAAAGGCCAAAGTTTCTCCTGCACCGTGACCAAAGGCAGTATTGCCAAAGACCGGCGGCGCATCCCAGGGGGACAATGCTTCATAAGGCACCGCCACGGAAAAGGCCAGTAAGGAAAAAGGCACGTCCACGGCATCGACAAGGGCCTGAACTTCTTTGTCCAGCGCCGCTTTATCCGGTTCGTCGACGGGCTGGATCAGCAGATACGACGGCGACGCCCCTTCATAAAGGACGCAGTCTCTGCCGGCAACGGAAAAGAAATGTTTCTCCACTGTCTCACCGCCCTTCTTTATCGGCTAAAAAGGCTTCGGCATCTTTGCGGATATCTTCTAAATCGAGGCCCTGGCTGCGGGCACCGAAGATACAGCCGCAGTACGGCTGGCGATAGAGTCCGTAGGCTTCGGCCATCTTAGTCGACGTCAGAAAGCCGTTGCCCTTCTTAAAATCCGTAGGCAAGTAGGAAATCCCGTATGCTTCTTCAATCTCGCGGCCGACGTCATTGATGACCTGCGAATTTTTATGAGGGCTGACGGTCAAGGTCGTCGTAAAGTAATCGAAGTCGAGTTCCTTCATCTTTTCGGCAGCGGCCTTCATGCGCTGCTCAAAGCAGACGCGGCAGCGGGCGCCGCCTTCCGGTTCGTCTTCAAGACCCTTTACGGCTTCAAAATACGTTTTAGGCTCGTAAGGGGCCGCCAAAAACTTGACGTCGTGTCCTGTCTTTTCATTATAGTCGGCAATGAATTCTTTCTGCACCCATTCCCGGCGCTTATATTCCGCTTCGGGATGAATGTTGGGATTAAAAAAATACACCGTCACGTCGGCAACGGAAACCAGGCGATCCAAGACGGCCGTACTGCAGGGGCCGCAGCAGGAATGGAGCAGGACCTTCGGCTTGACGCCCTCTTGCTGCCAGCTCTTAGCCATCCGCTGGTACACCGTATCGTAATTGATGCGCTGATTCGGATTCATCCGCGCCAACACTTCATGAAAATCAATCATCGTCTGTACTCACTTTCTACCGGGTCACGACGGTGCCGCATCCCGGTCCTATGTAAAAAAACACCCGCGCGGCTTCCCGGCTGCGTGGGTATGGTCTTTCAAATTGGTGGAGCATAGGGGGATCGAACCCCTGACCTCAAGATTGCGAACCTTGCGCTCTCCCATCTGAGCTAATGCCCCAATACGTCCTTATTGTAACGCAAAATCCACTGCGGTACAAGAAAAAATTGATCCCCGCCCCGAACCGGCCCCATCATTCAAACAGTTTTTCTAAGCGATAGATCACACCGTCGCCTGCAGGTTACCTTCTCGACTAAATTTTACTCAGGTTATTTTTAGTCAGAAAATCCTGACTCAGTTTCATCCGACTAAAAAATTTCTGAGTAAAAAGTTCTCCCATTTCAAGTTTTCGCGGCTACAGGAAAAGAAGAATAATTTTATATCCCCCCTATGGGCTTATATTTCTTCCTTTTTTTCAGTAAAATAATACTATATTAAATTATTCGTGGAAAAGAGGTCATTATCAATGCATATCCCAGAGAATTATCTGAGCCCTTCGACGTGCGGCGTCCTCGGAGCCGTCATGATTCCCATTTGGCTACTTTCGATCCGCAAGGTCAAGGAAACGGTGCCCCGTGAAAAGCAGCCCCTCCTCGGCGTGGCTGCAGCCTTTTCCTTTTTGGCTATGATGTTCAACGTTCCCCTTCCGGGCGGTACGACGGGCCATGCCGTCGGCGGCACGCTCATCGCCATCCTCCTCGGACCCTACGCTGCCTGTCTCTCTGTCAGTGTGGCTCTCCTCATTCAGGCCCTCTTTTTTGGCGACGGCGGCATCCTGGCCTTTGGCGCCAACAGTTTTAATATGGCTTTTGCCCTGCCCTTTACGGGATATTTCGTCTATCACGGTGTAAAACGCCTCATCTCTTCGGATATCATCGCCGCCGGTATCGGCTCCTACGTCGGCATCAATGTGGCCGCCTTCTGTGCCGCCGTTGAGTTCGGCATCCAGCCCTTACTGTTCACCGATGCCGCCGGTCAAGCCTTGTACTGCCCGTACCCCCTGTCTATTTCGATTCCGGCCATGATGATCGGCCACATCACGATTTTCGGTTTGGCTGAAGTCATCTTTACGACAGGCGTCCTGGCTTATCTCAAAAAGACCTCTCCCGATTTGTTCCATATGACAGCCCCGGCTTCGTCGAGCAAATCCCTCTTCGGACTCTTGGCCGCCCTTATCTTGGCCACGCCCTTAGGCCTCTTGGCTGCCGGTACGGCATGGGGCGAATGGGATGTGGAAGAACTGGCTGAAACGGACTTCTTCGGATCGGCCTTAGGTTATACCCCGGCCGGCATGGAAAACGGCTTTTCCTTCGACGTCCTCATGCCGGACTACGCCATTGCCGGCCTCCCCGACGCCTTGGGCTACATCATTTCCGCCCTCGTCGGCACGGCCTTGTTGATCATCATCTTTAAAGTCATCGCGTCCTTCCTGCCGGCCAAGCCGTCATTCGACACGCCGTCTCAACATTAGGAGGCCTGAACGATGAAGCTCCCCGAATGGGTACAGCGCGAAGAAACATATAATCCCGGCCGTGACCGGGATTATTTCATTTCCCGCTCCCTCCTGCGCTTAGTCTCGGTGCTGAAAGCCCTGCGCCAACAGCACGGCCCGTCCCGCTGGAACGTCGCTGCCGGTCCGGCCCTGATCACTATGCTGGTCATGATTCTGCTCATAGTCCTCTGTCGGACCATGGCTTTTCTCTGGGCCGTCCTGGCCGGTGAATTGGTCCTCCTGGCCTTCCATCCCGGCCGTCAGCTGCGCACGACCTTGGCGGCAGCCCTGGCCGCTTCCGCCGTCTGTGCCGTCATCGTCGCCCCGGCCTTCTTCCTCGGCAACGGACGCCACGTCTTTCTCCTGCCTTGTAAAACCTGTCTCACCGTCCTCTGTCTGATGCTCCTCCAGCAAAATGTGTCGTGGCACAAACTGACGGCTGCCCTCAGGGCCTTTCATGTCCCGTCTTTGGTCATATTCATCTTGGACACGACCCTGCGTTACATCACCATCCTCGGCCAGGAATCGGCAGAACTCCTGACCGCCTTGAAACTTCGCTCTGTCGGCCGCAATCCCGATAAAAAAGCGGCTCTCAGCGGCGTCGCCGGCATTATGCTGCAAAAGTCCCAGCGCCTGTCGCAGGACCTCTACGAAGCCATGCGCTGCCGCGGTTTTACCGGCGATTACCAAGTTTACGACGACGGAAAAAGGCGGTCCCTGTCGCCGGCCACGGGCGTACTGCTCCTGATGCTCTTGTCTTATGTCTATCTCTTCGTCCGTTTGGAAGGAGTTCTTTCATGATTATTCTCGACGACGTCTGTTTTGCCTACGACGACAGACCCATTCTCAATCACCTGACGGAGACGATTGAACCCGGTCAGGCCGTCCTCCTCACCGGTCCCAACGGCTCCGGCAAATCGACCCTCTTGCGGCTGTTGAACGGCCTGATTTTTCCGCAACTTGGGACCTATACCTTTGACGGCACGGTAATTACGGCGGCTAAGATGCGCGACCACCGCTATTCAAAATGGTTTCACCAGCGCATGGGCTATATCTGGCAGCATCCCGATTCGCAGCTCTTTTGCAGCAGCGTCCGCGAAGAATTGGCCTTTGGTCCCGTTCAAATGGGCCTCCCTGCCGAAGAAGTCAGAAAGCGCGTCGATGACGCCTTAGAACTCCTAGGCCTGACGAACCTGGCCGAACGGGCGCCTTATTCCCTGTCCGGCGGCGAAAAGAAACGGACGGCCATGGCATCTATCTTGACCATGAACCCGCAGATTTGGACCATGGATGAACCTGAAAGCTACCTCGACGCCGACGGCCTGACCTGGCTGGAAGATTTCCTGCCCAGCCTGAAAGCAGCCGGAAAGACCCTCATCGTAGCCACCCACCACGCCGGCATCATCCAGAAAATCATCGATAAAGAAATATTCATGAAGTCATAAAAAAACAGATGCAAGCCTACTCGTAGGTCTGCATCTGTTTTTGATTGGCCATCACGCGAGGGTTGGCCGTATTGATTCGTCCGGCTTCGGTCAAAGCCCGGCTGCCGGCGTCGTATTTCCCTTGCCGAAAGTATAAGACAGTCATGGCATTGGCGGCGTCTGCCGACTGCGGTGAAAAGCGGAGGATTTCTCGGAAGGAGCGCAGGGCTTCTTCATCTTTTCCGAGGTCCATGGCCAGCATTCCGCGATTGTACCAGGCTTCTAAAAATTCGGGCCGAATGGCAATAGCCCTATCGTAACTTATAAGGGAATCGTCGAGGTTCCCTCTTTTTTGCTGGGTCAAGGCCAAATCATACCAGGCCGCCGAAGACGTCTCATTTCGCTTTACCGCTTGACGGAAATCCTGCTCGGCCAGCCAATAGTAGCCTTTATGGAAGAAGACGATGCCCCGATAGAGATAGGACGCGGGGTCATCACGGTGAAGGATGACCTTTTCAAAGCCCGTCAGCAAGTCGTCATCGCTCCCGTCCGGCGTCTGGGCTTCGGTCCACATCCAGAGGATTTCCTGGCCGTAGTGCTTGCCGGGGACGGCCCAGCGGCCGTTGAGACCAGTCCAGGCCGATACTTTTCCGTAGAGTTCGGGATGATTCTGAACGAGGAGTTCATAGCGCGGATCGATGATGGCCGTCTTTGGCCGTTCCGTGCTGGCATAGGCCAAAAGATGCTGGATATGGGCGCGGACGCCGAGCTGAGGCGTTGCAAAACTGGCACCGGGCACCCCATTTCCCGTCGCACCGAGGCCGCAGAAATTATTCTGCTCAGGCGACACGTCACCGCCATAAGCAAAGTACCCCGTCTCTTTCAATGCCTGACAGAGGGCTACATCCGGGCGGATGCCTTCGCGGCCGGCTTCGTCGTAATAAGCCTGTACGACGTCCTCTAAGGGAGCGTTCAATTTAGGATTGGCATTGCGCAGACGGATGAAGCGGACCATCTGCTCGGGAGACACCGTCGCCGGCCCCATAATCGTGTCGGATCCTTCCGGGACATCCAGGAAGGGCCGATCATAAGGGGGCAGTATCTGCCAGGGAGCTTTCTCGATAGCCTGTTTATCAACGCCGGCTTCGGCCTGAACCGGGAAGGGCACGAAAAAGGGCAGGCCCAAGAGCGCTGCCCCCATAAGGCCTGCCGAAAGACCTCTTTTCAGCTTAGAATTCACGATAGATGCCCTTCTTCCGCTTGGCTTCCGTAGATTTAGAAATATAGGTTCCCAGAACTAAAGGATAGCCCTTGCGCTCGATGATCTGGGCCATGTAGTTTCGGAAGGGACAGGGCGGCCGGTGATACGAGTCGGATACGACGCACGAGGCGAAATGGATGGTAACGTTTTCTTTTTTATCGCCGTACCGCTTTATCTTCCGAGTCAAGTTCTCGAGCTTAGCCGAAATGCCGGCACCACAGCAACCGCCGCAGGTCATCATGAGAAACCGCGTATCGGCGGGATAGTCGGCCATGGTGTCCACGCGGTTGACGAAGGTATTCATGCAGGCATAGCCGCTGCAGCGCTTAGTGACGATATCGCATTGGATGACGACGACTAATTGGGACATAAGAATCCCTCCTTTTAGTTATATACGTAGGTATTCAAGAAATCCTGAGTCCAAGCCTGATCGATGCGGGCCAGCGCCGGTTCTTCTTTCGGCAGATTTTCCGATAAGGACTGTTGAAACTGACTGTACAAGGGACTGAGGCCCTCCTGAAAATCGATATAGGCGCCTTGTTCCGAGGCCTTGTCGAAGAATACCAGGCGAAGGGAACCGTCATCTTGACTGACGAAGTGGCAGCTGGTAACCTTAAATTCCTTATCCTGTTCCTTAAATTGAGCCAGGGCCGCGGCCTTCGTCAATTCCATCAGGCGGTCATCGAGGCCGGCTTCGAAGATCGTAATTTTTTCCAGCAAATCTTCTTTCGTCCGGACCAAGCGGAAGACATAGTGATTGGCACTCATTTTCTCAAAGACCTGGTGATTTTCCGTCATATCGCGGTCGGCCCGCTGTTCGTCATTTTCGGTCGGCCCGTAGAAGACCATGAAGCGGCGATCGGCATCGTGATATAAGAAACCGTAGTCGATATTGACCGTCGTGCCGCAGTGCGGGCAGTGATAGTGAAAGGCTTCCAGGGAAGCGATGCTGTCTTTCATTTCCGGATTTTCGGCGATGTCGACACTGTCCCAAACGGTAAAATTCCCGGCCTTTTGACAAGCAGGACACGTGATTTCTTCTTGATGCTGCATACTCATGATGAATACCTCTCTTCTCTGCCGCGATAGTCGGCGTTTTTTTTATTATACCACAATCATAGACCCCGGCATACGGCCAAACACGGCTCTAAAGGGACTTCTATGCGCCGCTGGTCACACGCAGTCCGACGATGCCGGCGACGATGAGACCCACCGACAAGACCTGCCAGGGCGACAGGGATTCGTGAAAGAAAATCAGGCCGGCGATGACGGTTCCAACGATACCGATGCCCGTCCAAATGGCATAGGCCATGCTGATGGGAAGATGACGCAGGGCCAGACTCAAAAAGATGAAGCTGCCGACCATGGCGACCAAGGTAAGGACGCTGGGCCCGAGCCGTGAAAACCCGTGAGTATATTTCAGGCCGACGGCCCAGCCCATTTCCAAAATACCGGCAATCAATAAGTAAATCCAAGACATACAAATCCTCTCCTTCTCTAAAAAAAAGGTACGCTGCACGATTCCAACAAAGGCCTACTGGAATCGTATCGCGTACCCGGCGGTAATCTATATATGCAGTTAAAATGTTTCTACGGGAGGCATTTTAGCACAGAAAATTTTCCTTGTCAACAGTCCAATCCTTTCTTGAAAAGTCTCATGCCATCACCACAAAATCTCTTCCGGATAAACGTTTGACCTTTTCCATCCTACAGACAGACGAAAGCGGATATGCTATAGTTAAAACAGCAACTGTGAAGGGAGGCATCTCTATGAAAGACGCCTATGTAAAATTCATGCTGGCAACGGTCATCTACGGTACCAACGGCATCATTGCCAGCCACATTCCGCTGTCGAGCTACGAAATCGTCCTGACCCGAACGGTCCTGGGCAGCTTGTTTTTAATGGTCCTGACGACCTTCCGCCATGAATGGAGCACCCTCCATCAGATGACGCCAAGAGAATGGCTGCTCTTAGTCCTGGCCGGCCTCTTTCTGGGCGGAAACTGGATTTTTCTCTATGAAGCCTACCAGCATATCGGCGTCAGTTTGGCCACCCTCTTGTGCTATATCGGGCCCATTTTGATTATGATACTGTCGCGATTCGTCTTTAAAGAGCCCTTCACCCTTCCCAAAGTCACAGCCATGATTTTGGTCACCTTAGGCATCATGGCCATCAATGGGGCCGACTTCCAGGCTCACGGCCTTTCCTGGGGCGTCGCCTGCGGCTTTCTCGGGGCCGTCTGCTTTGCCCTCTTAATCATCGTCATGAAAAAGGCAGAGCCCATGGCGGGCTTTTTTGCCCCGGCCTGTCAGCTCGTCGTCGCCTCACTCCTCGTCGGCGCCGTCACCTATACCATCCCGGCTCCGGCCGTCGATTTGACCCTCCAAGACCTATCCTACATGGCCATATTAGGCATCGTCAATACGGGCCTCGGCTATGCCCTCTATTTTACCGGCGTTCAGCATTTGTCGGCCCAGAGCGTTTCTATCTGCGGCTATTTCGAGCCCTTCACGGCCCTCCTCTTGTCGGCCCTGATTCTCGGTGAAGTCCTGACGCCCATGCAGTGGCTCGGCGCCGTTCTGATCCTCGGCGGCGTCGCCTTGAGTGAATTATGGCATCCCCGCAAAAAAAGACAAGAAGCATTGTAAAGCCTCGGTCATGCCGTCCTGTCGATACGCTAGGACGGCATATTCGGTAAAAGCGTCGGCTAAGGGAATGACCCGAAGACCCGGATAGGCATCCCCTTGATGGAGGGGCAGGACGGCAAAGCCTTGGGACATGCTGACCGTCAAGAGCTGTTCGGACAAGTTCTTACAGCGATGGATTTCTTCAAAGTCCTGATGAAAAGCCTGTCGAAAATTCTTCCGTATCTTCTCGACATAAGCTTGACTGTCCGACTTGGTCACAAAGGGCGTATGGCCGATGACGGCTTCAATAGCCCCATATCGTTCCCATAGGGAATTGGCGCAGACAAAGGACTGGCGAATGGCGAACAAGGGCCGATACGTAAAGGAGTCCTTCACCGACTGAGCATCGGAAAAGACGAATCCGTCGAGGAGGCCGGCCGCTAACTGACGCTCTAAATCAGCTGCGTCATCAAAACTAAAATACAATTTATATTCCGGATAGGCTTCTTCAAACCGGCGCAGCCATAAGGCTTCGACGTATTCCTGCATGGCCATTCCCAGACGGATTTCGGTATGACCCTTCCGCCGCAAGGAATCGCGAAGTGCTTCATAGGACCGGCAAATCTCCGTCATGCCTTCGTAAAAACGGCGGCCTTCTGCCGTGAGTGACACTCCGCGGTGTTCCCGGTAGAAAAGTGTACAGCCTAAATCGCGTTCCAAATGGGTAATATATTTTGTCATCGTCGTCTGGGCGATATGGCAGTTGCGGGCAGCCTGGGTAAAATTATTCAGCCTCGCCGCTTCTAAAAAATACCGTATCTTGGAAAGATCCATGTCCATTCTCCTTATCCATCACTTTTTTTCATGGCAAAGTCCACAGGTTTCATTAGTCAAGACCCATCAGGCATGATAAAATAAGGAAGTTTTCAGAAAGGAGTCTTGCCAATGAATTACTTTTCCATCGTACTTGTGCAAATCGTCGGTTTCGTCATCTACATCCTTATCGGCATTGCCGGCGTGCGTATGAAAGTCTTGACCCCTCGTTCTCTCGGCGTCTTATCGCAGTTCATTACCAAGATATCCCTGCCGCTGCTCTTATTTACGAATACCCTCAATGGGGCGACGCGCCAAGAGTTCTTCGACGACCTGCCGGTCTTGGCCGTAACGGCCCTGCTTTATTTTTTATTATACCCCCTCAGCCGACTTTTGGCACGCCTCTTTAACCTAAAGGGCAATGAAAATCACGTCTACAGCGCCTGTTCCATGTTCGGCAACATCGGCTTTATGGGCATCCCCATCGTGGCAGCCGTCTTTCCCGAACAAGGCATGCTCTATATCGCCTTGTTTACCGTCGTCGACCAGCTCCTGCTGTGGACGGTAGGCGTCAATTTAACGGCGCCGACAGACAAGGAAAACGCCATGTCTATTGCCAGCCGCCTCTTAAAGATGATCAACCCGGCTACAATTGCCGTCACCTTGGCCGTCATCGGCATCTTTATGGATGCCCATCTGCCGCAGACCGTCAATGTCCCATTGACCAAGGCCGGCGCCGTGACGACGCCTCTGGCCATGATTTACATGGGCGGCTTATTCTGCTTCATCGATCTGAAAAAATATATTGGCAAAAAAGAATTTTACGGCACGGTCCTGGTCAAGATGAGCCTCTTTCCCCTTTTCTTCTATGAACTGGGCACGATGTTAGGCGTTATGAACGACATCGTCATCACCTTGAGTCTCCTCTCTGCCCTCCCTACCATGGCCGCCGTCGTCATGCTGGCGCAAAACCAACAGTCTGCCGGAGAATATGCCGCCGGCATGACCTTAGTGACGACGATCTGCTCCATCTTCACCCTGCCCCTGGTCTGCCTCTATTTCGGCTAACTCAATTTCACGCAGAACGAAAGCTGTCCCATGAGGACAGCTTTTTTATCGTACAAACAATCCCATTGATGAACTTGTCACACTTAGGAGCAAGCAGCATGCGAAGGCTCCGGCCGGGCTCAAATCCAGCATATCTCCCCCCCATGCAATCACCGTCTCCCGGCTGCAATAAACAATCTTACGAAGCCATAGAGCCGGCCTGTACCGGATTGTCGGACATGCTGTATAGGGTCCGCTGTTCGCGGACGACGAAGAAAATGGAAACGGCCAGGGCCAGGGCGTCGCTGACCGGTTGAGCCATGAAGATACCATTGATATCCCACAGCAAAGGCAGGATATAGATGAGCGGGATGAGGAGCAGGATCTGCCGTAAAAAGGTGATAACGATGGAAGGCATCGGTTTGGCAATGGACTGGAAGAAGGTCGTGACCAGCATGACAAAGCCCAGGATCGGGGTGATGCAGAAATTGGCCCGCAGTCCCGGAACGCCGATGGCCAGCATATCTTCCGTAGCCCCAAAAGCCGCCAGGATGGCCTCGGGAAATACCATGATCAGGATCCAGATGATGCAGGTAATGCCCACCGAAAAGGCCGAGGCCTGATACAGAGTGGCCATGACCCGATGGTACTGTTTCGCTCCGAAGTTGTTGCCGACGATGGGCTGAATCCCTTGGCTGATGCCGCTGGCCGGCATGATGACAAAGGTCATCATACTGGAGACGACGGCGTAGACACTGATAGCCGTATCGCCGCCGTATTGGCCTAATTGGCTGTTATACACGAGGCTGATGAGCCCCATAGCCATTTGGGCAATCCAAAAGGCAAAGCCGCAGGATATGATGGTCCGCGAAAGCCAGGCATCGAAGGCAAAGGTATCTCTTTTGATTTCGACTTTCGTATGGCCTTTCCAAACGAGATAAGCCCCAAAGAAGGCCGAAAGGAATTGGCCGATAACCGTCGCCCAAGCCGCACCGGTGACGCCCCAATCGAGACCTGCCACAAATACGGCATCGAGGATGATGTTGGTCACGGCGCCGACAGCCGTCACGCCCATACCCAGGACGGGCTTTCCGGAAACGCGGACAAAGTCGCAAAAGACCTGGCTCAGCCCTTGAAAGAGGCAGCCCAGGGCCACGATGCGGTAATAAGCGAGGGCGTATTCATAAGCCGTTTCGGTAACGCCGAAGACCTTTAGGATGGGATCGGCAAACAGCAGCAAAAAGACGGACAGCAGCACTTCACAGACGACGACTAAAATCAGAGAATTGCCGAAGGAACGGTTCATATTCTCCTGTTCCCCTTTTCCGGAAAACAGGCTGAACAGGGACGATCCGCCGGCGCTGCAGGTCAGGCCGAAGGCCATCATCATGTAAAAAAGGGGAAAGCAAATCGAAAGGCCTGCCAAGGCCGACGTGCCGTTGAAGTTGCCTACAAAAATCCGGTCGACGATGTTATAGATGGCTGTAATCAAAAGAGAGATAGCCGCCGGAATGGAGTATTTTAAAATCATGGGAAAGAGCTTCCCCGTCGAAAAATCATTGCCGTTATTCATATCAGTACGCCTCATCTTTCCATTATTCTTAGTTTCCTAAGTATTTAATTAAAGAGAAAGGATAACGAGTCTGTCCTTTCATTCAGACAGGTTATCCATCATCTTCTCAACGACTTTCACAAAGACCTGCAGGTCCTTTTTAGAAATGTCCCGGACCAGTCTTTCATCCAAAGCCGTTAACTCATCAATCACTTGCTGCCGATACCGCAGGGCCTTTTCCGTTAAGACAATCTTTTTTAAGCGGTTGTCATGAGCTGCGGGCTCACGGACGATGAGTCCCTTCTTTTCCATCTGCTTTAAGAGCTCCGTTGCCGTCGACGGCCGGATGCCGAACTCTTCTTCAAGGTCTTTTTGGAAGACGTCTTCCCTTTGAGCCAGCAAAAAGTGAAGAGCCCGCCCTTGTGAGCCGCTGAATTCGCCGCGGGACGAAAACATCTCCAGTTTGCGGCGCAGCTTATTGGACAGCTTGCTGACATAACTTCCGATATGCCGGTTATTCGATATCATGGCGTCCTCCTTTTCTTAGTTTCCTAAGTAATTGTATATCAAATAAGGATGTCTGTCAATAAGGCATCGGGCGCATAAAAAATCACCGTCAAGGATTTATCCCTGACGGTGATGATTCCCCCACTATGGTTCATGTATGCATTTTTATGGTAAAGGTAACATTATGACCACAAGCGG
Source organism: uncultured Megasphaera sp. (assembly GCF_900539295.1). Classification (GTDB taxonomy): domain Bacteria; phylum Bacillota; class Negativicutes; order Veillonellales; family Megasphaeraceae; genus Megasphaera. The sequence goes on from NZ_UQBH01000021.1 coordinate 16,335, forward strand.
TTTACCAGTCCAGTTTGCCCGTCATGAGGTAGACCAAGAGGCCTTTTTCGGCGTGCCGTCTGTTTTCGGCTTCGTCGAGGATCGTTTCCAAATGGGTTTCCATGACGTCCTTAGTGATTTCGTAGCCCGGATGGATGGGCATATCATGGAATACCATGGTGTCCGTCCCTTCCATGAGGTCGGCGTCGATCTGATAGGGCATCATCATGTTGATGATCTCGTCTTTCTTTTCAGCGTAGTCGGGATTTGTGAAAAATTCCATGTCGACCCAGGTGTCGGTGTAGACGCAGTCGACGTCGGCGACGACTTTCTTGAGGTCTTCTTTGGAAATATCCGTCGGCAGTTCTTTATAATGGCCCGTAGCTTTCAATGTGTCGTAAAAATCAGCCGGTACGTTGGTAATCTGGCTGAAGGGCGTCAGGCCGTACATGGTGCCGCCCAATTTAACGACGATTTCGCTGAGCGAGTTATAGGTATTATTTTTGGCCCCGATATAGAGGACCTTGGCTTCAAAATGACCGGTCTTTTCATAAAGGGTCAGCATGTCAGCCAGGGCCTGACTGGGATGGAAGGTATTGTCACAGCCGTTGATGACCGGGACCGTGGCATATTTCATGAAGCCTTCCGTCGTTTCGGCCTTCTTGAACCGGCCCATGATGCAGTCGACGTTGCGGCAGACGTACTTGACTTCACTCATGAGATCGCCAATGGTGAAGTTGCTGTCCTTCCAGAGCTGGTTATAGGCCTTGCCGCCCAACTCTTCCATGCCGATGGAAAAGGACAAATAGGTCCGGTTCGACGTCTTTTCAAACAAGGTATATAATTTTTTGCCGTCGAGAATATGGCTGTAAGCGTCCTGATTCTTTTTGATCTTGTCGGCTAATAATAAGATACCCTTCAATTCTTCTGCTGTATAATCGACGAAGCTGTTAGCGTGTTTCATGTATATCCATCCTCTCATCCTGTAAGACTATAACTTGTTGATGGCTATATCATAGCACAAGGGATTTTCTTTATCAAGTATTTATACGTAATTTTCTTTAATTTATACATATAAATCAATTTCATACAGCGCAATATACTTTCGGAGACGCAAAAAACCGGTAATCACGATGATTACCGGTCCAAAAGGTCTCTGTGTTACTTTCCGATTAAGCTTTAACTACGTTAGCTGCCTGCGGTCCGCGCGCACCTTCAACAATATCGAATTCAACATCCTGACCTTCGGCCAAGGATTTGAAACCATCTTCCTGGATGGCAGAGAAATGAACGAAAACGTCGCCGCCGTCTTCTCTTTCGATGAAGCCATAACCTTTTTCTGCGCTAAACCATTTTACTTTACCGTGCATGATAAATCCTCCTAAAAATCAAAACAATTACAGCTATCCATAGCAAGTGCTACCTTATAGCTCTTTTGTTAGTGTAACATAACAGATTGCTAATGTCAATCGAATTTATATAAGTAAATTCCCGGCTATTTCCTTATTTTCTTACATAATGAACGAAGGCAAATTTATATTTATTACTGTCACTCTTCTCGTGAACTTCCCGTTCTATTTCCGTCCAGTCGTCACTCTTCCACTCGGGGAAGAAGGTGTCGGCGTCGGGAAAGACTTCATCGATTTCGGTCAAGTAAAGGCTGTCCGCCAAGGGCAAAAAGGCTCGGTACATGGCAGCACCGCCGATGATGAAGTAGTCTTCCCCATCTGCCATGGCAAGCTTCATGGCTTCCGGGCTATGAAAAACGGTCACAGCCGAAGAATCGGCCTGATAGTCTTCCTGGCGGGTCAGGACCCAGTGAGGTCGTCCCGGTAGGATACCGGGCAGGCTTTCAAAGGTCTTGCGGCCCATGAGGATGGTATGATCCATGGTGAGGGCCTTAAACCGCTTGAGGTCGGCTGAGATATGGCATAAGAGGTCGTTGTCCCGGCCGATGCCGAGTTTCCCGTCGACGGCGGCAATAAGATGGATCATCAGACGGCCACCTCCATAGACAGTTTGCCCAAATGCTGATAATCGTCGAGGCGGATGTCGTCCGGCGTAAAGGCGTAGAAATCGTGAATGTCGCTGTTCAGTATTAATTTCGGTGCTGCCAGGGCCTGGTCCCGCCGTGCCAGCTGAGTCTTCATGGCCTCGACGTGATTTTCGTAGATGTGGGCGTTGTTGATAACGTGCGTAAAGAGACCCGGACGGAGGCCTGCGGACTGGGCGATGAGATGGATGAGGACGGCGTACTGGGTCATGTTGAAGGGTACGCCTAAACCCATGTCGCCGCTTCGCTGGATGAGCATGCAGTTCAGCCGGCCGTCGGTGACGTCCCATAAGGTCTGATAGGCACAGGGCTGGAGGGCCATGTCGTCCAAATCCTCGATATTCCACAAGGATACGATCATGCGGCGGCTCTGGGGATCATTTTTCAGGGTATCTAAGAGCTTATCGACCTGCTTGTATTTCCGGATCTGATAGCCGTAAGCCTTGCCAATGGTCCCGTCAGGCCGCATCCATTCGTCCCAGACGTGGCAGTTCATCTTCTGCAGTTCCCGTACATCGTTGCTCTGGAGCTGCCAAATCCAGAGAATTTCTTTGACGGCTGTCTTAAAGGCGACGAACTTCGTCGTCAAGATGGGAAATTCATGTTCCAAATCGAACTGCATCATCTGATGGGGCAGCTTGTACGTCCGCACGCCTGTGCGGTTGTTGTCAAAATAGCCGTGTTCGAGGATGTTTTCGACGATATTCAGGTATTGTGTATCAGCCATGCTCATGTAGTATCACCTCAAAATTACTGATTATTCATATAAGACTGAATGGCACTGATGAAACTGCGGCCATATTTATGCAGCTTAAAGCTGCCGACGCCCTTGATGTCACCCATGGCGTCGAGGCTGTTCGGCTTTAAGGCCGCCATGTCCCACAAGGTCGCATCGGAAAAGATGACGAAGGGCGGAATGTTCTCATCCCTGGCCAAATCGCGGCGAACGGCCCGCAGGGCATCGAACAAGGGACGCAGAGCCTCTTCGTCGACGGCATTGGCCCGGCGCTTCTGGCGCCGCGGCGGAATGGCAGCCGGCACGTCTTCGACGACTCGTTTCTGCTGCATAATGCGTTTGTGGCCGCCGAGAGCTTCTCGGCCGTCGGCCGTCAGGGAAACGACGGGATACTTTCCGTCAGACTGCTCGAGGTAGCCGTCGTCGATGCACTGGCGCACGATATCGCGGACTTCGGACAAAGAGAAATTACCGAGCATGCCGAAGGCCGAATTGCACTCAAAGCCGTAGCGGCGAACCTTAGCGTTCTGGCTCCCCTTGAGGATATCGGTCACCATGGTCATGCCGAAGCGCCCTTTTAGTTCATCGACACAGAGGCAGATGCTGCGCACCTGCTCGGTCATGTCCTCTTCCACCGTTTCCTGGTCGCAGTTGCCGCATTTATCGCAGTGGTCCCACGACGGATGCTCGCCAAAATAAGACAGGATATAATGGCGCAGGCAGTGATTGCCCTCACAGTAGCGGACCATGGCATTTAGCAGGCGAAATTCCGTGTCCTGCTGCTTTGCATCGCGGACTGATTGTTCGATGAGGAATTTCTGGATCATGATGTCCTGGCGGTTAAAGAGGAGGATACAGTCTCCCGGCCCTCCGTCCCGCCCGGCCCGACCGGCTTCCTGGTAATAGCTTTCGATATTCTTCGGCATCTGGTAATGGATGACGTAGCGGACGTTGCTCTTGTCGATGCCCATGCCGAAAGCGTTAGTAGCTACGATGACCTGGAGCTTATCGTAGGTAAAGGCTTCCTGCATGGAACGGCGCATCTCGTCGCTGAGACCGGCATGATAGCGGCCGGCCTTGATGCCCCGCCGGTTCAGTTCATCGCAGATGCGGTCGACTTCCTTGCGCGTCGCCGCATAGATGATGCCGCTGTCCTCTTTATGCTTGGCGATGTAGGACAAGGTGAACTCCATCTTGGCCTTGGCATGGACGACGCGGAAATAGAGGTTCGGCCGGTCGAAGCCGCCGATAAAGATCCGTTCCTTTTGCAGGCCTAAGAGGGACATCATATCGTGCTTGACCTTTTCCGTCGCCGTCGCCGTAAAGGCTCCGACGACAGGCCGCTTAGGCAGAGCTGCAATCCAGTCGCGGACGGCGCAGTAACTGGGCCTAAAATCATGGCCCCACTGAGAGACGCAGTGGGCCTCGTCGATGATGAACATGGAAATGGGCAGGGTCTGCATAAAGGCCGTAAAGAACTGATTCTCCAGTCTTTCCGGAGAGATATAGACCAGTTTGATGCGGCCGGCACGGATGGCGGCAAAACGGGCCTTCACTTCTTCAAAGGTACACTGGCTGTTGATATATGTCGCCGGTATTTCCTGATTGACCAGACTGTCCACCTGGTCTTTCATCAGGGAAATGAGCGGTGAAATGACTAAGGTCACGCCGGGCATCATCAGGGCCGGAAGCTGGAAGCAGATCGACTTCCCTGCCCCTGTGGGCATGATTGCCAGACAGTCGCGGCCGTCAAGCAGGGTCTGAATGACTTCGTGCTGGCCCGGTCGGAATGACGAATAGCCAAAATACTGTTTTAACAATGATTCAATTTGAAGCATGAAACAAGGCATCCTTCCTTGAGTGAACGTACAAAGGGAGCTGCCGCAAAGCGACAGCTCCCTTATATCATATCATTTTTAGGCTTATTTTGCCAATTCTTCTTTCAGTACTTCAGCTAAGCGTTTGATACCTTCTACGATGCGTTCTTCCGGCATGTTGGAGTAGTTGAGGCGGAAGTGGTTCGCATTGCCGCCATGCGGGTAGAACGGACCGCCCGGCACGTAGGCAACGTTTTTCGCTAGGACTTTAGGCATGAGTTCTTTCGCATCCATGCCTTCGGGCAACGTTACCCACGTGAACAGGCCGCCTTCGGGGTATGTAAAGGTGATGCCTTCAGGGAAGTATTCTTTCATCGAATCGCACATGAGGTTGCGGCGTTTTTTGTACAATTCTTTAATCTTTGCTACGTGAGCGTCGAGATCGTACATATCGATGAAGAAGGACGTCTGGCGCTGACCGAAGGACGAGGACTGGAGGTCGACGGCCTGTTTCAGCTTAACGACTTTATCAATGATGACCGGATCAGCAACCATCCAGGCAATACGCAGGCCCGGCATGAGGATCTTCGAGAAGGAGCCGAGGAAGATGATGTTGCCTTTGGTATCCATGGATTTGAGGGACGGAACTTTGTCGCCGTCGAAACGGAGTTCGCCGTACGGATCGTCTTCGAGAACTGGGAAATCATAGCGGTTGATGATGTCCATGAAAGCTTTGCGGCGTTCCATCGGCCAGGTAATACCCGTCGGGTTCTGGAATTCAGGAATGACATACATCATGCGGACGCGATCGCCGTATTTTGCCAAGATTTTTTCCAATTCTTCCGGAATGATACCTTTATCGTCCGTCGGAACTTCGACAAATTCAGGGCCACAGAGTTTAAAAGCGTTGATAGCGCCGAGGTAGGTCGGGCTTTCTACGAGAACGACGTCACCGGGGTTGAGGAAAATCTGAGCCAAGAGGGACAGACCCTGCTGGGAGCCGGACGTGATGACGATGTTTTCAGGGGTGCAGTCAACCATGAAGGATTTTTTCATGCGGCCTGCGATCTGTTCGCGAAGGGGCGTATAACCTTCGGTCGTGCCGTACTGCAGGGCTGCCTGGCCTTCTTTGGTCAATACAGCTTCGTCAACTTTTTTGAGATCTTCTGTCGGGAACAGTTCCGGAGCCGGCAGGCCGCCAGCAAAGGAAATGATTTCCGGCATGGTCGTCAGTTTCAAGAGTTCACGGATTTCAGAGGCTTTCAAATTCATAGCTAAGTTGGAAAATTGCATATTCACTCACTCCTTCATTATAGGTGCATAGCGTATTATCTATGTATCTATAGTATCATTTAAATTACATTTATGCAATTAAACGTTTATGTCATAGATACATTCTCATTTATGCAAACCTATAAAATCATGGCTTATCTGTGAATTAACCGACAATACAAAGGGTTCGGTCAAGAAAATATTAAGTAATTCATGTAAAAAATTTTTAAAAAAAATAAAAAAAGAAAAGACGTCCTCGGGAGAGAACGTCTCATTTCCTGCAAAGTTTAATTATTCGCCCATTTTTTCCTTCAAAACTTCAGCTAAGCGTTTGATGCCTTCGACGATGCGGTCTTCCGGCATATTGGAATAGTTCAGACGGAAATGGTTGCCGTTGCCGCCGTTAGGATAGAAGGCTCCGCCCGGTACGTAAGCGACTTTCTTTTCGATGACTTCCGGCATGATCGCCTTGGCATCGATGTTTTCCGGAAGGGTTACCCAGGTGAACAGGCCGCCTTCGGGATAGGTAAAGGAAAGGCCCTTGGGGAAGTATTTTTTCATCGAATCGTACATCAAGGTACGGCGCTTGCCGTAGAGTTCGCGAATCTTGGCGACGTGGGCGTCGAGGTCATACATGTCGATGTAGTACGAAGCCTGGCGCTGGGCAAAGGACGAGGACTGAAGGTCGACGGTCTGCTTGAGCATGACGGCTTTTTCGAGGATGTCGTGATGAGCTACCATCCAGCCGATACGAAGGCCGGGCATGAAGATCTTCGAGAAGGATCCGAGGAAGATGACGTTGCCCTTGGTATCCATCGATTTCAAGGTCGGCATGGTCTGGCCTTCATAGCGGAGTTCGCCGTAGGGATCGTCTTCAATGACCGGGATGTCATGTTTATTCATGATATCCATGACGGCTTTGCGCCGTTCCAGGGGCCAGGTAATGCCCGTCGGGTTCTGGAATTCCGGGATGACATACATCAGGCGGACGCGATCGCCGTACTGTTCAATGGCCTTTTCCAAGGCTTCCGGTACCATGCCCTTATCGTCCGTTTCGACTTCGACGAACTTCGGGAAATTGACGGCAAAGGCTGTCGTAGCACCCATGTAGGTCGGGCTTTCGACGAGGACGACGTCGCCTTCATTCAAAAAGAGCTGGCCTAAGAGGGACAAACCCTGCTGAGACCCGGCCGTAATGATAATGTCTTCATAGGTGCAGTCCGTGTGGAAGGACGATTTCATACGTGCGGCAATCTGTTTGCGCAGCGGAATGTACCCTTCTGTCGTGCTGTACTGCACGGCCTGACGGCCTTCTTTCTTCAAAATTTCCACGTCAACCTTCATCATTTCGTCAATCGGGAACAGTTCCGGTGCCGGGAGACCGCCGGCAAAGGAAATAATTTCCGGATTTTCTGTGACTTTCAGGATTTCACGGATGTCGGATGCGTGCAAACTTTTTGCTTCTTCAGAAAACATTACCATAAAACTTCACTCCTATCTATTGACTTGCTTTGGATACGACGTATAACCATCCGTCGTAATGGTATTTATTATACCACTCCGGAGTGTTTTATTCTACATTTTTTATGAAAAAAAACAGGAAAAGTTGCTCGAATTAAGAAATCTATGAGCAAAACCTTTTCCTGTTAACGGTTTTTATTCAATTTCATCGGATGCAAAGAACTGACGCGTCGCCTTTTCATCGTTTTTCATCTGGGCGATAAGGTCGTCGGCCGAGGCAAAGACTTCTTCGCCGCGCAGACGCTTGCGAAAGCGCAGGCTGACGTTCTTGCCGTAGAGGTCCTTATCCCAGTCGAGGACGTGGGTCTCGATGCGGCGGTACTGGTTCTCAAAGGTCGGGTTATCGCCGATATTGGTCATGGCCGGGTGCCCTTCCCCATCCCACCACAGCTCGGTCACATAGACGCCGTCGGGCGGAATGGCCATGTTGATGGGAATGAGCATATTGGCCGTAGCAAAGCCGATAGTTCGGCCGCGGTGATCACCGGGCACGATGGTCCCGGTCAAGGCAAAGGGGCGGCCTAAGAGGTTTTCAGCCGTCTCCATGTGGCCCATTTGGATGAGCCGGCGGATGACGGTACTGCTGATAGGCGTCGTGCCGCCGGGTCGTTCGAGAAGGGTCAGGGCTTCGACTGGAATATCGTAGTCCGCCATGAAGGCTTTCATCGTATCCGTATTGCCGGCCGCCTTGGCCCCATAGGTAAAGTTGGAACCGACGACGATGACCGACGGTTGGATATAGGTCACCAGGTTGCGGCAGAACTCTTCCGGCGATTCGCGGAGGAGTCCTTCGCTCATAGGCAGGAGAACCAAGCCGTCGATGCCGACCGCTTCGATGTACTCTGCCTTTTGGGCGATTGTCGCCAGGCGCAGGGGCTCTTTTTCTGGGCATAAGACCGACATGGGATGGGCCGTGAAGGTGACCACCATGGTTTTCACACCGCCGGCTGCAGCCCGCTTGATGGCCGTCTTCATGACCATCTGATGGCCTTTATGAATGCCGTCAAAGGTCCCAAGGGCCACGACGGCGCCCGTAAAGCCGGTTATTTCCTGAAAGGAGTGGAATATTTCCATCGTTAGTTACCTCACAATCCGTCTGCAAACATCTTATGGGGACGCAGGATATGGTGCTGTTCATCGTAGCGGACGATACCCATCAGCCGTCCGTCAGGCCCATAGACGCGCAGAACGTCATCATCCTTGAGATTCGGTCCGGCAAAGGGCACGGGGCGCCCTTGCAGGAGCAAAGAGCACTGTTTTTCAGAGCAATTGGCCCGCCTCAAATCATGAATGGCCATGTCGGCCGGAAGGACATAGGCCTCCGGATTCGCTTCCAGCATTTCAAGGGTCGCCGCCTCTTCAATGGTAAACAGGCCGGCCCGGGTCCGGACGAGATAGGTCATGCAGGCACAGGTGCCGAGAGCGGTCCCCAAATCGCGGATAAGGGATCGGACATAGGTTCCCTTCGAGCAGGTCACGGCAAAGGTTCCCCGCCGGCCGTCAAAAGACAGGAGTTCCAGACTGTGAATCGTCACCTGCCGCACGGGCAGGGTGAAATCCCGGTCCTGACGAGCCAATTTATAGGCTTTGACGCCGTTGACGTTGATAGCTGAATACTTCGACGGCGCTTGGTCGATATCACCGCAGAAAGAGGCCAGGGCGCGGCGCAGGTCATCTTCGCTAAGGTTCGGAACGGGAGCCCTTTCGACGACGGTTCCCGTACTGTCTTCGGTATCCGTTTCCAGTCCCAAGACGAATTCGGCATGATAGGACTTGACGTCACTGTCGCCGTATTCGATGAGGCGCGTCGCCTGACCGGCATAGACCGGCAGGACGCCGGCTGCCAAGGGATCCAAAGTACCGGCGTGGCCCATCTTTTTCATGCCGTAAATGCGGCGCAGACAGCCGATGACGTCGTGACTGGACATCCCTGTCGGTTTGAGTACATTAATGATCCCGTGTATCATAAGCGCTTTTCGATTTCCTTTACGATGATGGCCTTGGCTTCATCTAAAGGCTTTTCAATAGTACAGCCGGCAGCCCGAATGTGACCGCCGCCGCCAAAGGAAGCGGCGATGGCATTGACGTCAACGCCTTTAGAACGCAGGCTGACCCGCGTTTCCTCCGGGCCGATGTATTTTACCGTAAAGGCCACTTCAGACCCTTTGACACGGCGGGCATAGTCGATGTAGATGCCCGTGTGCTCCCCGATGACCGACAGGAGCTCCGGCGTGTAGGACAGGCAGGAAATACGGCCGTCGGCAAAGAGTTCCAGTTGATCGAGAACCTTCGACAAAGCCCGAAGCTTCGTGAGCGACCGTGCGTCAAGATGGTCTGAAATGACGTCGGGCTGAGCGCCGTTATCGACAAGGATGGCTGCCATGCGCAGGGTATGGCCCTTCGTGTTGTTGAACTTGAAGAAGCCGCAGTCCGTAGCGATGGCCGTATAAAGGGCATCGGCCATGGCCGGAGACCAGTCGGCATGCCATTGATCAAAGAGATCGGTCAGGATTTCTCCCGTTGCCGCATAGTCGGGCTTAAAGTATTCCCACTGGGCAAAATGCTCGTTCGAGACGTGATGATCAAGGTTCAAAACCTTGCCGCAGACGAGGTCGGCTGTCTTGCCGATCCGTCCTAAGCCTGTCGCATCGAGGACGACCGTCAGCCACGAGGCATCGGTTTTGACCTGATCCGGCCGGCAGATGGAGGACAAGCCGTCGAGGAAGTTATAGCGATCGTCAATGTCATCGTCGATGACCATGACGGCATCCTTCCCTTCCGCCTTCAGCCAGTGCCACAAAGCCAGGACGCTCCCTAAGGCATCGCCGTCAGGGCTGACATGAGCCGTCACCAAAATGTGTTCATAGTGGTGAAGGAGAGTGTAGATTTCCTGAGCGGAGCAATTCATGTCATCAGTCCTTCTTTTCAATGTCGTGCAGAATTTTATCGATTTTCATCCCATAGTCAAGGGACGTATCTTCCTTAAATACAATAGACGGCGAATAGCGGATTCCCAGGCGTTTTCCGACTTCCGTCCGAATATAGCCCGTAGCCCGCTTCAAGGCTTCTAAGGTCTTGGCCTTCGCTTCGTCGTCACCAAAGAGGCTGACGTAAATCGTCGCGTCGCGCAGGTCGCCGGTGATGCGGGCATCGGTAACGGTGACGAAACCGATGCGCGGATCTTTTAATTCATTCAGGAGCATCTTCGATACTTCCTGTTTAATAAATTCCTGGATTTTTCGTACTCGTAATTCTCCCATCGAATGTCCCCTCCTTTATTCGGGTTCGACTTCGACCATTTCGTAGGCTTCGATTTCGTCGCCTTCCTTGATGTCGCGGTACTTTTCAAGGGTAACGCCGCATTCGTAGCCCGAAGCGACTTCCTTGACGTCATCTTTAAAGCGGCGCAGGCCGTCGATTTCGCCTTCGTGAACGACGATGCCGTTGCGGATGAGGCGGATCTTGGACGTGCTGGTAATCTTCCCTTCCTTGACATAGGAGCCGCCGACGATGACCTTCGGCGTCGTAATGACTTTACGGACTTCGGCACGGCCGATAATCTTTTCTTCGTATTTCTTTTCGAGCATGCCTTTGATAGCCGCTTCGACGTCGTTGATGGCGTCGTAAATGACGCGGTACATGCGCATGTCGACTTTTTCATGTTCTGCCATCTTGCGGGCTGCTGCATCGGGACGGACGTTAAAGCCGATGATGAGGGCATTCGATGCCGATGCCAGCATGATATCCGATTCGTTGATGGCGCCGACGCCGGAATGGACGATGGCAATGCGGACTTCGTCGCTCTTGATGCCCATCAGGGACTGGCTCAAGGCTTCGACAGAACCTTGGACGTCGCCCTTGATGATAAGCGGCAGTTCCTTCAGTTCACCCTGCTGGATCTGGTTAAACAAGTCGTCGAGGGTAACCTTGGCGTTGACGTGGAGTTCGGACGAACGTTTCTTTTCCATTCGTTTTTCGGCAACGGAACGGGCCGTCTTTTCGTCGGTAACGTTTAAGATATCGCCTGCTTCCGGTACGTCGTTGAGGCCGAGGATTTCAACGGGCAGAGACGGTTCGGCTTTCTTGACCCGTTCGCCTCGTTCGTTGTTCATGGCCCGGACTTTACCGAAGGCCGTACCGACGATGATCGTATCGCCGACGCGAAGGGTGCCCTTCTGGATGAGGACGGATGCGACAGGACCGCGGCCTTTATCGAGCTTAGCTTCGATGACGACGCCCTGAGCCGGACGGTTCGGGTTGGCTTTGAGGTCCTGTACTTCAGCCAGGACGAGGATGTTTTCGAGGAGGTCGTCGAGGCCGATCTTTTTATGGGCCGAAACGGGAACCATGATGGTATCGCCGCCCCAGTCTTCACTGATGAGGCCGTATTCGGTCAGCTGCTGCATGACGTGTTCCGGATTGGCACTTTCTTTATCGATCTTGTTAATGGCGACGATGACCGGTACACCTGCCGATTTGGCATGGTTGATGGATTCAATCGTCTGAGGCATGACGCCGTCGTCAGCGGCGACGACCAGGACGGCAATATCCGTAACCTGAGCACCGCGGGCACGCATGGCCGTAAAGGCTTCGTGGCCCGGCGTATCCATGAAGGTGATTTTCCGGCCTTCGTAACGGACCTGATAAGCACCGATGTGCTGCGTAATGCCGCCGGCTTCGTGGCTGGTGACATTGGTCTGACGGATGGCGTCGAGGAGACTCGTCTTGCCGTGGTCGACGTGACCCATGATGGTGACGACAGGCGGACGAGTTTTAAGGGTTTCCGGTGCATCGATGATTTCTTCGATTTCCGTCGGATCTTCCGGCGGCGCTTCCATGGTAACGGTGACGCCGAATTCATCAGCAATCAAAGAAGCCGTATCGAAGTCGAGTTCCTGGTTAATGGTCGCCATGATGCCGCCCATGAGGAGCTTTTTCATGACTTCGCCGACATCGCGGCCCATGCGTTCGGCAAAATCTTTAACGATAATCGTTTCCGGAAGTTCAACGGACGTCGGATAGTTCTTCTTCGGCATTTCAACAGCGACAGGAGCCTGGTTTTTCTGATTGCGCTTGTTTTTGTGCTTGCCCTTGTTCAATACGTTGGACAAGAGGGTATGCGGACGGTTGCCGCCATTCTTGTTGCTGCGGTTCTGCTGACCGCCGCGGCGATTGTTGTTTTTATTGCTGCCGCCGCTGCGGTTTGCACCTTCGCCGCCTCCCTGCTGGGAATTGCCGAAATAGCGGGTGCGCTTCGTATCGCCGCCCTGACGGTTCTGCTGACCGCCCTTATTGCCGCCCTGCTGCTGGCGCTGAGCACCCTGTTTCTGACCGCCCTGGGCGTTTTTAGCATTATGCCCCTGCTGCCCCTGCTGGTTCGGCTGGTTCTGGCGTTTGGCATTATGGTTCTGCGTATTCTGCGTCCCCTGGTTGTTGTTCTGATTATTCTGTCGGCGCGGATTGCTCTGTTTTTTGTTTTTATTCTGTCGGCTCGTTTCGTTCACTGTTCGGCTATTTCCTTCCCCTGTCTGTTTACTTTCCTGTTTCTTTTCAGGTTTTCTTTCCGGTTTGCTTTCCTGCTTTCTGTCCGGTTTATGATCTGCCCTGGCATCTCCTTTGTGGCCCTTTTTAAAGGCTGCGTCGAGGATGCCTTTCATCTTGTCATCGATACTGGTAAAATTACCGGCTTTAATCTGATGATCTTCCAACGTCTTTATAACGGTTTTAGTAGGGACGCCGTATTCTTTCGCGGCTTCGTATACTCGTTTCGTCATCTAGTTACCCCCTTCTATTCATCACGCTTCGCTTTCTCTATGGCTGCCGCAAATCCTTTATCGTCGACCAGAACGATGACGTTCTGGGCTTTGCCGACAGCATTTCCTAATTCGTCTTTAGTATATGTATCAATGATGACGATCCCTTTTCTCTCAGCTAAGCGGCGGTATTTGGTGACGTTGTCATTGCCGCCGTCTGCTGCGAGGAACAGTAAAGGGACGTTCTTTTTCTTCAATGTTTTCTGTGCGGCTCCGTCACCGCAGACGGTCTTGCCGGCTCGGCAGGCAAGGCCTAAGAGATTCAGGATTTTGTCGCTCACAACAGTTCCTTTCTCAATGCCTCGTAAATATCGATCGACACTTTGGTCTTTAACGACCGTTCCAAACGATGCTCTTTATAGGCTTTTTCAAGGCATTCGCTGTCCGGGCAGAGATAGACGCCGCGGCCGGACTTCTTGCCGGTCTTATCGATTTCGACCGTCCCTTCCGGCGTGCGGACGACGCGGATCATCTCTTTCTTGCTCTTGAGTTCCTGACAGCCGGCACAGACGCGCATCGGAGTCTTTCGGGTCTTCATCGCTTATTCTCCTTCCGTGGGGACAGTCGATTCGCTGTCCGAAGGCAGAGCCATTTCACTGAGGACGTCCATGTCATCGGCCTCAGCCGTTTCAGGAGCATCGCCGTCAAAAGCTTCTGCCGCCTGGCTTTCACTCTTGATGTCGATTTTCCAGTTGGTCAGTTTCGCTGCCAACCGGGCATTCTGACCGGCTTTACCGATGGCCAGGGACAGCTGATAGTCGGGAACGACGACGCCCGACGATTTTTCAGCTTCGTCGACGGTGACCGAAATGACCTGAGCCGGGCTGAGGGCATTGGCGATGTAGACGGCCGGATCTTCATCCCATTTGACGATGTCGATCTTTTCGTTCTGTAATTCAGAAACGATGTTCTGGACGCGGACGCCTTTGGGACCGACACAAGCGCCGACGGAGTCGACGTTTTCATCGCGGGAATAGACGGCGACTTTCGAGCGGCGGCCCGGTTCGCGGGCGACGGACTTCAGTTCGACGACGCCTTCATAGATTTCCGGTACTTCCAATTCAAAGAGCCGCTTGAGCAGGCCCGGATGAGTACGGGAAACGAGGATCTGAGCCCCTTTCGTCGTCTTGCGCACTTCGACGACGTAGCACTTGATGCGCTGGCCGACGGTGTAGGTTTCGGTCGGAATCTGTTCCGACGCCGGCAAAATAGCTTCGGCTTTCCCGAGGTCGACGTAGACGCTCTTATTTTCGATGCGCTGGATGATGCCCGTAATGATGTCATCCATGCGGTCTGAAAATTCATCATAAACGATATTGCGTTCGGCTTCGCGCAGGCGCTGAATCATGACTTGCTTGGCGGCCTGAGCGGCAATGCGGCCGAAGTTGGCCGGCGTCACGTCGACATTGACGATGTCGCCGACTTCATAGCCGGGATCGATGAGCCGTGCCTTATCGAGAGAAATTTCGATATCCTCATCTTCGACGTCATCGACGACGGTCTTAGCAGCCTGAATATGGTAGTCCCCGGTCGTGCGGTTCAGGGTAACTTCTGCCGTCGGATTGGCATCGGGCTCTTTCTTGTAGGCCGTAATCAAAACGGCTTCCAGAGAGTCGCAGATGACATCCGAAGATACGCCTTTCTCTTTGGATAAGTAAGCAATAGCATTGAGCAATTCTTTATTCACGGTAATAACCTCCACTAAAAATCAATATGCAAACGTACTTGCGATATTTCTTTCCTGTCTATCTCTTGTTCCTGGCCGTTGATGACGACGACGAGCTTATCATCATCCGTCTTTTTAACCAGTTCAGCCGTCACATCTTTGACGCCGTTCCAAGCTTTGAAAAAATGGATATCTACCTGCCGGCCGGCATAGCGGACAAAGTCCTTATCCTTCCGCAGGATGCGGTCCAATCCGGGCGACGACACTTCGAGGAGGTAATTTTCACGAATCGGATCCTTTTCATCGAGGACCTGGCTCAGTTTTTCACTGACAGCTTGGCAGTCTTCCAGGTCGACGCCTCCTTCTTTGTCGATAAACACGCGCAAATACCAATCGCGTTCACGCACGTATTCGACATCGACTAATTCGATATCAGTCCCTGCAATAATCGTTTCTACTTCTTTAGCAATCAAATCTTCAATGTGTTCACGTCTCATCGTATTCACCAGCCTGTCCTCAAAAAATTCTGTTAGGTAAAAGTTAAGAGTGGGCTCTCACCCACTCTTCGCATCGAAACATCTAAATTACTTTATAGTATACCACTGTCTGCTCATTCTGACAACGACTTGTCCCGGTCGGCCCCGATGGCATCGAGGACCGGCAGGAGCCGTTTCCGCAGGGCTGCTTCCAATTCCCGCAAGGTCGACGTATCGAAGTCGTGGACCAGGTTCGGCAAGTTCTGCACCCGCCGTTCGGCGAAAAAATCGTCGCGCAGGACATTGTACATCAGGGACAGGCCGCTTCGCGATGCCTTATCGTAATAGGATAAGATCATATAAGACCCGTTGATGATGCGCACAGCCTCGTTGGGCTTGATGAGCCGCCGGAATCCGCCGTACGTTTCAGGAAGGAAGTCATCCCAGGAAACGTCGGGCAATCCTTTATGGTACAGAATGACGCCGAAGTTTTCCTTTCGATCCACATAGGCGTTGCGGATGATCCGGGCCAGCCGCGCTTCGACCATTTTTCGGAAAGCGTCTAATGAGCCGGTGATAAATTCGATAAGGGCAAATTCCAACATGCCGATATCGACCCGAACGGCGTACTCTTCCGATTCGGGGTTGAAGATAGCCCGCACAGTCCAGCCGTTATCCTTATTTTCATAAGTGAACAGGCGATATTCGACGGGGTTTCCGTCTTTCTCCACCATGCGATATTCTTCCAATAACTGAAAATCTCCCACCGTAAGTGGGAGAACAGTCATGATATTCCATTGTTTGAGCGTTTCAATCAATGTGTTATCCATAGTAATGAATGGTGCGGTTGGCGGGAGTTGAACCCGCACGATCAGAGATCACTGCCGCCTGAAGACAGCGCGTCTGCCATTCCGCCACAACCGCATAACTTAAAAATCATAAAGCTGCTTGTAGTGCTTTTCGTTCAACAAAACTATTCTAACATATTCCCGCGTTTCTGAAAAGGGTATTTTTTCAATTTCTTGAAAATCTTTTGTCCAGCCATATTCCCGGATCCAGGAATCGACGTGTCCCCGACCGGCATTATACGCAGCCAGAGCCAGTATTTGATTCCCATCATACTCTTTCAAAAGATAAGCGAGATACCATGTTCCCAGCCTTATGTTGGTACGGACGTCACTGAGCTTATCAGGCGTGTAGTCGGTCATTCCCATTTCATCGGCAATCCACTGAGCCGTATCCGGCATGACCTGCATCAGGCCATGGGCACCGGGTTGAGACGCAGCCCGTTCGTCAAATTTGCTTTCGACTAAGATGACCGACGCCACCAGGGCCGGGTCGATCTTGGTTTCATAAGCATACTGCCGAACGAGATAATCGTATTGAAGGGGATAGACAAACTTTCGCATGACATCGTCTTTCCATGAATAGAAATACGATGCCGAAAAGAAAAGCAGCAAGGCTGCTATGATGATTGTCCCTTTGGTACTTCCCTTTTTTCTCACGTCTTTTCCCTACATTTCAATGCGGCTCATCAGTGCCTGCCATGCAGCCTGCACCTGTTCCCGCGTCGCTTCAGGCGACCCGTTATTATCGATGACAACCTGTGCCAAAGACCGTTTCTCGTCGATAGGAAGCTGGGCGTGAATCCGCGCCAGTGCCTCTTCTTCAGAATACCCGTTGCGCAGCATGAGCCGCTGGAGCTGGGTCTTCGCATCGACATACACGAGCCATGTTTCGTCAACGTACGAATTGTATTTTATCTCATAAAGTAAAGGCATGTCAAGAAAGATGACCGGATTTTTTTTATCTTCCTCGATTTTTTGGATTTCCCGGTCGATTCCGTCATGGATAAGGGGAAACAGTAAGCCTTCGAGCTGCGCCTTTTTCTCCTTATCTTGAAAGACCAAACTGCCGATATAGACCCGGTCCATCGAGCCGTCCTCACAAAGGGCTTTAGGCCCAAAAGCGGCGGCAACGGCTGCAAGGCCTTTCGTTCCCGGCAGGACGACGTCACGGGCAATGACATCGCAGTCGACGATGCCCGCTCCGAATTCTCTCAGCATGGTCACGACAGTACTCTTCCCCGACGCAATGCCGCCGGTCAATCCGATATGAAGCATAACTAATCTCTTCCTCTCCGAACAATATACTTCTATTATACTGATAGAATGACCTTCTGTCCAACACCGCCATGTGTTTCTTTAATGAAAGAGCGGCATGTCGTAAACTTTCTTTTATTAACCACTTTGTTTTTCATTACTTTCGTCCATTCTTCGTTTATACTCTTTAGCAATGATGTAATAGAAAAAATCATATATCTTTCTATATGGCATTTCTTTCCCTGCAACACTAGCCAATCTCGTATCTTTCCCTGTCCCAAAACTATATCCGATAATTTCAGAACAAAACAAAAACTCGATGACATCCTTATATTTTTTATTTCCCATCCTATCATTCAAAAAAATACCAAAGCAGGTATCCACAATTTTAGAATAAATTTCTTCTTTCTTCAAAGCCTTAGCATTAACAGCTCTTTTTAAATCATTTACCAACATATCTTTATAAAATATAACATTTAAATTATCCCCTATATATTTTATTCTATTATTACAATCTTTACATTGAGCATATGCCTTGTCATAATCATCCAGCACTTCATTCATTATATCAGTAAATTTAGAATCACTTTTATATTCCTCTTTTATGGACTTTAACGTATCTAGGGCCCCCTGTTGCAACGCATATATGATTTTCGTTTCTAAAAAAATCTCTCCATATTCGATAGGCTTAAATGCTTTCCATCCCATATAACATTCTAAAAAACTATTAACGTTGCACTTAACTCTCAAAGAAAACATATCATTGAAGTAAAAAGCTTGCGTCGTATCTATTATATCTTTATTTATATGCATAATTTGCTGGGCAATTCCATGGGCGTGTGCTTCAGTCAGTACACTATGAAACTCATATAAGTTTTTAACATAATTGACAAAGCCAGCCAATTGTACCACCGTACTATACAAATCACTTTTAAATTTCTTCTCAGCTTGCCCTTTAGTAAAGCGATACATAAAAGCTGCTGTTCCAGCTGAACAAATTGCAGCAATTGCAGGCAAATTATCGAGCACTGCATTAATTATAGATGCTATAAATTCCATTTATGTTCATCAGCATCCTTCCCCTTATTCTTCAAATTAAAAGCATAGCCGCAAAATACAGCTATGCTTTCATTAGTTCTAATTCATCGAAACCATATTCTCTATAGACCTTATAAATGAATCTTAGAGGCACATTTCGTAGATCTTCACGATATCATCCGGCGTGAGGTCGATGAAGCCGTGGAGGGTTCCGCCGAGCTGCTTGCAGGCATTTTCGGCCATGGACCGGAAGTGTTTGTCGTCAATGCCGAGGTCAGACAGGTTACTGTCGAGGCCCAGGGTCTTAAAGAAGAAGTCGTACAGGGCTTCGATGGCTTTTTCAGCCCCTTCCCGGTCGGACAGGCTATCATCGAGGCCAAAGACGTTGGTCCCTAAGCGCTTGATCTGCCAAGCATTGTCATCGTTCATGACGTATTTCAGCCAGCGCGGGATGAGGATGGCCAGGCCGTGACCGTGAGTGATGTCGTAGACGGCGGACAGTTCGTGTTCCATGCGGTGGCACGACGACATCTGAGAAACGCCGCCGGCCAAGAAGCCGTTGAGTGCCCACGTCGAAGCCCACATGAGGTTGGCCCGGGCTTCATAGTTGTCCGGTTCTTTGAGAGCAATAGGAGCGAATTTCACGACGGTCTTCAGCACTTCGTCCTGGACGCGGTAGATCATATCCATGCGAGGCTGCCGCGAAAAATACACCATATCAAAGATATGGGCCATGATATCGACGCTGCCCGCTGCCGTCTGATAAGCCGGTACGCTGAAGGTATTAGTCGGGTCGAGGAAGGATACGGCAGGCTGAACGGCCGGCGAAAAGTACGGCAGTTTGTCCTTCGTATCGACGTTGCTGATGACGGCGCCGGCATTCATTTCCGAGCCCGTCGCAGCGATGGTCAGGACCGTCATGAGGGGCAGAGCCTTCGGGCTTACGACCTTCTTCATGACCAAGTCCCAGCAGTCGTCCGTATCGGCGGCTACGGTGGCGGCCATAACTTTGGAAGCGTCGATAGTCGAACCGCCGCCGACAGCCAGGATGACGTCAATGCCTTCTTCCCGGCAAATTTTGACGCCCTTATTGACCGTCGTATGACGCGGATTCGGTTCGACACCGCCTAATTCCGAAACGGTCAGGCCGGCCTTTTGCAGGATGTCGACGACCTTGTCATAAAGGCCGATCCGTTTAATAGAGCCGCCGCCGTAGACGAGGAGCACTTTTTTGCCGAAAGCGGCTGCTTCTTCGCCAAGGTGGGCTAATTGATCTTTACCAAAATAAATTTTCGTCCTATTTTGAAATACGAAATCGTTCATCATAAGACTCCTTTCTGTATGCTTAAGAATGGCTATATGTATGTTATTCTCCATCGTCAGCAAAATCCCTTTTTCAAAATCCTAATGGGTTTCTTTCAGATATTGCAAGACCAGTACGATGCCGTCGTACCGCCGTCGATGAGGATGTCACTGCCGGAGATGAAACGGCCTTTATGGCTCATGAGAAATTCTGCCAAGTCACCGATTTCATCGGGCGTGCCGGCACGGCCCGCCGGGCTGAGGGACAGCATTTTGCGGTAGCCGTCTTTGCGCGGGCCCTTGAGTTCGTCATTGGCCAGGGGCGTAATGACGATGCCCGGGCTGATGGAATTGACGGTCGCGCCTCGTTTCCCCCAGTTCGTAGCTTCAGCCATGACCCGCAGGACGTTGCAGCGCTTCGAATACTGGTAGGCCTTCAGAGTGTCTTTGATGGCCTTGAGAAAGGGCAGGTCCAAGAGTTCTTCCGTCGGCGCCATGGCCAGTTGATCCGTTTCTTCCTGAGACAAGGTACCCAGGCGATGGCCGGACTGAGAAGAAATGATGATGCCCGATCCGCCGGCTTCGATGACTTTGCCAAATTCTTCCAACAAAACCGTCGTGCCGTAGAGGTCTACTTTTAAAATCCTTTCGATCGATGCCTGAGACGGCGATACGCCGGCGGCATCGATGAGGTACTTAATGACGCCGAACTGTTTGGCATGGTCGATGAGAGCCAAAATGGACGGACGCGACGAAATATCGACGGCCAGGGTACTCGTGTGAAATCCTGTATTTTCTAAAACTTTAGCTGCCTGGTCGGCATTTTCCTGTTTCACATCGGCCAATAAGATGTGACGGCCGCTTCCGACGCGGCGGGCAATGGCCTGGCCGATCTGGCCGGAACCGACTAAGACGACGACTTCCTTTTCATTTGTATTCATGGGAATACCTCCTATATATACACGATACCTCGTAGACGATGGATGCTGTCAGATTTCTTGTTCCTGTTGACATGGATATTGTACCGAATTCATCTGTTTAGAACAATTCGAATTTCAAGGGCTTCGCATTAGTTTTACTTATATCAAAACTACGGTATAATAACAGTAACGATTAAGAAAGGAGTGATCCTTCCATGCTGTTTCGCCAAATGAAACACTTCATCGCCGTCGTCGAAGCCAAGAGCTTTACCGAAGCCTCTTATGTCTTAGAAATTTCACAGTCTGCCGTATCGCAGCAGATCAAGGCCCTCGAAGAGGACTTGGGCGTACCCTTATTGATTCGCCATAATCGTCGGTTCGCCCTGACGCCGGCCGGGGACTATTTCTATCGCCACGGGAAAGAGCTCCTGCAGGAAATCGAATCGTTCAAGGACGAGACCCGTCGCCAAGGTGAAGATAAAGAGCTTCAGCTCCGCATCGGTTATTTAAATAATTACGTCGGCAGCGAACTCTATGAAACGATTGCCGCTTTTTCCACCTATTATCCGGAAGTAACGATCCATATCTTTAACGGGACCCATGAATCCCTCTATCACGAAATCCGGCAGCGGAAGGCCGATCTTCTCCTGAGCGATCAGCGCCGCGCCTTTTCCGACTTATACGAAAACAACATGATCATGACTGGGCCGGTCTATGCCGAAATATCAAGGCTGAATCCCTTGAGCCGGCAAAAACGGCTCTCCCTGAAAGAGCTGAAACGTCTGCCGTGCATCCTGGTCACGGCCGAAGACCATGAACCGTCCGAAACCGCCTACTACACGGATACTCTGGGCTTTGCCGATAATTTTCTCTTTGCCCGGACGATTGAAGAAGCGCGGCTCCTCGTCGCCGGCAACCGAGGCTATTTACCCCTCGAGCGGCTTTCACCGCCTGATTCGTCGGACACGGCCGCCTGCTGTCTGCCCCTCTATCGAGACGGCAACCCCCTCATGCGCCACTACTGCCTCTTTTGGCATAAGGACAACAGTACGTACTACATCGAAGAATTTGCCCGCCTGCTCCACGAGCGGATCGACCAAAGCCAACAGCCCTGAAGGTCAAGATATACGTAAAGTTGCCATTTTATTTATGATTTGTTTAGTCCGTCCATGTATCATAAGATATTATTGATAATAGGAGGTATCTCATGATTTCTGCCCTTCGGCATCACCGCCGCCTCGTACTCGCCTTTTTCCTGTTGGCCGCAGCTTTCCTCTATTTCGCTCATATCGGCTCGTACCATCTCATCGAGCTTGACGAAGGCCGCTACCATCGAGTACCGATGGAAATGGTCCTGTCCGGCGATTACTTGACGCCCCATTTCGACTATATGCCTTATTTTGAAAAACCGATCTTTCAGTATTGGGTAACGGCCCTGGCCATGAAGCTCTTCGGCTTCAAGGAATTTACAGGCCGCATCCTGCCGGCCCTGACGGGCTTCGGCAACGTCATCCTGGCCTACATCCTAGGCAGAGCTATGTACAATAAGCGAACGGGCCTCATGGCAGCCATCATCTTGGCTACGTCGGCCCTGCAGCTCATCGTCGCCTCTATCGGCGTCCTCGACATGGCCCTGACCTTTTTCGTCGACGCCTGCCTGGTTGCCTTTTATCTCTTTGAACAGACGGAAGAGAAGAAATACCTTCTCCTCTTCTATGCTGCCATGGGACTTGGCATGCTGACCAAGGGGCTCATTGCCATCGCCTTTCCCGTCGGCATCCTCTTTTGGTATGCCCTCCTCACCCGGCGGCCGAAACTCTTCCTCAAGCTCTTCTATGTTCCCGGAATCCTGCTGTTTCTGGTCATCGCCGTTCCCTGGTACTACCTCGTATCGAAGGCCAATCCGGACTTCTTTTATTTCTTCTTTATCCGCGAACACTTTCTCCGCTTTGCCACCAAGATGCACGAACGCTTCCATCCGTGGTACTACTTCGTCCCGGTCCTCATTGCCGGTCTCATGCCCTGGACGGGTTTTCTCCTGGCCTTTTTCAGTAAAAAAGGCATCTTCCGCGCTCCGGGCACCTTGCGCCACAAACAGGATCTCATCCTCCTCTCCTTATGGGCCGGCTTGATTTACGTCTTTTACAGCATTTCCGATTCCAAGCTGCCGACGTACATTCTCCCCTGTTGGCTGCCCTTATCGATTCTTTTGGCAGCCTCCCTGGAACGGTGCCGCCGCGAAAAATCCTGGCTGGGCCACAGTTTCCTCGTCAACTCCCTGCTCTGCCTCCTCTTTACGGCAGCCGGCGTCGTCTACCTCCTGCACACCGACTTTTTGAGCATTGCCGACTTCTTCAGTCACGGCGGCCTGCTCATAGCATCCCTCCTCATCGGGACGATTGCCGCAGCCTGGTGCTGGCATAAACGGCGTTCCTTCCTCACGGTGTTCATCATCCTCACCGTGATGGCCTACGGCTTCGGCCTCGGTGCCCATCAGATTCAAGGTCAGATTCACGACCACCAGACGGCTTACAACGTCAGTCAGGACAGTCGCCTCCACCCGTAAAACGGGTGGCTCGACGGGCGGCTATAAGCCTTTATT
>NZ_UQBH01000022.1 GCF_900539295.1 uncultured Megasphaera sp.
GGAGACCTCCTAATGGTGTTTTGTGGTGAATCTATCATAACAGAGATCTCCGTTTGTGTCTCTTTTTATATGTCCGAATTCATTATACAATCAACCTAAAGAATAATATGCATCCGGAGATAAGATTTCAATACCCGCGACAAAGTGGACTGATTTGGAGTATAATAGACAATAATATGTTTAAAGGAGGATCACTCATGAAAGCATTTGATACAGAAAACAGTGCCTGGTCCCGCTTTTCAGCCGAACAGCGCTACCAGATGGAAACGTACAGCAACCAATACCGTCAATTTCTCGACACGGCCCGGACGGAACGCCTGGCCAATAAGGAAATACTCCGCCAAGCCAAGGAAGCCGGCTTCAAGCCCCTCAGCGACTATACCAGCCTCAAGGCCGGCGATAAAGTCTATTGGGACCAAAAGGGAAAATCGGTCATCTTAGCCGTCATCGGCTCCTCGCCCATTGCAGAAGGCCTCAAGATCGTAGGCTCCCACATCGACTGCCCCCGCCTCGACGTCAAAGCCATTCCGGTCATTGAACAGGACAAAATCGTGTATTTGAAGACCCATTACTACGGCGGCGTCCTGAAGTACCAATGGGTCTGCATGCCCCTCTCCCTCATCGGCGTCGTCTACAAAGCCGACGGAACGAGAATCGACGTATCCATCGGCGAAGATCCTGACGATCCCGTCCTCTTCATCAACGATCTCCTGCCCCATCTCGGCAAGGATCAGGCAGCCAAGAAGCTGAGCGAAGCCATCAGCGGCGAAATGCTCATGCCCCTCGTCGGCATTCACACGGAAGAAGAAAAGACGAAACCGGCCATCTTGACCCTCTTAAAAGAAAAATACGACATCGAAGAAGAAGACTTCACCAGTGCCGAACTGGAAATCATCCCGGCCGTCAAGAGCCGCGACGTCGGCCTCGACCGCTCGATGATCATGTCCCACGGCCACGACGACCGTGTCTGCTCCTATGCCAACCTGGCCGCCATCCTCGATGCCAAGGCCGGCGAAAAGACACAGGTCGCCCTCTTTGCCGATAAAGAAGAAATCGGCTCCGTCGGCAATACCGGCGTCCAGTCTTCGTACTTCCCGGACTTCATTGCCGAACTCCTGGCCCTCCAGAACCATCCGGAAGAAATTTGGCTGCGCCGGACCATGCGCAACAGTGAAGTCTTGTCGGCCGACGTATCGGCAGCCTTCGACCCGGTCTTTGCCGACGCTTATGAAAAACAAAACTCGGCTCAATTAGGCTACGGTATCTGCCTGTGCAAATACACCGGCGCCCGCGGAAAAGGCGGCAGCAATGATGCCAACGCCGAATTCATGGCCAAGATCCGCAGCATCTTCAATGAAAACGAAGTGCCCTGGCAGGTCGGCGAACTCGGTAAAGTCGATCAAGGCGGCGGCGGAACCATCGCCTACATCATGGCCGACTGGGGCTGCGACGTCGTCGACTGCGGCGTTGCCATGCACAGCATGCACGCTCCCTTAGAAATCGTGGCCAAGGCCGATGCCTACAGCGGTTATCTCGCCTATAAAGCCTTCTTTGAAAGCAAATAAGCGGCTAACGTAAAAAACTATATAAAATGAACGCTCCCTACTGCCAGCGATAAAAAATCTGACGGTAGGGAGCATTTTTATGCCATTCAGGCACCTCTTTTGTTACGGCCCTTATGTTATTTTTTACTCGGCAGCCTTTTATAGGCCTCATGGAGCCAGGCTAACTGATCTTTTTCACGGCGAATGGCCCGCTCTAAAATCAAGGCGTGACCGAAATGATCCTGTTCCGACCCGGCCTCGGAAAATAACGCCTGCCACCGGGACTGTAAATAATTCAGTTTTTCTTCATGCCGCAAAATTTCTTCCTGAAACAGCGACACCAGCAGCGGATCTTCTGACGAATCCATAAAATATACCTTCATGGCAAACTCGTCCCGCGTCGGCGGCAGCGAACTCAACGATTCCGCCAGCCATTCATCAACCTGGGCTTTCCCGGAAGGGGTAATGGTATATTTTTTCTTGGTCAGCTTACTGCCGACAATTTCTTCATGACCAATGATGAAGCCATCCTGTTCCATCCGGCTGAGCTCCGGATAAATTTGGCTGTGATTGGAGTACCAAAAATCACCGATTTCGCCTTCAAAGGCCTTTTTTATGTCATAGCCCGCCATTGGCTCCTTTGACAACAACCCTAAAATGACATATCGCAAGGTATTCTTTTGAGCCACGACAATTCACCTCTTTCAATGCTGATGATGTAAACTAGTTAAACTAAACCTTGACTTTTCCTATTACTAAGTATAACATACGAAGTGTAACTTAACATGTAATTATTTACATGTTATAATTTTAGTATTCAAATGCATTGATCCATTCATTGAATAGGATTCAAAATACAGGAGGGTATGACCATGGAATTCAAAGAATTAGACGATTTTTTAGGCACTCATTTTATTTACACCTACGATAACGGCTGGGAGTACGAATGGTATGCCAAAAACGACCACACCGTCGACTACCGCATTCACGGCGGCATGGTAGCCGGCCGTTGGGTAACGGACCAACCGGCCGATATCGTTAAATTGACGGACGGCGTGTTTAAAGTCACGTGGACGGAGCCGACCGGAACCGATGTCGCCCTCGATTTCATGCCCAATGAAAAGAAGATGCACGGCACCATCTTCTTCCCGAAATGGGTAGAAGATCATCCGGAAATAACCGTCTGCTACCAAAATGAGCATCTCGATCTCATGCATGAATCAAGAGAAAAGTATGCCACCTATCCGAAATTGTTGGTACCGGAATTTGCCGTCATTACCTACATGGGAAAAGCCGGTCAAAACAACGAAGACGTCATTGCCGAAGCGCCTTACAAGGGCATGACCGACGATATCCGTAACGGCCGCTATTTCGACAGCGACTATAAACGCATCAAAAAATAATACCCGGAATGCAAAAGAGACTGTGCATAGAATGTGGATTAAAGCCCACATTCCGGCACAGCCTCTTTTTTATATTGTTACGTCGTTTGACGAAGACGATGGATGGTCTGATAGATGCCGTACATGTAAAGGGCCACAGCCACCCAGGCAAAGCAGAAGGTCAACAGCAAGGGTTCGGTAATGACTTCGCCGGACAAGACGCCGATAATCAAGGTAATGCTCGGTGAAAAGTACATTAAGATACCGCCTGTCGTCATGGGAATCCCCTTGACGCCGGCTGAAAAGAGCATCATCGGAACGGCCGTAACGACTCCCGTCGCCGGCAGGAGCAGCCACTGCCAACCGCTGAAGGTGCCTGCCGCACCGACACCATTGACTTCGCTGAAGATAATAAAAGCCAAGGCCAGGGGAACCATAGAAAAGGATTCGATAAAGACCGATACCTGACTGTCGAGGACGACCTTCTTCTTAATCATGCTGTACGTCGCCCAGGTCAGGCAAATAATGAAGGATAGCCAGGGAACGACGCCGTAGATGAAAAATGCCAGGGCCAGGCCGAGACCGGCCACAAAAACGGAAAGTTTCTGGATAGGACGCAGTTTTTCCCGAAAAATCAGGCCTCCAAAAAAGACGACGACGATAGGATTGATAAAATAGGCCAGACTTGCTTGCAGAATAAAGCCCCGAGTCGTCGCGTAAATATAAGAGCCCCAATTAAGAGTAATAAAGATGCAGGCCCCGGCAATATAAGGCCACTGCCAGCGCTCCTTGGCAACGCCCTTCAGGCCCGGCAGGAGATGTTTTTGGAGAATCAAGAAAAAACAAAAGACAGAAGCCCAAATAATCCGAGATGACAAGGTGTACAGCGGCGGCAGCTGACGCAAAAGCAGCCAAAAAGCCGGCAGTACGCCCCAAATGACCTGACTGAGGATAAAGTAAACATAATAGATTTTCGTTCCGTTCATGGCACACCTTCTCCCTGACAAATATGAGTATACAATTATCTTGCTCTCAGGAGACAAGATTTGTCAACTGCATTCTTCATCTATATAACTTTTTTCGCCTGCGTCATTTGACGTAGAAAAGAAATTTGCCAAACTTTATAATTTCACTAGAGTTCATGTATTCTCCGTCGCTTTTCAAGAAAGGGACAGTGTCTCGCCGGAACAGAGAGCCATAAGGCGTTCGGCGTCGATGACAGTGATCTGTTTACGGCTGGTCGCGATGATGCCGGCCTTACGGAGTTTGGTCAAATTCCGGGTCACATTGATTAGGCTGACGCCGAGGATATCGGCCAAGGCCTCCTGGGTCAGATTATACAGGCTTTTCCCCTCTTGGTTCCTCTCCCGCAGGAGGAGCAGATAGAGGAGATTGCACAGTTTCACAAGGGAACTGTTAAACTCCTGGTGGGCGCCGTCGTAAATCAAGAGATTGACATAGGCACTGTACCAGTCGATGACATGGCGCCGAAGAGCTTCGCTCTCTTGAAACATGGCCTCGAATTGAGGCGATGTAAACTCCATGGCCCGTACCGGCGTCAAAGCCCGACTTAAGAGGGACTCTTCAATCTTATACTGCCGGTAATGAAAGCCCGGAAAGACAGTCCCGCCGGCGTGGAAAGAAAGTATTTTCCGATAGCCCATTTCATGTTCCAAATAATTTTGGACGACGCCGCTTTTCAAATAATGGATGCGTCCGTAGGGCTCGCCAGGCTTCCACAGATAGTCGCCGGTCTCAAAAGAAACGTCCCGATGAGGGCAGGAAAGAAAATATTCCTCCAAGTCGCGGAAGTCATCGGCAAAAATATACTTCGGCATGATAGCCATGCTCTCACCTCGCTAATCAATCAATTATACTTATTGTATCAGAAAAGGAGACGTATCATGAAGCACAAAGTAAAGGTCACCATTCTCGACAAAAAATTATATCCCGAACTCCAGCAGCAGTACTGTGCCGATCCCAATTCCGGTGCCTGTCCCTGCTACCATGTCGGCGACGAGTACATCTTCGAACGGAATGAAGAAAGGGATTCCTTCTGGCACATGGGCCTCGATACGCTGGTAACCTCCCACGGTGACCGGGACACGACGGCCGGCGGCCCGAAGATTCCTCACTGCTCCGAAGCCTGGGACGCCATCTCCCGCTATATCTACGCCGGCCTTCAGGGCGGATCGATCATGAAGGGATGGATGAAAGAAGAAAACACCATGATTACCTGCTGCAGCGACGGCACGCGACCGGTCATCTTTAAGATTGAACGGATTGACGAAGAGTAAACAGCAGTACGCCCTCACCAAAAAGCAGTAACTGACAGGTTCATAGAGGTAAACGCGTCAAGACTCGACTCGTTTACAGACAAAAAGCCGGTCCACCATCAGGTGTGACCGGCTTTTAAACGTATATGCAGCATTGTCAACCTTCAGCTGACAAGCCTTGTCTTACATAGTAACTTTACTGGTCTGTGTCCAGATACCCATCTTTTCAGCCTGTTTGATCAGGTCTTCGCGGAAGTCCGGATGAGCGACGTTAATCAGGGCTTCAGCGCGTTCCCACGTCGATTTGCCTTTTAAGAGGGCCGTACCGTATTCGGTTACGATGTAGTGAACAGCCGAGCGCGGCGTCGTAATGACCGTCCCCTGCGGCAGGGTCGGTTTAATCAGGGATTCAACGTGACCGTCTTTAAATTTACGCGTCGAATGGACGCAGATGAAGCTCTTGCCGCCTTCCGAAGCGAAAGCGCCCTGTGCAAAGTCGAGCTGGCCGCCGGTACCGCTGATCTGCTGGTAGCCTGCTGTTTCAGCGTTGACCTGGCCGTAGAGGTCGAGGTCGATGCAGCCGTTGATGGAGATAAATTTATCGATGCTGGCAACGACGCCGATGTTGTTGATGTAGCTTACCGGTGCGTTGAAGACGATCTGGTTATCATCGATGAAATCATAGAGGCGCTGCGTACCGCCGGCGAAAGCGTACATGATTTTGCCTTTGTCGCGGTTCTTCTTGCCCGTAATCTTACCGGCTTCATAGAGGTCAACATAGGAGTCGACGAGCATTTCCGTATGACCGCTCAAATCTTTGACGTCCGATTCAGCCAGCTTCTTACCGACAGCCGACGGAATGCCGCCGATGCCGAGCTGCAGCGTACTGCCGTCTTCGATAAGGGGAATGATGTGGTCGGCAATCTTATCATCAAGTTCCGTGCCCGGGCGATTGGGAATCTGCGGCATCTGATGGTTCGAGCCTTCGACGACATAGTCGACGTCGCAGAGGTTCAATTCCGTTTCATAGCCCAATGCCTTCGGCATATTCTGATTGACTTCGAGGATGATCGTCTTAGCTGCGCGAATGAGGCCGCGAAGGTCAGCAGCCTGAGGCCCGATGTTGAAGTTGCCCCATTTATCCATGGGATGAACCTGGATGATCAATTTATCGATATGCTGCCAGTACTTCGGCAATTCGTTAAACAAGATCGGCAGGAACCAGCAGCGGCCGTCCTTGCACATCTTACGTTCAAAGCCGTTCATATGGCCCGTAGCGAAGCGGATTTGATCGTTAGAGTCACTGTTTAAATATGCCGCATACGGTTCGTCTTTGACAATGGTCGAAGCGACGATTTCGACGCCGTGCAATTCTTTTGCCCGTTTACCGATTTCGATATCGATATCATACGGGGCCGAGCAGCCGAGACCATAAGAAACGCGTTCGCCGTCTCGTACGAGGGCCGCTGCCTGTTCAGCAGTAATCAGTTTCTTCTTATACTCTTCTGGAACTTGTGAAAGCTTGTACATTATAAAGACTCCTCCTTCATGACTTTGCAATAGTAGTATGAGATAACCTTATATATAGTATAAGGCTTTCGGGCTTTAACTGCAATCATATTTTGTGAAAAATATTACAAGAGGCAGTCTTTTTATGCAATAGCCAAAAGAGTTCCTTGCAGTAAACGAAAAAGCACAGCTCATAAAGGGCTATGCTTTCCGGTCTGATTCTGTATCGTTATTTTGTTCTTTCTTTTCTTCATCAACGGATTTTTCATCATCCGTTTCGGCCGAGTTGACGGCATCCTTGAACTCCCTCAAACTCTTTCCCAGTGCACTGCCGATGGTCGGCAGTTTCCCCGGTCCGAAGACGATGAGGGCAATGACTAAAATCAGCAGTAATTCCGGCGCTCCTAAACCGAACATGTTCTTCCTCCTAAGCAATCGATGAATAAAATATGAAACAGGCCCTTATTCACTCATGAGGTAACCGGCAAATTCGCCGTCTGTCTGCAGCAAATAATTCATACCGCCAAGGACGCGTCCGACGGGAATCAGCGTCGACACCGTATCTTCCGGCTGGCAGAAAATAACCAATTCCTGCGTCGTCGTATCAAAGGCAATATCGCCGATTTTAGGCGTCATTTCCGTTTTATCCGCATCAGACAAGACGACAGGCGGCATATCCGGCAAGACGATTCGACCGTCTTTGTGCTGGAGCGGCACGACCAGCGGCTGTCGTTCAGACAATTCCAAAGCCGCCGGGGTATCGTATAGACCAAGAACGGCATGGCCGCCTTCAAAAGAAAGCCGCGTCTTGGCGGCATAAGGGCCAGCACCCCCAAAAATAAAGGCACTATTACCCTGGGACCCCTGCAAACTTGCCTGCAGGCAGTTCATATACCCCGTCAAAAAGAATAAAAAAACACCGACTGCCACACCGAGTACAGCCAGACTCATCCGTTTTCTCGTCAGTCTCATCACCCTCACTACCTTCCTTAAAAGCTGTATGGCCATACAAAGGCCTTTCAACACTGTATCTGTGCGGCTGCGAAATCGTCTGTTTTAAAAACAATCTTGCCGTCGCTCCTTTAACGTATCTAGAGGATACACCTTGGAGTCAACACGAAGTCAAGTTTTTTTATTTACTTTTTTCTAATATTATTATAATATAGTACTATTGTTTTTTCCATATTTCATGAAAGGATTTATCAAAATGTATCATTCAGAAGCCAAGGGCACGATTTTTCTCCTGATTACGGCCCTCATCTGGGGTTCGGCCTTTGTCGCCCAAAGCATCGGCATGGACTACATCGGCCCCTTTACCTTCAGTGCCGCCCGCGACGTCATCGCCATCATCGTCCTCATGCCGGTCATCCTTTTATTTACCGATAAGAGAGATAACGGCACATACCCGCCCATATGGCAGCAGCTGAAGCCCGATGCCGTTACCCTCACGGGCGGCGCCTGGTGCGGTCTTACCTTGGGCATCGCCGATACCTTGCAGCAGGTCGGCATCTCCATGACGACGGCCGGAAAGGCCGGCTTCATTACAGCCATCTACATCGTTCTGGTTCCCCTCATGGGATTCTTCATCGGCCGAAAAGTCTCGCGAATCATCGTCTTCTGCGTCGTCCTGGCCATGACCGGCTTCTATTTTCTGTGCATCACCGGTGATTTTGAAATCTCCTTCGGCGACTTTCTCGTCTTCTGCTGCGCCATCTTCTTTGCCCTGCATATCTTGGTCATCGATCATTTTCTCCTCAAAAAAGCTCACAGCATCAAAATGTCCTGGGTCCAGTTCGCCATAGCCTTCCTCTTTTCGGCAGCCTTAACGGTCCTCTTTGAAAGTCCGACCGTATCGACCCTTTGGGATGCAAAATGGCCGATACTCTACGCCGGCGGACTCTCGAGCGGCGTCGCCTACACCCTTCAAATCGTCGGGCAGAAATACACCGAACCGACGACAGCCACGCTTATCTTGAGTTTAGAAGCCGTCTTCGCCGTCTTGGCCGGCTGGCTCATCTTAGGCGAAGTCATGACCGGAAAAGAAATTCTCGGCTGCGTCCTCGTCTTTGCAGCCGTCATCTTGGCCCAAGTTCCCCTGCCGTCCCGTTTATTCGGAAAATAAAACCTGCAAATCCTAAAAAATACGACCAGACCGCTCGACTGTCAACCTTTCACCGACAGTCGAGCGGTCTTATTTTTGCCTGCCAACAAAATTTTTTCAATCGAAAAAAAAACTGCCCATGTCATCAGACACAGGCAGTACGCATTCTACTAACATCTTACTCAGGGAATCTCATAGTTATGGACGTAACTACCAGAACTCCATTAGCATCACGGCCATAGGTGATTTTAATCAAGGCCCCATGCTGCGTCAGATAGCTGGTATAGCCATTTCCGGACCGCCCTCCGCTATACAATGCATCAACGGTAGACTTGGGAACGCCTACGGTAATCCCCATGGGCGTTGCAATCCCATTATTGGCACTGGTCATCAGTTCTTCGACGGTATTGTCATAGAGCCTCTCGAGCACAAAAAATCCCTTACCATAGCGGTATGACTTGGCATCTTGGTTGAGACGGTCCTTGCCCCAGGCAGTCTCTGTCGGTTCACCATAAACACTGCAGACATAACTCATAGGACTTCCCAAAGTTATACCGCCCAGTGAGGCTTCACCGGCAGGAACCTCCCCTACCATCGCGGCAAAACAGCTGCCCGCCACCATCGTGAAAAGGGCAAAGGCCATAACGACTATTTTTTTCAACATAATACCAACTCCCTCCGCTATCATAATTCGTTCTATCAATACACATTCATAGTATCACAAACCGGAGATTTACATCAATATTGCACAACATGATAACAACGGGCCCGAACATCTTCTGCCATTACATACGGCGTCGCTGCCAATTCAACGAAAAAAGCTGCCTGTATCATCAGACACAGGCAGCGATAGTCCTAAAAAATCTATGCCGGATAGGATATACGGATGGCTTTGACGATCGTTATCCCCTTGGCATCGGGTCCATATTGAATTTCAATGCGTTTCCCCTGGTCCGTCAGGTATCGATAAACGCCCTGCCAAAGGTACCCTTCACCATATAAGGAATCGACGGTAGCCTTGGGAATGCCTACGGTAACGCCTCGAGGCGTCGAAATTCCGTTATTGGCAGTGGTCACAATTTCCTCGATGGAATAATTATAGAGATTTTCGAGGATGAAAAAGCCCTGCCCATAGCGGTAGGCTATCCCATTTTCATTTAATACGGTCTTCGTCCGATGCTGTTCCGTCGGTTCGCCATAAATACTGCGGACATAACTCATCTTATTCCCCAGGGTGATACCGCCCAGTGAGGCTTCACTGTCGGGAACATTGCCGACCATCGCGGCGAAACAGCTGCCGACGGCCAGCATGGAAAGGGTAAAAATCATAACGGCTATTTTTTTAAACATAATACAAAATCCCTCCTCGATTATCCGTTCCTTCGTGAGTTACGCCGAATAGCGAATATAGATCGATTTAATGACAGCGACATCATTGGCGTCGTCTACGTATTTGATTTGAATGACTTTTCCTTCCTGCGTCAGGTAGCGATAGGACCCCTGTACAAAACTTCCTTCACCGTACAGTTTATCGACGGTCGACTTGGGAATGCCGACGGTAACTCCCATAGGCGTGGCAAGGCCGTTGTTGGCCGTCACATAGAGTTCTTCTACACTGCTGTCTTTAGGATATTCGATGACGTAAAAGCTGTTGCCGTAGATGTTGCTGAAAGCATCTTGCCGGATATAGTCCTTGGTCGGGACTCGATCCGTCGGAGCTCCGTAAATGCTGCGCACATAACTCATGGGGCTTCCTAAGGTGATGCCGCCGAGAGATGCTTCACTGTCCGGAACGGGGCCGGTCATAACGGCCAAGCAGGTGCTCGCCAGCAGGGTAGTAAGGGAAAATGCCATGACTGCCACTTTTTTAAACATGATGAAAGATTCCTCCTCTGTTATCGATTACTTTCTCAATATAAATGAATCGTATCATAAAAAAATAATTCTATCAATATGTTTACAACACCTGCAGTTTAATTATAAACACAATTCTCCGACAAGTTTTCATCGCCCCGATGCGACGCAAAAAAAACTGCCCATGGCAACGACATAGGCAGTCATGATTGAGCATGTTACGACTGGTACTGTATATTGATGGATTTAACCACCGTGACCCCATTGGTATCGTTTCCGTAAACGATCATAATGGCTATGGCATTCCGGGTATAGTAATAGTACTTGCCCTGCGAATACGTACTGCTGCCATACAGTCTGTCGACGGTCGATTTAGGAACGCCCACGGCGATCCCCATAGGTGTGGCAATCCCATTATGGGCATTTACATAGAGTTCTAATACCTTAGGCTTATCGGGATATTCAACGATGTAAAAACCCTTTCCATAGAGATTCGCAATCGTCCCGTTGGTAAAACGAGCCCGGACCCAGCCCCGCTCCGTCGGAGCCCCATAAATGCTTTTAACGTAACTCATGGGGCTTCCTAAGGTAATTCCTCCAAGGGAGGCTTCACTCACGGGAAGAGGGCCTGCCTTATCGGCCATACAAAGGCCGCCCAACAGGACAGAAAAAGTAAAGACCAAGACTGCCAGTTTTTTGAACATAATTCCAATGCCTCCTCTCACGTCGATGATTCAGTCATGTTTCGCTATACCTGCATAGTACCACTAAACATTATTTATATCAAATTTTTAACAAATTTAATCCAATATATCCACAAAAAGAGTCTCCCATCACACTGCATGATGAGAGACTCTTCGCTTATAGAAATGCCCTTGCAAGGCAAGCTACACTGATTTATCGTTTGTTGCTTCTCCGCCAAATACGCTGTTCTTCAGCGGCTTGAATCAATTCTTCCCGCACTTCCGGATGGGCGATGTCAATCAAGGCTTCGGCCCGCTGCCACGTGGCCAGGCCGGACAGATTGGCCACACCGTATTCGGTTACGATGTACGGGGCCTGGGTCCGCGGCGTGGTGATGATGTCGCCGCCCGTAAACTTCGGCAGGATGTTGGAATGGCGTTTGCCCTTGCGGTCGACGCGGCTGGACTGCATGGCCAGGAAGGCCTTGCCGTGTTCGGCAGCGTAAGCGCCGGTGACGAAGTCGAGCTGTCCGCCCGTGCCGCTGATATGGCGGGTGCCGGCCGATTCGGAACAGACCTGACCGTAGAGGTCGACGGCAATGCAGCTGTTGATGGAAATGAAATCGTCGAGCTGGCGAATCGTTTCCGGGTTGTTGACGTAGTACATCGGTGCCGACAGGATGTCCTGGTTGTGATCCAGGAAGTCGTACAGTTCCTGCGAGCCCATGCAGATGGAGAACACGCCCTTCCCTCGCTGGAAGGGTTTCTTATCATTGGTGATCTTCCCGGCCTTATAGAGGTTGAGATAGCCGTCACTCATGAGTTCCGTATGCATCCCGAGATCCTTCAAATCCGATTCGGCAATGAGGATGCCTAAGGCATTGGGCATGCCGCCGATACCGAGCTGGAGGGTAATGCCGTCATGGAGATAGGGGAAGATTTTGCCGGCAATTTCCTTGTCGATATCTGCCGGTTCGCGGTTCGGGGCAAGGCCGACGGGTTCATCGCTTTCGATGACGGCGTCGACGTTCGAGATGTGGATGTGATCGTTGCCCATGCCGAAGACGGTCGGCATTTTAGGATTGACTTCAACGATGATGTGTTCGGCAGCGTCGAGCATTTCCTGCTGACAGCCGTTGGTGAGGCCAAAGGAGAAGTTGCCCTGCTTATCCATGGGAGATACGGTAATCATGGCCACGTTGACCGGTGCAAAGCCCCGGCGGTAATAGGAGCCGCAGTCGCGGAAGAGCATCGGTTCGTGATAAGCCCGGCCGGCATCGAGATACTGCCGGTCGACGCCGGAGCAGTGCCACAGATTGTACGTAAAGGTCTTGTTTTCCGGATCGGCTTCCAAAATCGCGACGGGATGACAGGAAATGGCGTTGCGCACCTTGATGTCCTGTAATTCGTCACGGCGCCGGGCCAAGGCCTTGTCGAGGGCCGTCGGATAAGCACAGCTCATGCTGTAATCGACCCAGTCACCGTCTTTTACCAGCTTGACGGCCTGGTCGGCACTGCAGCATTTCGCTTTGTACTCGTCGTATACGTTCATAATTGTTTACCTCTTTTCTTGGTATTGGGCGATGAGCTGCCGGAATGCCGGGAAGGAGCGCTTAATCATGTCAGCTTCGACACAGTAGGAAATCCGTACATAGCCCGGGCAGCCAAAGCTGTCTGCCGGTACGATGAGGAGGTTCAAAGCTTTAGCCTTGTCGGAGAAAGCCTTGGCATCAGCCTCGGGCGACTTGACGAAGAGATAGAAAGCGCCGCTGGGATATACGCAGTCATAGCCCATTTCTTTGAGTCCATTATATAACAATTTACGGTTTTCATCATAGACATTCATGTCCGACGTCTGGCCCATGCACTTTAAGATGACATCCTGGAAGAGATGGGGTGCGCAGACGAAGCCCATGGAACGGCCGGCACCGCAGACAGCTGTATAGACTTCAGCCGCTTTTTCAGCACTGGGCGGAACGAGGATGTAGCCGATACGTTCGCCGGGAAGGCTTAAGGATTTACTGTAGGAATAGCAAACGATAGTATTTTGATAGATATGAGGGACGTATAAAATGGGGAGTCCGTCATAGATGATTTCGCGGTACGGTTCATCGGCGATGAGGTAGATGGCGTGGCCGATGTCTGCCGATTTCTTAGTCAATAAGGCACTGAGTTTTTCAAAGGTTTCTTTCGAATAGACGACGCCCGACGGGTTATTCGGGGAATTGACGATGATAGCCCGCGTATGCGGCGTGAGCGCCTTTTCAAGGGCCTCCATAGGAATCTGGAAGTGTTCCGTATCAGGCGGAACGACGACGGCCTTAGCGCCGGCATTGGCGATAAATACCGAGTATTCCGGGAAGAAGGGCGCAATGACGATAACTTCATCGTCCGGGCCTTCGACGAGGGCCTTTAAGGTAACCGTCAAGGAGGCTGCAGCGCCGCAGGTCATATAGAAATGAGAAGCTTCGACGCCGGCCTGATAGGTCTGGTTCATGTAGTCAGCCAAGCCTTGGCGGACGCTGAGATCACCGGAAGCTGCCGTATACCCGTGAATCGCTGCCGACTCGCGGGTGGCGAGGATATCTTCAATTGCTTCTTTAATACAGGACGGAGCCGGAACGGTGGGATTGCCGATACTGAAGTCAAACACTTTATCTTTACCGACGATTTTACTCTGTTCCTGACCATAAGCGAAGAGTTCGCGGATGACCGAACTTTGAGAACCTAAACGGTACATTTCTTGGGAAGCCATAAGAGTCACTCCTTTATACAACGAAAGTTTACCATAACGAAATGAGCGGGGAAATGAGGAGAATGAACCCCATAAACACGATGGGAACTAACCGCCACGTGCGGTATTTCTTAAAGATATCGAGCTTCATGACCAAGTAGGTCGGCAGGAAACAGGCGATGATCCCAATGAGACCGCCTAAAATCGGGGTGAATTTCAAGATGGGAACATTGAGGACGATGACGCCCCAGCAGAGGATGATGCAGCACAGGCTGGTAGCATAAGTAATCGCCTTTTTCGGAATGGCATCGGCATCCATGAACCGCTTCAGCAAGTTCAGGACGATCCCCGTGCAGGCATCGCGGAAGCTGAGGAACATGGCAAAGAAAGCCGTAACCACTGCGAAAATGTTTAAAATCAAATTTAAGATCTTAATCAAGGCACCGTCCATGTTCTGCGCAGCCAGAGCCAAGGCGGAAATATTAGCCGTATAGGCGACGACAGCCTGGTCATGATCGATAGCCAGATTAAAAGAAATAGTGTAAAACACGACCAACCCGACTAAGAATAAGTACGCCCTGTTATAAACTCGCATGGCTCGATAATGGGCGACGACCTTATTATCCGTTTTAGAGCGGAAATAAATGACGACCGGACCGAGGGCTACGAAGAATTCAATCGACATGGCGATGAAGGGCAGCATGATGATAAAGTTTTTAATGACGTACCAGGCATCGGGCGGAATCAGGACATTGGCCAAATCCCAGTGGGAGATCATGATGATGCCGAGAGCCGCAATGACCAGGGCTTTGGTAAATACCATGCCCGACGAAATCTTCATGAGCAGCTTTTCCCCTTGGGACGCGATGAGGACCAAGAAGGAAATGAGGGCTACGCCATAAAACATATTATCGACTAAGGGCGATTCCGTAACGCCGAAGGTCATTAAGAAGGACGAACTGTCATTCGTCAACGCTGTAGAATACAAGAAGAGGAGAATCGTCGTAAAGACGAAGTATAGAGCACCCAGGAAGAAACCCCAGTTTTTTCCCAAATAACCGGAAATGATACCTGCAAAATCCTCACACTGAGGAGCTTCTGCCAAGACATTCAAATACAATTTTTGATGAGCATAGGCAATCGGATAACCGACGATGGCGACGAGAGCAAAGACAAGTAAACCGGATAACCCGACTTGGATGGGCAGAAAAACGATTCCCGCCCCTAAAGACATGCCGACACACAGGATAACCCAGCCGAGGTCGATGCCGCTGAATTTTGTTTCTTCTTTCCATTCGTCGACGGTGATGCCCGCCGCCTGTGCATACATTTCATAGGATTGACCGAATAAACGCGAACGAAGAGATGCTGCTTCTGGTACTTTTGTCGTAGGTTGCATGGTGTTTCTTCCTCCTTGGGTGCCAAAAATGCCAGGCACTTCATTTCATGCCTGGCATTTTACTCTAGCACACACTCTATTATACAGCGGCCATACCGGCATCGAAAGCCTTTAAATTAATATCGACAAAAGCAGGTTTTACTACCTTGGCAATAATCGCCTTCCAATCGATATTATGCAGTCCCAAGGACCCGATAAGAGACCCTAAGAGGACGACGTTGGCGCTTTTTGGATTCCCGAGGTCCGTCGCAATCTTCGTTGCGTCGACAATGGTAATCGGTACGCGTTTTTGTAATTCTTCTAAGATTCCTTCCGGATACGAACAGGCACCGGACAGAATCGGCAGGGACGGAATCTGCATCTTATTGACGACCATCTTTCCGTCTTTTTTGAGGAACTTGGCATAGCGGGCCGCTTCCATTTCTTCGAAAGAAACGAGGATGTCTGCCGAGCCTTCGCCGATGATGGGCGAATAGACTTTTTCACCGAAGCGGACCTGCGTGCTGACGCTGCCGCCGCGCTGGCTCATGCCGTGTACTTCGGACATTTTTACATCGTAGCCGTTTTCAATGAGGCCGATGGTTAAAATCTTACTGGCTAATATAGTACCCTGACCGCCGACACCGACGAAGAGTACGCTCTTTACGTCTGACATATTATTTATCCCCCTTCTTGTAAATAGCATGAACCGGGCAGACCTGCATGCAAACCGTACAGCCGACGCAGTCCGTTTCAGAAATACCGGATTTCTTTGCTTCATTGTCGAAGCGCAGAGCCGGGCAGCCTGTCGACAAGCACTTCTTGCAGCCGATGCAGACTTCCGTATCGACGGCACACGGCGTCATATCGAGGTCAAATTCTTCTTTATCTTCTTTAGAGAATTTTTTGAGGACGCAAGGCCACTTGGTGATGATGACCGACGGTTCGTCTTCGATAGCATATGCCCAGTCGAGGGTTTCTTTCATGACTTTGAGGTCCAGCGGATTGACCGTGCGGACGTTCTTGATACCCAAGGCTTTGACGACCGTTTCGATGTCGATGAGGGTAGCCGGTTCGCCTTTGATATTGTAGCCCGTGCCCGGATTTTCCTGATGACCCGTCATGCCGGTGATGCGGTTATCCAAGATGACGCAGATCGTATTGGAACCGTTGTAGGCAACTTCAGTCAGGGAGTTGATGCCCGTATGGAAGAAGGTCGAGTCGCCCATGCAGCCGACGACGCGTTTCTTCTGATCGCTCAGTTCAAAGCCGTGGCTGAAGCCGTGGCCGACGGAGAAAGCACTGCCCATGCAGACCGCCAGGTCTTTCGCATTGAGGGGTGCTGCGCCGCCTAAGGCATAACAGCCGATATCGCCGATCATGACCGTATCTTTCCGTTTGCCCAGTTCGTAGAAGAAGCCGCGGTGCGGACAGCCTGCACAGAGAGCCGGCGGACGGGGTACGAATAAGGTATCGGGAACGTCGAAGCCTTCTGCCTTTTCTTTCAAAATACCTTCGGCAACGATATTGGGGTTGAGTTCGTCGATCTTGGGGATGACATCTTTGCCGTGACAGGGGATGCCGGCCTGACGAATCTGTTCTTCCATGAAGGGATCGAGTTCTTCGACGACGTACAGTTCATCGACGGAATCGGCAAAGGCTTTGATTTTCTTCATCGGCAAGGGATAGGTAAAGCCGAGTTTCAAATAAGAAGCCTTGTCGCCCAAAGCGTCTTTGGCATACATATAAGCCGAGCCGGCAGAGATGATGCCGATCTTCGTATCGTGCATTTCGACGACGTTAAAGGGACATTCTTCAGCGTATTCTTTCAGTTTCTGTTCCCGTTCTTCGACGACGTAGCGGCGCTGTTTGGAAATAGCCGGTACAGCATCCATCTTTTCGCGCTGTTTCTTATAAGGAACGGCAGGAACCTCTACACAGTCACTTTCTTCAACGAGGCTCTTCGAATGACAGACGCGGGTCGTCATGCGGATCATCATGGGAACACCGTACTTTTCACTGACACGATATGCTTCTTTGGTCATGTCGATGCATTCCTGCGAGTCCGACGGTTCAAACATGGCGATTTTAGCGAATTTGGCATAATTACGGTTATCCTGTTCATTCTGGGACGAATGCATGCCCGGATCGTCAGCCGATACGAAGGCAAAACCGCCGTTCATGCCTAAGTAGGAGAACGTAAACAGCGGGTCAGCCGCTACGTTGACACCAACCATCTTCATGGCGGCGAAGGAGCGGACACCGGACATCGAAGCACCGATAGCCGCTTCCATAGCAACTTTTTCATTCGGGGCCCATTCAGAGTACATGCCATCATAAGTCGAGACGTTTTCCAAGATTTCCGTACTCGGCGTACCGGGATAAGCCGAAGCAAAGGAAACGCCGGCTTCATATAAGCCTCTGGCGATCGCTTCGTCACCGGACAATAATTTTTTCATAATTCATACCTCCTCATTCGTTGAATCAGTTCATTTATCTGTTCGATAATATATATGAAATAATCATGCCAACTATGACATTATCGAATTTAAGCCATTTTTTCATATTGATAAGCTAATTGATATTCCCGATGTGTAAAAAATTCGTTACATACTTTACATTCTCTTCA
Source organism: uncultured Megasphaera sp. (assembly GCF_900539295.1). Taxonomy (GTDB): domain Bacteria; phylum Bacillota; class Negativicutes; order Veillonellales; family Megasphaeraceae; genus Megasphaera. The sequence goes on from NZ_UQBH01000022.1 coordinate 18,091, forward strand.
TATTTTTTTATGATAGAAGGAGAACTTTTCGGTAATTTTTAATGAAATTAAAAGGAGAAACTTATGGATAGAATTGCCTTTCTGATTTCCGACCTTTCCATGCAGCAGATGGTTCACACCATCTTAGACACATATAAGGAGAAATTAGAACAACACCACTTCATCATCGACGTAGAAATCATCGATTTTCCCAACCTCGTCGCCCAAGCCCACGCCCTGGTCGAAAAGGGAACCAAGGTCATCATCACCACCAGCGGCGCCCACCAGATACTGACCAAGGCCATCGACACCATTCCCATCCTCTGTCTGTACAGCTCGACGAACGACGCCCTCTATGCCCTGCGGGCCATTGCCCCGAATTACAAAAAAATTCACTTGCTGCTCAATGAAAACTTCATGTTCAACAGGGAAGCCTGTCCGCCGGAATTGGCGGAGAAAATCGTATTTTATCCCCGATACAGCCTCGATAAGACTCACTTGGAACTCCTCGAACGGGTGCGGCAGATACCGGTCACGGCCGACACGGCCATCGTCGGCTGTCCCCTCCTGCCCCAAATCGCCAATCCCAGCCAGATGCCGATTTATTCCATCAAGCCCAGCGAATCGACGATGCTGTCGGTTCTGCTCTACGCCCAAGAACTGCTGTCATTCAAAGAAAAGGACAATCAGCAGCTGTCCATGATGTCGTCCATCTTATCCCACGTCACCGACGGCATCATCCTCTATTCCACAGGCGGCTCCATTTCCCATCTCAACAAAAGGGCTGCCGACTTTCTGGGCGTATCGGCGACGACGAAAAATATCCGCGATATCTTCCCCGACTGGGTCGAAGGAAACAAACCGTCCTTCCACGAAACGATCATCCGCCGTCCGCCGTACACCCTCATCGCCAACTCCGACTTCTTTCTCATGGACAGCAGCTCCCACTACATCATGACCCTCCGCGACGTCACAGAGCTGCAGCGACTGGAAAAAAATATCCGCTATAAGCTGACCAAAACCGGCATGACGGCCAGACATCACTTCGACGACATCAAGACCGTTGACGACAACATGAAAAAAGTCATTCAGAGAGCCGCCATTATGGCAGAATACAACGCCCCCATCCTGATTCAAGGCGAAAGCGGCACGGGTAAAGAACTCTTCGCCCAAAGCATCCACAATGCCAGCGACCGCCGCAACGGGCCCTTCGTGGCCATCAACTGCGCCGCCCTGACGACAGACCTCCTCGAAAGCGAACTCTTCGGCTACGTCAGCGGCTCCTTCACGGGCGCCCGCAAAGAAGGCAAGGCCGGCCTCTTTGAAATGGCCCACAAGGGAACGATTTTCCTTGACGAAATCAACAGCATGGCCCCCAGCATCCAATCGAAACTGCTGCGCGTCTTGGAGACAAAACAGGTCATGCGCCTCGGCTCGGACTACGTCATCCCCCTCGACATCCGCATCATCTCGGCCGGTAACGCCGACCTCATCGCCTCAGTCGAAGCCGGCGAATTCCGCCGCGACTTATACTTCCGCATCAACACCCTGCGGCTGAATCTGCCGCCGTTAAACGATCGGCCTGACGACATCCTCTACTTATTCACCCACTTCGTCGAAACATTAAGCCATCAAAAATGCCACCTCAGTCCGTCCTTAAAAAAAGTCCTCGTCCAGCACAACTGGTGGGGCAACATCCGCGAGCTCCACAGCGTCGCCCTGCGCTACTTCATCTTTGGCGACACCTTGGATAAGTCCTACGATGCCCTCTTCGACATTGCCGACCAAAATAAAAAAGACGCCCTCCTCGACACGGCGTCTCTTACCCTCAACATGAAGCAGTTAGAAGTGACCATCCAGCAAATCCTCATCGAAGAGCTTCAAGAAAAAGGCTATAGCCAAAAGGATATAGCCAAACTGCTCAACGTATCGCGGCAGACCATCTTCAATAAGATGCGGCCGTAAGGGCCTCATCGGCATCGGCGCCGGATATTGCTGTTGGGAATATTTAATTTTTGCCGGAACTTGGTAATCGTCCGCCGGGCTATGGTAATATGGATGGCCGAAAAATAGTCGGCCACGTCTTGATCCGAATAAGGATGCTCCTTGTCCTCGTTTGCGATAAGCGCCTGAATTTTCTTCATGATGGCCTTATCGGAAACAAAGTCCTCGTCCTCGCGCTGACGGCTGTAAGCCGTAGCTAAAAAGGACTGCAGCCCGTATACCTTACCGTCAAACAAGGCGTACCGGTTGCGGCAGACGCGGCTTACCGTCGCCGTACTGAGGCCCGTTTCCTCGGCAATGTCCTTTTGGCGCAGCGGCTCCAAGGGCTGACCGTGGAGAAAATAGCCTTCCTGACGGGTCAAGAGACAGGTCATAACCTGTTCAATGGACAAGCGGCGATAGGCCAAAGCCGACGCCAAATCGTTAAAAGCTCTCCGTGCTTTGCGGATATAAGCCAGGGTTTTCTTATCTTTCTGGGCTCCATACTCGGCGTATAAATCATCGCGAAAATAGACGTCGGGAAGCTCTTCCAGCCAGCGGAAAGCCAATGTTCCGCCCTCGTCAAGATAGATTTCGACGTCAGGGCGAATGTAGACTTCATCCTGCTCGATCTGGCCGGCCGGCTGAAGGGACAAAGTCTTCAAAAAATCCCGAATGTCGCGCAAATCCTTATCCGATAACTCCAACCCCTGCTGGATTTTCGACCACTTCCCCCGCAGGAAATCGTCATAGTGCCGGGTCAGGAATTCTTCTGTCTTGGGCGGCCCGTCGCTGCGGCGCCGCGTCTGGATAAGCAGGGCTTCACAAATATTTCGGGCTCCGATGCCCGGCGGATCAAAGGTCTGGACGAGTTCCAGGCCTTTTTCTAAGTCTTCTTCCGAAAGGCCGTAGCCGTCGCCTAAGGACGACAAGTCGCCTTGGAAAAAGCCTTTCTCGTCGAGAGAACCGATGACCAGGCCCGCCGCCAAGAGAATCGGCCGCGGCACGGACACGACGCGGAGCTGAGCCATGAGCTGCGATTCGAGGGACGCACTGCGGCTTTTAATATTGTCGATCGGCTTTTCGTTTTTATCACCGGCACCGCGGACGTCATGGTAGCGGATGTCGAGTAGTGGATTATCCGTTACCTGTTCCTGTAGAAAGTCCATCAACTCCTGACCGTGGAGGGCCAAAAGCTGAATCGTCAGGCGCTGGACCTGCATCAATTTCGTTTTTTGTTCAAGCTTAAGCGATAAGTTTGCCATACATACACCTCACAGCCGAATCTATGCCGGCTGTTTTTTATCGAGTGTCTCCCCCGAAAAAGCCGGTCTTAATCGTCCGGCAGAAGTTCCTGCAAATCGGGGAAGACACTCAGACTCCGCCGCAGGATTCCCTTCATATAGGCAATGGCAATGCCGTAGTTGGTAATAGGAACGGCTTGATCGGCAGCCGTTTTCATGCGGTATCCCACTTCCCGACCGTTGAGCATGCAGCCACCGCAGTGAATGACCAGGGCATAGGGCGACAAGTCTTCAGGAAAATCGCGGCCGCTGGCCGTTTCAATCGAGATGTCTTTACCCGTATACTCCTTCAACCAGCGCGGAATCTTGACCGTCCCGATATCATCGCATTGGCGGTGGTGCGTACAGCCTTCGGCAATGAGAACCTTGTCGCCGTCTTTCAGTTTATCGACGGCGGTAACGCCGCGGACGGCCGATTCCAAGAGGCCCTTATGGCGAGCCATTAAAATCGAAAAGGACGTCAGGCGAATATCGTCCGGCGTATCGGCCGAGACTCTGCCAAAGACCTGACTGTCCGTAATGACCAACGACGGCTTTTTCGTAAAGCAGGACAGGGTATGGGGCAGTTCATCTTCCTTTACGACGATGGCTGCACTGTTGCTGTCGAGGATTTCGCGAATCGTCTGCTGCTGCGGCAGGATGAGGCGTCCCTTCGGAGCTGCCGAATCGATGGGCACGACCAGGACGACCATATCACCGCGGTCAATGAGGTCGCTGACGATGGGAGCCTCGGCGTCAGTCGGCTTCAACCGGGCCAGTTTTTCCTTCAGTTCGTGGATGCCGTCGCCGGTCAAGGCACTGACATGGACGGCATTGTCATCGGCCTCAGCCGCATCCTTCACCAAGTCCGCCTTATTATAGACGATGAGATGAGGCAGGCCCTTGCTCCGAATGAGGGCCAATACTTCTTCATCGGCCTGGGCCAAGCCTTCCGTCCCGTCGACGATGACGACGGCAATATCGGTCTTATTGAGGACCTGCTTCGTCCGGCGCACCCGTTCTTCCCCGAGGGCGCCGACGTCGTCGATGCCCGGCGTATCGATGATGACCACCGGTCCCAAGGGCAGGAGTTCCATAGCCTTGTAAACGGGGTCCGTCGTCGTCCCCTTGGTATCCGATACGATAGACAGATTTTGGCCGGTAACGGCGTTTACGACACTCGACTTACCGGCATTGCGGCGGCCGAAAAATCCGATATGAGTCCGTTCGCCTGACGGCGTATCATTCATCCCCATGCCATAACTTCCTTTCTATACTTCCAGCAGCCGCTGCGCCAAATCGCGGTAGATGCGGCTTACGGGTAACTCGGGATCGCCTTCGACGACGGTCATTCCCTTATTTTCATAATACTGGATTTCCTTGCTGCGGGGAATGTCGGCCACGATGGGCAGGCCGTGTTCATCGGCAAAGGCCTTGACCGTTTCATACTCATCGTCGACGTTGCGGCGATTGAGGATAAGCCCTTTTACCTGAGCGTAACCGCGGCTCTTGAAATTTTCTACGGCTTTAAAGATATTGGCCGCCGCATAGAGGGCCATCTTTTCCCCCGACGTGACGATAAAGATTTCATCGGCATAACCGTCGCGGATCGGCGCCGAAAAGCCGCCGCAGACGACGTCGCCCAAGACGTCGTACATGACGACGTCCGGCGATAGTTTTTCAAAGACTTCCAGCTCATCGATGAGGTCGAAGGTAGCGATGATGCCCCTTCCGGCGCAGCCAAGGCCCGGCGTCGGGCCGCCCGTTTCGATGCAGAAGACGCCGCCGTAACCTTCCCGTCCGATGTGTTCGAAGTCGGGACCTTCTGTATATTGGCGGTAATAATCCATGACCGGCATGACCGGTTCGCCATGGAGCAGATTCAGCGTCGAATCGGCTTTCGGGTCGCAGCCGATTTGGACGACTTTTTTTCCAATCGATGCCAAGGCCGCCGACACGTTAGCCGTCGTCGTCGATTTTCCAATACCGCCCTTTCCATAAATGGCAAATTTCCGCATAGTCAGTCTCCTTCTTATTTCAGTTTATCTTTCATCCATGCCGTAAACGACGGGCCGACAAAAATAGGCATATCGTCGTGATAGTGACGGCCGGAATAGGCTTCGTGAGGCATGGAAATAAATTTATCAGGCTCATCCGGCAGTAACCGAGCATAAATCGGATCGGCAATGACTCGCCGCGCCTTGCGGCATTCCTGACGGATAACGGCTTCGACGCTGGCCACTTCCATATCCTTTAAGAGCCACTGCGGGGCATCGGATAAGGGGCAGAGCAGGCGAACCTTTTCAACACCCATTTCCTTTTCAAGGAAGGCCTTCATCGACCGGAGATAGACCGGTTCGCCGATGACCAGCACGTCGCAGGGCGTGTCGTCGTAAGCCTGTTCCGTCTTCCAAGCATTGAGGTCGGCCAAGGCATACTGAGCCTTGACGTATTCTTCCTCGCCCGTAAGACCGGTCACATAGGAAGAATCTCCCTTCCGCAGGGCTTCGAGCCAATCGGGCGTCCCCTTCTCGCCCATGGGAATGCCGACAACATAGGGAATCCCGTAGGTGTCGCGGAGGTACTGAGCCAGGTAAAAGGCTGTCGACGAGACGACAACATTGACGTCGGCATCCGCAGCCGTCGAAAGGCCTTCCAAAGTATCCCCCATAGACCACGAGCTCTGAATGGTAAAACCGGCGTCGGTCACGATCTGTTTCAGCGTCGTGGCATTGCCGACGACGGAAAAGTCGAGAGGTGTCAGCCCTAATAGGTTGACCCGTTTCGCCGGAAGCTCGGGCTTTTTCGAGGCCGGTTTGACAAACTGCTTAGCCAGCCAAACGTAAGCCCCGCCGGCACCGGGCAGGTAGCTGTGGATGCCGTCGGTGCGAAAACCTAAGGTCGGAAGACCGGTCCGGTCCGCAACTAAGCGCTGGATAGCTTTAAAGTCAGTGCCGATGGCATTTGGCATAGGACTGCCGCCGATGGCGATGAAATAGGGCCGGGCCGCTTCGGCAGCTTCGGCGATGTCGTCGATGAGTCGCTGGTCATTGCCCTGAATGGTATCGATTTCATTGAGGCCTGAAATATAGACCATGCTCTGTGTGTCGTACGACCGCGGTTCGTCGTGCGTATCGTACGTCGAGTTGCAGCCTGATGCATCGTGCATGACGATGAGGCCGCCTAATTCATAAAGGGACGAAGCGATGCCGAACATGTCGACGGCATACGTCGATAAGACGCGCTGTGCTTGTTTCATCCGTGGCACCCCCAGGCTTTTATCTGAATAATTTCCCGCATCTTCGGATTTTCTGCGGCATTGGCCTCGCCGATCCAGTCGAGGATTTTTGAAAGGCCGACGTAACCATAGAGGCCGCTGTTTTCGATGAGGTTAACAAAATACTTCGTATCCGTAAAATAAGCCGCCATCTGACCGATAGCCAGGACCTTGCCGAATTTTTTGCTGTCATCCCGCGGCAGGAGGCCCCGCTTAAAGTGCATGGCCGACCGCAGTTCGAGGTCCGGATATTCCTTCTGCAAGAAGTCAAAGGCCTCCTTTTCCCCCGGTAAAATCTTATCGAGGTAGACGGCATAAACATGGAAGCCGTGGGTCAAGAGGAACTTGGCCAGACCCAAAGGACGCGGCGTCGCCGTGTAGTCGATGGCAATGGGCGTCGAGCCCACTTTTTCGAGGAGGGCCTTCGCCTTGGCTTCGATTTCCTGTTCATAGGCGTCGCAGTCGGGCATGGCAAGGCCGAAGGCGTCGGCTGCAGTCTGCAAATTCTGCCGCAAGACGGCGTAGTCATAAGAATAAGTCAGATAGAGGGCTTCTTGTTTCAAGCGCCGCTTCATGTCCTTGGCCGCCGTCTCGGAGTTTTCCAGGAAATAAATGTTGGCTTCCGATTCGCCCATGGCCTTATACTGCTCGTACGTCTGGCAGTCGGCAAAGTCGTGAATATCGTAGCCGCCGTCGCGAAGCATGACGCTCAATTCATTATCGGCGTCGACCGGATAGTAATTGACGACGTAATTGACGGCCTTCTTTCGCGGCAGAGGCTGAACGGCCCGCATGAGCTGACGGCGACCGAGGACGTCCGGCGAGTAGCGGCGCTGCAGGGTCGGAATCATATAGCCGTCGATGAAGTCGATATCGGGGTAGCGTTCGCGCAGGGTCCCGTAGACGACGTTGAGGTCGATGTGCAGGAAGTGCTGCATGCAGCTCGTAAAGCCTTCGACGCACTTCGGCCGTTCCGGCAGTTCGTCGATGATGTGGGCAATGCCGTCGATCATCATTTCTTCCAGATTGCCCTTGATCAAATTTTCATTGGTCAGGGTAACCATGGAAAAGCGGCCGGCCCCTTCAGGCACTTCATCAGCCGACAAGACGACGCCGTGGAGGCAGCAGGCGCAGCAGACATAAATTTCATGGCAGCCGGGAATGAGCATCGGAGAATGAGCAATGGTCCAATGACCGCGAGCCGGCGAAGCGTACTGCAGGCCGATATAGAAGGGCTTGGGGAAGGACGCCTTGCCAATGGCAATATTGGCCCCATCGGGCGTTACATGGTTATACCGTCGCGCCTGGGGCGGATTGACTTCGTTTTCGTATATCATTCCCGTACCTCCAACTTAACAAATGCGGGGCAGCAATTCACCGCCCGGCGGCGGCAGTAATGTTTCGGCACCGATTTCCGTGCGCATGACGACGCGGCCCGGCTGGTCGGCCGTGACTTCGCCGATGATGGCTGCATTTTGCGAGTATTTTCCCTTACGCAGGACAGCGACGATATCGTCAGCCACATCCCGCGGGGCAACGATGACCAGACGGCCTTCGCAGGCCAGATACAAGGGTTCTAAGCCCAGCATGCCGCAGACGCCGCGGACGGCCGGATCGACGGGGATGGACTGGCTGTCCAAGTGGATGCCGACGTTGCTCTGAGCGGCAATTTCATAGAGGACCGTGCCGACGCCGCCGCGAGTCGCATCGCGGATGACGTGGATGTCCTTGGTCGTATTGAGCATGCTTTCGACCGTCCCCCACAAGGGTGCACAGTCACTGGTCACGTCGGCGTCGATGCCGAATTGGTTCCGTTCGAGAAGAATCGTGCAGCCGTGACGGCCGACGTCACCGCTGACGATGATAGCATCGCCCGGTTTTGCCAGGGTGCCCGAAGTCTGGACGCCGTCCATAATCTGACCGATACCGGTCGTCGTGATGAAGAGATGGTCGACCTGGCCCTTACCGGCAACTTTCGTATCACCGGCAACGATGCGCATGCCGGCTTCGGCTGCCGTTTCGGCCATGGCCTTGGCGTAAGCTTCGACTTTTTCCATGGGAAAACCTTCTTCAATGACGAAGGCACACGATAAATAAAGGGGCTTTGCTCCCATGCAGGACAAGTCGTTTACGGTCCCGCAGATGCTTAATTTACCAATATTGCCGCCGGGAAATTCAGGCGGCGACACAATGAAGCCGTCCGTCGTAAAAGCGAGATTCGTCCCGCCAACAGGCAGGACAGCTGCATCGTCCCCGGTAAACTGGGGATTCGAAAAATGAGCTTTAAAGACGCGGTCGATGAGTTCCGCCGTCTGCTTGCCGCCGGCGCCGTGTGCTAAGGTAATAAGGTCACTCATGGGCATTTCCTCCATATAAATAATAGGCCGAGCAGGCACCTTCGTGGGACACCATGCAGGCGCCGACCGGGTGTTCCGGCGTACATAATTTTCCAAATAAGGGGCATTCCAGCGGCTTGCACTGGCCTTTCAGGATGTCGCCGCAGCGGCAGCCCGGATTGGCTTTGCCGTCCATCTTCGGAATGCTGTATTTCTTACGGGCATCGCAGGCAGAAAATGCCTCCCGCAGCTGTAAGCCCGACTTGGGGATGACGCCTAAACCGCGCCATTCCGAATCGCAGGGTTCCATATATTCGTCCATCAAGGCCTGAGCCGAGCGACTCCCTTCCTCGGTGACGACCCGAGGATAGCAGTTTTTAAAGAAAGGCTTCCCTTGGGGGAACTTAGCCAAGATGACAGCAAAAGCCGTGAGCAGTTCTTTGGCCGTAAAGCCGGCGACGACGCCGGACATTCCTTCTTTAACCATAGCTTCACCGGCCTTGGTGCCCATGACGGCATCGACGTGGCCGGGATACAAGAAGGCATCGGCGCTGCCCTTCATGGCTTCATAGGCCATAGGCATGGTCTTATTGGCCGTCAACAGAGAGAAATTGGTCAGTCCGTCAGCCATCGCCTGCTTGACGGCCAGGCACGACGGAGGTGTCGTCGTTTCAAAGCCGACGGCTAAGAAGACGACTTCTTCATCGCGATGATTTTTGGCGTATTCGTAGGCATCAATCGGCGAGTAAACGATTTCAACGTGAGCTCCCTTACTGCGGGCGTCGGCCAAACTCATCGACGTGCCGGGAACGCGGACCAAGTCGCCAAAGGTGCAGATGGTAACGCCCTTTTCAAGGGCCAGCCACAAGGCCTGATCGATATAACCGACGGGCGTAACGCAGACCGGGCAGCCCGGTCCTGAAATGACGTCGACCTGTTTCGGCAGGATCTGGCGAATGCCGAGGCGAAAGATTTCGTGGGTATGCGTCCCGCAGACTTCCATAATGCGGATTTTCGGCCCGTCGTAATTCTGAATGATATCGAGAGCCGTCCGCTTCTTCCCTTCTGCCATCAATCTAAGTCCTCCAGAATGTCGTCGGTTTCATCGGCATCGTTATTCGTAATCTTGGCGATGGCCATGCCGGCGTGAACCATGACGTAATCGCCGGGATCCAATTCATCGATCAAAGCTGCCGATACTTCCCGTTTCGCTCCGGACGCATCGACGAGCGCCATTCCATTCTGTATTTTCATAACACGTGCGGGTAAACCTACACACATGATAACCCCTCCTTCATCTATTTCAAAGTATCGTGATACATCGCATATATCGCCTGTCCCAGGGCAATGCCGCCGTCGTTGGGCGGCACCAGGCTGTGCTTCAAAACCGTAAAGCCCCGCTGTTGCAGTGCTTCGTCGCAAAGGCGCAGGAGCAGGCGGTTTTGGAAGACGCCGCCGCTTAAGGCAGCCGTTTCAAGTCCCGTTTGACCGCGTACAGCTTCGCAGACACCGACGGCCATGCCGGCCAATCGGCAGTGAAATTCATAGGCAAGCTTATGGGGATCGTCTCCGGAAAGGCGTTTTTCAACGAGCTCTTTAACCAACGAAGCCGTCGGCAGCAACAGCCGTCCGTCGCCTTCAATGGGTTCAACAGGCTCGACATCAATGGGACCGTGTTCGCCTTCCCACTGCTCCCCGGCAAACTGCAGCGTCATGGCCGACTGACCTTCAAAGGTCGACGACCGGCAAAGGCCCAAAATGGCACTGACGCCATCAAAGAGGCGGCCGGCACTGGTCGAGATGACGCTGTTAATCTGCTGGTCCGCCAGGAAAAACTGAGCCGAAAGCTCTTCCGGCCGGCAGAGGTTCAAGGTCTCGACGATGGTCGAAACCTCCTGCCGATCTGTCCACAATCCATCCACAAGACTGACGGCAATGCGCCAGCCCTCTTTGGCCGATATGTCGCCGCCGCGCTGCCAAAAAGGCTCGATGGAAGCGGCACGGTCAAAGCCGTTAATACGGCTGACTAAGATTTCACCGCCCCAAATCGTCCCGTCGCTGCCGTATCCCGTCCCGTCAAAGGAAAGGCCGATGACGGGCTGTTCATAGCCGTTTTCAGCCATGCAGGACAGGATGTGGGCGTAGTGGTGCTGGACGGTCACGACGGGAAGGCCCGATTCGCGGGCCACGGCCGCCGTGTTGTACGCCGGATGGAGGTCGCAGGCCACGACCGACGGCGAGGCTTCCAGCAAAGCTGCCATGCGCTGAACCGATTCACGCAGGGCCTGAACGGTGCGTATATCGCTCATGTCGCCGATATAGGGCGACGGATAGAATAAATTATTGCGGCCAATGCAAAAGCAATTTTTGAGCTCACCGCCGATGGCCAGCACGTCTTTTCCCTGCCCGTTCCCATAGAAGAAAGGCAGCGGCGCATAGCCCCGCGAACGGCGAATCATATAGGGCCTGCCGTCGTACCAGTCCATGACCGAATCGTCAGCCCGCAGGCGGATTCGTCGGTTGTGGGACAGGATGATATCCGCCAGACCGGAAAGTTCTTTACGAGCCTCGTCATCATTGTGACAAATGGGCGCGCCGGACTCATTGGCACTGGTCATGACCAAACTGTCGACCATGGTCAGGCCGTCGTCATAGGTAAAGAGCAGGAGATGCAGCGGCGTATACGGCAGCATGACACCGATGGACGGATTGCCCGGCGCAACAGACGGCGCCAACGTCTGGTCGTTTCGCTTCGGCAGCAGGATAATCGGCTTTTGATGCCCGTCGAGAACATCTTCTGCCCCGTCGGGAATGAGGCATTCCCGGCGAACGGCGTCGACGTCCTTCATCATGATGGCAAAAGGCTTTACAGGCCGCCCCTTCCGCTTGCGCAGGAGGGCGACGGTCGCTTCGTTTCGTCCGTCGCAGCAGAGGTGAAAACCGCCGATGCCTTTAATGGCGACGATCTTCCCGTCGAGGATAGCCTTCCGGGCCGCCGTAATGGCCTCGCGCCCCCGTTCGGACCGGTCCAAGAGGTAGACCTCAGGGCCGCAGTCGTTGCAGCAGACAGGCTGGGCATCGTAGCGCCGCGTTTCGGCGTGGGTATATTCGTACTCGCACGCCGGGCACATGGGAAATTCCCCCATACTCGTCCGCTCCCTGTCGTAGGGCATGGAATCAAGAATCGTCAGCCGCGGCCCGCAGGCCGTACAGTTGATAAAGGGATGGAGATAGCGGCGATTTTCCTTGTCAAAGAGCTCTTTCTGACAGGCCTTGCAGATGGCAATGTCCGGCGACACGAAAATATCGCCTTTTTCCCTGGCGCTCTCGATAATCGAAAAATCATCGTAGGCCGGACTATCAATCGTCGTCGTAACGACCTTCAAAATCGACGAACGCTCAGGCGCCTTCTTTTCCAGGTCTTCATGAAAAGCGGCCAGATGCGCCTCATCACCTTGAGCAATGATTTCCACATAAGAGCCCTTATTGCAGACCGAACCGAAAATCCCATTGGCATCGGCAATGCGGCTGACAAAAGGGCGAAAGCCGACGCCTTGAACGATGCCGAAGACACAGATCCGTTCGCTCCTCATCTTATCCCCTCCCGGATACGGCAAAATGCGGAAAATCTACGTATTGGCCGTGGAAATTCGGCAGCGCCCGGCGATAATACAAGTCGCCGAGGATGAGGTCAAAATTATCATTGTCGGCAAGGTCCCGCAAATCGTCTTCTTCCTTCAAGACGACGTGATTTTCATACCGCGCTTCGGGCTTATCCATAAACCACGACGCCGTCATTACACGTGCGGCTCCGGCTTCTTCGGCCATGGCCGCCATAGCCGAGGCCGCCGCCTGCTGATGGATGACCAAAACATTCTTTCCGGCAAATAAATTATCGTCGAAGTCGACGACGGCATCGAGGCCGAAGTAATGGAGCTCATAAGGCGTGCCGAAGGTTTCCTTTAAGTACTGGGCCGCCTTAAGGCCTGCCGGCGACACGACCATATTGAGAGTAGCCTTGCCGGCATTGCGGTAATCGTCGATTTCGTCAAACAATAAAATCTGCTTCCAACCTTCTTCGGCCAGACTCTGACTGATCCATTCGATATCGCCGGGATGCATGAGCTCTAAGGGGACGGCACCGAGGATTCCGACTGTATCGGCTTCCGGTTTCAGACTCTTATCGACAAAGGCCGGGAACAAGGCTTCATAAGCATGTTCAATGCCCTTATCGTAATAGTCCATGCCCGTCGTATCGATGGTAATGACCGGCAAGTCGAGTTTCTTTTCTGCCATTCGCTTGAGAGCCCGGTAATCCGTCCCGATGACGGCCGGAACCGGCGTGCCGACGATGGCCGCAAAGGAGGCGTCGATTTTTTCGGCAGCGTCGCAAAGCTTTTCAACGAGTCTATCGTCCCGGCCGAGAATGGCATCCATATCGCGCAGTCCGGCGCTGAATACGGCGCTCTTTCGGCCACTGAACCAGCGAGGTTCATCAAAGCCGCAGATATTGCCGGCACAGCCGCCGGCGTCGCAGATGACGACGATGCCGTCTAATCCATAGAGAACAGCTGCCGCCCCGGACTGATCCGGCGCAAAGGGCGATATATATTTCCATAAACCTCTCATCGTTTCTTCCTTTCCAAGAGGACTTCTTCCAAACGGTTCAGCAGGGAAACGACCCCGGCATAGCCGAAGGGCTGAATATCCTCGTCCCAATGAAGGTGGGCAGCCTGTTCGTGATAGTATGCAGCATCCTTACCGATGGTCACATCGATGGATACATCATCGCCTTCGTAATACAGCATGGACGGCGATAAATTGGAGTACACCTTTGTGTCCGGGCTCAGTTCCGCCAAATGGCGAAGGTAAACGAAGTCGTCCGGCCCGAGGTTGGCATAGATTTCGCGGACGACGAAGCCGTAGCGCGTCAGAGCCAGGGCCATTTCATAGGCGTTGCCGTTCTGCATCTCGCCGATGGCAACGGTCGTACCGCTGTAATTTTCCTGCATCCGATGGACGACGGCCCGTGCCTTTTCCAGCCAAGGCTCATCATCAATGGTCACGTCCAAGGCTTTGGCCAAGGCCTGATACTGGTTGTGAATCTGACTGACCTGATAGAGGCGAGTCAATTCGATGCTGGGAATGCCCAGGCGCTGTTCCAAGTCCTGAGCGGCCAGCCGCGATTCAGGATTGAGAACAAAGTTTACATTGGCCCGAGCCATGGCCTTGTAAGCGGCAAAGTCGGCACAGCGGGAAATTTCATTGATCTGGTTAAACCCGATGGCCTTTAAAATATCGTAAAACTCGCAGTCGTCCTGTAAGGGCGAAAAATAGCCCAAGAGGTTGACCGTCCGCCGCTGACGGGGTTCCTTTTCCAAGAGGGAATAAATGGCCCGTCTGACATCGACCATCGGCGGCTTGCGCCCTTCCCGCGTCAAAGCGTACATATAACAGGGCACGACGGGCAGTCCCGCAGCCTGTTCCGCCTTGCGGCAGACCCGTTCCATATCGGTCCCCAATAAGGCGTCGACACAGGTCATGCAGACCATGACGACCGACGGCTTTTCCGGCAGGCTGTCGACGACTTCGCAGACGGCCTGGGGCATTTTCTTCAGATGACGGCCGGTGACGATGTCCGTTTCATCCATGATGTAGAAGAAAAATCGATCGCTGTAGCCGCCCATTTCACTGAGGATCGTCGTATTGCGTCCGCAGCAGCCGGGGCCGATGAGAATCATGACCGAGCCGGGAATGGAAAGGCCCGCCCGCTTTACCCCGAAGCCTTGGGCACCGGGTGAGTTAAAGGCCAGCGCTGCCGGCGAATTATAGATGAGGTGCGTCGACGTGATCAGCTCTGCCGGAATATCATTCCGACCGCGAGCCACTAAGTCCTGCACCGTAATGGCAAAAGGTTTTCTTTCTGTCATATTTAATCCTTGTCTTCTAATAATTTTCGAGCCAAATCGAGGAAGGTCTTGCTGATAGGAAGGTCCGGATTGCCTTCGATAACGGTCTGACCCAATTCTTCATAACGGTTGATATCGTCACTGCGGGGAATATCGCCGACGATGGTGAGGCCGGCCTTTTCGGCAAAGGCACGAACTTTAGCGTCTTCATCGGGAATATTGCGGCGATTGAAGATAATGCCTTCTACCTTGGCATAGCTGCGGTCGGCAAAATTGGTGACTGCCGTATTGATGTTGTTGGCCGCATAGAGGGCCATCTTTTCACCGGATGTGACGATGAGGACTTTTTCCGCATAGCCTTCCCGAATGGGAGCGGCAAAACCGCCGCAGACGACGTCACCTAAGACGTCATACAAGACGACGTCCGGCTTATACGTTTCAAAGAGGCCCAAATCTTCGAGGAGGGAAAAAGTGGCGATGATGCCTCGGCCGGCACAGCCCAGCCCCGGCGTCGGTCCCCCCGTTTCAATACAGAGGATGCCGCCGTAGCCAATGCGGGAAATATCTTCAATCGACTCGGGATCTTCGTCGTGCTCCCGGAGGTAATTCATGACCGGCAGCAAAGGTTCGCCGCCGAGGAGATTGAACGTCGAATCCGCCTTGGGGTCACAGCCGATCTGAATGACCCGTTTCCCCAAATAGGCAAAGGCAGCTGCCAGGTTGCTGGTCATGGTCGACTTGCCGATACCACCCTTACCGTAAATTGCAATTTTCAGCATACGACCCTCCTACTGCGGCAGAGGCGGATAAATCGTCTTGGTGCTGACTTCCGGAATCATGCCGATTTTACCGGACATGGCGCTGATGACGTCTTGGGGCGCATCGACGATGATGCTGATAACGTTGATGTCTTTATCCTTGTACGGGACACCCATGCGACCGATGACGTACTGACCGTATTCATGCAAAATTTCATTCAATTTCGTTGATTCATTGCGGTTGCCGACAATAATACCGATTAAAGCGACTCGCGTTTCCATAAGGTCTCCTCCTTAATAAACAAAAAAGGTTCTGTGTGAAAGCACAGAACCTTAGGATAATCACTATGTGCTTTCGCCTCGCCTGCGCAGACAGTCCTTTGCAGAAGAGCACGGAGGCTCATCGATGAAGTTTTCCGTCAGACATGCCTTACGGATCACTTGTTTACCCCATTATTATAACAGATTTAGTCTAGTATTGCTATTGAAACTCTTGGCAAGTTTAGGCTTCTTTGTCCTCTAGAAACGCACGATAATTTTTATAGAAATCAGCCTTCGTTAAATCCTTTTCCCAAAAGGCAACGACGACCGTCGCCATGCAGTTGCCGCAGACGTTGCAAATCGTGCGGATCATGTCCAAGATACGGTCGATGCCAAGCAAAATGGCGACGCCTTCCGTCGGAAGATTGAAGGCCGCAGCCGTGGCAGCGACGACGATGATACCGGCACCGGGAACGCCGGCAATGCCCTTTGTCGACAGCATGAGGGTAACCATGACCAAGAGCTGCTGTTCAAGGGGCATCTGAATGCCGTAGAGCTGGGCGATGAACAAGATGCCGGCCGAACTGTACAGCGTCGACCCGTCGAGGTTGAAGGAATAGCCCGTCGGCATGACAAAGGTAACGATCGGCTTAGGAACACCCAGGGCTTCCAAACGCTTCATGGCACCGGGAAGGGCGGCTTCACTGCTGGCCGTCGAAAAGGCTAAGAAGAGGATGTCTTTCAAAGCGTGGATGACGCAGAAAAAATTGATTCGCGTAAAAGCACTGGCGATGAGGGCCACGATACAGATAAACAACGTCGTCGCGCCGGCTACCGCTACGATGAGTTCGCCCAAGGGAATGAGCATGGCAATGCCGTAACTCCCGACCGTATAGGCAATCATGGCAAAGACGCCGAGGGGCGCAAAGTGCATGACATAGGCCGTTACCTTGAACATCGCTTCGGCTACGCTCTGACAAAAATCGACGATCAGCTCGCCCTTTTCACCGATATGAGCGACGGCGACGCCAAAGAAGCAGGCGAAGAAAATGATTTGCAGCATATCCTGACGAGCCATGGCGTCGATGATATTACTGGGCACGATATGAACGGCATAGTCGACGAGGTCGACGCTGTGCTGACTGGCCGCTGCCGCATGAGACGCATTGGCTGCCGAAGCCGACAAGGTAACGCCCACACCGGGCTCTGCTAAATTCATGACTAACAGGCCGATGGCCAGGGCGATGGTCGTCGCAAATTCAAACCAAATGATGGCCTTGCCTCCAAGGCGTCCGAGCTTCTTAAAATCGCCCGTGCCGGCAATCCCCATGACAAGGGTACTGAAAATAAGGGGGACGACGATCATCTTAATCATCCGTAAAAAAGCATCGCCAACCGGCTTCAGCTTGTCTCCAAAATCAGGAAACAAATATCCGACTAAGGCCCCAATGGCCAAGCCAATCAAAATCTGTGTACTCAAACCAATTTTTCGTTTCAAACCGCTATTCTCCTTCTTTCTTACAATATTTTGTTCTAAATAATTAAAAGTATATCCCCATCGACCGTATTGTGCAAGTTATTATATATACCGTTTACATTATCAAAATATAACTTCTTGACATAGAGAATGGAGACATCTATAGTAAAGAGAGAATAGGAGTTGATACCATGATTTGCCCAACCTGCGGAACAGAACTTCGTGACGGCGTCCTCATGTGCCCCATCTGCGGCACCAAGCAGGAAGTACCGGCACCGGTCCCGCCAAAAAACATACAAAATAACCCGAAGATCTTTACTAAGACTCGGGTTATCAGTGTCGTGATCGTCCTTGCACTCATCATTTTCGGATTGTGCAAAGTATTCTTATTTAACTAATTTATATGCGAAAAAGAACGGCGTCATCGTCAATGAAAACTCCGTTGTTTTCCATTTCTCCGGAAAAACGGTCCATTCCAATGGCAGCCTGAACCCCCATTAGGGTATTGCGGAAATGAAGGGTCCCTTGACTGTATCGTTCGCCGTCAGCCCCGTTAAACGTATCGAGGTCAGCGCGTTCCAACAGCATTTGCCGAACATCATCCGATAAATCGCCCCATCTCATCCCCAACAAGGTTCGAAACAACATAGCCAATCAATCCTTTCGTATAAATTTATAAGCATATCCCGTGAATAAGGGCAGAGTGTGTTCTCACAAAACACCTTTGTCCTTATTTCTCTTTGTATTTATTATATAATTTCACAATAAGAAAAGTCAATCCGTTAAGTGAAATTTCGACGTGATTTATGCATACAAATTAAGAATAGCAAAAGGCCCTGCTTCCCAAAGAAGCAGGGCCTTTCACAAAGAGGGAGGAAATACTATTTGTTGATTAAGGAGTTGACGAGTTTCTTCAATTCTTCAATCTGATCCTGCTGTTCCGATACAACATTTTTCAGATCGTCAATTTCCTGAGCCATAACCGTCTTGGACGGATAAGCCTTCGTTTCCCCTTCACCAATTCTCCAAGTTACACCGGCATTAATCATGTTTTCACCGCCGCCGTAAGACGTTCCGATGCTGAACATCGTGTCGAAGTTCGGACGATAGAAAGCACCGAGGGCGATGGCATTAGCCCCGCGGTAATTACCGACACCGGCCGTGACTTCCCATTTCGCATCCGGGCTGAATTCCAGCGGATGGAGGGCTGCCAAAGCGGCTGCACCGGCACCGACGCGGTTTACACGATTATCCAACTTGTTGACACGGTTGTTGATCTGATTCATGCCCGTGCCCAGGTTGTTGATTGCGCGGTCGAACTGGGTCTTGTTGATGGCATCGGTCGGTTCGGAACCTTCGCCGATGTTCTTAATAACATTACCACCCATGTTGACGTTGTTGTTATTGATGGTGATGTTCTTCGACGAATCTTCGTTTACAATCGTCAGGCCGTTATTGTTGATCGTCGTGTTGCCCGTCGTGACCGATCCGGTATTGATGGTGTCACCTTCGATGATGGTCTGGTTGTCGCCAGTACCGATAGTGATCTTATTGTTGACTTCAATACTGTTCAGGCCCTTAATGTCTTTGGACAACTTGATGTCAAAACCAGTCTTGTCGCTGTTGTTTACTACACCGATGTTACCATCAGACAATTCGCCGGTAGCTCCACCTTTGAGTTTCATGGGGTCTGTATTCTTAACCGTTACTAAGCTACCTGCATCAGATCCGCTGTCGCTTTCGAATACTCGGCTAGAAGATTTAACGGCCGTATCAATGTCGCTGATTTGGTCGGCAATGTCCTTCAACTGACCTTCCGTAGCGGCACGATTTTCAACGACGCCTTGATTTTCAGGATCCCATTTCGTATTGTCAAGGCCCGCGAGGAACTTGCCGCTCTGCGAATCCTTGGTATTATCAGACTTCGTGCCTTCGACCGTCTGGTTGCCCATGACAATGCCGCCATTAGCCGTGTCACCAATGGTGACTTGACCATTTGCACCGTCAACGACGACCTTATTGGCACCGTCACCGGCTGTAATCTTAGCGTCGTTACCATTGATGTTGACCTGGTTTGCTGCCATGTCGCCACCGAGGGTAATGTTGTCGTTCAAGGAAACCTTGTTGTCTTCGCTGACAGTAATATTCTTGCTGCCTGTAACCTTATTGGCTTCAATACTACTGTTAATCGTTTCATAAACGGAGTTCAACTGATCTTCCGTAGCTGCACGGCCGCTTACGAAACCGTTAGCCTTCGGATTCCAAGTCGTATTGGTCAATCCGGTGATGTACAACCCATCTTCTTCAGTTTTACCCATAGTGTTTTTCACACCAGTCTGGTTGGCAATGTAAATGCCTCCGCTGGCTACGCCATTTGTTACAGTACCTCCGATACGAGCACTGTCGATGCCCGTTAAGTCTTTAGCCAACTTAACCTTCAGGTTGCCATTATCTTCTACAACACCAATATTATCGGTTGCCGTGAGTTTATCTTCGTCTACGCCACCAACAACCTTGAGCGTTTCACCGTTTTTCTTCGTAATTTCAGTACCGTCATCACCGGCAAACTTCATATTAACGATACTGTTTTCACCGGTAATATCATCGGTAGTAGCAATTTTATCCACAGTGAACTTTTCACCATCGTTGCGGGTAATCGTCAAGGTATTTCCGCTAAGAGAAGCACCATTGATGAATTTGTCCGTAAGACCGCTCACGGTTACAGTACCTACGGTACCATTAGTATCCGTGTTCAAGGTGATGGTACCGGTTCCATCAGTACCGTA